>NZ_JBEYRY010000009.1:0-160237 GCF_040704175.1 Micromonospora sp. NPDC047812 | reverse complement strand
GGTCCGGTGGTGCCGATCGGTCGGGCGTTGCCGGGCATGACGATGTACGTGCTGAACCGGGATCTGCACCTGTCCCCGGTGGGTGTGGTCGGCGAGTTGTACGTCGGTGGCGTGGGTGTGGCCCGGGGCTACGCGGGCCAGCCGGCGCTCACGGCGGAACGGTTCCTACCGGACCCGTTCGGTGCGGCGGGATCGCGGATGTACCGCACCGGGGACCTGGTGCGCCGGATGCCCGACGGGGCGGTGGAGTTCGTCGGCCGGATCGACCACCAGGTGAAGATCCGCGGCTACCGGATCGAACTCGGCGAGATCGAGTCGGTCGTCGAGGGCACCGACGGCGTCGGCGACGCGGTCGCCCTGGTATCGGGATCGGCCGCCGAGGGCGACGCCCGGCTGGTGGCCTTCTACCGGCCGACCCTGCCGGCGACCCCGGGTCTGCTCGACCGGGTGCGGCAGCGGTGCGCGGAACAGCTGCCCGAGTACATGATCCCGGCCGAGTTCGTCGCCGTGGAGGCGATCCCGCTCAACGCCAACGGCAAGGTCGACCGGGCCGCCCTCTGGGACGCCGCGGTGCCGGTCGCGCGGGCGCACGTCGCCCCGGCCACCGAGCTGGAGGAGCGGCTGGCCGGCATCTGGGGCCAGGTGCTCAACCTCGAACAGGTCAGCACCCAGGACAGCTTCTTCGACCTCGGCGGCGACTCGCTGCGCGCGGTCGCCCTGGTCGGCGCGCTGCGGGCGGCCGGCTTCGGGGTGGCCGTCCGGGACGTCTTCGTGCACCGCACGGTCGCCGCCCTGGCCGGGCACCTCGGCGCCAAGGACGCCGCCCCGGCGGCGCCGGCCTTCCAGGCCGTCGCGCCCTTCTCCCTGCTGACCGCCGCCGACCGGGCCGCCCTGCCCGCCGGCCTCGTGGACGCCTACCCGGCCGTGCAGGCGCAGGTCGGCATGGCGGTGGAGATCCAGAAGGACCCGGACAAGTCGCTCTACCACATCGTCCGCTGCTTCCGGGTGCACAGTGGACGACCGTTCTCGGCCGACGCGCTGCGGGCGGCGGTGCGGGACGTGGTCGGCCGGCACGAGACCCTGCGTACCTCGTTCGACCTCACGAGCTATTCGGTGCCGATGCAGCTCGTGCACGCCGAGGCGCCGGTCGACGTGCGGGTGACGGAGCTGACCGGCGGGGACGTCGAGGCCCGGCTGCGGGCGTACGTGGACGCGGAACGGGCGCGCCCCTTCGAGCTGGACCAGCCGGCGCCGCTGCTGCGGGTCGCCGCGCACCGCACCGACGAGCGGGGCTGGTGGCTCACCGTCGCCGTCAGCCACCTGGTCACCGGCGGCTGGGACCTGAACACCCTCCTGGTCGAGCTGATCGGCTGCTACGAGCGGCGCAGCGCCGGCATGGTGCCCGAGTCGCCGGAGCCGACCGCCGTGCGCTACGCGGACTTCGTCGCCGCCGAACTGGCGGCGCTGAAGGGCGGCGAGGACGAGGCGTACTGGCGGGGCGTCGTCGACGGGTACGCCGGCTTCACCACGCCGGACGGCTGGGGCCGCACCGACGGCCCACGGGAGAGCCTGCGCACCCGGGTCAGCTACCAGGACCTGGAGCCGAAGCTGCGCGCGCTCGCGTCGACCCTCGACGTGTCGCCCAAGTCGGTGCTGCACGCCGCGCACCTGAAGGTGATGAGCCAGCTCACCGACCAGGCACGGTTCTACACGGGCCTGGTGTGCGACGCGCGGCCGGAGGTGCGGGGCGCGGAGCGGGTGCATGGCATGTACATCAACGTGCTGCCGTTCGCGCACGCCCGGACCGCCGGGACGTGGCGGGAGCTGGTGCGGTCGGTGTTCGACCGTGAGGTGGAGCTGTGGCCGCACCGGCGGTACCCGCTGCCGGCGGTGCAGCGGATGGCCGACGCCGGGTCCCGCCCGATCGACGTCGTCTTCGACTACACCGAGTTCCGCCGGGCCGGGGCCGTCGCCGACGAGTCCGTCGACTTCGAGGCCATCGCCGGGGAGGGCGGAACCGAGTTCGCCCTCCAGGTGACCGCCGCCGGCGGCTTCCTCGACCTGGTCGCCGACAGCCACGTCTTCGGTCCCGCCGCGTTGGCCCGGGTGGGGGCGATGTTCCGCCAGGTGCTGACGGCGATGGTGGCCGACCCCGAGGGCGACGCGGTCGCCGTCCGGCTGCCGGCGGCGGAGCGCGACGAGATCGAGGGCTGGTCCTCCGGCGGCACCGTCGAGGTCGGCGGGTACGTGCCGGCGGCGTTCGAGGCGCAGGCGGCGCGGCGGCCGGACGCGGTGGCGCTCACCTGCGACGGCACCCGCGTGAGCTACGGGGACCTGAACGCCCGGGCGAACCGGTTGGCGCACCACCTGCGCGAGCTGGGGGTGGGGCCGGAGGTCCTGGTCGGGGTGTGCGCGCACCGGTCGGTCGAGCAGGTCGTGGCGATGCTGGCGGTGCACAAGGCCGGCGGGGTGTACCTGCCGTTGGACCCGTCGTACCCGGCGGAGCGGTTGGCGTTCATGCTCGCCGACGCGGCGGCCCCGGTGCTGCTCACCACCGCCGAGCTGCGCGGTCAGCTCCCGGCGGCCGAGGCGGTCACCGTGCTGCTGGACGGCCCGGACGCCTGGGCCGGCCAGCCGGCCACCGATCCCGAGCCGCGCACCCACGCCGACAGCGGCTGCTACGTCATCTACACCTCCGGCTCGACCGGCCAGCCCAAGGGCGTCCTCGTGCCGCACCGGGGGATGGTCAACCGCTCCGCGTACGCCGGCCGGCGGATCAACCGCCTCGACGAGGGGGCGGTGCTGCTCCAGAAGACCGAGATCGGCTTCGACGTCTCCCCGGCCGAGGTCTACGCGGCCCTGTCGGCGGGCGCCCGGATCGTGGTGGCCCGCCCCGGTGGGCACCGGGACCCGGCGTACCTGCGGGAGCTGATCGTCCGCGAGGGCGTCACCGCCGTCGAGCTGGTGCCGAGCATGCTGTCGGCGCTGCTGGCCGAGGGGATCGGCGCGTGCCGGTCGCTGCGGTCGGTGGCGGTGGGCGGCGAGGAGATCGCCGTCGACGTGGCGCGGGCGTTCCTGGCCGCGCTGCCCGGCTGCGAGCTGCACAACACGTACGGCCCGGCGGAGACCACCGTCGACGTCACCAGCTGGCTCTGCACCGCCGACGCCCTGCGCGGGCTGTCCCGGGTGCCGCTCGGCACCCCGTTCACCAACCTCACCGTCCGGGTGCTCGACGAGCACCTGCAACCGGTGCCGGTCGGGGTGCGCGGCGAGCTGTGCGTCGGCGGACTCGGGCTGGCCCGGGGCTACCTCGGGGCACCGGGCACCACCGCGCAGCGCTTCGTGCCGGACCCCTACGGCCCGCCCGGGTCGCGGCTGTACCGCACCGGGGACGCGGCGGCGTGGCGGCCCGACGGGACCGTCGACTTCCTGGGCCGCATCGACTCGCAGGTCAAGCTGCACGGCGTACGCATCGAGCTGGGGGAGATCGAGACGGCCCTGCGGGCCTGCCCCGGGGTGACCGACGCGGTCGCCGCGGTCCGCGAGCAGGACGGCCGGCGCACCCTCGTCGGCTACCTCGTCGCCGACGGCGGATCCGCGCCCACCCCCGGTGAGCTGCGCGAGCGGCTGCTGGCGGAGCTGCCGGAGGCGATGGTCCCGGCCGCCTACGTCACCGTCGACGCCGTCCCGGTGGACCCGCACGGCAAGGTCGACCGGCGCCAACTGCCGGCGCCGGACGCGAAGTCCTACGCCCGGGGCCGCTACGAGCGGCCCAACGGCCCGGTGGAGTCGGCGATGGCTGGCGTCTGGTCGTGGGTGCTCGACCTCGACCGGGTCAGCGTCACCGAGAGCTTCTTCGACCTGGGCGGCGACTCGATGACGGCGGTGACCCTGGTCGGGTCGCTGCGCGCGGCCGGCCACGACGTCACCGTGCGGGACATCTTCGCGCACCGCACGATCCGTCGCCTGGTCACCGCCCTCGCCGAGGTCGACACCGCCAAGGAGGGGGCCTTTCGCCCCGTCGAGCCGTACGCGCTGATCGGCGCCGCCGACCGGGCCCGGCTGCCCGGCGGCCTGGTCGACGCGTACCCGGCGACGCAGGCGCAGGTCGGCATGGCCGTGGAGATCCAGAAGGACCCCGACAGGTCGCTGTACCACATCGTGCAGTCGATCCGGGTCGACGACGGGCGGCCGCTCGACGCCGACGCGCTCCAGGCGACGGTCGACGCGCTGGTCGCCCGGCACGAGACGCTGCGCACCTCGGTCGACCTGACCGGCTACTCGGTGCCGATGCAGCTGGTGCGCGCGAGCGCCGCCGTGCCGGTCGCCGTGCACCCGGCCGCCGGCCACTCCGAGCACCTGGCCGCCGAGCGGCGTACCCCCTTCGACCTGGAGTCGCCGGCGCCGCTGCTGCGGGTCGCCGCGCACGCCGACGGCGCCGGGGCCTGGTGGCTGACCCTCGCGGTGAGCCACCTGGTCACCGGCGGCTGGGACCTCAACGCCCTGCTCGCCGAGCTGCTCGGCGAGTACGCCCGGCGCAGCCGCGGCGAGGCGCCGACCCAGGCCGAGCCCCCCGCCGTCCGGTACGCCGACCACGTCGCCGGCGAGCTGGCGGCGCTGCGCTCGCCGGAGACCGCCGAGCACTGGCGGGCGGTGGTGACCGGGCGGCCGAAGCTCACCCTCCCGGACGCGTTCGGTGACCGCTCCGGCGCGGCGGCGGTCTGCCGGTACACCGTGGACGTCAACGACCTGGACGCGGCGGTCCGACGCCTCGCCAGCGACACCGGCACCTCGGTCAAGGCGGTGCTGCACGCCGCGCACCTGAAGGTGATGAGCCAGCTCACCAGCGGGTCCGCCTTCTACACGGGCCTGGTGTGCGACGCGCGGCCGGAGGTGCGGGGCGCGGAGCGGGTGCACGGGATGTACATCAACGTGCTGCCGTTCCCGCACGCCCGGACCGCCGGGACGTGGCGGGAGCTGGTGCGGTCGGTGTTCGACCGCGAGGTGGAGCTGTGGCCGCACCGGCGCTATCCGCTGCCGGCGGTGGCGCGGCTGGCCGACGCCGGGTCCCGCCCGATCGACGTCGTCTTCGGCTACGTCGAGACCCGGCAGGACGGCGCCGGGGTGGCCGAGGTGTCCGCCGCCGGCACCGACCTCGTCGAGGTCGGCGGCCCCGGGGCCACCGAGTTCGGCCTGTCGGTCGGGGCGGGCGGCGGCACCGTCCGCCTGGTCAGCGACAGCCGGACCGCCGACCCGGCCGCCCTGGTGCGGATCGGGGCGATGTTCCGCGAGGTGCTGACGGCGATGGTGACCGACCCGGACGGGGACGCGGCGGCGCCGCGCCTGCCGGCCGGGGAGCGTGCCGACCTCGCCCGGTTCACCCCGGGGCGCACCGTCGAGGTCGGCGGGTACGTGCCGGCGGCGTTCGAGGCGCAGGCGGCGCGGCGGCCGGACGCGGTGGCGATCACGGCCGAGGGCGTGTCGTTCTCGTACGGGCAGCTCAACGGCCGGGCGAACCGGCTGGCGCACCACCTGCGCGAGCTGGGGGTGGGACCGGAGGTCCTGGTCGGGGTGTGCGCGCACCGGTCGGTCGAGCAGGTCGTGGCGATGCTGGCGGTGCACAAGGCCGGCGGGGTGTACCTGCCGTTGGACCCGTCGTACCCGGCGGAGCGGTTGGCGTTCATGCTCGCCGACGCGGCGGCCCCGGTGCTGCTCACCACCGCCGACCTGCGGGCGCAACTGCCGCCGGTCGAGGCCACGGTGGTGCTGCTGGACGACCCGGACGCCGGGGCCGACCGGCCGCCGACCGACCCGGAACCGCTCACCGGCCCCGACAACGGCAGCGTCGTCATCTACACCTCGGGCTCCACCGGCCGCCCCAAGGGTTCGCTGCTGTCGCACCGGGCCCTGGTCAACCGCACCGAGCACGTCGGCGCGCGGGTCTACCGGCTGGACTCCGACGCCGTCGTGCTCCAGAAGACCGAGATCGGCTTCGACGTCTCGCCGGGAGAGGTCTACGCGGCCCTGTCGGCGGGCGCCCGGATCGTGGTGGCCCGCCCGGGCGGGCACCGCGACCCCGCGTACCTGTGCGAGCTGATGGCCCGCGAGGGCGTCACCACCGTCCACTTCGTGCCGTCGATGCTCCCGGCGCTGCTGGCCGAGGGGCTGGCCGGGTGCCGGTCGCTGCGGTCGGTGGCGGTGGGCGGCGAGGAGATCGCCGTCGACGTGGCGCGGGCGTTCCTGGCCGCGCTGCCCGGCTGCGAGCTGCACAACACGTACGGGCCGGCCGAGGCCACCGTCGACGTGAGCAGCTGGCGGTGCACCGCCGACGCCCTGGCCGGGCTGTCCCGGGTGCCGCTCGGCACGCCCCACCCGAACCTGCGGCTGTACGTCCTCGACGACCGGCTGGACCCGGTGCCGGTCGGCGTACCCGGCGAGCTGTGCGTCGGCGGGACGGGGCTGGCCCGGGGTTACCTGGGCCGGCCGGGGCTGACCGGCGAGAGGTTCGTGCCCGACCCGTACGGCCCGCCCGGGTCGCGGCTCTACCGCACCGGGGACGCGGCGGCGTGGCGACCGGACGGCACCGTGGACTTCCTGGGCCGGCTCGACTCGCAGGTCAAGCTGCACGGCGTACGCATCGAGCTGGGGGAGATCGAGACGGCCCTGCGGGCCTGCCCCGGCGTGGCCGACGCGGTCGCCGCCGTGCGCGAGCACGACGGCCGCCGCACCCTCGTCGGGTACGTGCTGCCCGCCACCGGCGACGCACCGGCCCCGGCCCGGCTGCGGGAGCGGCTGCTCGCCGCGCTGCCCGAGGCGATGGTCCCGGCCGCCTACGTCACCGTCGACGCCGTTCCGAAGGACCCGAACGGCAAGGTCGACCGGCGCCAGCTGCCGGCCCCCGACGCCGGCTCGTACGCCACCGGGGAGTACCAGGCCCCCGCCGGCGACGTGGAGGAGGAGATCGCCGGGATCTGGGCGCGGGTGCTCGGCGTGGCCCGCGTCGGCGTCACCGACAGCTTCTTCGACCTCGGCGGCGACTCGATGCTCGCCGTCACCCTGGTCGGCACGCTGCGCGCCGCCGGACACCGCACCAGCGTGCGGGACGTCTTCGCGCACCGCACCGTACGCCGGCTGGCCGCCGCGCTGGGCGACGCCGACACCGACGAGTTCCGCCCGGTCGCGCCGTACGCGCTGATCGGCGCCGCCGACCGGGCCCGGCTGCCCGACGGCCTGGTCGACGCCTACCCGGCGTCGCGCACCCAGCTCGGCATGCTGGTGGAGTCGGCCGTCAGCGGCGACCGCGCGGTCTACCACAGCGTCCTGGCCCACCAGGTCCGCGACGGGCGGCCGTTCGACGCCGAGGCGCTGCGCCGCGCGGTCCGCGTCGTGGTCGCCCGGCACGAGATCCTGCGCACGTCGTTCGACCTGGTCGGCTACTCGGTGCCGATGCAGCTCGTGCACGCCCACGCCGAACCCGACGTGCGCGTCGAGGACGGCCGGGGCGTCCCGGCCGAGCGGCACGCCGCGCTCTTCGCGGAGTTCGTCGCCGCCGAGCGGGCCCGCCCGTTCGACGTCTCCACCGCGCCGCTGCTGCGCGTCACCGCGCACCCGGACAGCGACGAGAGCTGGTGGTTCACCTTCACCATCAGCCACGTCGTCACCGAGGGCTGGAGCAGCGCGCGGCTGGTCACCGAGGTGCTCGACGCCTACGCCGAGCTGGTCGACGGCCGCACCCCCGCGTCGGCCGACGTGCCGCCCGTGCGCTACGCCGACTTCATCGCCGCCGAACTCGCCGCGCTGGAGTCGACCGCCGACCGGGAGCACTGGCGGTCCGTGTGGGACGGGCGCGCCCCGTTCACCCTGCCCACCGGCTGGGGCGAGCCGGACGCGCCGGCCGCCACGGTCGACGCCACGGTCGACTTCACCGACCTGGACGAGGCGCTGCGCGCCCTGGCCCGCGACACCGACGTGTCGGTGAAGGCGGTGCTGCACGCCGCGCACCTGAAGGTGCTCAGCCAGCTCACCGGCGAGCCGGGCTTCCACGCCGGCCTCGTCTGCGACGCCCGGCCCGAGGTGCTCGGCGCCGACCGGGTGCAGGGCATGTACCTCAACACGGTGCCGTTCCCGTACGACCGGACCGCCCGCAGCTGGCGGGACCTCGTCGCCGCGGTGTTCGACCGGGAGGTCGCGCTGTGGCCGCACCGGCGGTTCCCGCTGGCCGAGATGCAGCGCGAGGCCGGCCACCGGCTGCTGCACGTCCTGTTCAACTACCAGGACTTCACCCGCGCGACGCAGGGCGGGGACGGCTCCGGCCCGGTGGTCACGGGCAACGCCGGCGAGGGCGCCACCGAGTTCGACCTCTCCTGCTTCGCCCAGCGGGGCCGCTACGCGCTCTCCGCGCGGGCGGGGCTGGTCAGCCAGGCCAACCTGGACCGGATCGCCGGCATGTACCGGGCGGTGCTGGAGGCGATGGTCGCCGACCCCGACGGCGACTGCCAGGCGGTCTGCGTGCCCGGGGGCGAGCGCGACCGGCTGCTCGGCGTCACCGACACCGGCGCGGACGAGCCGGTCACCGGCACCGTGGTCGAGCTGTTCCAGGCCCAGCTGGCCCGCGATCCGCAGGCCGTGGCGGTGGTGGCCGGCGCCGTCGAGCTGACGTACGCCCAGGTCGACGCCGCCGCCAACCGGCTGGCGCACCACCTGCGCGCGGCCGGCGCCGGCCGGGAGACCGTCGTCGGGGTCTGCCTCGACCGGGACGCGGACCTGGTGCCCGCGCTGCTCGGCGTGCTCAAGGCCGGGGCGGCGTACCTGCCGCTGGACCCGGCCCAGCCCGCCGAGCGGATCGGCTACATGCTGGCCGACGCCGGGGCGCGGACCGTGGTCACCACCTCCGCGCAGGCGGAGTCGCTCGCCGGCTTCGACGGGCGGCGGGTGCTGCTGGACGCCGGTGACCTGGCCGGGCAGCCGGAGACCGATCCGGGCGTCGCCCGCGACCCGGACGACCTGCTCTACGTCATCTACACCTCCGGCTCGACCGGCCGGCCCAAGGGCGTCTGCGTGAGCGACGCCAACGTGCTGCGCCTGCTCGACGCGGCGCAGGAGCACTACGCGGTGGACGAGACCGACGTGTGGGCGCTGTTCCACTCGTACGCCTTCGACGTCTCCGTCTGGGAGCTGTGGGGCGCCCTGCTGCACGGCAGCCGGCTCGTGCTGGTGCCCCGCGAGGTGGCCCGGGTGCCGCAGGACCTGCTGGACCTGCTGGTGACGCAGCGGGTCACCATGCTGGCGCAGACCCCGACGGCGCTGCGCGGGCTGGTCCGGCTCGCCGCCGAGGACGCCCCCGGCATCCGGGACCTGTCGCTGCGCGCGGTGGTGGTCGCGGGGGAGAAGCTCGACTTCGCCGACCTCGCGCCGTGGGCGGCCCGCCTCGGGCTGGCCCGGGTCGCGCTCGTCAACATGTACGGGATCACCGAGACCACCGTCTACTCCACGTACCACCGGATCACCAGGGCCGACCTGGCGCCCGGGGTGGGCAGCCGGATCGGCCGGCCGCTGTCCGGGGTGCGGATGTACGTGCTCGACCAGTACGGCCACCCGGCCCCCATCGGGGTGCCCGGCGAGGTGTACCTGGCCGGGCACGGGGTGGCCCGCGGCTACCTCAACCAGCCCGAGCTGACCGCCCGGCGGTTCCTGCCCGACCCGTACGGCCCGCCCGGCAGCCGGATGTACCGCACCGGCGACCTGGCCACCCGGCTGCCCGACGGCAGCGTGGAGTTCCTCGGCCGCCTCGACGACCAGGTGAAGCTCCGGGGCTACCGGATCGAGCCGGGCGAGATCGAGGCGGCGCTGGCCGCGCTGCCCGGGGTCGCGGAGGCGGTCGTCGTGCTCCGGGCGGACGACCCGGCCGATTCCCGGCTGACCGCGTACCTGGTGGCCGGCGACGGGGAACCGCCGCAGGTCGCCTCGCTGCGCGCCGCGCTGGGACGCAGCCTGCCGGAGTACATGGTCCCGTCGGCGTTCGTGCTGCTCGACGAGCTGCCGCGCAACAACAGCGGCAAGCTGGACCGGCGGGCGCTGCCCGCGCCCACCGGCGCGGCGCTGGCGGGCCGGGACTTCGTCGCCCCGGCGGGGCCGCTGGAGGACCGGGTGGCCGCCACCTGGGCCGAGGTGCTGGGCCTGCCGGCGGTCAGCGTCGTCGACGGCTTCTTCGACCTCGGCGGGCACTCCATCACGGCGCTGGTGCTGGCCGGCACGATGCGCGCGGCCGGGCTGGACGTGACGGTCGCGGACATCTTCCGGCACCCGAGTGTCCGGGCGCTCTGCGAGGTGCTGGCGAGCCGGGACGCGCCGGAGCCGATCGAACGCCCCGTCGAGCCCTTCGAGCTGGTCGCCCCCGCCGACCTGCCGCTGCTGCCGGCCGGGCTCGACGACGCGTACCCGCTGTCGCGGGTGCAGCTGGGGATGCTGCTGGAGATGCTGGCGGACAACGGCCAGAACCACTACCACAACGTCGTCTCGTTCCTGGTCCCCGACGACGGACCCTTCGACCTGGCGGTCCTGCGGGGCGCGGTCGACGAGGTGGTGGCCCGGCACGACGTGCTGCGTACCTCGGTGGACACCGGGAACTACTCGGTGCCCATGCAGCTGGTGCACCGCACGGTGGACGTCCCGGTCCGCACCCGTGACCTGCGCGGCCTGGCCGAGGCGGACCGGACGGCCCTGGTGCGCCGGCTCGTCGGCGAGGAGTACCAGGAGCTGTTCGACGTCGAGCGGGCGCCGCTGCTGCGGTTCACCGTGTGCCTGGAGACCGACCGGAGCTGGCGGCTGGTGCTCACCATCTGCCACGTGATCATCGAGGGCTGGAGCCTGCACGCCCTGGTGATGGAGATCCTGGACCGGTACCACGCCCGGCGGGCGGGCGCGGAGCCCGACGTCGCCGCCCCGCCGGGGGTGCGGTTCGCCGACTTCGTCGCCGGCGAGCTGCGCGCCCTGGCCTCGGAGACCGACCAGCGGTACTGGCAGGACGTGGTCCAGCGGCACCCGAGGTTCCTGCTGCCCGCCGCGTGGGCGCCGCCCGCGCCGGCCACCCGGGAGCCGTACACCGAGGTGGTGTCCTACGCGGACCTGGAGCCGCGACTGCGGGCCCTGGCCTCGGCGACCCGCGTGTCGCTCAAGGCGGTGCTGCACGCCGCGCACCTGAAGGTGCTCAGCCAGCTCACCGACGAGCCGGCCTTCTACAGCGGGCTGGTCTGCAACACCCGGCCCGACGTGGTGGGCAGCGAGCGGGTCTACGCCATGTCGCTGAACACCCTGCCGTTCCCGCACGACCGGCAGGCGGCCAGCTGGCGGGAACTGGTCCAGCGGGTGCACGCCCGCGAGGCCGACCTGTGGCCGCACCGCCGCTACCCGGCGCCGGCCATCCGTACGCCCGGCCGCGGCGCCCGCCTCACCGACGTCTACTTCAGCTACCTCGACTTCACGGAGGTGGACGGCGGGCGCACCGCGCCCGTGGAGCGGATCGGCGCGAGCACCTCGGAGTTCGCGCTCGCCGTCGCCGCGGGCGCCGGCCGGCTCGAACTGAGCACCGACAGCCACGCCATGGGCCGGGCCGACGCCGCACGGCTGGCCGGCATGTACCGGCTGGTGCTGGAGGCCATGGTGGCCGACCCCGACGGCGATCCCCGGGCGGCGTACCTGCCCGCCGGGGAGCGGCACGACGTGCTGGTGGGCTGGAACTCCTCGGCCGCGCCGGGCTGCGTCGACCTCGTCCCGGACCGGGTCGCGGCGCGGGCCGCGGCGACCCCCGACGCGGAGGCCGTCGACGGTACGACGTACGCGGAGCTGGACGCGGCGGCCAACCGGATCGGTCACCACCTGCGCGGGTCGGGGATCGGCCCGGAGCGGGTCGTGGGGGTGCTGCTGGACCGGGGCGCCGACCTCGTCGCCGCCCTGCTCGGGGTGTGGCGGGCCGGCGGCGCGTACCTGCCGATCGACCCGGGTCACCCGGCCGAGCGGGTCGCCGCGATGCTCGCCGACGCCGGGGCGACGGTGGTGGTGACCTCGACCGGCCACGCCGAGCGGCTCACCGGAGTCGAGCTGGTGCTGCTCGACCGCGACGCCGAGCGGATCGCCGCGCTGCCCGCCGACCCGCCGGCCGGCCGGCCCGACCCGGACCACCTCGCGTACGTCATCTTCACCTCCGGCTCGACCGGCCGGCCGAACGGGGTGCAGATCAGCCACCGCGGCCTCGCCAACTATCTCGGCTGGGCGGCCGAGGAACTCGTCGGGGACCGCACCGGCGGCGCCGCGCTCTTCTCGTCGGTCGCGTACGACATGGTGGTGACCAGCATCTGGGCGCCGCTGGTCACCGGGCAGCGGCTGTGGCTGCTGCCGCCCGACGCCGGCCTGGACGAGCTGGGCCCGAGGTTGGCCGACGCCGGCCCGTTCAGCTTCGTCAAGCTGACCCCCGGCCACCTCGACCTGCTGACCCGCCAGCTCGACGCGGACCGGGCCGCCGCCCTGACCCCACTGCTGGTGGTGGGGGGCGAGGCACTGACCCGGCAGGTCTGCGACCGCTGGCACGCGCTCGCGCCGGACAGCGTGCTGCTCAACGAGTACGGCCCGACGGAGGCGACCGTGGCCGTCAGCCGGTACCCGGTCACCGGGCCGCTGCCGGCCGACGTCGCGCCGATCGGCCGGCCGCTGGGCGGGATGCGGACCTACGTCCTCGACGCCGACCTGCAACCGGTGCCGGTGGGCGTGGTCGGCCACGTCCACCTCGGCGGCCCCGGCCTCGCCCGGGGCTACGCCGGACGGCCGGCCCTGACCGCCGACCGGTTCGTGCCCGATCCGTTCGGCGCGGACGGCGGCCGGCTGTACCGGACCGGCGACCTGGGCCGCTGGCTGCCCGACGGGCAGCTGGACCTGCTCGGCCGGGTCGACGACCAGGTGAAGATCCGTGGCCACCGCGTGGAGCCCGGCGAGGTCAGGGCGGTGCTGGTCGCGCATCCGGGCGTGCGGGACGCGGTGGTGACCGTCGAGTCGACGGGCGTCGGCGGGCCCCGCCTGGTGGCCTACCACGTCGGCGACGCGCCGGACCTGGCCGCGCACTGTGCCCGGTGGCTGCCGAGCCAACTGGTGCCGAGCGTCTTCGTCCCGGTGCCGGCCATCCCGCTCAACGCCAACGGCAAGGTCCACCGTCGGGCGCTGCCCCCGGTGGACCTGGCCGGGGCCGCCGGGCACACCCCGCCCCGGCCGGGGCTGGAGCAGCTGATCGCCGACATCTGGGCCCGCGTCCTGGAGGTCGACCGGGTCGGCCGGCACGACCGCTTCTTCGCCCTGGGCGGGCACTCGCTGCTGGTCGTACCGGTGGTCACGGCGGCCCGGCAGGCCGGTGTCCCGCTGACGCTGCGGGCGGCGATGCTCGACCGGACCCTGGCCGAGCTGGCCGCCGCGCTCGCCCCGACCGGGGCGGCGGCGTCCGTCGACCCGGCGGATCCGGCGGTACGCTCCGGCGTGGCGCGGACCGCCGCGGTGCTGCCGGCCGTCGAGCCGCTGCTCGCCGCCCACCGGGTGCCCGGCGCCTCGCTGGCCCTGCTCGTGGACGGTGAGCTGGTGGAGGCCCGCGCCGCCGGGCACCGCGCGGCCGGCGGTGGCGCCCCGGTGACCCCGGCGACCATCTTCCAGGTCGGCTCGGTCAGCAAGTGGGTCACCGCGGTGGGCGCGCTGGTCCTCATCGGGCGGGGGCAGCTCCAGCTCGACACGGACGTCAACGCGTACCTGAAGGGCTGGCAGCTGCCCGCCGACCGGCCGGTGAGCCTGCGGCAACTGCTCTGCCACGTCGCCGGGCTGACCCCGACCGGCAGCACCGGGCACCCGCGTGGCGGGCCCGTGCCGACCCTGTCGGACGTGCTGCACGGCCGGGGCGTGCCCACCGGCCCGGTCCGGGCGCTCGACGCGCCCGACCCGGTCGCGGTGGAGCGCAACAGCCACTTCGTGGTGGTGCAGCAGCTCATGGAGGACGTCACCGCGACGCCCTTCGCCGACCTGATGGCCGAGCTGGTCTTCGGGCCGGCGGGGATGACCGGCAGCAGCTTCGACCAGAGCTTCCCGGAGACGTCCGGCCGGCCGGTGGCCGTCGGGCACGACGAACGGGGCGAGCCGCTCCCGGGCGGCTGGCAGGTGCGTACCGACCTCGCGGCCGCCGGACTCTGGAGCACCGCGACCGACCTGGCCCAGCTCGTCAGGGAGATCCACGTCGCGCACCGGGGCGGCCCGGCCCTGCTGAGCCGGGAGCTGGCGGTGACGCAACTGACCACCGGGCCGGGCGGCGTCTTCGGGCTCGGCTGCATGGTGGACCGCATCGAGGGGCCCGCCGGGGCACGGGTGGAGTTCACCCACCGGGGCCGCATCCCCGGCTACCACGCGCTCACCGCCGGCCGGGTGCCCGACGGGTCCGGGTTGGTGCTGCTGACCAACGGCGACCAGGGCCACGAGGTCGTGTCGCGGCTGGCGTCCGACATCGCACTGACGGAGGAAATGTGATGACGACCGTACCGAGCATGTCCGCAACGGTCACCGACCCACCGACCCGGCAGGTGCGGCACCTGGTGTCGATCCGTGACCTGACCGACGACGACCTCTACTCGATCGTGGCGCGGGGGGCGAGGTTCGCCGCCGGCGAGTCCGCCAGCCCGCTGGCCGACCGGGTGGTCGGCACCTACTTCGTGAAGACGTCGACCCGGACGCGGACCGCGTTCACCGTGGCCGCGCTGCGCCTCGGCGCGAAGACCATCCAGTACGGGCCGAACGACCTCCAGCTCAACACCGGGGAGTCCAGCGAGGACACCGGCCGGGTGCTGTCGGGCATGCTCGACGTGCTGGTGGCGCGGACCGCCGCCGACCCGGGGGAGATGCGCGACTGGTCGCGACAGCGCCGGATGGCCGTGATCAACGCGATGAGCGCCGAGGAGCACCCGACGCAGGCGCTGGCCGACCTGACCACCCTGCTGCGGCGCTTCGGCCGGATCGAACACCTGCGGCTGCTCTACCTGGGCGAGGCGAACAACACCGCGACCGCACTGGCCCTGGCGCTGACCCGCTTCCCCGGTGTCGAGCTGGAGCTGCGCACCCCGGCGGGGTACGGGCTGCCGGCGGAGATCGCGGCTGTCGCGCGGGCGCAGGCGGAGCGCTGCGGCGCCCACCTCGTCGAACGGCACCACATGGACGACCTGCCGGGTGACCTGGACGTCATCTACACCACCCGCTGGCAGACCACCGGCACCAGCAAGCCCGATCCCGACTGGCGGGTGCGCTTCGCCCCGTTCCAGGTGGACCGGGAGCTGTGGCGGCGCAGCCCGCACGCGGTGTTCATGCACGACCTGCCGGCGCACCGGGGGGAGGAGGTGACCGCCGAGGTCCTGGACGGGCCGGCGAGCATCGCCTTCCAGCAGGCGGAGAACAAGCTCTACAGCGCGATGGCCGTGCTCGACTGGTGCCGGGCCGCCCCCGCCGGGTCCGCGTCGTGAGCGCGGTCGGGCACCCGGCGGCCACGTCCCGGCAGCCGGGCCGCCTGACCGGCAACCGTGACTTCCTGCTGCTCTGGGTCGGCTCCGGGGTCTCCGCGTTGGGCTCCCGGGCCACCTCGATCAGCTACACCCTGCTGGTCTTCTGGTCGACCGGATCGGCCACGGCGGCCAGCCTGGTCACCTTCGCCGCGCTGCTGCCCAACCTGGTCACCCAGTTGCCGGCCGGCGCATTGGTCGACCGCTGGGACCGGCGCCGCACGATGGTCCTCTGCAACGTGGGGCGGATCGTCGCGATCGGCAGCGTCGCGGTCGCGGTCGCCCGCGACTCGGTGTGGCTGCCGCACCTGATGGCGGTCGCGTTCGTGGAGGCCAGCCTGGGCATCTGCTACGCCCTGGCCGAACGCGCCGCCGTGTTCAACGTCGTCCCGGCCGACCGGTACGGCGCCGCGACGGCGGCCAACGAGTCGCGGGCCAACGCGGCCAGCATCCTCGGTCAGCCGGCCGGCACCCTGCTGTACGCGCTGACCCGCTGGGCGCCGTTCGGCTTCGCCGTGCTGATGCACCTGGTCTCGCTGGTGACCCTGCTGTTCGTCCGGCGGGACCTGCAGGCGCCGAAGTCGCGGGCGGACGAGCCCGGTGGCCTGCTGGCCCGGATGCGGGAGGGCTTCGTCTTCGTCTGGGGCCAGACGTACCTGCGCCGCGCCCTCGGCCTCTTCGCGGCGAGCAACATCCTGTTCCAGGTGCTGGGCCTGGGCCTCGTGGTGATCGTCAAGAACCAGGGTGGCTCGCCACCCACGGTCGGGATGCTGCTGGTGGTGAACAGCGTCTTCGGCATGGCCGGCGCGATGACCAGCAACTTCTACCTGAGTCGGTGGGGGATCCGCCGGATCATCATGGGGGTCAACATCGCCTGGGCGGTGCTGATGCCGCTGATCGCGGTGGCGCCGCTGCTCGCGCTGGCGCCGGGACTCGTCGTCCTCGGCGCGATCTTCGCGTTGATCCACTATGGCGCCGGCATCAGCAACGTGGCCGGGATGCTGTACGTGCTCCAGAGCGCGCCCGACCACCTGCGCGGGCGGGCCGGCTCGATCGTCATGCTGCTCAGCTCGGGAGCCAACTCGCTGGGGGCGCTGTTCGCGGGCTTCCTGCTCGACTCGACGAGCATCACCAGGGCCATGCTGATCGTGGGCGGGGCGATGGGGGTGATCGCGGTGCTCGCGGTGCTCGGCTTCGGCGGTCGGGCCCGGGCCGAGGCGGAGCGGGCCGAGGCCGCCGAGCGGGAGCGGGACCGCGGCGATATGGACGGAATATAGCGGAGCGGCAGAGCCTGGGAGGGATCGCACGGCTTGGGACGGTGAGGAGCCCCGGAATGAACGAGCACGCGAGCTGGAAACCGTTGGAGATAACCCCGGAGAGCGCCGGCTGCGCGCCGAGCGCCGAGGGCCTGGTCGGCCACCTCCGCGAGCTGGACCTGGCGGCGGTCCTCACCGCCGAGAAGGCGCTCGTCTTCCGTGGCTTCGGCGTCCGGCCGGAGACCCTCGACCCGGTGATGGACCTGCTGCTGCCGAGGCGACTGGCGTACGTGCACGGCAACTCGCCGCGCACGAAGGTGGGCCGCAACGTCTACACCTCCACCGAGTACCCGGCCCGCTACACGATCTCGATGCACAACGAGCTGTCGTACGCCGCCCGGTGGCCGGCCCGGCTGCTCTTCTTCTGCCAGATCGCGGCCGAGACCGGCGGCGCGACCCCGGTCGTCGACGCCGCGCTGTGGCTCGACTCGCTGGACCCGCAGCTGCGCGCGGACTTCGCCGGCGGCCTGCGCTACCAGCAGAACCTGCACGACGGGATGGGGCTGGGCAAGAGCTGGCGGGAGACGTTCGAGACCGACAGCCGCGACGAGGTCGAGGAGTTCCTCGCCGGCGCCGGCGCCACCTGGGAGTGGACCGCCGACGGGCTGCGGGTGATCCAGCTCCGGCCGGCCACCCTCCGGCACCCCGTCACCGGGGCCGAGGTGTGGTTCAACCAGGCGGACCAGTGGCACCCGGCCGGCCTGGACGACGACATCGCCAGGGTGATGACCCAGGTGATGGGCCCGGACGAACTGCCCCAGTCGGTGACCTTCGCCGACGGCTCCCCGATCCCCGACGAGTACGTCACCCAGATCCGCGACCGGGGCCTGGAGGCCGCGGTCGACGTCGACTGGCGGGTCGGCGACCTGCTGCTGATCGACAACGTGCTGACCGCGCACGGCAGGCGTCCGTACACGGGCGACCGCCGGGTGCTGGTGGCGATGTCGGACTGACCGGCGCGACCGAGGAGATGCCCCAGATGTCCCCGCTCCGTCCGGCCGGCGGTGATCCCTGGCTGCGGGTGTTCCGGGGCGGCGCGCACGCGGGGCTGCGGTTGGTGTGCCTGCCCCACGCCGGCGGCTCGGCCGGTTTCTTCCAGGCCTGGGCGGGTTCGCTGCCGGACTCCGTCGACCTGCTCGCCGTGCGCTACCCGGGTCGGCAGGACCGGCTCGCCGAGCCGTGCGTCGACCGGATGGACCTGCTCGCCGACCGGGTCACCGAATCGCTCGCCCCGTACCTGGACCGCCCCCTCGCCCTGTTCGGCCACAGCATGGGCGCCTCGGTCGCCTACGAGGTGGCCGTCCGGCTGGAGGAGCGGCTCGGCGTCGTGCCGACCAACCTGTTCGTCTCGGGACACGGCGCACCGCACGTCACCCGGATCGACCAGCACCCCGACCACCTCGACGACGAGGAGTTCCTCGCCCGGATCGCCGCGCTCGGCGAGGTGGATCCGGTGGTCTTCCGCTCGCCGAAGCTGCGGGAGCTGGTCGTGCCGGCGCTCCGGGCCGACCTGCGGCTGATCCACGGCTACCTGCCGCGTCCGCCGCGGACGGTGTCCGCGCCGATCACGGCGTACCTCGGCACGGGGGATCCGGCCTGCGACCGGGAGTCGGTCTCCGCCTGGGCGGAGCTGACCACCGGTGGCTTCCGGCTGCGGGCGTTCCCCGGCGACCACTTCTATCTCGTACCGGCACGGGCGGAGCTGCTCGCGGACCTGAGCGCGCAGCTCGACGGCCGGCCGGGCGTACCCCGTGCCGCGGCACCCGTGGCCGCGCACCTGACCTGACCGGCACCGCCGGAACCGCACCGTGGAGGGCACATCGTGACCGCACCGGACATCGAGGCGACGCCGCAGCCGCTCGTGGACGTGGACCAGGAGCGCCACGCGCGCTTCCGTACCTCCTTCGAGGCGGTGACGGACTTCGGGCGACGGGTGCTGGCGGCCCGGTTGGCCGCCGCCGGCGTCCTGCCCGCCCCCGGGGCCACCGCCGGCCGGGAGGAGATCCTGGCCCGGCTCGCGGTGGCACCCGGCTACCAGCGGCTCGGCGACGCCCTGCTCGACCTGCTGGAACGCGCCGACCTGCTGCGTCGGCACGGCGACGGGCTCGCCGTCACCGCACGGGTCGCCGAGGCGGCCGGCTTCGCCGAGGACGACGCGGTCGACGCGTCGGCGGCGGCGCTGCGCCGGGAGCACCCGGAGGCCGCCGGATACGTGCCGCTGCTGGTCGCCTGCCAGAAGCAGCTGGTCGGGGTGGTACGGGGCGACCGGCCGGCGAACGAGGTGCTCTTCCCGGGCGGCACGGCCGACCTGGTCTCCGCGATCTACCGGGACAACGTCCAGCTGGACTTCTACAACCGGCTCTGCGCGGCGCGGGTGCGGGAGCACGTCCGGCAGTTCCTCCGGCGCTATCCCCGGTCCTTCGCCCAGGTCATGGAGGTGGGGGCCGGCACCGGCGGCACCACCGGGCCGGTGCTGGACGCCCTGGCGGAACGGGCGGAGCGGCTGCGGTACTTCTACACCGACGTGGGCCCCGCGTTCCTGCGGCTGGGGCGGCAGCGCTTCGGCGTCGGTCGGCCCCACGTCGACTTCGCCCGCTACAACGTGGAGGGCGCACCCGAGGACCAGGGCTTCGAACCCGGTTCGATGGAGGTCGTCCTGGCCAGCAACGTCCTGCACGCCACCCTGCGGATCTCCACCGCGCTGCGGCACTGCCACGCGCTGCTCAAGCCGGGCGGCATCCTGGTGGTCAACGAGATGACCAGCCGCCTCGACTACAACACGCTGACCTTCGGCCTGACCGAGGGATGGTGGCGGCACGCGGAGGACGAGCCGCGGGTGCCGGCGTCCCCGCTGCTGGACGTGGCGGGCTGGCGGGCGGCCCTGGGGCGGGCCGGCTTCGTCGACGTGCAGGCGCACGCCGTGCCCGGGCTCGACGCCGCCGAGCAGGTGCAGACGATGTTCGTGGCGACGGCCACGGGGGCGTCCGGGTCGTCCCGCTGACGCTCCGCCCCTGCGCGTACGCCCCCGACCGGGGCCGCGTCCGCCGGGCCGCGCCTCGCGGTCGCCGTGCGGTCGGGGCCCCGGTCCGGGCGCGCGCGACCCCTGCCGGCACGCGAACCGGTACGGGGACCCGGTAGGTCCTTGCCGGCACCCCTAAAAGTTCCGGCAAGATCTTTCGTTCGCGAATATTCGGTGATATCAATCTCGCACTCGATTCCTCTACCCCCGGAGTGCGACGTGCGGAGAACCCGTCTCGTTTCCCTCGCCCTGAGCCTGGCCACGGCTCTCGGCGTCAGCCTCACCCTGGCCGCGCCCGCCCAGGCCGCGCCCGCCGACCGCTACGTGGCGCTCGGCGACTCGTACGCCTCGGGCGTGGGCGCCGGCAGCTACACCAGCGAGAGCGGTTCCTGCCAGCGCAGCACCAACGCCTACCCGGCCCTGTACGCCGCCAACATCAAGCCCGCGTCGTACCGCTCGGTCGCCTGCTCCGGCGCCACCACCACCAGCCTGATCAACACGCAGCTGTCGGCGCTCAGCTCCACCACCACCCTGGTCAGCGTCACGGTCGGCGGCAACGACGTCGGCTTCGCCAACATCATGTCCACCTGCGTGCTCCAGGGCACCACGCAGTGCGTGGCCGCCGTGCAGGCCGCTGAGGACAAGGCCCGCGCCCAGCTGCCCGGCCTGCTGCGCAACGTCTACAACGGCATCAAGACCCGGGCGCCCTCCGCCCGGGTGGTGGTCGTCGGGTACCCGGTCTTCTACCAGCTCGGCACCGTCTGCGTCGGCCTGAGCGCCACCTCGCGGGCGAAGATCAACGAGGGCATCAACCTGGTGGACGACATCACCCGCACCGCCGCCGTCGCCGCCGGCTTCAAGTTCGCCGACGTGCGGTCGCAGTTCGTCGGGCACCAGCTGTGCAGCTACGGCGAGAAGTGGCTGCACGCCCTCAACTACACCAACCTCGGCGTCTCGTACCACCCGACCGCGGCCGGCCAGTCCGGCGGTTACTACCCGGTCTTCCGCTCCGTCGCGGGCTGACCGGCGCGCTCTGGCGTCCGGGCGGTCCCGGTCCCGCCCCCCTCGGGGCCGGGAGCGCCCAGGGCGGGAGGACGGGGCACGGTCGCCCGCTCGGCGTCCGTGCCCCGTCCGACCATCCGGCGTTCCGGTCGACGCGACGCCGGACGGCCGGAGCGACCCGGGCGAGGGTGCCGGGGCCGCCCCGGTCAGCACCGGACGATCGTGGAGTTGCTCAGCCCGACGTTGCTGATGGTCAGGTCGTCCGCGCAGGGGTTCTCCACGATCCGGCTGTTCACCAGGGTGAAGTTGCGCAGCGTGATGTCCCGGTTGCCCGGGAACTCGCTGCGCTCGGCCAGCCGCACCTCGCCGCCGCCGCTGATCGTGCCGCCCCCGGCCGCGATGTCCACCCCCTGGCAGTTCTCGATCAGGATCGCGTTGTTTCCGGTGTTGGCTATGTCCACCCGGTCGATGGTGGCCCCGCCGGACTCGGAGACGCAGAAGATCCCCCGGCCGCCGCCGCGCGCCCGGACGGTGCCCACCCGGACGTTGGTCGGGTAGCCCGAGCCCACGCGCCCGTTGCGGTTGGCCATCCGGAAGGCGGCGTACCCGGTGCCGGCGCCGGCGTTCTCGGCGTCCACGGTGGTGACCGTGGCGTTGATCGTCTGGTTGAGCAGCAGGCCCGACTCGCCCACGTCGCGCGCCGTGACGGTGCCGATGGTCAGCCCGTCCACGCCGTACGTCTCGACCGCGTGGGAACTGGCGCCGGAGACGTACGCGCTGTCGATGCGGACGTTGCGGCTCCACTGGCTGGTGTCCCCGCGGTTGTCGATCCGGATCCCGAGTCCGCTGCCGAGCCGCATGTCGATCCGGCCGAGGACGACGTCCGTGACGTTGCGCAGGAAGATCCCGTAGAGCGGGGTGCCGGTGACGGTGAGGTGCCCGACCTCGACGTGGCTGGTGCCGCGGGAGTAGATGGGCGCCTGGTCACCGCTGCCCGAGCCGGTGACGTTGATGGTGCCGCACACGTCGATCGCGGTGTAGCTGGGCAGGGAGATCCGTGAGCCGGCGCTCATCGAGCCGGAGCCACGGACGACGACGCGCTGCTTGCTGGTCCGCCCGGCGCTGAGGCTGTTCACCGCGGCCTGGACGGCGGCGCGCATGTCGCTGCCGGTGTAGAGCGTGGTGCCGCCGTTGCGGGCGGTCCAGGTGCCGCCGCTGAGCACCGCCTCGGCCTGGAACGCGCCGCTGCCGCAGCCGCCCCCACCAGAACCGAGGTTGATCAACTGCCACTGTTGGTTGGCACCGCCGAGGTCCTGGTACTGCGAGATCATCGCGCCGTCGGCGGTCGACCACTGCCACACGTCCAGCGCCTTGTTCGAGTGCCGGTTGACGAGGCGGACGTGACCGCCGTCGGAATCGGCGAGCCGGAAGTGCTGTCGGGTGTTGCCGCTGGCGGCGGTGTTCTGGACGAGCTGGATCCCGTCGTCGGCGTTCGGCAGCTCCAGCACCTTGCCGCTGTGCACCGAGCGGATCTGGTGGTAGCCGCCACCCACGTCGACGAACCGCCACTGCTGGACGGCCAGGTCGTTGCGGGTGAACTGGTTGACCGGCGCGCCGTCCGCGGTGGACCAGCCCCACAGGTCCATCGCCTTGCCGCTGTGCCGGTTGACGAGGACGTAGCTGGCGCCGGGGTCGACCGTGGCCGCCTCGGCGGAGCGCGGACCGACGACCACGGCGGCGCCGAGCAGCGCCAGGACGGCCGTGGCCACCAGCGGGAGCCGACGGCGGTGGATGGGTCTGGTGGTGGTGGGTGTCATGGGGCTCCTTCGGAGAGCTGTCCGGCGGGGGATGGCGTCGTCGCGGCCCGGCGTCAGATCCACCCGAATCTATGGCTTTAGTAATGGTAAGCGCTTTCCCTCGGCTCGGCGGAAGTTCGCCCGCGCGGCTCGGTCCACCGGTCCGCCGCGTTCCCGAGGGGCGGGCGCGACCGGCCCCCACCTGGCCGGCGTCGGCCGAACGGGGGAGTGCGGGTAACGGTCGGGTCACGAGGGATTCCCACGAGTTTCATCTCGGCCTACTGTGCGAGGCAGGAGGTCAGACCTCCTTCCTCCTACCTCTTAACTGGGCGAGGTGAGCTGGCACGTGCAGGAAGTTGCCCCCCGCTACGACGGATACCGGTCGTTCGACTACCTGGAGCCCCGGGTCGACTACAAGGTCTTCGAGCTGGCACCGCAGCTCGGCCGGGTACCCGAACACGACCTCGGCCTGACCGACGAGCAGCGCGGCAGGGTCTCCCGGCTACTGCGTGACCATGTGGCGATCTCGCTGCATGAGCACCCGAAGATCCTCCCGGCGGACGTCTCGCAGCTGCGCGACTACAACCGCACCGGCCGCAACTCCTTCGGTTTCGAGGGGCTCGCCCGCTCCGGGATGACCGCCGTGTTCGACAACTTCATGAACGGCACGGGCTGCGTCACGAGCGAACACGCCTGGAAGTGGGACGACGTCATCTACGACATCGGCCTGCGCTTCGCCGACGTCGCCAAGCAGGACTACGTGGTGGTGGCGACCACCCTGGAACAGATCCTCACGGCCAAGCGGGAGGGGCGGCTCGCGCTGGTCGCCGGCCTGGAAGCGGCCACGATGATCGAGAACGAGCTGGACCGCATCGACATCCTCTACGGCTTCGGCGTGCGGCAGATGGGCATCGCCTACAGCCAGGCGAACATGCTCGGCAGCGGGCTCTCCGAGCGGGTCGACGGTGGATTGACCCACTTCGGCCGGCGGGCGGTGGACCGGATGAACAAGCTCGGCATCGCCATCGACGTGTCGCACTCGGGTGACCGGACGTCGCTGGAGGTCGTCGAGGCGAGCCGGGTGCCGGTGTTCATCACCCACGCCGGGGCGCGGGCGGTCTGGAACACGCCGCGGATGAAGTCGGACGAGGTGATCCGGGCCTGCGCCGAGCGGGGTGGGGTGATCGGCATCGAGGCGGCGCCGCACACGACCCTCTCCGCCGCGCACCCGCACCACTCGATCGAGTCGGTGATGGACCACTTCACCTACTGCGTCGACCTGGTCGGCATCGACCACGTCGCCTTCGGCCCGGACACCAACTTCGGTGATCACGTCGGGCTGCACGACAGTTTCACCCAACACCTTGCGATCGGGCAGGCACACGGCGCGGTGGACCATCCCCGGGTGCCCTACGTCTCCGGCATGGAGAACCCAGCGGAGTGCTTCAGCAACATCGTCGGCTGGCTGGTCAGTCACGACTACTCCGACGACGAAATCGCCAAGGTCATCGGCGGCAACATCATTCGGGTTCTTCAGGAGGTCTGGTGAGCACGTCCAACAACCGCCGCCCCGGCCGCTGGCGCATCGCCGCCGCGATCGGCGCGGTGGTCGCGATCGGCCTGGCCGGCTGCGGCCTCAACGAGGGCAACTCGTCCTCCGGCGACACGTCCGGTGGCGCCTCGGTGCTGCGCATCGGCACCACCACCGATGTTTCCAACTTCAACCCGCTCCAGTCGCTCAGCAAGACCGACTCCTGGATCCTCAACGCGATGTACCCGCACCTGCTGCGGATCGACGAGAACGCCAAGAAGGCGCCGGAGCTGGCCAAGGAGTACACCTACGAGGACGGCGGGAAGACCGCCGTGTTCAAGCTGCGTGACGACTTCACCTGGACCGACGGCAAGCCGGTCGTCGCCGAGGACGTCCAGTTCAGCGCTGAAATGATCATGAAGTACAAGCTGGGCAACGTCGCCGCCAAGCTGACCTGGGTCGAGTCGATCGAGGCGCCGGACGCGACCACGGTGAAGTTCAAGCTGTCCCAGCCGTACGCGCCGTTCGCCGAGGGCGTCGGCTTCTGGATGTCGATCGTGCCCAAGCACATCTTCGAGGGCGCCGGCGACCTGTCCAAGTTCGCCAACGACTCGAACTGGGTCGGGGCCGGGCCGTTCGTGCTGGAGAGCGCCACCAAGGGCCAGCGCTACGTGATGAAGCGCAACGACAAGTACCCGCTGGCGCCCGGCGGCAAGGCGGCCGTCAGCCAGGTCGAGTACCGCATCTACCCGGACGTCAACACGATGATGCTGGCGCTGCGCAACGGCGACATCGACATGATGGGCACCCCGGTGCCCGCGTCGGCGGCGAAGACGTTCGAGAACGACGAGAAGATCAAGCTCAACAAGGTCGGCGCGCTCGGGTTCGCGCACCTGACGTACAACATGAACAACAAGGACCTGGCCAAGCAGGAGGTCCGCCAGGCGCTCTCCATGTCGGTCGACACCAAGGCGATCATCTCCGCCGTGCTCCAGGGCGACGGGCAGCAGATGGCCGGGCCGATCTCGCCGATCTTCTCCGACTACGACAACACCGACCTCCAGCCGTACGCGTTCGATCCGGCCGGGGCGAAGGCGAAGCTTGCCTCGGCGGGCTACCGGGACGGCAACGGCGACGGCTTCTTCGACAACCTCTCCCTGGGGGTGGCGTGCGACCAGTCGAACGCCAACCTGACCCGGGTGGTGCAGCTGTTCCGGGAGAGCGCGGCAAAGGCCGGGATCAAGCTGGAGAACGAGTGCGTGGAGCGCAACACGTTCCTGTCCCGCACCAAGAGCGGTGAGTACGACATCGACGCTTCCCAGTGGGGTGTCTTCGACAACCCGATGGACCAGCTGCGGAGCACCTACCTCTCCAGCAACCCGGGTGGCATCAACTACAACCTGCTCAAGTCGGACGAGATGGACCGGCTGATCAACGACGCGGCGGCCACCACCGACCCGGCGGCCTTCGCGCAGAAGATCAAGAACATCGACCGGGTGGTGCACGAGCAGGCATACCTCACCCCGCTGTACGTGGAGAACTTCCAGTTCGCCTACAACGCCAGCAAGTTCACCGGCTTCGTCGCGTCGCCGTCGGACCTGCTCGGCATGGTCACCGCGTACTCGTTGGCGCAGGTCAAGCCGGCCAGCTGACGGCGGGCTGACGAAGAAGGGAGGGGTCCCCGTGGCACGCTTCGTGCTCAGCCGGGCGCTGAAGGCCGTCCTGACAATCTGGATCGCGATCACCGCGACGTTCTTCCTGCTCCGGCTGCTCCCCGGGGACCCCACGACCCTGATGGTCGAGGGGGACATGACCCCGGAGATGCAGGCCGCGCTGCTCAAGACGTACGGCCTGGACCGGCCGCTGTCCGAGCAGTACGTGTCGTACCTGCGCGAGTTGACCCAGGGCAACCTGGGCATCTCGTTCCGGCAGATCCAACCGGTCACCGACATCCTGGTCGAGCGGCTGCCATGGACCCTGCTGCTGGCCGGCACGGCGTTCCTGCTGACCATCGCGGTCGGCATCCCGATCGGGGTCTACGCGGCGGTGCACCGGGGCCGCTGGCCGGACCGGGTGCTCCAGGTGCTCGGCATCGGCGGGCACGCGCTCTTCGTGCCCAGCGTCGCGATGCTCCTGATGGTCTACCTCGGTGCCAGACTCGGCTGGTTCCCGATCGGCGGGGCGATCGACCCGGACACCCGGGGCGTCGGCGCCTACCTGAGCCTGGCGCACCATCTGGTGCTCCCGGTGCTCTCCCTGGTGCTGGTGCAGCTCGGCCCGTACGCGCTGACCCTGCGCACCAACATGCTCGAGGTGCTCGGTGAGGACTACATCCGCGCCGCCCGGGCCCGTGGCCTGTCCACCCGGCGCCGGGTGTGGAAGCACGGGCTGCGCAACGCGATCCTGCCGGCGCTGACCCTGATGGGTCTGCAACTGGGCACGCTGGTCGGCGGCGCCGTGCTCACCGAGACCGTGTTCGCCTATCCCGGCGTCGGTCGACTGATCTTCGAGGCGGTCGGGCAACGGGACTACCCGGTGCTCCAGGGGGCGTTCATCATGCTCGCCGTCACCGTCGTGATCGCCAATGCCCTCACGGACCTGCTCTACGCCGTCCTCAACCCCAGGATCCGGCTGTGAGCGCGGGGAGCGGGCGGCGCGGCGCGGCCCCGGTGGGACGCGACCGCGCCGGGATACCAGACGCGGCGGGGCGGAGCCCCGCGGTCGTGACGGAAAGGGTGGTCCGATGAGCGCGCCGGTGTTGACCGAGCAGACCGTACCGGTCCGGGAGGCCGCCGTGGTGCCGGCCTGGCGCAGTTACCTGCGGCAGCCGTCGGCACTGATCGCGGTGCTGGTGCTGGTGGTGATGGTGGTGCTCGCGCTCGCCGCGCCGCTGATCGCCGACGAGCCGGGCGGCACCAGCGCCGACGTGCTCCAGTCTCCGTCCGGCGGGCACTGGTTCGGCACCGACGACCTCGGACAGGACATCTTCGCCCAGGTGGTCTGGGGCACCCGGACCAGCCTGGTGATCGGCGTCGCGGCCTCGCTCATCGCGCTCGTGCTCGGCGCCGCGATCGGGCTGGCCTCGGCGTACTTCCGGCCGGTGGACGCGGTGGCCACGGTGATCACCGACGTCATGCTGGCCCTGCCCACCCTGCCGCTGATGATCATGTTGGCGGCCGTGGTGAACCCGAGCGTCTGGACGCTGACCGTCATCATCGGCGTCTTCGCCTGGCCCGAGGTGGCCCGGCTGATCCGCTCGCAGGGCCTGGTGGTGTCGGCGATGCCGTACATCGACGGCGCCCGGGTGCTGGGGGCCCGCGGCTGGCGGATCGTCACCCGGGAGATCCTGCCGGCGGTCATCCCGCTGATGGTGGTCAGCGTCCTGCTGACCGCCTCCCGGGCGGTCATCTCCGAGGCCGGCCTGAGCTTCCTCGGCCTCGGCGACCCGGACGCCTGGTCCTGGGGCCGGATCCTGCTCAACGCCCAGCGCAGCGGCGTGGTGGCCATCGCCTGGTGGCAGACGCTCTTCCCGTCGCTGGCGATCCTCTTCCTGGTGCTCGCCGCGACGGTCGCCGGGATGCGGTTCAACGACGTTCGTGACCCCCGCCGGAACGGAGGCTGACCCGATGCGGTTGCCCGACACCTTCTACGCCACCGTCCGGGCCCGGCTCGGCGACGCGCTCGCCGAGCGCGACCTGGACGGCTTCCTGGCCACGACGCCGGCCGACGTGGCCTTCCTGGCCG
Source organism: Micromonospora sp. NPDC047812 (assembly GCF_040704175.1). NCBI lineage: Bacteria > Bacillati > Actinomycetota > Actinomycetes > Micromonosporales > Micromonosporaceae > Micromonospora > Micromonospora sp. NPDC047812. The sequence goes on along the minus strand of NZ_JBEYRY010000009.1, from coordinate 132,266 downwards.
GCTTCTTCTACATCGCCACCGAGCGACCCGTCTACCTCTGGATGCCGCGCGAGGGCGACCCGCTGCTGGTCATCCCCCGCCTCGACGAGGAGTACGCGGCCCAGCAGGAGATCACCGTCGAGACGGTCAGCTACGCCGAGTTCCCGGGCGTGGTCACCCCCGAGGAGACCCTCGCCGCCGCGCTCTCGGGCCGTCGGGCCCGGCGGATCGGGGTCGGCGCGGGCCTGACGATCGGCGCCCACGACAAGCTGACCCGGGCCATCGGCGGCGTCAGCCTGGTGACCACCGACGCGGTGGCCCGGCTGCGGCTGTGCAAGTTCCCCGAGGAGGTCCCGCTGCACGAGGCGGCGGCGCGGATCTGCGACGAGATGCTCGCCGCCGGCCGGGAGCTGATCGCCGACGCGCTGGCCCGGGGCACGGAGCTGCCCCGGGAGGACGAGATCGCCCGGCACGTCATCGGCTACGGCACCGATCGGATGTACGCCGACTACGACCGGGTCGTCTACACCACCAAGCTGGCCGGCGGGCTGGTCTATGCCGGGCCCAACTCGGCGCTGCCGCACGGGTTGCCGACCCGGCGGCGCGTCCGGCCGGGCGACACGTTGATCCTCTCGCTGGGCGCGGCGGTGGCGAGCCGGTTCGTGGAGAGCGAACGGACCTTCGTCATCGGTGAGCCCACCGCCGAGCAGCGCCGCTACTACGAGGCGGACCGGGAGGCCCAGCACGTCGGCACCGAGGCGATGCGCGTCGGCCGCACCTGCGCCGAGGTCAACCGGGAGTGCCTGGACGTGCTGCGCGGGCACGGCCTGGGTGAGTACATCCGGCACCGGCAGGGCCACGGCATCGGGTTGCAGAACCACGAGGCGCCGTGGGTGGAGGACGGCGACGACACCGTCCTCGCGCCCGGCATGGTGCTCTCCAGCGAGCCCGGCGTCTACGTGCCCGGCCACGCCGGCTACCGCATCTCCGACACCGTCCTGGTCACCGACGCCGGGCCGCGCCGGCTGACCCGTTACCCGCGCGATCTCGCGTCCAACGTCATTGAGGGGGTCCGATGAAGATCAACGGTGCCGAGCTGGTGGTCGAGGCGTTCGGCCCGGAGGACGGGCCGGCGATGATCGTGCACCACGGTGCGCCCGGCCTCGGCTCCCGGTCGGAGCCGAAGCGGTCGTTCGGGCCGTTCGCCGACCGGATGCGGGTCATCGTCTTCGACGCCCGGGGTTCGGGGGAGTCCAGCGACGACGAGCCCTTCACCCACGAGCAGTGGGTGGCCGACGTGGACGCCATCCGGGAGCACTTCGGCCACGAGAAGATCGTGATGGCCGGCGGATCCTACGGGGGCTTCATCGCGCTGGAGTACGCGATCGCCCACCCGGACCGGGTCTCCGCGCTGATCCTGCGGGACACCGCCGCCGACACCGCCCACGACCACCTGGCCGTCGAGCGGGCCCGCAACACCGACCGGACGGTGATCCCGCAGTGGGCCATCGACCGGATCGGCACCGGTCGGTTCGAGAGCGACGACCAGCTCCGGGACTACTGGCGGGCGATCCTGCCGCTCTACGACCACCAGCACGACCCGGCCAAGGACGCGGCCCGGCTCGCCCAGACCCGGTTCCACTACCGGACCCACAACGCCGCGTTCGGGCAGAACATGCCGCGCTACGACCTGAAGCCGAAGCTGGCCGGCATCACCTGCCCGACGCTGGTCGTCGTCGGGCGGCACGACTGGCGTACCCCGGTGGCGGCGTCGCAGGCGATCGCCGACGGGATCCCGGACGCGCGGCTGGTGGTCTTCGAGAACTCCGGGCACTCCCCGCAGTTGGAGGAGCCGGAGCTGTTCCAGCGGGTGGTCCGGGACTTCCTCGACGAGGCGGGGATCCGCTGATGGACCCGCTGCTCCAGGTCACCGACCTGCACGTGTCGTTCCCCGGGGGCACTGGGCCGGTGCACGCGGTCAACGGCGTCTCGCTGACCCTGACGGCCGGGCGCACGCTGGCCATCCTCGGTGAGTCCGGGTCGGGCAAGAGCGTCACCGCGCAGGCGGTGATGGGCATCCTGGACGTCCCGCCCGCCCGGGTCACCGGCTCGGTCACGCTGCGCGGCCGCGAGTTGCTCACGCTGGAGCCGAAGCAGCGCGACCGGGTCAGCGGCGAGGAGATCGGCATGGTCTTCCAGGACGCGATGGCCGCGCTCAACCCGGTCTTCACCGTCGGCGACCAGCTCACCGAGCTGCTGCGGGTCCGTCGTGGACTGTCCCGGGCCGACGCCCGCCGCCGCGCGGTCGAGCTGGTCGACCGGGTCCGCATCCCGGCGGCGGGGGACCGGGTACGCGACTACCCGCACCAGTTCTCCGGCGGCATGCGGCAACGCATCATGATCGCCCTGGCCATCGCGCTGGAACCGGCCGTGCTGATCGCCGACGAGCCCACCACCGCCCTGGACGTGACCGTCCAGGCGCAGGTGATGGAGCTGATCGCGGAGATCCAGCGGGACAGCGGGATGTCCCTGCTGCTGATCACCCACGACCTGGGCGTGGTGGCCGAGGTGGCCGACGACGTGGCCGTGATGTACGCGGGGCGGATCGTCGAGCGGGGCACCGTCGAGCAGATCTTCGACGGTCCGGCCCACCCCTACACCGAGGGCCTGCTCGCCTCGATGCCCCGTGTCGACCGCCGCGACGAGCAGCTCTACGCCATCCCGGGCGCCCCGCCCAATCCCGCCCGGCTGCCCACCGGCTGCCCCTTCCACCTGCGCTGTCACCGGGTCACCGACGAGTGCCGGACCGCGCTGCCCGCGCTGGAGCCGCTGCCCGCGGGCCGTGCCAGCGCCTGCCACCACCACGCGGAGGTGCTGCATGCCACCCAGCGATGACGTCGTGCTCCGGGTCGACAACCTGGTCAAGCACTTCCCGGTCAAGGGCCGGGTGCCGCTGCGCAGCGGCGGCGTGGTCAAGGCCGTCGACGGGGTCTCCTTCGACCTGCGCCGGGGGGAGACCCTCGGTGTGGTCGGCGAGTCCGGCTGCGGCAAGAGCACCCTGGCCCGGATGCTGGTCGGGCTGGAACGGCCCACCGCCGGCGAGGTGCGCTTCGGCGACGCGGTGGTGCACCGGGCCCGGGGTCGGGAGCTGCGCGCACTGCGTCGCCGGATCCAGATCGTGCTCCAGGATCCGTACACCTCGCTCAACCCGCGCCGCACCGTCCGGGAGATCCTGCTCCAGCCGTACGAGATCCACCCCGACGTGCTGCCGAAGGCCCGCCGGCTGGACCGGATCCGGGAACTGCTCGACCTGGTCGGCCTGGACGGCAGCCTGCATCTGGACCGCTACCCGCACCAGTTCTCGGGCGGTCAGCGCCAGCGGATCGGCATCGCCCGGGCGCTCGCCCTGCAACCCGACGTGATCGTCTGCGACGAACCGGTCTCCGCGCTCGACGTCTCGGTCCAGGCCCAGGTCGTCAACCTGCTGGAGCGGCTCCAGGAGGAGCTGGGGGTGGCGTACGTCTTCATCGCCCACGACCTGTCGGTGGTGCGGCACATCTCCGACCGGGTCGCGGTCATGTACCTCGGCAAGCTGGTCGAGACCGGCCCCGGCGCGCCGCTGTACGACCAGCCCCGCCACCCGTACACCAAGGCGCTGCTGTCGGCGGTGCCGGTGCCGGAGCCGGCCCGGCGCGTGCAGCGGCAGCGGATCCTGCTCGCCGGCGACCCGCCGAGCCCGGTCAACCCGCCGTCCGGCTGCCGCTTCCGGACCCGCTGCTGGCAGGCCACGGATGCCTGCGCCACCACCGAACCGCCGCTGGCCGGCGCCGAACACCCGGTCGCCTGCCACTACCCGTTGGCCGCCTGACGCGCCCGACGCCGTTCCACTGAGGAGTGAGTGAGCCTTGCTGCAGAACCCTGCCCCGCGGTACCAGGGACACAAGTCGTACTCGTACCTGGAGCCGCACTCGGACTACCGGGAGTTCGCTCTGGCCCCGGAGATCGGCCGGGTGCCGGAGTACGACCTCGGCCTGACCGACGCGCAGCGGCAGCGGGTCACCCGGCTGCTGACCGAACAGATCGCGATCTCGCTGCACGAGCACCCGGTCATCCTGCCGCAGGACGTCCGTGAACTCCGGGCCTACAACCGCACCGCCCGGCAGCGCACGGGTTACGAGGGGCTGGCCCGCTCCGGGCTGACCGCCGTGTTCGACAACTTCATGGCCGGGGCGTCCTGCGTCACCAGTGAGAACGGCTGGAAGTGGAACGACCTGGTCTACGCCCTCGGGATGCGGCTGAGTGACCTCTACAAGCAGGACTTCGTGGTGCTGGCGACCTCGCTGGCCGACATCCACGCGGCCAAGCGGGACGGCCGGCTGGCCCTGGTCGCCGGCCTGGAGTGCAGCAGCCCGATCGAGAACGAACTGGACCGGATCGACATCCTCTACGGCTTCGGCGTCCGGCAGCTCGGCATCGCCTACAGCCAGGCCAACATGCTCGGCGGCGGGCTGTCCGAGCGGGTCGACGGCGGGCTGACCCACTTCGGTCGGCGGGCGGTGGACCGGATGAACAAGCTCGGCATCGCCATCGACGTGTCGCACTCCGGCGACCGGACCTCGCTGGAGACGATCGAGGCGAGCCGGGTGCCGGTCTTCATCACCCACGCTGGGGCGCGGGGGGTCTGGGACATCGCCCGGATGAAGTCGGACGAGGTCATCCGGGCCTGCGCCGAGCGGGGTGGGGTGATCGGCATCGAGGCCGCCCCGCACACCACCCTGTCGGCCGCACACCCGCACCACTCGCTCGAGTCGGTGATGGACCACTTCACGTACTGCGTCGACCTCGTCGGCATCGACCACGTCACGTTCGGGCCGGACACCATGTTCGGCGACCACGTCGGCGTGCACAACGTCTACGCCGGCAACTACGCGCACGACGCCGGCAAGCGACCCGAGCACCCCCGGGTGGAGTACGTGGCCGGTGTGGAGAACCCGGGCGAGGCGTTCGGCAACATCGTCGGCTGGCTGGTCAAGCACGACTACTCCGACGACGAGATCGCCAAGGTCGTCGGGGGCAACACCATCCGGGTGCTCGAACAGGTCTGGTGACCGGGGCGCGGGTCCCGGGTCGCCGGGCCCGTGGGCGCACGACGACTACTACTACACTCCGTACGGCCGCAGCGGCGCGGCGCGGAGCGAAGAGGTGAAGGTGGATGGCTCGGCGTGAGACCGCGCTCCAGACCGCACAGAGCCGGCTGATGGAGCTGATCGGCAGCGAGTTCCGGCCCGGGGACAAGCTGCCCAACGAGCGTGAGCTGGCCGATCTGCTGGAGGTCAGCCGGGCCACCGTCCGGGAGGTCCTCGGCCAGCTCGCCGCCGAGGGCGTGGTGAAGCGCACCTGGGGCATCGGCACGTTCGTGCACGAGCCGGCCGGCCGGGTGCCGGTGTCGCTCGGCGACGTCACGGCCCTACGGGACCGGATCACCGCCTCCGGCCACCGCCCCGCCCTCACCGACGCCAAGGTCAGTCGGGCCACCTGCCCGGCCGACTGCGCGGAGGTGCTCGGCCTGGCCCCGGGCGACCCGGTGTGGCGGGTCGACCGGCTCTTCGCCGTCGACGAGGTCCCGGCGGTGTGGATCTGCGACCACCTGCCGATGCGCGTCGCCGGGCACGACCTGGATCCGTCCGGGCTGGTCAGCATCGACCTGGACATGTTCGAGTTCCTGGCCAGCGCGACCGGCATGCCGGTGCGCCGGGCCGAGATCGAGTTCGCCGCCGTCCTCGCCGACGAGGTGGCGACGGCCCGGCTCGGGGTGTCGGCCGGGCACCCGCTGATCAGCGCCACCCAGATCGGTTACAGCGCCCAGGGCGTGGCGTTCTTCCACGGCCACATAACGGTCCGTACGGACGTGTTGACCCTGCGGATCAGCCGGGGCGGCTGACCGGCCCCCACGGCAGCACCGGGAAGCCGGCGCGGGGCCGACCGCTCACCGGGGTCGGCGATGGCACCGTGCGCGGTGCCGGCCATCGAAGCCGGTCGCGGTGACTCGCCGGTTCGCGGTGCCGTCGAGACATCGGCCGGCCCGTGCGTCGGGAATGGCTCGGCGCGCCCGCCGACCGGATCGACCGGGATTGGCTGGTAACGGCGTCCGTCAATGCCCCGCCGGGTGGGGCGACGCGCTGCGCGACACCGGCCCCGCCATTCCTCTCGCCGGTCATTGCGGTGTCGCGCCGGGCCGCGCGCGGTGTCTGGGCAGCGGTCCGGGGAATTCGCCCACCCTCGGTGGCGCCGGTCGTGGCCGGCGTCGCCGCACCTGTCGGCCTCCTTTACGGGGGCGGCGGCGGTCGGGGCGACGCGGGCCGGAAATGCCGGTCGGTGGCGCAGTGGATGCCGAATCCCGCGCAACGCGACAATCGCAGTTTGGCATTCCCAACCGCGAATCGTTGCGCGTGAGGCGTGCGTTGTGAGGCGGCGCGGGCAGGTGTCGGCGTGTCCCCGGCCGTCGGGTGTCGGCGGAGTCGGGGCCGGGCCGGCCGTCCCCGACCTGCGGACGGTGGCCGATACCTGACAGTGGCCGGGCGGCCGGGCCGACCCCGTCGACCGCGCTGGCGGCCGTCTGCCGTGCTGGCGCCCCCTCGGGCGATCCGGCCGCGCCGGCCGGGGGTGAGGCGGGCATTCCATGGAAGCGCCACCGACGTCCCGAATGGTGAGAGACGTCTTGGCAGCGGAATCGAGGGTCGTGGACTCTCTCTGCGGAGAGCGATGGCCCGGTGGCTCATGGTCACGATGGGTCACGTCTCCGGTCGTCGACCTGGCATAGGGCCCGCGACCGATCACTGTTAGTAGTGGGGGGAGTGCTCGGTGGGACGCGCCATGCCAGATCGCGGTTCGACGTGAGCGCACCCGCCCGCTCCGCCGGCCCCGTCCGTCGCTCCACCCCGTCCCGTCCGACCGCCCGACCCGCCGCCGTCGACACCCTGCACCGGATGGTCGAGGCCCAGGTCGACCGGACCCCCGACGCCGCGGCGGTGTGGTGCGAGGGGCGGGTGCTCACCTACCGCCAGCTCGACGAGGCGGCCAACCGGTTGGCCGGGATCCTCCTCGACCGCGGGGTGGGACGCGGGGACCGGGTCGGCGTCTGCCTGCCCCGCGACTCCCGACTCGTGGTGGCCCTGCTGGCCGTGCTCAAGGCCGGCGCCGGCTACGTACCGCTGGATCCGGCCTACCCGACCGCCCGGGTCGCCTACATGACCGAGGACTCCGGTACCCGGCTGGTGCTGACGGTGGCCGGCCTCGCCGGCCGGTTCGCCGACGCCGCCCTCCGCCTCGACGACCTCGACCTCACCGCCCTCCCGGCGGCCCGGCCCGACCTGCCGTCCGAACCGTCCGATCTGGCCTACGTCATCTACACCTCCGGCTCCACCGGCCGGCCCAAGGGCGTGGCAATCGAGCACCGCTCCGCCTCCGTGCTCATGCACTGGACCCGGGAGACCTTCACCGACGCCGAGCTGGGCGGCGTCCTCGCCGCCACGTCCGTCTGCTTCGACCTGTCCGTCTTCGAGGTGTTCGGCCCGCTCTGCTGGGGCGGGCGGGTGGTGCTGGTCCGCGACGTGCTGGCGCTGGCGGCGCCGGAGGCCGCCCGGCTGCCGGTCGCCCTGGTCAACACCGTTCCGTCGGCGATGGGCGAGCTGCTCGCGGCCGGCGCGCTGCCGGAGAGCGTCCGCACGGTCTGCCTCGCCGGCGAGCCGTTGACCGCGGCGCTCGCCGCCCGGGTGCTCGCCCGGGCGCACGTACGCCGGCTCTGCAACCTCTACGGGCCGTCGGAGGACACCACCTACTCGACCTGGGCGGAGGTGCCGGCCGACGGGGGCGACCCACCGATCGGCCGCCCGCTGCCGCACACCCGCGTCTACCTGCTCGACCCGGACGGTCGGCCGGTGCCGCCCGGCGAGGCGGGGGAGTTGTACCTGGCCGGCGCCGGGCTGGCCCGGGGCTACCTCAACCGGCCCGAGGAGACCCGCGCGCGCTTCCTGCCCGACCCGTTCCGTCCGGGGGAGCGGATGTACCGCACCGGCGACCGGGTCCGGCTGCGCCCGGACGGGCAGCTGCAGTTCCTCGGCCGGCTGGACGACCAGGTGAAGCTGCGCGGGTACCGGATCGAGCTGGGCGAGGTGGCGGCCCGGCTGGCCGCGCTGCCCGGCGTCCGCGAGGCGACCGCCGCGGTCCGGACCGGACCGAGCGGCGACCCGCTGCTCGTCGGCTACCTCGTCGGCGAGCGCCGCGACGACGTGCGGGAGCTGCTGCGAGAGGTGGTCCCCGCCCCGCTCGTGCCGTCCGCCGTCGTCTGGCTGGACCGGCTGCCGACCACCCCCAACGGCAAGGTGGACCGCGCGGCGCTGCCCGCGCCGACGGTGGCCGCCACAACGCGCTCCGGCGTCGACGGCGCACCGCTCGCCGGCTCCGCCGCCACGGTGGCCGCCGTCTGGCGCGACGTGCTCGGCCTGCCGGTTGACGACGCGGACGCCGACTTCCTCGCCCTCGGCGGCGACTCCCTCCTGGCGGTCCGCTGCGCCACCCGGCTCGCCGCAGCGACGCGCCTGCCGGTCGGGCCGGCGGCGCTCTTCACGCACGCCACGGTGCGGGCGCTCGCCGGCCACCTCGACGAGTTGCGTCGGGCCGCCGGGCCGAGCGTCGGCGCGGCGGCGGCCGACGGCGCCGACCGGCCCGGGCGACCGTCGCCGGGCGGTACGCCCGCCGCCGCTCCCGTGGACCCGGCCCCGCTCTCCGCCGCGCAGACCCGGCTGTGGTTCCTGCACCAGCTCGACCCGGCCGACACCTCCTACCTGGTGTCGTTCGCGATCCGGCTGCCGGCGGGGACGGACCCGGCGACGCTCGGCCGGGCACTGCGCCGCGTCGTGACCCGGCATCCGGCGCTGCGTACGGTCTTCCCGTCGACCCCCGACGGGCCTGTGCAGCGGGTCCGCGACGACCTCGACCTTCCGCTGGCCGTCGCCCCGCACCGCCCCGGGGCGTCGCTGGCCGAGCAGCTCGACCAGTTCGCCTCCGCCGACGCCCGGGTCCCGATGGACCTTGCCACCGGCCCGCTGCTGCGCGCCCGCCTGGTGGTCGCCGACGACGGGTCGGCGGCACTGCTGCTGGTCGCCCACCACATCGTCTGCGACGACTGGTCGATCGGCGTCATCGTGCGCGACCTGGGCCGGGCATACGAGACGGAGTCGGCCGCCGCGGGGGCGGGCACACCGTGGCCCGCCGGGCCGGCCGCCGGCCCGGCGGAACTCGCCGTGGCCCAGCGGGACTGGCTGGCCGCGCCGGCCGGCCGGGAGGCCGTGGCCGCCGTCGTCGCCGCGCTGCGTGGCGCGCCGACGGTCCTGGACCTGCCCGCCGCCGCGCCGGCGCCCAACTCCGCGCGGGCCCGGCCGGGCGGTCCCCCGGCGGGGGCCACCCTGCGGACCCGGATCGACGACGAGACCGCCGCCGTCGTCCGGGACCTCGCCCGGTCCCGCCGGGCCAGCCTGCACATGGTCGGGCTGGCCGCCTTCGCCGCGCTGGTCGCCGCGGAGACCGGCCGCACCGACCTGCTGATCGGCGTCGCCTTCGCCGGCCGGACCAGCGTCGCCGCCGAACAGAGCGTCGGCTGCTTCGTCAACACCATGCCGCTGCGCCTGCGACCCACCCCGGGCCGGTCCTTCGCGGACCTGCTGGACGAGGCCCGTCGGGAGACTCTCTTCGCCGCGGCCCACCAGGACGTGCCGTTCGACGTCGTCGTCGAGCGGCTCCGCCCGACCCGGCAGCCGGGCCGCAATCCGCTGGTCCAGGTCGCGTTCGGGGTGCAGAACGCCCCGGCGGCCCGGCACGTCGGCGCGTCCGGCGAGTTCGTCGGGGTGGAGCTGACCCCCGACACGGCCCGGCTCGACCTGACCCTCTGGCTCGACGAGCGCCGGGACGGGCTGGAGGCGCTCTGGACCCACCGCACCGACCGCTTCGACGGCGACCTGGTCAGCACCTGGCACCGCCGCTTCACCGCATTCCTACGCGGCGCGGCCGCCGATCCCCGGCGCAGCCTCGCCCGATGTGCCCAAACCCTGGGGGGAACGAGAGATGAGTGAGCAGATCCCGGTCGCGCCGGTGATCCCGCGCCGCAGCCGCGAACGGTCCCTGGTCGACGTACGCCCCGACTGGCCCGACGGGCCCCTGCCGGCCCTCGTCCAGGCCAACGTGCCCGACGTGGACCTGGCCGCCTGGGTGGTCGGCAACCGGTCCACCGTGGACGAGCTGGCCCGCCGCGCCGGCGCCGTGCTGTTCCGCGGCTTCGCGGTGGACGGCGCGGCCGACTTCCGCATCGTCATGGCCGCCCTCTCCGACGACGTGCTCAGCTACGGCGAGCGCTCGTCGCCGCGCAGCGAGGTGACCGAGGGGGTGTACACCTCCACCGAGCACCCGGCCGACCAGCCGATCGTGCTGCACAACGAGCAGTCGTACACGGTGAACTGGCCGCTGCGGATCGTCTTCCACTGCGAGACCGAGCCGGCCGCCGGTGGACGCACCCCGCTGGCCGACAGCCGCCGGGTGCTCGACCGGCTGCGGCCGGAGACGGTCGCCGGCTTCGAGCGCCGGGGCGTGCTCTACCGGCGCAACTACCTGCCGGGGATCAGCCTGCCGTGGCAGACGGCCTTCCAGACCGACAGCCGGGCCGACGTCGAGGCGTACTGCGCCCGCGCGCTGATCGACGTCGAGTGGGTCGGCGAGCAGCAGCTGCGCACCCGCCAGGTCCGCCCCGCCGTGCGCGAGCACCCGGTGACCGGGGAGCGGACCTGGTTCAACCACGCCCTGTTCTTCCACGTCACCTCGCTGCCGGCGGAGGTGAGCGCCGGCCTGCGCGCGTCGCTGGCCGAGGAGGACCTGCCCTACCAGACCGCGTACGGCGACGGCACGCCCATCGGCGACGACGTGCTGGCCGAGCTGCGCGCCGCGTACGCGGCCGAGACCCGGTCCTTCGTCTGGCGGCGCGGCGACGTGCTGCTGGTGGAGAACATGCTGGCCGCGCACGCCCGGGAGCCGTTCACCCCGCCCCGACGCATCCTGACCGCGATGTCCGACCCGGTCGCCGCGCCCGAGCTGGCCGCCGCCCGAGCCGCCGACTCCACCGTGGCCGGTGCCGGCGTGACCGGGGTACGGGCGTGACCGGGCCGGCGCCGCGCCGGCGCGGCACCTCGGCCGCCACCTCGCCGGTGTCCCGCCGGGTGCTGGTCGACGGCACGTTCGTGCTGCTGGTGGAGGCCGCCGTGCCGGACCTCGACCTGGCCGGCTGGCTGGCGGGGCGCCGCGACGAGCTGCTGCGCGACCTCGACGCCCACGGCGCGGTCTTCTTCCGGGGCTTCGAGGTGGCCACGGCCGACGACTTCAGCCGGGCCGCCCGCGCGGTCAGCCCGGACCTGCTCGGCTACCTGGAACGCGCCGCGCCCCGGCACGAGGTCGCGGAGAAGGTCTTCACCTCCACCGAGTTCAACGCCGAGCAGTGGATCCCGCTGCACCACGAGATGTCGTACTCGCACAACTGGCCCACCCACCTCTACTTCTGGTGCGCCCAGCCGGCCACCGGCAGCGGCGGCGCGACCCCGCTGGCCAGCGAGCGGGTGGTGAGCCCGCGCATCCCCGCCGAGGTGCGGGAGCGCTTCCTCCGGCACGGCGTCAGCTACGTGCGCAACTACGGCCCGCACCTGGACCTGCCCTGGCAGGAGGCGTTCCAGACGACCGACCGCGCCGAGGTGGAGAAGTACTGCGCGGACTCGGCCACCGAGTACACCTGGCTCGACGGCGACGGGCTGCGGACCCGGGCCCGCCGGCAGGCGGTGGCGACCCACCCGCGCATCGGCGAGACGGTCTGGTTCAACCACGCGCACCTGTTCCACGTCTCCAACATGCCCGCCGAGGTCTCGGCCGCCCTGCTGCGCGAGTACGGGCCCGAGGGGCTGCCCCGCAACGCCTACTACGGCGACGGCGAGCCGATCCCCGACGAGGTGGTGGCCGGCATCCGGGACCTGTATCGGGAACACGCGGTGTCGGTTCCCTGGCAGCGCGGCGACGTGCTGGTGGTGGACAACTTCCTGGCGACCCACGGTCGCGAACCCTTCAGCGGTGACCGGCAGATCCTGGTCGCCATGTCCGACCTCTACCTCAACCGGAGCGTGGTGTGAACGGATACCGTCTGTCCCCGATCCAGCGGCTGGCCTGGTCCGGGGCGCAGGACCTGGTCCGCGCCCGGGTGCTGCTCGACCGCCCGCTGGACCGGGCCCGGTTGCAGACCGCCGTGGACGCGGTGGTCGCCCGGCACGAGGCGCTGCGGCTGACCCTGGTGCACCACCCCGGGCTGCGGGTGCCGTTGCAGGACGTCGACGACGACCGCTGCGTCGTCGTCGGCGCCCAGGGCGAGCTGTCGGTGACCGTCACCGACGACGCCCTGGAGCTGGCCGCCACGCCGCTGATCGCCGACCCGGCGAGTTTGCGGCTCGTCCTCGCCGACCTGGCCCGCGCCTACGCCGGGGGCCGGCTGCCCGACGACCCCGACGCCCTGCAGTTCCTCGACGTCACCGAGTGGCAGCTGTCGCAGCGGCAGGAGGCCGACCCGTTCGGCGCACCGGCCGCGCCGGCCGCGCGGCTGGTCACCCCGCACGGCGACGACCCGGCCGAGGTCGGCACCGCGACCGTGCCCGCCGCGGCGCTGACCGCCGCCGCGCGGGAGGCCGGCGTCGGCGTCGCGAACCTGCTCTTCGCCGCCTGGGCGCTCGCGCTGTCCCGCCGGGCCGAGCCGCCCGCCGGAGTCGACGACGCGGACCTGGTGCTGGCCCGGTGGAGCGACGGGCGCCAGGCCACCGGGACGGCCGGCGTCGTCGGTCCGCTGGGCGGCTACGCGCCGGTCCGGCTGGGCCTGCCCCTGCCGGCCGCGCCGAAGGCGCTGCTCGACGAGGTACGCGCGGCCGAGTCCACCGCCGAGGAGGCGTTCCACCTTGTCGACCCGGTCGGCGAACACTCCGACGCGGTCGCCGGTTTCGCCGTCGTACCGGCCGGGGACCCGGCGGCCCTGGGTGCCCTGGGCGCCACCGCCGTCGAGGTTTCCGCGCCGCCCGCGCCGGCCGGTCCGCAGCTGACCGCCGTGACCGGCGACGACGAGGTGACCCTGCGGGTCGTCGGCGGCCGCTGGTTGCTGGAGGGCCTGCTGGCGATCCTGGGCACGCTGCCCCGGGCGCTGGCCGACGGCACGCCGCTGCTGCTGACCGGGGAGGGGGAGGCCCGCTGGCTCGCCGACGCGGCCGGCGAGCCGTCCCGCGCCGCGGTGCGCACCGTCGTCGAGCTGCTCGACGACGGGCTGGCCGGCGCCGACCAGGACAGCCCGGCGGTGGTCGCCGCCGACGGCACGTACACCGTCGGCGAGCTGCGGGACGTCGCGGCCCGGGTCGCCGCCGGCCTGGTCGAGCGCGGGCTGCACCGTTCGCGGGTGGGCGTGCTCGCCACCCGGTCCCGGGACACCGTCGCCGCGTTCCTCGGCGTGCTGCGGGCCGGCGCGGTGTACGTACCGCTGGATCCGGCGGCGCCGGCGGAGCGGCTCGCCGCGCAGGTCCGCGCGGTCGACGCCGGGCTCGTCGTCGGCGCGGGCGGCCCGGCGGGACTCGCCGGCGCCACCGTCGCCGAACTGGCCGCCAGCACCGCGACGGCGGCCGTGCCCCCGGTGGCGCCGGCCGACCCCGCCTACGTCATCTTCACCTCCGGTTCCACGGGCACGCCGCGACCGGTCCAGGTCTCGCACGGCGCCGCCGCCCACCTGGCGTACGCGCTCGAGGAGACCGTGTACGCGGGCAGCCGGGCCGGGCTGCGGGTGGCGGTGAACGCCCCGCTCACCTTCGACGCCTCGGTCAAGCAGCTCGTGCAGCTGGCTCACGGCCGCAGCCTGTACCTGGTGCCGGAGGACGCCCGGCGCGACGGCGCCGCGCTGGCGGCCGTCCTCGCCGACAACCGGGTCGACGTGCTCGACCTGACCCCCTCGCAGCTGCGCATCCTGCTCGGCGGGGCCGGCGAGACCCGGCTGCCGGAGCTGCTGCTGGTGGGTGGCGAGGCGATCCCGCCGGACCTCTGGGACACCCTCGGCGCCCTGCCCGGCGTCCGGGCCGTCAACCTGTACGGGCCCACCGAGTGCACCGTGGACAGCACCGCCGCCGAGATCCGGCCCGCGACGACGCCGACCATCGGCCGTCCGCTGCCGGGCGTCGGGGTGTGGGTCCTCGACGAGCGGCTGCGGCCGGTGCCGCCCGGCGTGGCCGGCGAACTCTGCGTCAGCGGGCCGCAGCTGGCCGACGGCTACCTGGGCGACCCGGAGACCACCGGCCGCCGGTTCGTCCGGGCCGCCCTGCCCGCCGGCCGGACGGAGCGGGTCTACCGCACCGGCGACCGGGTGCGCTTCGACGCCGAGGGACGCCTGCACTACCTGGGCCGGCTGGACGACCAGGTGAAGATCCACGGGTTCCGGGTGGAGCCGGGCGAGGTGGCCGCGACGCTGCGGGCGCACCCGGAGGTCGCCGACGCGGCGGTCGTGGCCCGCGACGACGACGGGCACGGCGACCGCCTCGTCGGCTACGTCCGCCCGGCCGCGCCGGCCGTCGACGTCGACCTGGACCGGGTCGCCGGGATCAACCCGCACGAGACCCGCTACCTTTACGACGAGATCTTCACGCAGCGGGTCTACCTGCGCGACGGCATCGTGCTGCGCCGGGGCGCGACGGTCTTCGACGTCGGCGCCAACATCGGCATGTTCTCGCTGTTCGTCCACGCGGTCTGCCCGGACGCGACCATCCACGCCTTCGAGCCGGTGCCGTCGGTGGTGGCGGCCCTGCGACGCAACGTCGAGGAGTTCGGCGTGCCGGCCACCGTGCACCCGGTGGGCCTGTCCACCGCGCCGGGGCAGGTCTCCTTCACCTACTACCCGGGCTACTCGATGATGTCCGGCCAGGCCGCGTACGCCGACCCGGCGGCGGAGGTCGCCGTGATCAAGCGGTTCCTCGCCAACGAGCGGGACGCGGGCGAGTCCGACCGGGACACCCTGCTGGAGCGGGTCGACGAGCTGCTGGCGGAGCGCTTCGACGGCGCCGAGGTCACCGTCGACGTGCGCCCGCTGTCGGAGGTCATCGACGAGGTCGCGCCGGAGCGCATCGACCTGCTCAAGATCGACGTCCAGCGGGCCGAGGCCGATGTGCTCGCCGGCCTCGAGGAGCGGCACTGGCCGCTCGTCGCGCAGGTCGCCATGGAGGTGCACGACGCCGTCGGCACCGACACCGAGGGGCGCCTGGACGAGCTGATCGCCCTCTTCGAGGACCGCGGCTTCGACGTGGTGACCCGCCAGGACGACCTGCTCACCGGCACCGACCGCCACACCCTGCACGCCGTGCGTCCCGAGTACGCCGCCGACCCGCGGCCCGCGGTGGCGGTCCCGGACGGCCCGGCCGCCGGTCCGCTGGAGGCCCGGTTGACCGACTGGCTCGCCCAGCGGCTGCCCGCCCACCTGGTCCCCGCGGCCGTGGTGCTCCTCGACGACCTGCCGCTGACCCGCAACGGCAAGCTCGACCGGGCCGCGCTGCCCGCGCCGGAGCTCGACCGGGCCCGACGGGAGCCGGCCGTGGCGCCGGCCAACCGGGCCGAGGAGATCCTCGTCGAGGCGTGGCGGGAAGTCCTGGGCACGCAGTCGGTCGGGGTCACCGACAGCTTCTTCGCCCTCGGCGGCGACTCGATCCGCAGCATCCAGATGCAGGTCGCGGCCAACAGGCGCGGCCTGTCGTTCCGGCTCGGCGACATCTTCGTCCACCAGTCGATCCGGGAACTGGTCGCGCACGGCGAGATCACCCTCACCGGACCCGGCGTCGACGCCGAGGCCACCGACGCGGCCGGCACGGCCGGGGTCACGGAGCCGTTCGCCCTGGTCGCCGCCGCCGACCGGGACCGCCTGCCCGCCGGGCTGGCCGACGCCTACCCGATGACCGCGCTGCAACAGGGCATGGTCTACCACTGCGAGCTGACCGGCGACCCGGCGATGTACCACAACGTCACCGCGCACCGCGTCGACGCGCCGCTGGAGGCGGAGGCGCTGCGCGCCGCGCTGGCCGACCTGGTCGCGCGGCACCCGGTGCTGCGGACGGGCTTCTCCCTCGGCGCCCACACCGAGCCGCTGCAACTGGTGCACGCCGAGGTGCCGGTCGAGGTGCCGGTGACGGAGCTGGCGGACGCCGACGAGGCCACCCGCCGGGCCCGCGTCGACGAGCTGGTCTCCGCCGAGCGGGCGCGGCCCTTCGACTGGGACCGGCCGCCGCTGCTGCGGCTGCACGCCGTGCGCGACGACGCCGACACCTTCACCCTGATCGTGGCGGAGTGCCACGCGATCCTCGACGGCTGGAGCCTGCACCTCTTCCTCGGCGAGCTGCTGGCGGCGTACGACCGGCGCCGCGCCGGGCTGTCCGTGCCGCACCGGCCGACGTTGCCCTTCCGCGCCTACGTGGCGGCCGAACGCGAGGCCGCGGCGGACGCGGGATCGCGCCGGTTCTGGCTGGAGGGGGCGGGCGGCGTGCCGCCGCTGCTGCTCGGCGGGGCCGAGCCACGGATCACCACCACCCGGCGGGTGCCGCTTGCGGCGTCCACCACCGACGCCGTCACCGAGGCCGCCCGGGCCGCCGGCGTACCGGCCAAGTCCTGGCTGCTCGCGGTCCACCTGCGGGTGATCGGGGAGGCCGCCGGCCGGGACGAGGTGGTCACCGGGCTGGTCGTCGGCGCCCGCCCCGAGGCCGAGGGGAGCGACGCCACGCTCGGGCTGTTCCTCAACACCCTGCCGGTGAGCGCCGTGCTGGGCACCCGGTCGCTGGCCGAGCTGGCCGTCGACGCCTGGCAGGCGGAGCGGTCCCTGATGGGCCACCACCGGTTCCCGCTCGCCGAGATCGTCCGGGCGGGCGGGGCCGGGCCCCGGTTCGACCACTTCTTCAACTGGACCCACTTCCACGGCGGCGCCGACGAGGGCGAGGGCAGCCGGATCGTCGACAGCCGGGGCATCACGGTCGACGTGGCGTTCAGCCTCGCCGTCGACGTGGAGGTGGACCCGGCGACCGGCCAGCTCGCCCTGACCCTCCAGTACGACGCCCGGCACGTCGACGAGGCGCGGGCCGACCGGCTAACCGAGGCGTACCGCCGGCTGCTGGCGACCGACCCGACGGCGCCGCTGCCCGCCGTCGGAACGTCGGGTCCCGTCGTGCCCGCCCCGCGCGACGGGGACGCCCGGGACCGTTGGGCGGCCCGCGTGGCGTCGGTCTGGCAGGAGGTCGTCGGCGTGGCACCGCGCGGCGAGCGGGCGGAGTTCCTGGAAGCGGGCGGCGACTCGCTGCGCGCGCTGCGCCTGGTCACCGCGCTGCGGCAGCGCCACGGCAGCACCATCACCCTGCCGGAGTTCGTCGCGCTGGGCAGCTACGGCGCCGTGGTGGAGCGGGTGAGCCGCGATGGCTGAGAACCCGTGGCTGGTGGTCCGGGCGCCCGTCGCCCGGCCCGCCCTGCGCCTGTTCTGCCTGCCCTACGCGGGCGGCAACGCCGGGGCCTTCGAGACCTGGCGGGCGGGGCTGCCGCGCGCGGTCGAGGTGAACGCGGTGCAGTACCCGGGCCGCCGCGAGCGGGCCGCCGATCCCGCGCCCCGGCGGATGACGCCGCTGGTGCAGGCCCTCGAGGCGGCCCTGGCGCCGCACCTGGACCGGCCCTACGCGGTATACGGCGACTGCCTCGGCGCGTACGTCGCGTTCGAGCTGGTCCGCCGGCTGGAGCGGCGCGGGCACCGTCCGGCCGACCTGCTGGTGGTCTCCTCGGCCGTCGCCCCGCACCGGGCAGAGGTCGAACCGGACCACTCCGGCGCCGACGACGCCACGTTCCTCGCCGAACTGGTCGCGCTGGGCACGATGCCGGCGGCCGTCGCCGCGCATCCGGAGCTGGCCGCCGCCGCGCTGCCGGCCGCCCGCGCCGACTTCGAACTCGGCCGCAGCTACCGCTACCGCGACGCCGGCCCGGTCGGCGTCCCGGTGACCGCCATCCGCGGCGACGCCGACCCGCACGTCGGCGACGTCGGGGTGGCGGCGTGGGCCGACCTCACCACCGCCGGCTGCACCACCGTCACGGTCCCGGGCGGGCACGACCTGCTCGCCCGGGCCGACCCCGGACTGCTCGGCGCCGTCCGGTCCGCCCTCCTCGGCAAGGAGCCGTCTTGACCGTCACGTCACTGCTCTGCTTCCCGTACGCCGGCGCGGGCGCCTCGGTGTACCAACCGTGGCAGCGGGTCGCCCCGCCCGACCTGGAGATCGTCCCGGTGCAGTTGCCGGGCCGGGAGAAGCGCTTCGTCGAGGAGCCGTACCGCCGGATGGACCAGGCCGTCGACGGGCTCCTCGACGAGGTGCTCGAACTGGTCGCCGGCCGCGACCGGGTGGCGCTGTTCGGCCACAGCATGGGCGCGGTGCTCGCGTACGAGATGGCCGGCCGGTTGGCCCAGGCCGCGGGGGTGCGGCTGGCGCACCTGTTCGTCAGCGGCTCGCCCGACCCGTGGTCCGGCCGCGACCACACGGCCGCCGACCTGCCCGACGACGAGTTCGTGGCGCGGGTCGAGGAGTTCGCCGGCTACACGCACCCGGCGCTGGCCGACCCCGACATGCGGGAGCTGCTGCTGCCGACCCTGCGCGCCGACGTGGAGCTGCACGAGGGCTACCGGCCGGGCGGCGACAAGCGGCTCGACGTGCCGGTCACCGCGCTGCGCGGCGCCGACGACACCCTGGTCTCCGCCGCCGCGCTGGCCGGCTGGGACCGGGTCACCAGCGCCGGGTTCGCCTCCCTCACCGTTCCCGGTGGACACATGTACCTCGCCGACGACCCGGCCGAGCTGCTGGCGCTGGTGCGGCGGAGGCTGGCCGGTGCCTGAGCCGACACCGGGCCGGCTGGCCGGCCGGACCGCGATCATCACGGGTGCCGCGCGGGGGTTGGGCCGGGCCTGCGCGACCGCCTTCGCGGCACAGGGCGCCGACCTGGTCCTGGTGGACGTGGCCCACGACCTGCCCGACGTGCCGTACCCCCTCGGCTCGGCCAGCCAGCTCGCGCACACCGCCAAGCTCTGCGCGGAGCAGGGGGTGGCCGCGTACCCGGTCGAGGCCGACGTCCGGGACCTCGACGCGGTCCGGGCCGCCGTCGCGCTCTGCCTGGACCGGTTCGGCCGGATCGACGTCCTGGTGAACAACGCCGGGATCGCGGCGCCCTCCGGCAAGCCGGTGCACGAGATCAGCGAGGCCGAGTGGCAGCTCATGCTGGACGTGGACCTCTCCGGCCCGTGGCGGATGGTCAGCGCGGTCGGCGCGGTGATGTGCCGGCAGCGCGCCGGGAGCATCGTCAACGTGGCGTCGACCGCCGGCCTGGTCGGCTACCGGCACTTCGCCGGGTACGTCGCCGCCAAACACGGCCTGGTCGGCCTGACCCGGGCCGCGGCGCTGGACTACGCGCCACTGAAGGTGCGGGTCAACGCCCTGTGCCCCGGCTCGGTGCGCGACGACCCGTACGTCGAGGGTCGGATGCTGGCCGAGATCGCCCGGTCGCTGGAGGTGCCGGTCGCCGAGCACGAGGAGACGTTCGTGCAGGCCCAGCCGATGAACGCCCTGATCGAGCCCGACTCGGTGGCCCAGGCCGCCCTCTGGCTGGCCTCCGACGAGTCGTCGCAGGTCACCGGCTCGGTAATCACCGTCGACGGAGGATTCACCACCCGATGAGCAGCCGTCCACAGCCCACCGGAGCGCAGTCCGATCCGGGCCGCTCCTGCCACGCGGCGGCGGCGGCCGTCGCCGGCGACCCCGACGAGGTCGCCGCCCGGTTCGCCGCCGCGCTGGCACGCCGGGGCCTCGGCGCCGCCCGGCTCTGGGTGGACCGGGTGCCCGCGTCGGTGGCCGCCGTGCGCCGCGCCGCCGAACTGGCCCGACCGCTGCCCGCCGGCGGCCCGCCGGTGCGGGCGGTGCTGCTGCGCCACGACGACGGCGCCGACCTCGTGCTCGTCGCCCGGCGCGGCCCGCTCACCGGCCGCGCGCTGGGCGAGCTGGCCGTCGAGGCGGCCGGGACCGCGTCGCCGTCCGGGGCCGCGCCGCCCGTCGGGGCGGGGCGCGGGGACCGCCCCGACGGTGTCGCGCCGGAGCCGGCCGGGCAGTCGGAACCGCCGGGGACCGCCGCCGGCGACGCGGCCGGGACCGGGGCCGCGGACGACGGGGAGCACGAGGGGGACACCGCCTGGCGGGGCGGCAACCCCCGCGCCGACCGGACCGCGTCGTACACCTTCAGGGTGCCCGCCGGGACCGACCGCTCGGCGCTGACCGGCGCGGTCGGCGCGGTGCTGGCCCGCTTCGGCGGCGTGCGCCGGGTGCGGGTGGGAACGCTCCTCGACGAGGGGCCGGCGGTCGTCGCGGTGGTGGTGGACGACACCCTGCGCGCCCTCGCGGCCCGGCCCGCCGACCCGGCCCCGTGGCCCGCCCCCGGGCGGTCGCCCGACGCCGCGCCGCAGGCCGTGGTCGGCGTGCTGACCGGTGACAGCTCCGCCGACACCTACCTGCCCAGCCTGACGCCGCCATGGCCGCTCACCCTCACGCTGCGCGGGACGGCCGTCACCTGCGACTTCCGCACCGGCGTGTGGTCCGGCGAGGCGGTGGCGGCCGTGGCCCGGTACGTCGGCCACGTCGTCGGCCAGCTCGTCGCCGACGGCGACCGGGCGCTGGGCGACTGCGACCTGTTCGACGACGCCGAGCGGGACCGGGTGGCGGCGCTCGGCGGCGCGGCCGTCGGCCTGCCCGAGCCGACTGGCGGCATCCACGAGCGGGTGGCCTCCTGGGCGCGGGCCACCCCGGACGCCCCGGCGGTGTCCTACGGGGACGACCGCCTCACGTACGCCCAGCTCGACGCCCGGGCCGGGCGGATCGCGGCGGCGCTGCGGGCGCGGGGCTGCGGGCCGGGCACCCGGGTGGGCGTCTGCCTGGAACGGTCGGTGGACCTGGTGGCGGCGCTGCTCGGCGTGCTCAAGGTTGGCGCCGCCTACGTCCCGATCGACCCCACCTACCCGGCCGAGCGCATCCGCTACACCGTCGAGGACTCCCGCGTCACCCTGCTCGTCGGCGCCGACGGCGTGGAGGTCGACGAGCTGCTCGCCGACGACCCCGACGACGCGGCGGACGCCGGGGCGGCGGCGGTCGGCCCGGACGACCCCGCGTACGTCATCTACACCTCCGGCTCCACCGGCCGGCCGAAGGGGGTCCAGGTCCCGCACCGCAACGTGCTGGCCCTGATCGCCGCGACCCGGGACGACTTCGGGCTCGGCCCGGCGGACACCTGGACGATGTTCCACTCCAGCGCGTTCGACTTCTCGGTCTGGGAGATCTGGGGCTGCCTGCTCACCGGAGGGCACCTGGTGGTCGTCCCGTACCTGGTGGTCCGCGACCCGGCCGAGTTCCACGCCCTGCTGCGCGCGGAGCGGGTGACCGTGCTCAACCAGACCCCGTCGGCGTTCGCGCAGCTCGTCGACGCCGACCGGCGCTCCGCGCACCGGCTGGGGCTGCGCCTGGTGGTGTTCGGCGGCGAGCCGCTGGACGCCGGCATGCTGACCGGCTGGTTCGACCGGTACCCGGAGCGCGTCTGCCGCATGGTCAACATGTTCGGGATCACCGAGACCACCGTGCACGTCACCGCGCAGACCATCGACCGGGGCCTGGCCCTGGCCGGCACCCGCTCCGTGGGGCGCCCGCTGCCCGGCTGGTACGTCCACGTGCTCGACCCGGCGGGGCGGCTGCTGCCGCCCGGCGCCGCCGGGGAGATCCACGTCGGCGGCGCCGGGGTGGCCGACGGCTACCTGCACCGCGACGAGCTGACCGCCCAGCGCTTCCTGCCCGACCCGTGGCGGGGCGGGCGGATGTACCGCAGCGGCGACCGGGGCCGGCTGCTGCCGGACGGGCGGCTGGAGCACCTGGGTCGGCTCGACGACCAGGTGAAGATCCGTGGCTACCGCATCGAGCTGGACGAGATCCGCCAGGTGCTGCTCGACGACCCGGACGTGCTGGCCGTGGCGGTCACGGTGGGCACCGGCGCGGAGGCCGCCGACGCCCGGCTACACGCGTACGTGGTGCTCGCCGACGGGGCCGACCCGACCGCCGACCTGCGCCGCCGGGTGGCCCGGATCCTGCCCGGGTACATGGTGCCGGCCACCGTGACGCCGCTGCCCGCGCTGCCGCTCACCGCCAACGGCAAGCTCGACGCCGCCCGGCTGCCCGCGCCGGCCGCGCGGCCCCTGCCCGCCGCCCGGGAGCCCGCCGACACCGGGGCGGGAGCCGGCCGCGCCGAACGGATCCGGGTGGTCTGGGAGCGGGTGCTCGGCGCCGAGGTGGGGCCGGAGGACAACTTCTTCGACCTCGGCGGCAACTCGCTGCTCGCGTTGCGCCTGCTGCGTGAACTGCGCGCGCAGGGCCTCGGCGAGTTCACCCCCCGCCACCTGTACGTGCACCCCACGGTGCGCGCCCTGGTCGGCGCGACCGGGACGGAGCGGTGATGGCCGACGTCGACACGCTGACCCGCCTCTGGCCCCAGGCACGCGAGGTGGCCGTCAAGGGCGGCTGCGCGTACGTGGTGGCCGACGACTACCTCGACCCGCTGCACCTGCGCGGCCTGCTCGCCCGGGAACTGCCCGACGCCGACCTGCCCCGGCACATCGTGCAGGTCGACTCCCTCGACCCCGCCGACCTGGTCGAGCCGGACGACCGGTTCGGGGCGTACCTGCCGCCGCGCGACGACACCGAGCGCGTCCTGGTGCGGATCGCGGAACGACTGCTCGGCGTGCCGAAGCTGGGCGTGCTCGACGACTTCTACGCCGCCGGCGGCGACTCGCTGGCCGCGACCGGACTGGCCGTCGAGGCGCAGCGGGCCCTCGGGGTGGGCGTCTCCCTCGCCGCGGTGCTGCGCCACCCGACGGTGGCCGGTCTCGCCGAGGAGGTCGGCAGGGCGCGGGCGGCCGTGCCGCTGCCCCGCGCCGAGGCGGCGG
Source organism: Micromonospora sp. NPDC047812 (assembly GCF_040704175.1). NCBI lineage: Bacteria > Bacillati > Actinomycetota > Actinomycetes > Micromonosporales > Micromonosporaceae > Micromonospora > Micromonospora sp. NPDC047812. The sequence continues at coordinate 109,162 of NZ_JBEYRY010000009.1, read as the reverse complement.
AGGCCTACCCGCTCTCGCCGCAGCAGCGCCGCGTCTTCCTCGCCCAGTCCCGCGACCCCGCCTCGGTGACCTACAACCTGCCGCTGCTGGTGCCGCTGCCGGCGGACGTCGACCGCGCCCGGCTGGCGGACGCGTTCCGCGCCGTCATCGCCCGGCACGACATCCTCCGGACCGCCTTCGGCACCGAGGCGGGCCGGCCGGTGCAGCGGGTGCTGCCGACCGTCCCGTTCGACCTGCCGGAGACCGGGGGCACCGGGACGCTGCCGGTGGAGCCGTTCGACCTGGCCGCCCCGCCGCTGCTGCGGGCCGGCCTGCGGCGTGCCGACGACGGCCCGGTGCTGGCGCTGGACCTGCACCACATCGTCACCGACGGCCTCTCCCTGGCGTTGCTGCTGCGCGAGGTCGACACCGTCTACGCCGGCGGCGAGCCACCGCCGGTCCCGGCCCAGTACGCCGACTACGCGGTGTGGGCCACGACCGGGGAGCCGCCCGGGGGCGACTACTGGCGGCGACGCTTCGCCGAGCCGCCGGCGCCCCTGCGGCTGCCCACCGACGCGGCGCGGCTGACCGGCCGGCCGGCGACGGCGCGGGCCGGCACGGTCGAGTTCGACGTCGGGGCGGAGCGGACCGCCGCGCTGCGGGCGCTGGCCCGGCGCGAGGGGGTGACCCTGTTCCAGGTGCTGCTCGCCGGCTACGCGACCTTCCTCGCCGCGGCGACCGGCGGGACCGACGTCACGGTGGGCACGCCGGTCGCCGGTCGCGGCGCCCCGGGCCTGGACGCGACCATGGGGATGCTGGTCAACACGGTCTGCCTGCGGCACCGGGTGCGGCCGGAGGCCACCTTCCGGGAGTTGCTGACCGAGGTGGCGCACGACGTGGTCGACGCCTTCGCGCACCAGGACTACCCGTTCGACACGCTGGTCGCCGAGGTGCTGCCGGTCCGTGACCAGGACCGGCATCCGCTCTTCGACACGCTGTTCGCGATGCAGCACGCCGAGGTGGCCGCCGCCGACTTCCTGGGGCGGCGGGTCGAGTTGGCCGTCGCGCCCACCGGCCAGGCCATGTTCGACCTGGACATGCAGGTCTACGAGCGCGCCGACGCGCTGCGCGTGCACTGGGCGTACGACGCCGGGCTTTTCCTGCCCGCGACGGTACGAGCCTTCGCCGACCTCTGGCTGGAGATCCTCGACGCCGTCCTGGCCGATCCCGGGGTGCCGGTCGGCGAGCTGACCGGGGCCCGCCCGGTCGCCGCCGGGGCACCCTCCACCATCGACATCGAGTTGTGAGCCGGAGAGACGATGCAGTCGCTGATGACGCGGGGCCAGCTCAAGATCGCCGCGGCGCGCCGCCCGGAGCACGCCCGCCACTGGCGTGCCGTGCTCGGCTCCGGCGCCGACCCGGTCGCCTTTCCCGCCGACCGCACCCCGGCGCCCGGCGCCCCGCCCGAGCCGGCGGCCGTCACCGTGCCGCTCGACGAGGCGCTGGTCGACCGGCTCGCCCGGGCCGCCCGGGGCGGCGAGGACGCCCGCCAGGTCCTGGTGACGGCCGCGGTCGCCGCCCTGCTGCGCCGCTACACCGGCGCCGACGACATGCTCGTCGGCCGCCCCGGCGAGCCGGGGCAGCTGGCCGGGATGCTGCCGCTGCGGGTGCGCTGCGCGGCGGAGACCAGCTACCGCGACCTGGTCGGGCAGTTGCGCACGGCGGTGCCCGAGGCGGCCCGCCACGCCGACTACCCGGTCGAGCTGCTCGCCGAGGAACTGGCGGCGGCCGGTGGTTCCGGCCCGCACCCGCTCGTCGACGTGGCGGTGGGGGGCGGCGCCCCGGACGGCGCCGGGGTCGGGGTGTTCTTCGCCCTCGGCGCCGCCGAGGTGACGGTCCACCACGACGCCCGCCGCTACCACGGCGCCACGGCCGAGCGGATCGGCGCCCACCTGGCGCTGCTGCTCGGCCGGGCGCTGGCCGAGCCGGACGCGCCGGTGGCGGACCTGAGCCTGCTGACCGACCGAGACCGGGACGTGCTCCGCGAGGTCAACGACACCGGCGTCGGCCAGGACCCGGCCGGCCGGCCGGACGAGTGGGTCGCCCGGTGGGCCGCCGCCCGGCCGGACGCCGTCGCCGTCCGCACCGCCGCGGGCAGCTGGACGTACGCGCAACTGGAGGCCCGGGTGGCCGCGTACGCCGAGCGGCTGCGCGGCGCCGGGGTGGGCGCGGAGTCGATCGTCGCCGTGCTCGCCGAGCGCTCCCGCGAGCAGCTGGTGGCGATCCTGGCCACCCTGCGCGCCGGCGGCGCCTACCTGCCGGTCGACCCCGGCTACCCGGCGGCGCGCGTGGCCTACCTGCTCGACGACAGCGGGGCCGCCGTGGTGCTCGCCGCCGACCCGGTGCGGGTCCCCGACGGCGTGCCGGTGCTCCCGCTGCCGACCGCCGACCCGGTACCCGCCGCCGCGTCGCCCGGCCCCGACGCGCCGCGCGACGGGCGGGACCTCGCGTACGTCATCTACACCTCCGGCTCGACCGGCGCCCCGAAGGGCGCGATGATCGAGCACCGCTCGCTGGCCAACCGGCTGGCCTGGATGCAGCGGCTGTACCCGATCGGCCCCGCCGACGTGATCCTGCACAAGACCCCCACCACCTTCGACGTGTCGGTGTGGGAGCTGTTCTGGTGGGCCCGCGAGGGCGCCTCCGTCTGCCTGCTCCCCGCCGGCGCGGAGCGCGACCCGGAGGCCATCATCGGCGCGGTCGAGGCGCACGGCGTCACCACCGTGCACTTCGTGCCGTCGATGCTGGGCGCGTTCCTCGACTACCTCGGTACCGTCGACACCGGCCGGCTGGCGAGCCTGCGGCAGGTCTTCGCCAGCGGCGAGGCGCTGGGCCCCCGGCAGGTGGACCGGCTCGCGGAGCTGCTGCCCGGCGCGACGCTGGTCAACCTCTACGGGCCCACCGAGGCCACCGTGGACGTCTCCCACCACCGCTGCGGGCCCGGCCGGGAGCGGGTGCCGATCGGCCGGCCGGTGGACAACACCCGCCTGTACGTGCTCGACGAGCGGCTGCGCCCCCAGCCGGTGGGGGTGCCGGGGGAGCTTTGCATCGCCGGGGTGCAGCTCGCCCGGGGCTACCTGAACCGGCCGGAGCTGACCCGGGACCGCTTCGTCGCCGCGCCGGAGGTGGCCGAGGAGCGGGTGTACCGCACGGGCGACCTGGCCCGGCTGCTGCCCGACGGCACGCTCGACTACCTCGGCCGCCTCGACCACCAGGTGAAGGTGCGCGGCTACCGCGTCGAGCTGGGCGAGGTGGAGGAGGCGCTGCGCGGGCACCCGGGCGTCAAGGACGCCGTGGTGGTGGCCCGCGACGGCAACCTGGTCGGCTACGTGGTCGCCGACGAGCCGGTGGGCGAGGCGACGCTCACCGCCCACCTGGGCGCCGTGCTGCCGAGCTACCTGGTCCCCGCCCGGGTGGTCGAGCTGGCGGAGTTCCCACTGTCGGGCAGCGGCAAGCTGGACCGGCGGGCGCTGCCCGAGCCGGCCGCGCCGCAGCGGTCGTACGTCGCGCCGCGCAGCGGGCCCGAGCGGATCCTCGCCGACATCTGGGCCGACGTGCTGGGTCTGGACCGGGTCGGGGTGGAGGACAACTTCTTCGCCATCGGCGGCAACTCGATCCACTTCGTCACCGTGCTGGCCCGGGCGCACGCCGCCGGGGTGGACCTCACGTTCCAGCAGTTGTTCCGCCACCCGACGATCGCGGCGCTGCTCGCGGCCGGCCCGCCCGGCGCGGAGCGGGCGGTGACGCACCCGCCGTTCGCCCTGCTCGACGAGGCGGACCGGGCCCTGGTGCCCGCCGGGGTGGTCGACGCGTACCCGCTCGGGCAGCTCCAGGCGGGGCTGATCTACGAGAACGAGCTGTCCCGGGGCGCCGCCCAGTACCACGACATCATCAGTTTCCTGATCAACGCGCCGTTCGACGAGGCGACGTTCACCGAGGCGGTGCGGATCCTCGTCGCGCGCCACCCGATCTTCCGGACCAGCTACCACCTGACCGGCTTCGGCGAGTACCTGCAACTCGTGCACGCCGACGCGCCGAGCCCACTGTGGGTGGTGGACCTGCGCGACCGCGACCCGGCCGAGCAGGAGCGCTGGTACGCCGACTGGCACGCGCGTGAGCAGTCGTACCGGTTCCGCTGGCGGGAGCCGGGCCTGGTCCGCATCCACGTGCACGTCCTCGGCGACGAGCTCTACCGCTACAGCGTCAGCCAGCACAACTCGGCGTTGGACGGCTGGAGCATCACCCTCCTGCACACCCAGCTCTTCGACACCTACTACCGGCTGCTGGCCGGGGACCGGCCGGACGAGGGGCCGGCCGAGAACCACTTCCGCGACTACATCGGCCTGGAACGCCGGGCCCTGGAGTCGGCGGCGGACCGCGACTTCTGGCGCGGTGTCCTCGCCGCGGGCGGGGTGACCGAGCTGCCCCGGTGGCAGCCGCCGGCCGTCGCGGCCGAGCGGCCGGTGGTCTTCCACGAGGTGGAGATCGACGACGCGCTCTCCGAGCGGCTGCTGCGCGCGGCCGACCGGTTGGCGGTGCCGCTGAAGACCGTGCTGCTGGCCGCGCACGTCAAGGTGGTCGGCGCGCTCGCCGGGGACACCGAGGTGATCACCGGGTACGAGCAGAGCGGGCGGCCCGAGGCGGAGGGCGCCACCGGGGCGCTGGGGCTGTTCCTCAACACCGTGCCGATGCGGGTGGACCTCGGCGACGGCTCCTGGGCCGACCTGGTCCGGGCCGTGTACCGCGCGGAGGCGGATCTGCTGCCCCACCGGCGCTACCCGATGGCGCAGATGAAGGCGGACGCCGGCACCACCGACCTGCTGTTCGAGACCGTCTTCAACTACACCCACTTCTACCTGCTCAAGCAGCTGCGCGAGCTGCCCGGCTTCGACCTGCTCGACGTGCAGGTGAGCACGGAGACGGAGTTCGCGCTGCGTGCCGAGTTCATGCGGGACTTCTTCACCGACCGGGTCAGGCTGAGCCTGCACTACCATTCGGCGGCCTTCACGCCGGAGCAGGCGGCGGGGATCGGGGAGGTGTACCGGCGGGTGCTGGCGGAGCTGGCGACCGACCCGGAGCGCGCCCACGACGGGCTGCGGCCCGGCCTGCCCGAGCCCCGGGTCACGCCGGCCCGGCGCCGCTTCGACCGGGCCGCCCCGGCGACGCGCCGGCCGGCGGCGCCAGGCGGGCGGACCGCGCCGGGCACGCCCGTCGCCCGGCGGATCGCCGAGGCGTGGGCGCGGGCGCTCGACGTGCCGGTGGCCGGGATCGCCGAGGAGGACAACTTCTTCGACCTGGGCGGCAACTCGCTCGCCGCGATGCGGGTGATCGCCGCGCTGCGGCCCCTGGTCACCCTGCGTCAGTTGATGACCACCTCGACGCTCGGCCCGCTGGCGCGGGCCGTCGAGGCGGACGCCCCGCCGGAGGACCGGCTGCTGCAACCGCTGTCCCCGCCGGACGGCGCGCACGACCGGGTCCTGGTCTGCTTCCCGTACGCGGCGGGCAGCCCGCTCGCCTTCCGGCCGCTGGCCGAGGCGCTGGCCCCGCACCGGATTGCGGTGCACGCCGTGGCGCTGCCGGGGCACGACGTCAGCCGGCCCGAGCCGCTGCTGGACCTGCCGGAGCTGACCCGCCGGGTGGCTGCCGAGATCGGGGAGCTGGGCGGCCGGCCGGTGCTGGTCTGGGGGCACTGCGTCGGCGCGGCGGCGGCGATCGAGGTCACCCGGCTGCTCGCCGCCGCCGGCCGGGCACCCGAGCGGCTGTTCCTCGGCGGCAAGCTGCTGCGCGGTCCGGAGGAGATCGATGCCAGCATCGCGGAGGTCACCGCGATGGCGGCGGCGGACGTGGTGGGCTGGCTGGTGGACCAGACCGGCTTCACCGAGCTGGACGGCTTGGACGCCGGGCACGTCGACGCGCTGGTCGCCGCCTTCCGGCACGACGCCGTCGGCTCGCACCGCTACCTGCGCGACCGGGCGGGGGAGCCGCTGGCGGTGCCGGTCACCGTGGTGGTGGCCACCGACGACCCGTTGACGGTCGGGCCGGGTGCGGCGCACGAGGCGTGGCGGCGGATCGCCGCCGACGTGGAGTTGAGGGAGATCGACGGGGGCGGGCACTACTTCTGCCGCACCCGCGCGGCCGACGTGGCCGCTATCGTCGGCGCGACGGGAGCGGGCGCGCCGACGACGGCCTCCGCCGTACCGTCCGCCCGCCGTCCTGGGGAGGATCATGTCTGACCGTACGCCGACCGCGCGGGGCGAGTTCGTCGCCGGAGCCCGCTCGATGGTGCCGTTCCTGCTCTCCGCCTTTCCGCTGGGCGTGATCGGCGGCACCCTCGGCCTGGCGGCCGGGCTGTCCTACCTGGAGACGTTCGGCCTGGCCATGGTGGTCAACTCCGGGACCGCCCAGTTCATCGGCTTCAAGCTGATCTCGGAGGGCGCGGCCTGGCCGGTCATCGTCCTGACGACGCTGATCCTCAGCCTGCGGATGCTGATCTACTCCACGCTGCTCGCGCCGCACGTGCGGGAGTTGCCGCAGCGGTGGCGGCTGCTGCTGGGCTTCGGCCTGATCGACGCGGTGTTCTTCGTGGCCTTCGACCGGATCAAGGGCGACGAGCCGGCCCGGCGCAAGAGCATGTTCTATTTCGGCGCCTCCGCCGTCATGTACGTCAACTGGGCGATCGCCACCGTGGTCGGCATGATCGCGGGGCACCTGCTGCCCGAGCGGTTGCGCTCCGGCCTGGACTTCCCGATGACCGCCGTCTTCCTGGTGGTGCTCGCCTCGGCGCTGGTCGGTTGGAAGGTCTGGACGACGGCGGTCTCCGCCGGGGCGCTGGCCCTGCTCCTGCTCGGGCTGCCCTACAACCTCGGCCTGATCGTGGCGGCCTTCGGTGGCGCGTTCATCGGCATGGCCTGCGAGGTGGTGGAACGGCGGTGGTTCCCGCCGAAGCCGGCGGAGGAACCGGCGGAGTCGGGCGATCCGGAGGAGACACCGGTGGAGCCGGGCGGGACGGGGCGGGAACCGCGAACGCCGCCACCGCGTACCGCCGGGGCGGCGGCCGGGGAACGCCGGGCCGTCGAGACGGCCCGTGACACGGACGGAAGGTGACCGGAATGTCCATGCTGCTGCTCATCCTCGGGATGGGGCTCGCCACCTTCGCGCCCCGGTACCTGCCGCTGCTGGTCTTCCGCGACCGCGTGCTTCCCGACGACGTCAAGGTCTTCCTCGGCTACCTCCCGCCGGCGCTGCTGGCGGCCATCGCCGTCCCGTCGGTGATCGCCCCGGTGGACAACCGGATCGAGATCACCGTCGTCACCGTGCCGTACCTGGTGGCGGGCCTGGTCACGCTGGTGACCGGGCTCTTCGTCGAGCGCTTCATGATCGTCTGGACGGTGGGGCTGGTGGTCTTCTTCGGCCTGCGCTGGTGGCTGGGGGCCGCGTGACGGCCGCGCGTCCCGCCGGTCGCGCCCCGCTGCGGGTCGCGGCCGCCCAGGTCACCGCCGTCCCCGGTGACCTGGCCGGCAACGCGCGGACCGCGGCGCAGAGCATCGCCGAGGCGGCGGCCCGCGGGGTCCACCTCGTCGTCTTCCCCGAGCTGTCGCTCTGCGGCTACGACGTCGGCCTGCTGCGCGCCGACATCGCGCGGTGCGCCGTCGAGCCGGGCGGTGACCCGCTCGACGTCGTCGCCGAGGCCTGCCGCGCCCACCGGGTGGTGGCGGTGGTCGGCGGCTGCCGGCGGCGCGCCGACGGCTGGGCGATCGGCGCCCTGGTGCTCGGCGCGGACGGCCGGCCCGCCGCCGGGTACGACAAGCGCCACCTCGACGGCCACGAGCGGGAGCTGTTCGTGCCGGGCCGCGCCGATGCCCTGGTCGAGGTGCGCGGCTGGCGGCTCGGCCTGGGCATCTGCTACGACGCGAGCTTCCCCGAACACGCTCGCGCGCTGGCCCTCGCCGGCGCCGACGCCTACCTGTGCCCGGGCGCGTTCACGACGGGCGACTCCGACCACCGGCGCGGCGTGTACTTCCCGGCCCGCGCCCTGGAGAACACCTGCTACGTGCTGTTCGCCAACTTCGCGGGATCGCACGGCGGCTGGGAGTTCGCCGGTCGCAGCGCCGTGTACGCTCCCGACGGTCGGGTCCTCGCCGACGCCGGCACGGGCCCCGGGCTCGCCGTCGCCGACCTGGACGACGCGGTCCTGCGCCGGCACCGCCACGCGCTGCGGATGCTCGCCGACCGGGCCGCGCCCGCGCCGCCCCCGGCGGCCGTGCCCGTCCCGGCCGGGTGACCGCCGTACGCCGGGAGCGTCCACGCCGGACGAGCCGTCGCCGGGCCGCGGCCGCGCGGGCGAGGCCTGCACCTGACCGACCCGCCGTCCCGGCGGGCAGCCCACCACGTGAGGAGAACCTGTGACCGGCACCGGCACGATCGCTGTCCACGGCGACGACGGGTTGAGCCCGGGCGGGGCGGTGTCGCCGCCGATCGTGCAGAGCGCCACCTTCAGCGCCGAGTCCGACGAGCAGTTCGCCGCCGTCGCCACCGAGACCCGGGGCCACGCCTTCTACACGCGCTACGGCAACCCGAACCACGCGCAGGTCGCCGCCGTGGTCGCCCAGCTGGAGGGCGCCGAGGCGGGCATGGTCACCGCCTCCGGGATGGGCGCGATCAGCACGATCGCCCTGGCCCTGCTCTCCGCCGGGGACCACGTCATCGTGCAGCGCAGCACGTACGGCGGCACGACGTCCCTGGTCACCGGCCTGCTGGCCCGCTTCGGGGTGGCCTTCACCCAGGTGGACCAGACCGACACCGACGCCTTCGTCCGGGCGCTGCGCCCGCAGACCCGGCTGGTCCTGGTGGAGACCCCGAGCAACCCCCTGCTCGAACTGACCGACCTGGCCGCCGTCGTCGAGCTGGCGCACGCCAACGACGCGCTGGTCGCGGTCGACAACACCTTCGCCACCCCGGTCAACCAGCGGCCGGCGGAGTTCGGCGCCGACCTGGTGTGGCACAGCGGGACGAAGTACCTCGGCGGGCACTCCGACGTCTCGGCCGGGGTGATCGTCGGCTCCGCCGACCTGGTCGACCGGGTCTGGCAGACCGCCATCGTCACCGGCAGCACCCTCGGCCCCATCGACGCCTGGCTGCTGCTGCGCGGCATCCGCACCCTGTCGCTTCGGGTGGACCGGCACAACGCCAACGCGCTGGCGCTGGCCCGGGCGGTCGAGGGCCACCCCGCCGTGCGGCGGGTCCGCTACCCGGGGCTGCCGACGCATCCCCAGCACGAGCTGGCCGGCCGGCAGATGACCGGCTTCGGCGGGGTGCTCAGCGTCGAGCTGCGCGACGGGCGGGCGGCGGCCGGGCTGCTCGACGGCCTGCGCCTGGCCAAGCGGGCGGCCAGCCTGGGCAGCGTCAGCACCCTCGTGGTGCACCCGCGCTCGATGTGGGCCGGGATCGTCGACGCCGAGCAGCTGGCCGCCACGGGCATCGGCGAGGGCCTCGTCCGGGTCTCCACCGGCATCGAGGACACCGAGGACCTCGTCGCCGACTTCCTGGCGGCCCTCGACGCGGCGGACCGGGCGGAGTAGCGCCCCGACCGGCCGCGCGGGGTCAGCGGTCCGGGCTCCCGGCCGGCGCCATCACGCGCAGCGCGTTGGCGTCCAGGCCGATCCGGATCGGCGTACGGCCGCACAGCTCGCCGTCGACCTCGACGCGCGCTGGCCGGTCGGTCTCCAGCCACAGTTCCCCGACGGCGAGGAACGGCTCGTCGCCGACGGAGCGCCGGTGCCCGGTCGCCGCGTTGCGGGCGGTGTCGCGCACCAGCCCCCACCGGTTCGCCCCGCCGACCGGGTACGCCACCAGCAGCCGGTCGTCGGCGTCGGCGTCGGCGGCGATGGGGCGCCCGGCGTGGAAGCCGCCGTTGGCCACGTACACCTGGTGGGTGAGGAACTCGTGCCGGGCGTCCCCGGCGCGGACGGTGAAGCGCAGCGGGCGGTGCCGGGCCAGCAGGGCCAGGGCGGTGAGCGGGTACGCCAGCCGGCCGGTGACCCGCTTCAGGCGCGGCGGCGTGCGCAGCATGATGTCGGCGGAGAGGCCGACGCCGACGTGGTTGGTGAACCGCATGTCGCCGGCGAGGCCCAGGTCGACGTCGATCACCGTGCCGCCGGCCAGCACGTCGACGGCCCGGTCGAGCTCCAGCGGCACGCCGACGGTGCGGGCGAAGTTGTTGGTGGTGCCCAGCGGCAGCAGGCCGAGCGCCATGTCGCGGTGGGCGAGCGCCCGCGCGGCGGCGCTGAGGGTGCCGTCCCCGCCGCCGGCCACCAGCAGGTCCGGCCCGAGGTCGACGGCCGCGGCGAGGGCGCGTTCGAGCTGGCCGGGCTGCTCGACGGGGTGGTCGCCCAGCAGGTGGAAGCCGGCCGCCGTCAGCCGGGCCCGGGCCTGTTCGTGCAGTTGGCGGCCCCGACGGGAGTGGGCGTTGACGACGAGGACGGCCCGCCGGTCCCGCCGGATGGCCGCGCCCAGTTCCTGCTTCGTCCGCATGGGCCCCGACCCTATCGGCATCCGGGACGCCGGCACGAGGACGGCAGGGATCGCAGACATAGAAGATTTTCGACGTAATGGCTAGGGTGTCGGGAAGGAAGGTTCCCACCCCGGAGGTGTTGATGCGAACACAGGTGATCCGCGCGGTCGGCGTCCTGACGGCGGGAGGGGCCCTGGTGGCGCTGGGCGCCACCGGCGCGCAGGCCGGCCCGGTCGTGCCGCGGCACGCCGTGATCGTCTGCCAGAGCGCCAGCTTCTACGCCAACTACGACTCGGCGAGCGGCCCGCACGGGTTCAAGCGCACGCTGGAGTACGGCAACAAGATCGGCCACACGCCCGGCGCGCATCCCGTCTACAACGGCTGGGCCGCCACCTTCGACTTCGGGCCCAACGACTGGGGCTACGTGCGGAGCGAGTGCATCGGGGGGTACGACTCGTGGTGAGCGGGGGATTGCCGCGCCGGCTCGGCGCGTTGCTGGCGACCGTCTGTGCCGTGCTGGCGCTCACTGCGACGCCCGGGCACGCCGCGAACGGGACGATCGGGCAGCGCGAGGAGGTGTGCTCCCAGGACCTCTTCGTCCGCACCGCCCCGGTCGGCGCGTGGATGGGCACCCTCTACCGCGGCCAGACGTTCCTCGTCGAGGGGCCGCGCAGCGGCGGCTACGTCTACGGCTTCGCCTACGGGCACGTCAACCGGCGCGGGTGGGTGCAGGACGGTTGGTTCTGCTGACCTCGCCCGGCGCGTGACGCGCGGAGCCCCGGGTGGCGCCCGGGGCTCCGTGGAGCCCGGCGAATCGTCCCCGGCTCACCGCGACGGCGTCAGCCGCCCGGTACGCCGCCGGTGGGCGCGGATCAGGTCGGCGTAGCGCAGGCCGCTCGCCTTGACCGTCCGGCGCTGGGTGGGGTAGTCGACGTGCACCAGCCCGAAGCGCTTGTCGTACCCGTACGACCACTCGAAGTTGTCGAGCAGCGACCAGACGAAGTAGCCGGCCAGCGGCACGCCCCGCTCGACCGCCGCCGCGCACGCCGCGAGGTGCCGCTCCAGGTGGTCGGTCCGCTCCCGGTCCTCGACGGTGCCGTCGACGCTGACCTCGTCCCGCCACGCCGACCCGCTCTCGGTGACGATCACCCGCGCCGGGGCGTACTCCTCGGTCACCGAGACCAGCAGCTGTTCCAGCCCGGCCGGGTACGCCTCCCAGCCCATCGCCGTGCAGACCGCGCCCGGCACCGGCAGCTGCCGGGCGTACGGCGGTGGCCCCACCGGGTCGTCGGCCACCACCTGACGGAAGTAGTAGTTCAGGCCCAGGTAGTCGGTGGGTGTGGCGACGACGGCCAGGTCGTCGCCGCGGACCGGCGGCTCGACGCCGTACGTGGCGACCATGTCGGTCGGGTAGCCGCGACCGTGCAGCGGGTCGAGCCACCACCGGTTGACGTGGCCGTCCATCCGCCGGGCGGCGGCCACGTCCTCGGGCCGGTCGCTCGCCGGCTCGCAGGGGCTGGGGTTGAGCACGATCCCGACGGAGGCGGGCCGGGCGGCGGCGGCCCGGATCGCCCGGGTGGCCAGCCCGTGCCCGAGCAGGACGTGGTGCGAGGCGCGCACCGCCCTGGCCAGGTCCCGCTCGCCGGGTGCCATCCGGCCCTCCAGGTGCCCGATCCAGGACACGCAGAGCGGCTCGTTGACGGTGGTCCAGTCGGCGACCCGGTCGCCGAGGCGGGCGGCCACGACGGCGGCGTAGTCGGCGAACGCCTCGGCGGTGCCGCGCTCCGGCCAGCCGCCCCGGTCCTGCACCGCCTGCGGCAGGTCCCAGTGGTAGAGCGTCACGAACGGCCGGATCCCCGCCGCCAGCAGGGCGTCGACCAGCCGGTCGTAGAAGTCCAGGCCCTTCGGGTTGACCCGGCCGACGCCGTCGGGCCGCACCCGGGGCCAGGCCACCGAGAACCGGTACGCGTCCACCCCGAGCTGCCGCATGAGCGACACGTCCTGCGGCCACCGGTGGTAGTGGTCGCAGGCCACCGCGCCGGTGTCGCCGTTGTCGACGGCGCCCGGCACGTCACAGAAGGTGTCCCAGATGGACGGCGCGCGGCCGTCGGCGCGGACGGCCCCCTCGATCTGGTACGCGGCGGTGGCGACCCCCCAGAGGAAGTCGGGCGGCAGCGTGGACAGGTCCGGCACGGGTGGGCTCTCCTTCGGATGTGCGGCCGACATGGCCTCGTGTGCGGCCGTCATGGCCTCACCTGACCGCGCCGGCGGTGAGGCCGGCGACGAAGTAGCGCTGCAACGCCAGGAAGCCGGCCACCACCGGGACGCTGACCACCAGCGACGCGGCCATCACCTGGTTCCAGTAGACGTTGAACTGGGTGGAGTAGCCCTGGAGGCCGACGGCGAGGGTGCGGCTGCCCTCGTCGGTCATCACCGAGGCGAAGAGCACCTCGCCCCAGGCGGTCATGAAGGCGTAGACGGCGACCGCGACGACACCCGGCACCGCCGTCGGCAGGATGACCCGGAACAGCGTCCGCAGCGGGCCGGCGCCGTCGACCTGCGCCGCCTCGTCGAGACCGCGGGGGATCGAGTCGAAGTAGCCGACCAGCATCCAGATCGAGAACGGCAGGGAGAACGTCAGGTAGGTGATGATCAGTCCGGTACGGCTGGCGTACAGCTGGATGCCGGTCGCGGAGCCGAGGTTGACGTAGATCAGGAACAGCGGCAGCAGGAAGAGGATCCCGGGGAACATCTGGGTGGAGAGCACGGTCACGGAGAACAGCCCCCGCCCCCGGAAGCGGTACCGGCTGACGGCGTACGCCGCGAAGATCGCCACGGTGACGGAGAAGACCGCCGCCACGGTCGAGACGACCAGGCTGTTGACCAGGTAACGGCCCAGCGGCACGGTCGACCACATGTCGACGAAGGCCTGCGCGGTCGGGCGCCGGGGCCACCAGGTGAAGCCGCCCTGCACGTCCTGCAACGGCTTGAGCGCCGAGCTGAGCATGACGTAGAGCGGGACGAGCACGAAGAGCGCGAGCAGGGTCAGCACGATCCGGCGGGTCCAGCGCTCGGTGGCGGTCTCACGCATCGTTCCTCCGGCGGTTGGTGACCAGCAGGTAGCCGGCGGTGACCAGGAGCAGGAACAGCAGCAGCGCCACCGACATCGCCGAGCCCGCGCCGAAGTCCCAGGTCTTGAAGGAGCTGCGGTAGATGTGCAGGGAGATCAGGTTCGCCTGCTCCGGCGCCGAGCCGCCGAAGAGCACGTACGGGGTGTTGAAGTCGTTGAAGGTCCAGAGGAACAGCACCAGCACGAGCACCAGGTTGACCGGGCGCAGCATGGGCAGCGTCACCGAGCGCAGCCGCCGCCAGAATCCGGCCCCGTCCATGGCGGCGGCCTCGTACAGCTCGCCGGGGATGTTCTGCAGGCCGGCCATGAGGCAGAGGAAGGCGAACGGCCAGGACCGCCAGACCGAGACGGTCAGCAGCGCGACGAAGCTGTTCTCCCCGATCAGCCAGAACGGCCGGTCGTCGAGGAGGTGCAGCTGGTCGACCAGCACGTGGTTGACCAGGCCGGTGTCCCGCTGGAAGAGGAAGCTCCAGGTGATCACGGCGGTGTAGACGGGCAGCGCGTACGGGGTGAGGAAGAGCGCGCGCAGCACGCCACGGCCGCGGAAGGGGCGTTGCAGCAGCACGGCGGCGGTGACGCCGAGCACCCAGGAGAGCCCGACCGAGGCCACCGTGTAGCCGACGGTCACCCCGAACGAGTGCAGCAGCTCGGCCCCGACCGCCGAGTCGACGTCGAGCACCACGCGGTAGTTCTCCCAGCCCACGAAGGGCGCGGTGGACCAGTCGCGGATGTGGAACTGGGTCAGCTCGCGCAGGCTCATCCATGCCCCGACGAGCATCGGGACCACGTGGATCGCCAGCTCCAGCACGACGGCCGGGGCGAGCAGCAGGTACGGCAGCAGCGACCGTCGGCGGCCGGGTGGCCGCCGGTCCGTCGAGGTCGCCGCGCGGCGGGCGGGCCGCTCCGGTGCGGCGAGGTCCCGGGAGGGCGTGGTGGTGGACATCGTGGTCCTCTCGCTGGGTGGCCGTGGGAGGGTCGGCGTCCCTCCCACGGCCACCGGTCCGGCGGGTCAGCGCATCTGCTGCTGGGCCCGGGTCAGCTTCTGCCGGACGCTCTCCTCGGTGATCGGTCTGCCGCCGGCGGCGTCGGCGAAGAGTTCCTTGATGGCGGTGCCGACGAGGGTCTCGAAGGTGCTCTCGTCGGGCACCTGCGGTAGCGGCGCCGCCGTGGTGGCGAGGGTCTGCTGGAGCACCTTCTGCTCCGGGGCGGCGAACGCCGGGTCGTCCGCCACGGTGGAGACGGCGGGCAGCGAGCCGTACGTCCTGTTCAGCGCCACCTGCTCGGCGTCGCTGGTCATGAACTTGACGAACTCCAGCGCGGCGTCGGTGTTCTTCGTGTGCTTGAACACCGCGAGGTTGATCCCCGCGACCATGCTGTTGACCTTCTTGCCGCCCGCCGGCGGGGTGGCCGGGAACGGCACGGGGGCGATCCCGTACGCGTCGGGGGCCATGTTCTGCGACTTCAGGTTGGACCCGGCGGCCTGCCAGAGCAGCATGGCGGCCTTGCCGTTGGCGAAGTCGGAGACCGACTGGTTCTGCGCGTACTCGGCGTTGCTCGGGTTGACGATCTTGTCGACGGCCATCAGGTCGACGTACCGCTTGACGGCGGCGACGTTCTGCGGGGTGTCGAAGGTCGGCTTGCCGGCGGAGTCGAACCACTCGCCGCCGTACTGCTGGCTGAAGGTGAAGGCGTGGTGGGCGTTCTCCGACGGGTTGGCCCCCTCGACGGCGAGGCCCCACCGGCCGCCGCCGGTCAGCTTGCGGCCGACCTCGGCCACCTGCTCCCAGGTGGTGGGCGGGCTGGTGACGCCGGCGTCGGCGAACGCCTTCTTGTTGTAGTAGAGGGCGTAGGCGAGGCTGTAGAGCGGCACCGCGGCCGGCGGCTTGCCGGGCGCGCCGGCGGCGGCCAGCGCCGCGGGCACGAACCGGTCCTTCCCGCCGACCTTGGCGAGGGTGGCGTCGTCGAACTCGACCAGCGCGCCGGTGGCCTGCAACGACGCCGACCAGGTGTTGCCGATGTTGACCACGTCCGGGCCCTGGCCGGAGGTGGCGGCGGTGAGCAGCCGGTTGAGCAGGTCCGACCAGGGCACCACCTCGACGTTGACCTTGATGCCGGTCTGCTGCTCGAACTTGTCGAGTTCCGGCTGGAGGGTCTGCTTGTCGGCCTCCAGGCTGGCGCCCTGGTTGCTGGCCCAGTAGGTGAGGGTCTTCCCGGCCGCGCCGGAGGAGTCGCCGGAGTCGCCGCAGGCGGTCAGTGTGGTGGCGGCCAGCACGGCCGCCATGAGTATCGCGAGGTGTCGTCTCGACACGTTCGGCCCTTCCGTTGCACGTGGTGGGGGTCGCCGGCGTCGCGTCGGGGAACGGGGGTGACGGGCGGCGGCGGACGGTGGGCGGGTCACGCCGGCGGGGGCCGGCGCTCCAGAAGTTCCATCACGACTTAATGAATGTGGTCATTAAAGTGGTTGGCCGAGGGGCCGTCAAGCACGGGGTCGTACAGTCGCTCCGGACGGCCGAGGGGATCGAGGTGGGCAGGTGGAGCTGGCGCGCGCGACCAACCGGGGCGTCCGGCTGCGAAACCGATCCGCCCTGCTGTCGAAGGTCTTCCTGGACGGCCCGCTCACCCGGCAGGACCTGGTCCGCAGCACGGGGCTGAGTCAGCCGGCGGTCAGCAACGTGGTCGCCGACCTGATCGACGAGGGACTGATCGCCGAGGCGGGCGTCGCCGAGTCCGACGGCGGACGGCCCAGCATGATGCTGCGGGTCGCGCCGCGGTTCGCGTTCGTCGTCGGGGTGGACGTGGGGGAGACCCGGGTCCGGGTGGAGCTGTTCGACTTCGCGATGACCCAGTTGGCCAGCGTCGCGTACCCGCTCGATCCGCGGCGGACGGAGCCGGCGGAGGTGGCCGGGCACGTGCTGGCCGGCATCGACGCGGTCACCGCCCGGGCCGGGGTGGCCGTCGACGAGGTGCTCGGCGCCGGCATCGGCGTCTCCGGGGTGGTGGAGCAGGGCCGGGAGGCCGTGGTGCACGCCCAGTCGCTCGGCTGGGACCGGGTGCCGTTGGAGCGGCTGATCGCGGCGGGCACCGACCTGCCGCTGCACATCGACAACGGGGCGAAGACGCTCGGCCAGGCGGAGATGTGGTTCGGCGCGGGCCGGGGGGCCCGGCACGCCGTCTTCGCGCTGGTCGGTTCGGGGATCGGCACCGCCGTGGTGACCAACGGGGTGACCTACCGGGGCGCCTCCAGCAGCGCGGGGGAGTGGGGGCACACCACCCTGGTCTACGGCGGGCGGCCCTGCCGCTGCGGAGCCCGCGGCTGCCTGGAGGCGTACGTCGGCGCGGAGGCCGTCATCGACCGCTACCGGGAGGCCCGGGGCGGCCACCCGGTCCCGGGCGGGGACGAGGAGTCCCAGCTGGCGGCCCTGATCGACGCGGCCGACACCTCGGCGGCCGCCCGGCGGGTGCTGGACGAGACCGCCGAGTACCTCGGCGCCGGGGTGGCCAACCTGATCAACCTGTTCAACCCGGAGCGGGTCGTGCTCGGCGGCTGGGCCGGCATGGCGCTGGGCGGCCTGCTGCCGGCCGTCCGGGAGGCCGCCGGCCGCCAGGCGCTGCGGCAGCCGTACGAGCAGGCCTCGATCGAGCTGGGCCTGTTGGGCGTCGACGCGGTGGCGCTCGGCGCGGCGACACTCCCGATCGCCCGGCTGCTCACGGCGGGCGGGGTGCGGTCGACGAACCGGCGGGTTACCGAACAAATCGAACTTCACGGATAAATAACAGCGTTATTTATCGATGCCTTGACGGCTGCGCAACGACGCCGCAACACTCGGACGAGAGCGCTCTCTCCCATCCCGGCGCCGGCCGGCGTACGCCACCCGCACCGCTGCGGCCCCCCTCGTCATCCCGTCACGCCCGAGGTCAGCGACCCTCTATCGACAGGCGAAGTCATGACATCTCGCGCTATATCCGTACGCCCGACGCCGCCGCCGGGGCGACCCGCCCGGCGGTTGCTCATCGGTCTCGCGCTGCTCCTCGTCGCGGCGCTCACCCCCGCCGCGACGCCCCCGGCGCAGGCCGCCCCGAGCCTGCTGTCCCAGGGACGGCCCGCGACCGCCTCGTCGACGGAGAACGCCGGCACCCCGGCGTCCGCCGCGGTCGACGGCGACGCCGGCACCCGCTGGGCCAGCGCCTTCAGCGACCCCCAGTGGATCCAGGTCGACCTCGGCACCCGGGCCAACCTCAGCCAGGTGATCCTGTCCTGGGAGGGCGCCTACGGCCGGACCTTCGCGATCCAGACCTCCGACGACGGCGCGGCCTGGACCACCGTCCACAGCACCGCCGCCGGCACCGGCGGCACCCAGACCCTGGACGTCGCGGGCGCCGGCCGGTACGTCCGGATGTACGGCACCACGCGCGGCACCGGCTACGGCTACTCCCTCTGGGAGTTCCAGGTCTACGGGGAGGCCGGCGGCACCGCGCCCACCTGCGGCAGCGCCAACGTCGCCCAGGGCCGGCCGGCCACCGCCTCGTCGGTGGAGAACGCCGGCCTCCCCGCCTCGGCGGCGGTCGACGGCAACCCGGGCACCCGCTGGGCCAGCGCCGCGGCGGACCCCCAGTGGCTGCGGGTGGACCTGGGCTCCGTGCGGTCGATCTGCCGGGTGGTGCTGACCTGGGAGGCCGCCCACGCGCGGGCGTTCCAGCTCCAGACCTCGGCCGACGGCAGCGCCTGGACCACCGTGTACGGCACCACCAGCGGCACCGGGGGCAGCCAGTCGCTTGCCGTCACCGGCAGCGGCCGCTACCTGCGGGTGTACGGCACGGCGCGGGCCACCACCTACGGCTACTCGCTCTGGGAGCTGGCGGTGAACGTGACGGGCGACGACGCTCCGCCGGTGGAGCCCACCGACCCCCGCAACCCGAACTTCGGGCCGAACACCTTCGTCTTCGACCCGTCCACCCCGACCGCCACCATCCAGAGCCGGCTGAACACGATCTTCACCCAGCAGGAGCGCAACCAGTTCGGTCCCGAGCGCTACGCCGTGCTGTTCAAGCCCGGCACCTACACCGCCGACGTCAACCTCGGCTTCTTCACCCAGGTCGCCGGCCTCGGCATGAGCCCGGACGACGTCAACCTCAACGGCCACGTACGCGCCGAGGCGTTCTGGATGGGCGGCAACGCCACGCAGAACTTCTGGCGCGCCGCCGAGAACCTCTCGGTGACCCTGCCGGCCGGGGTGACCGTGGAGCGGTGGGCGGTCTCGCAGGCCGCGCCGTACCGGCGGATGCACCTGCGCGGCGCGCAGAACCAGATCCAGCTGTGGAACGGCGGCGACGGCTGGTCCAGCGGCGGCCTGATGGCCGACACCAAGATCGACGGCCTGGTCGTCTCCGGGTCGCAGCAGCAGTGGTACTCGCGCAACAGCGAGTTCGGCGGCTGGACCGGCTCGGTGTGGAACATGGTCTTCCAGGGCGTCACCGGCGCCCCGCCGCCGCACTTCCCCAACCCCTCGCACACCGTCATCCCGCAGACCCCGCAGGTGCGGGAGAAGCCCTTCCTCTACGTCGACGGCACCGGCGAGTACCGCGTCTTCGTGCCCGCGCTGCGGACCAACTCCACCGGCACCAGCTGGTACGGCAGGACCCCGGCCGGCTCCTCCATCTCCCTCAGCCAGTTCTACGTGGTGCGGCCGGGCACCGGCGCGGCCACCATCAACGCCGCGCTCGCCCAGGGCCGGCACCTGCTGTTCACCCCGGGCGTGCACCGGGTCACCGAGCCGATCCGGGTGGACCGCCCCGACACGGTAATCCTCGGCCTCGGCCTGGCGACCGTCCAGGCCGACAACGGCACCGTCGCGATGCGGGTCGCCGACGTGGACGGCGTGAAGGTGGCGGGCATCATGTTCGAGGCCGGCCAGGTGAACTCGCCGGTGCTGATGGAGGTCGGCCCGCCCGGCTCGGCGGCGAGCCACGCGGCCAACCCGACCTCGCTGCACGACGTCTTCTTCCGCATCGGCGGGCCGGGCGTCGGCCGGGCCACCAACACGTTGACCGTCAACAGCGACCACGTGATCGGTGACCACATGTGGCTCTGGCGCGCCGACCACGGCGACGGGGTCGGCTGGACGGTGAACACCGCCGACACCGGCCTGACGGTCAACGGCGACGACGTGACCATGTACGGCCTCTTCGTCGAGCACTACCAGCGGTACCAGACGGTGTGGAACGGCAACGGGGGCCGGACGTACTTCTACCAGAACGAGATGCCGTACGATCCGCCGAACCAGGCCGCCTGGATGAACGGGGCCACCCGCGGCTACGCCGCGTACAAGGTGGCCGACGGGGTGAGCACCCACCAGGCGTGGGGGATGGGCAGCTACTGCTACTTCAACGTCGACCCCTCGGTCGTCGCCGACCGGGCCATCGAGGCACCGACGAGCCCGAACGTCCGGTTCACCAACATGGTCACCGTCTCCCTCGGTGGCGTGGGCACCATCAACCGGGTGGTCAACGGCACCGGCGGCACCGCCAACGCGGGCAACCAGCAGGTGTACCTCACGAACTACCCGTGACCCGTACGGCGACGGGCCCGGCCGGATCGTCCCGGCCGGGCCCGCGCCCCGTCCGGCGTCGTCCGGCGACCCCGGACCGGCCCGCGGATGGCCAGCGTCACTTCACTGAATAAAACATTGCAGGACCTGCAAGATCGCTAGTAGGGTCCTCGCGTGACATCCGCCGGAACCGAACCCGCTCCCGGGCGGCGCGACCGCAAGAAGCGCCAGACCCGGGCCGCGCTGGTGGAGGCGGCCCTGCGCCTGGTGGCCGAGCGCGGCCTGGCCCAGGTGACGGTGGAGGAGATCAGCGAGGCGGCCGACGTCTCCCCGCGGACCTTCTTCAACTACTTCGCCTGCAAGGACGACGCCCTGGTCGGCGACCAGGCGGGCCACGCGGCGCGCCTGGTCGCCCGGCTGGCCGCCGTGCCGCCCGACGTGCCGGTGCTGACCGCGCTGCGGACCGCCCTCGACGAGGTGGTCGACGAGGTGCGCGCCGAGCGCGAGCTGTGGTGCCTGCGGATGGACGTGGTGACGCGTAATCCCGCGCTGCTGCCCCGCCTGCTGGCCGGCAACGCCGAGACGGAACGCGCCATCGTCGAGGTCGTCGCGGCGCGGGTGGGCGTCGATGCCGACCACGGTTACCCGGCGCTGGTCACCGCCGTGACGGGCGCGGCGCTGCGCCACGCCATGACCCGGTGGGCCGCCCACCCCGACCGGCCGGACCTGGCCGACCTCGTCGACGAGGCGTTCGCCGCCCTCGCCGCGGGGCTGCCGCAACCCGACCGGCCCTGACCCGCAAGCCCCTTCCGGGAAAGGTGCCCGGGAGGCCGTGAAACCCGTACCCGGTAAGGAAGGTCAATGACCGCTACCGTGCCCGCCAAGACCCCCGAGGTCGGCGCCGGCCGCATGTCCCGCCGCGAGGTGCTCCAGGCACTCTCGGGCCTGATGGTCGGCATGTTCGTGTCGATCCTCGCCTCCACGGTCGTGGCGAACGCGCTGCCGCGCATCATCGCCGACCTGAACGGCACCCAGACCGTCTACACCTGGATCGTCACCACCGAGCTGCTGGCCATGACGGCGACCGTGCCGCTGTGGGGCAAGATGGCCGACCTCTACAGCAAGAAGCTGCTGATCCAGCTCTCCCTCGGCCTCTTCGTGGTCGGCTCGCTGATCGCCGGGCTGACCCCGAACGTCGAGGTGCTGCTGGTCAGCCGGGTCGTGCAGGGCATCGGCGCCGGCGGCATGACCGCCCTGGCCACCATCGTGATGGCGGCCATGATCCCGCCGCGCGAGCTGGGCCGCTACGCCGGCATCTTCGGCGCCGTGTTCGGCGTCGGCACCATCGCCGGCCCGCTGATCGGCGGCGTGCTCGTGGACACCTCGTGGCTCGGCTGGCGCTGGTGCTTCCTGATCGGCGTCCCGTTCACCCTGCTCTCGATCGTCCTGCTCCAGCGCACCCTGCACCTGCCGGTGACCCGCCGCAAGGTGAAGATCGACTGGCTCGGCGCGCTGCTCATCACCTCCGGGGTCTCCACCGTGCTGGTCTGGTCGTCGCTGGCCGGAAACAAGTTCGCCTGGGCCTCGGGGTGGACGGCGCTGATGGTGGGCGGCGGCCTCGTCCTGCTGGCGCTGGCGGTCTGGGTGGAGTCCCGCGCGGCGGAGCCGATCGTGCCGCTGGACATCTTCCGCAACCGGACGGTCTCGCTGACCACCGTCGCCAGCATCCTGGTCGGTGTGGCGATGTTCGGCGGCACCGTCTTCCTGTCCCAGTACTTCCAGCTCTCGCTGGGCAAGTCGCCGACGGTGGCCGGGCTGATGAGCCTGCCGATGATCCTGGGCCTGCTGGTCTCGTCGACGGTGGCCGGCCAGCTGATCACGAAGTACGGCCGCTGGAAGCGTTACCTGGTGGCCGGCGCCGCCGTGATGGTCGCCGGCATGCTGCTGCTGGCCACCATCGACGCCCAGACCAGCATCGTGCTGCTCGGCGTCTACATGGCGGTGCTCGGCGTCGGCGTCGGCATGCTCATGCAGAACCTGGTGCTCGCGGCGCAGAACGACGTGCCGGCACACGAGCTGGGCGCGGCCACCTCGGTGCTGACCTTCTTCCGCAGCATGGGCGGCACGATCGGCGTCAGCGCGCTCGGCGCGGTGCTGGCGAACCGGGTCGCGACGCTGAGCGCGGAGAAGCTCGGTCCGCTGACCGGCGGTGCCACGGGCGGGGAGGGCTCCACCGAGGTGCCCGACCTGTCCGCCCTGCCCGAGCCGGTGTTGAAGATCGTCCAGGACGTGTACGGGACCGCCACCGGCGAGCTGTTCCTGGTGGCCACCCCCTTCGCGGTGCTCGCCCTGGTGGTGGTGCTGTTCATCCGGGAGAAGCCGCTGCACACCCTCAGTGGTGACGAGCGGCGGGCCCGGGAGGAGGCGGCCGCCGTCGTGCCCGGCGCGCACTGAGTCACCCGCCGAGGGGGGCGGTCCGGATCCGTTCCGGGCCGCCCCTTTGGCGTGCCGGCAGCCGCCCGCCCGGCCGCCGATCCGGCCGCGCCCGGCCGCCGATCCGGCCGCGATCCGGCGGTGCGCCGGCCGCCGATCTGGCGGTGCGCCGGCCCGCCCACCGGGCAGCGCGCGGGACGTCGTTCCGCCCGCCCGCCGCATTGACGCCTTTGATTGACAGGTGATGAACGGCACGTTACGGTCGCTCGGGAAAGCGCTTTCCACCTCACCCGCCTGCCCCACCACCCTCAGGAGGCCAGTCATGGAAAGGCCGGACCCCCCACGTCCGTCGTACCGGAAGAGGTGGCCCGTCGTCGGCGGCGCGGTCGCCGTGCTCACCGCCGCCAGCCTTGTGCTCTCGCCGACGGCCGGCGCCGCCACCGCCTTCTCGGCCGACTTCGAGGACGGCAGCATCGCCGGCTGGTCCAAGTCGGGCGGCAGTTGGTCGGTCGTGCCCGACGGTTCCCAGGTGGCGCGGCAGTCGAGCACCTCCAGCGAGAACGCCCGGCTCTTCAACGCCTCGACCGCCCTCACCGACTACACCGTCCAGGCCCGGGTCAGGCCCGTGAGCCTGGGCGCCAACGGCTTCGTCGGGCTGCTCGCCCGCGCCTCCGGCTCGACGACGTTCCACCGGCTGGCCCTGCTGCCGGGCCGGGTCGAGTTGCAGGCGGTCAACGGCGGCTCCGTGACCGTGCTGGGCAGCTCCGCGCGGACCGTCAGCAACGGCACCTGGTACACCCTCTCGCTCACCGCCAGCGGCTCCGTGGTCAGCGCGTCGGTCGACGGCACGCAGTTCGCCTCGCGATCCGCGTCGGGCCCCGCCGCCGGCCGCATCGGCCTGCAGACCGCGTACTCCTCGGCGTCCTTCGACGACGTCGTGGTGACCACCGGGTCCACCCCGCCGCCGACGACCGCGCCCCCGACGAGCGCGCCGCCCACCACCGCGCCGCCCACCACCGCGCCCCCGACGACGCCGCCGCCCACCACGCCGCCCCCGACCACGCCGCCGCCCACCACGCCGCCGCCGGGCGGCAACGCGCCCGGCCTCCAGGGCTTCGCCACCATGACCGGCCACGGCCGGACCGGCACGAACGGCGGAGCGGGCGGCCCGACGGTGACCGTCAGCAGCTACGCACAGCTCGCCGCGGCCGTGGCCGACGACGCGCCCCGCATCGTCCGCGTCTCCGGCACGATCACCGGCACCGGCGCGCCGATGCTGGACGTCGGCTCCAACAAGACGATCATCGGGGTCGGCTCCACCGCCACGATCAGCGGCTTCGGCCTCGACGTCAACGGCTGGGGCCCGGACGAGGTGGCCTGGGGCGGGGACCTCTGCGACCCCGCCGAGCGGAGCCTCTTCACCCACGTCCAGAACGTGATCATCCGTAACCTGACGTTCCGCAGCTCGCCGGACGACTCGATCAACGTCCAGTGCTACTCGCACCACGTGTGGATCGACCACAACACCTTCCACCCCGCGGCGGACGGCTCGGTGGACGTCAAGCGCGGCTCCGACCTGGTCACCGTGTCGTACAACCGGTTCGTCGGCACCGACAAGTCGATGCTGCTGGGCCACAGCGACAGCAACGGCGCCCAGGACACCGGCTACCTGCGCGCGACCTACCACCACAACTGGTTCGACGGCTCCAACACCCGCCACCCCCGGGTGCGCTTCGGCTACGCCCACGTGTTCGGCAACTTCGTGGAGGTCGACGACTACTTCATCGGCCTCGGCGTCGGCGGCCAGGTCTACGCCGAGACGAACCACGTGAAGAGCGCCAAGACGATCACCGAGGACTTCGGCGACACCCGCCTGACCTGGACGGGCACGAACTTCTACGACAAGGCCACCATCACCCGGGCGAACGACTCCGGCAAGACGATGGATGACTGGCTGCGGATCGACAACACCGTCGCCCGGCCCCCGTACGCGTACACGGCCGGATCCGCCTCCGCCACCCCGCCCGCGGCGGGCGCGGGGGTGGGCGGCGCGGACCAGCTGCCGTGACGGTGCCGCCGGCCGTTCCGGGCGACCCGGACTGAACCGGCCGTCGGTGGGGGCGGGCGAGCAGGAGGCCCGCCCCCACCGACGCGTGCCACGTGCCAGCGGCCCCGGCGCGTGGGCGTGTGCCACCAACCCGGCCGCGTGGCAGGTGCCACCGGCCCCGGCGCGTGCCGGCCGGCAGAGCCCTCACCGGGCGGCTCAGGCCGGCAGCGGCCCGGGGGTGGGGATCGGCACCGGGCGGCGCTGCGGCGCGGCGACCGGCACCGGGCGGCGTGCCGGCGGCCAGGCCGCCGGGATGCGTTCCAGTACCCCGCCGGCGAAGACGTCCCGCAGGCCGAGCGGCTTGAGGTGGACGTACCCGATGTGGCAGTCGCAGACCGCGTTGCCGCACGGCCGCGGTCGCAGCGCCGAGCGCCACGACCCGTCGTAGAGGTTGCCGATCGGCTCGTCGATGAAGTGGCAGCGGCGCACCGTGCCGTCGCCGCGCACCGAGATCGCCGTCTCTCCCGCGTGGCAGGGACGGTCGAGCGACACGTGCGGGCGGACGCTGTAGCCGAACAGCGGGTCCAGCTCCGTCCAGGTCGCCTCCTCGGCAGCGTCGTAGCGCCGGCCCTCGGCGGCGTTCACCCACAGGTAGACCTCGGCGGGCAGGGCGGCCCGCAGCGCCCGCGCCTCGGCGAGGTGCTCCGGCAGGCCGACCACCCCGACCGAGTACCGGACGCCCAGCTCGGTCAGCCGGGCGCAGCGGCCCAGGAAGCGGTCCCGGTCGACCTGGCCGGGATGGTAGGTCGTCCACAGGGCGGCGGCGCGCGGGTCGGCGTCGGCCAGCCAGTCCACCCGGGCGGCGAGGTTGGTCTGGATGACCACCCGATCGACGTGCGGCAGGTGCGACAGCGACACCATCGCGTCCCGGTACCAGCGGCGGGTCAGCCCCTCGCCCCACGGGGTGAACAGCACCGACAGCCGCACGTCGGTGGTGGCCGCCACCCAACCGGCGAACCGGTCCAGCGCCGCCCGGTCGGCGCGCAGCAGCTCCGGCGGGTCGCGCCGCTTGGCGAACGGGCAGTACGGGCAGTCGTAGTTGCAGCTCGCCAGGGGGCCCCGGTAGAGGATCGCGAGGTTCACCTCGGCACGTACCCGGTCATCGCGTCACGGACCCGGGCCGACGTCAGCCACGGGCCGACCGCGTCGGAGCGGGCCAGCCCGGCCGGGGTCAGCCGCAGCCCGCCGTCGGTGGCCCACCCCCGGTCGACCAGCCGGCCCAGCTCGGGGAAGTCCTCGCCGGGCGGGCGGCCGAAGCGGGCCCGGTAGGCCGCCGGGTCGACCCCCTCGGCGCGCAGCAGCGACTTGAGCAGCCACCGGCGGCGCTGCTCCGCGCCGTCCAGGGCGAACCCGAACTCGGCGTACCGGAAGTCGTCCGCCGGGCGGGCCAGGTAGTCGTCGAGCACCGCGCGCACCTGCGACACGCCCACCGCGTAGTCGAACGAGTAGTGCAGGGACGTGGTGTAGGAGCGGGCGCCGCAGCCGAGGCCCACCATGCCGTCGTCCTGGCAGCAGTAGTCCGGCCCGTCCGGAATGGGCGCGTCGGAGCGGCGGAACTGCCGCATCGACTCCTGCCGGTACCCGGCCGCGCCCAGCACCGCCACCGCCTGCTCGTAGAGGGCGAGCCGCTGGGCGTCCCAGTCCGCGCGGCCGTGCGCCCGCCGCCCGAGCCCCGTCAGCGGTCGCACGTACAGCGGGTAGAGGTACAACTCCTCGGGCCGCCACGCCAGGGCCGCGTCGAGGCTCTGCCGCCAGGTGTCGGCGGTCTGCCCGTCGATGCCGTAGATCAGGTCGATGTTGAGCACGGGGATCCGGGCGTCGCGGATCGCGGCCAGGGCCGCCTCCACCTCCGCGCGCCGCTGCGGCCGGCCGGCGGCGCGGGCCTCGGCGTCGAGGAAGCTCTGCACGCCGATGCTCACCCGGGTGGTGCCGTGCGCGGCGAGCACCGCGAGCCGGTCCGGCGTCGCGGTCGCCGGCGAGGTCTCCACCGACAGCGGTACGCCGGGCAGCCGGGCGCCCATCGCGGTGGCGATGCCGAACAGTTCGGTCAGCTCGTCGGCGGTCAGGTAGGTGGGGGTGCCGCCGCCGAGTGCCGCGCGGGCGTAGCCGGCGTCCTCGCCCAGCGCCTCGGCGACCCGGCCGGCCTGCCGGCGCAGCTGCCGCAGGTACGCCGTCACCTGCTCGGCGGGCGCGTTGGCGCGGGTGAACAGGTTGCAGAAGCCGCAGCGCATCTCGCAGAACGGCAGGTGCACGTAGAGGAAGAGCGCCTCGCGCGCCTCTGCCCGCCACACGTCCGCCAGCAGCGGGCGCGGTCGCAGCGGCCGGTAGGAGGTCTTGTGCGGGTACGCGTAGAGGTACTGCTGGTACGGCGAGCCGTCGAGGCCCGTGTCGGTGCTGGTCACCATTCCCCCGGTCGCAGGACGAAGTGGGCGTACGGGACCGTCCACACCACGTCGTGGCCGATCCGGTGGCCGGTGTGGCCGTCCTCCCCGTAGGCGGTGCCGTGGTCGGAGCAGACGATCGCGAACACCGGTCGGCCCCGGCCGGTGAGCAGTGCGAACAGCCGGTCGATCCGGCCGTCGACGTATTCCAGGGCGGCGGCGTGGCTGGCCAGGTCGTCGGCCTGTGCCCCGGGCAGGTGGTGCCGGTTGGGCTGGTGCAGGGCGGCGACGTTGAGGAACGTGAACAGCGGCTGCCGCGCCGGCACCCGCGGCAGCACCTCGGCCAGCCGGTCGAGCTGCGCGTCGAGGCAGGTCGGGGAGGTGACCCCGAACTCCGGCTCCCAGTGCGCCTCGGCGAACAGGCCCGGCAGCACCGCCCCGAGCGGGCTGCGCCGGTTGAAGAACCCGACCCCGCCCAGGCAGAGCGTGTGGTAGCCGACGTCGGCGAGCGCCGTCGGCAGGTCCGGCGCGTCGAACACCCACGTGTCGGCGCCGGACGTCTCGCTGCCGGGGAACGCCGCCGCGTACAGCCGCTCGTGCCGGCCGGGGGTGACCGGGGTGGGCAGGAAACCGGCGAAGAACGCGTGGTGCGCGGCGTAGGTGAAGCTGGCGGGGGAGTGCCGGCGCTCCCACCGGCCCCCGGGCAGCGCCCGCGCCAGGTGCGGCGTGCGCCCCCGCGCGGCCAGGTCGGCGGCCACGTCGTGACGCAGCGTGTCGAGGGTGAGCAGGAGCAGGTCGTGGCTGCCGATCAGGCTCCGCACCGGAGCACCTCCCGCCCCGCCGCGTCGCCGCGCGTCGGCCCCTGTCCCGTCGCGTCGCCGCGCGTGGGCTCCCGCCCCGTCGCGTCCCCGCGCGGCGGTGCCTGCCCGGCCGCCGCGCGCCAGCGCTCCCACCGGCCGTCGGTCAGGGCGCGCACCTGCTCGGCGTAGGTGTCCCGGCCGTCGGTGAGCACCCCCGGCAGCAGGTCGCCGAAGGCGTTGACCTCGGCCACCGCGTGCCGTCGCCAGCCGACGAGGAACATCAGGTCGATCCCGACCTGGAGCGTGCGGGGGAAGCACCGGGCCACCCGCTCGCAGGTCTCCATCGCCGCCGCCCACGCCGCCGGCCCGGCCGCCGCGCGCAGCTCGGCGAGGTCGCCGCGCGCGTTGCCCAGGTGCAGGTTGGTCAGCGGCCCCCGGGCGGCGCGCACCACAGCGTGGGTGGGTCGCCCCGCGACCGTCACCACCCGCAGGTCGACCACCCGGTCGCCGAGCCCCGCCTTGGGCAGCCACCGCTCCACGTGCAGGCCCTCACCGGCGATCCGGTCGACGATCGCGGCGACCTCGGCCTCGTCGCCGTAGCGGCGCGGCCGCAGGGAGTTGAACAGCCCGTCCGGTGTCGCCTCGACCGTGGTGACCGCCTGCACCCGCCGCCCGGCCACCGCCAGGGCGACGACCCCGGCGGCGGACGAGCCGTGCGCGGGCTTGACGAACACGCGGCTCCAGCGGGCCGCCGCCATCGCCGCCCGCAGCTCCGCCCACCCGTGCACGGCCGGCAGCGCGGCCGGCACCGGCACCCCGGCGGCGGCCAGCCGCGCGTGGCAGCGCCGCTTGTCGCAGAGCACCGCCACGTCCGCCGGGTCGTTGAGCAGCTCCGCGCCGCCGGCGGCGACCCGGTCCAGGCCCCGCAGCAGCCCGGCGTACGTGTCGGCCAGGCCGACCAGCTCACCGTGGCGGGCCGGGGCGGCGGACCGGCGCAGCAGCCGGTCCACCTCCGCGTCCTCCCCGGGCGAGTCGACCCGTACCAGCGCGCCGGCCTCGGGCGGCGCCGCCCCGGTCAGCACGTCGGCCCACGGCAGCACCGCCGGTCGGGGCAGTCCGGCGCCGACGACCGCCCGGGTGAACAGGTCGACCCGACGGTTGCCGGGGTTGCCGACGACGGTCAGGCGCATGTCACTCCGACACCGCCGTGTAGCGGTAGCTCTCGCCGTCGTACTCGTCGGGCTCCTGCGGGTCGGAGACGTCCACCCGGACGCCCGGCAGCGCGGCGACCACGGCGGCGGCCGTCTCCTCCGACAGGTAGTGATGGGCCAGGTCCAGCTCGGCCAGGTGGGTCAGCGGCTGGCCGGCCAGGAGGGCCGCCGCGCCCTCGTCGCCGAGCGTGCCCATCGACAGGTCCAGCCGTTGCAGCCGGGGCACCACCGGCGCCGACGCCAGCGCCCGGGCGAGGTCGTCGGCGATCGCCGAGTTGCACAGGCCGAGCCGGCGCAGCTGCGGGAACCGCTCCCCGGCCAGCAGCGGGGCGAGGTCGGCGACCCGCGCGTCGCCGCCGTAGTCGGGGGTGCCGAGCCACAGCTCCAGGTCGGTCAGCGCGGGCAGGTCGGAGTCGAGCACCGCGCCGACGAACGCCCGGGACAGCCCGCCGCTCTCCACCGCCAGCTCCCGCAGCCGCGCGTGCCGCACGGGGGAGAAGGCGAAGTTCTCGCCACCGCGTACCCGCAGCACCTCCAGCTGCGGGTACGCCGTCAGCAGCGGGCTGACGTCGCCCACCTTCATCCAGGAGACCTCGCACTCCTCCACAGTCATGTCACCGAGGAACAGGGCACGCAGGGCGGGCAGGCGCGACGCCGCCGCGCAGAGCTGCGCGATCGGGGCGGTGTGGAACGCCGCGTAGCCCCAGGAGCCGATGACCAGGGACTCCACGGACGGCCCGGCCTGCGCGACGAACCGGTCGAACGCGACGCGGAACTCCTCCGAGAGCTTGTACTCCATGCTCTCGTTGAAGTGCCAGAGGGCGAACCGCCACGAGACCGGGCCGTCCACCGTGGGCAGCGGCCCGTCGACGGGGACGTTCACCACCGGGCGGCCGGCGAAGTGCTCTGCGTGGGAACCGAAGGTCATCGCCGCTCACTCCCCGACTTCGGTGTAGCGGTAGAGCTTGCCGCCGTGCTCCTCGGCGGTCTGCGGGTCCGCCAGGTCGACCTGCACGCCCGGCAGCGCGGCGACCACGGCGGCGGCCGTCTCCTCCGAGAGGAAGTGGTGGTGCAGGTCGAGCCGCGTCAGGTGGGTCAGCGGCTGGCCGGCCAGCAGCGCCTTCGCGCCCTCGTCGGTCAGCGTCCCCATCGACAGGTCGAGCGCCTCCAGCCGGGGCACGATCGGCGCGGTGGCGACGGCCGCCGCCACCGCGTCGGCGATCTCGGCGTTGCACGCCGCGAGGTACCGCAGCGCCGGCAGGCCGGCGCCGGAGAGCACCCCGGCCAGGTCCTCGGCGCTCGCGTCGCCGCCGTAGTCCCTCCTGCCGAGCCAGAGGTCCAGCCGGTGCAGGGCCGGCAGCTCGCACGCGCCGACGGCACGGACCACCCCGGCCGGCAGCCCGCCGGACTCGAACCGCAGCTCCCGCAGCTCGGCGTGGCGGATCGGCTCCAGCCGCAGGCCCTGGGCCCCGCGCACCCACAGCACCCCCAGCGACGGGTACGCCGCGAGCAGCGGCGTGATGTCGCCGTGGGTGAGCCAGGAGATCTCGCACTGCTCGTAGGTCAGGTCGGCGAGGAAGACCGCGCGCAGCCCGGTCCACTCCCCGGCCGCCTCGACCAGCGGCTCGATCGGCAACGGCCGCTCGTAGGCCTCGCCCCACTCGCCGATCACCAGGGCGCGCACCGAGTCGGGCGGGACCTGTTCCCGCAGCGCCCGCACGAGACCGAGGAACTCCTCGGCCTCCGCGTCGTGCTCCTCGACCTCCAGGCGCCAGGCGACCGCCGACGGATCGTCGGGAAGTGTCATTCCCGGGGTGAAGGTCACTACCGGTAATCCGACGAACGACGACACGTGCGAGCTGATCACGCCTACCTCCGGTCCGACTGGTGCAGCGGCGGCGCGACGGTAACAGGTCCGCCCGACAAGATGATCAGCGAGCCGACCGGCGGTGGCCGTCGACGTCGGCCGGCGTTCCGGGGTGGCCGGGCGGCGCTGCCGGTCTCCCGACTCCGGCCGCCGGCCGGTCACAGCCCGAAGAACGCGAGGTAGGCGTCGATCTGGTGGGCGAGCATCGGCTCGCCGGGATGCGCCCGCAGGCCCCGGGCCCGCGCCTCGGCCAGCAGGACCGTCTCCGCCGGCGTCATGATGATGTCGGCGACCACGGCGTCCGCCGGCAGGTCGGCCACCGCGAACGGCGGCGGGTCGTCGGGGCGCAGCCCCAGGGGCGTGGCGTTGACCGCGAGGTCGGCGTCGGCCAGGCGCGGTCGCGCCGTCGCGCCGACCCGGCCGGGGTACGCGGCGGAGAGCCGCCGCCGCAGCGTCTCCAGCCGGTCCGGATCGGTGTCGCTCAGCCGCAGCTCCGCCACGCCGGCGTCGAGCAGGGCCACCGCGATCGCGCTGCCCGCCCCGCCCGCGCCCACCACGCACGCCCGGCGGCCCCGGGGGTGGTGTCCGGCCTCGGCCAGCCCGCGGACGAACCCGTCGCCGTCGAAGGTGTCCGCGGTCCACGTCCCGTCGGGCTCGCGCCGCAGGGCGTTGGCGCTGCCGGCCAGGCGGGCGCGGTCGCTGGCCCGGTCGGCGAGGTCCAGCGCGGCGGCCTTGTGCGGCACGGTGACCAGCATCCCGTGCAGGTTCGCCACCCGTTGCAGCCCCCGCACCACCTGGGTGAGGTCGGCCGCCGCCGCGTGGACCGGGACGAGCACCGCGTCGGTGCCGCGCCGGGCGAGCACCGGGTTGAGCAGCCCGGGGGCGCGCACCTGCGCGATCGGGTCGCCGAGCAGCGCGTACACCCGGGTGGCGCCGCCTATCTCGGTCATGGCGTCTCCCGCGGGGGCAGGGGTCGTCCGGCGCGGCCGGACCGGGGCGGTGCCGACCCTACGCGACGGCGGTGCCCGCCCCGACGTGGGCGTCGGCGCGCCGGCCGGCCAAGCGGTACGGGATCGTGGCCGGCCGTCGGCGCGGATCAGGAGGTGGTGGACGGGACTGGTGATTTCACCGATGCGGTGCCGTCGGCGCCACCCAAGACTGATGCATGTCGATATGCCCCGTCCTGTAGGGAGTGCCCGACGTGTCATCACCCACCACCACCGCCCGTCCCCGTCCCGCCACCCGCCTCGCCGGGCTGGCCGTGGCCGCCGTCCTCGCCACGGTGGGCGCGCTGGCCGCGCCGCCGGCCGCCCAGGCCGCCGACAACCCGTACGAGCGCGGTCCCGCCCCGAGCGTCGCCCTGCTGGAGGCCAGCCGCGGCCCGTTCGCCACCGCGTCGCAGAGCGTCTCCTCGCTCAGCGTCACCGGCTTCGGCGGGGGCGTCATCTACTACCCGACCAGCACCGCCGAGGGCACCTTCGGCGCCGTCGCCATCTCGCCCGGCTACACCGCCGCCTGGTCCAGCATCGACTGGCTCGGTCCGCGGATCGCCTCGCACGGCTTCGTGGTGATCGGCATCGAGACCAACACGCGCCTCGACCAGCCCGACAGCCGCGGCCGGCAGCTGCTCGCCGCGCTCGACTACCTGACGCAGCGCAGCTCGGTGCGCGGCCGGATCGACGCCAGCCGCCTCGCCGTCTCCGGCCACTCGATGGGCGGCGGCGGCAGCCTGGAGGCCGCGGTCGCCCGGCCGTCGTTGCAGGCCGCCGTGCCGCTCGCGCCGTGGAACCTGGACAAGTCCTGGTCCGACGTCCGGGTGCCGACGCTGATCATCGGCGGCGAGAGCGACAGCGTCGCGCCGGTCTCGTCGCACTCGGAGCCGTTCTACACCAGCATCCCGGCCTCGTCGGAGAAGGCGTACCTGGAGCTCAACGGGGCGAGCCACTTCTTCCCGCAGACGGTCAACACGCCCACCGCCCGGCAGGCGGTGGCCTGGTTGAAGCGGTTCGTCGACGACGACACCCGCTACGAGCAGTTCCTCTGCCCCGGCCCGACCGGCTCCGCCATCCAGGAGTACCGCAACACCTGCCCGAGCGCCTGACGCCTGCCGGGGCGACCGTCACCCGCGGTCGCCCCTCGGCACGTGGCTGCCCGCCCGGTGCAGAAACCGTCGGTCGCCGTCCCGGTCGGGGCGGCGACCGACGAGCGTGTGCGTCCAGGGCATCGAAGCTATTGACGGCCCACGTCAGAAACGTACACTCCCAGTGTAAATACTGGCGGCTGCCGGGGGGGACGGGTGATGGAGCAAGGGCTCGCACTGCACCACATCGGGGTCCGCTTCGGCGGCCTCACCGCCCTCGACGACGTCTCGCTGCGGGTGCCGCCCGGCCGGGTGGTCGGCGTGATCGGTCCCAACGGGGCCGGCAAGACCACGCTGTTCAACGTCGTCTGCGGCTTCGTCACGCCGGACGAGGGCTCGCTGAGCCTCGACGGCCGGCCGCTGCGCCCGCGCCCGCACCGGCTGACCCGGCTGGGCGTCGCCCGCACGTTGCAGGGCACCGGGCTCTTCGCCGGGCTCACCGTGCTGGAGAACGTGATGACCGGGGCCACCCACACGGCCCGCGCCGGCTTCCTCGCCGCCCTGCTGGGCCTGCCCCGCAGCGACCGCGACGAGCGCCGGCTGCGCCGGCACGCCCTCGACGTCCTCGACACCCTGGGCATCGCCGGGCACGCCGACGCCGCGCCGGGCACGCTGCCCTTCGCCGTACGCCAGCGGGTCGCCCTGGCCCGCGCGCTGGCCGCGCGTCCCCGGCTGCTCCTGCTCGACGAGCCCGCCGGGGGCCTGGGCGGCGACGACATCGCGGAGCTGGCGGAGCTGATCCGGGGGCTGCCCCGGCGCGACACCGACCCCTGCGCGGTGCTGCTGGTGGAGCACCACATGGACCTGGTGATGTCCGTCTGCGACGAGATCGTGGTGCTCGACTTCGGGCGGGTGATCGCCGCCGGCACCCCCGACGAGGTACGCGACGACCCGGCGGTCGCCGACGCCTACCTCGGCGCGGCGGTCGACGAGGCCGCCGCATGACCGGCGAGGGCCTGCTCGAGGTGCGCGGCCTGGTGGCCGGCTACGGCGGCGCGCCGGTGCTGCACGGGATCGACCTCACCGTCACGCGGGGCGC
The DNA here is from genome assembly GCF_040704175.1 of Micromonospora sp. NPDC047812. Taxonomy (NCBI): domain Bacteria; kingdom Bacillati; phylum Actinomycetota; class Actinomycetes; order Micromonosporales; family Micromonosporaceae; genus Micromonospora; species Micromonospora sp. NPDC047812. The sequence continues at coordinate 74,960 of NZ_JBEYRY010000009.1, read as the reverse complement.
CATCGCGGCGGTGGTCGGCGCAAACGGGGCCGGCAAGACCACCCTGCTGCGCGCCCTGTCCGGCATGCTGCGTCCGGCGGCCGGCCGGGTCGTCCTGGCCGGGGAGGACCTGCGCGGCGTCCCCGTCGAGCAGCTCGTGCGGCGCGGCATGGCCCACGTGCCGGAGGGCCGCGGGGTGGTCGGCGAGCTGACGGTGGACGAGAACCTGCGCCTCGGCGGGCTGTGGCGGCGCGACCGGGCCGACGCGGCCCGCGCCCTCGACGAGGTCTACCAGCTCTTCGAGCCGCTGGCCCGGCGGCGACGGCACCCCGGGCACCAGCTCTCCGGCGGCGAGCGGCAGATGCTCGCCCTCGGCCGGGCCCTCGTCGGCCGGCCCCGCCTGCTGCTGCTCGACGAGCCGTCGCTCGGCCTGGCGCCGCGGGTGGTCGCCCAGACCATGGCCCTGCTGCGCCGGCTGCGCGACGACACCGGGCTGACCGTCCTGCTCGTCGAGCAGAACGTGCGCAGCGCGCTGTCCGTCGCCGACCAGGGCGTGGTGATGTCCCTGGGCCGGGTCGTCACCACCGCCCCGGCCGCCCGGCTGCGCGACGACGCCGACCTGCGGCACGCCTACCTCGGCTTCTGAACCCTCGTCCCCGCAAGGAGGACCGTTGGACCGCTTCGTCTTCCTCACCCTCGACGGCCTGTCCAGGGGCGCGGTCCTCGCCGCGTTCGCACTGGCGCTGGTGCTCATCTGGCGGGCGGCCCGGATCGTCAACTTCGCGCAGGGCGCGATGGCCGTCGCCACCGCCTACGTGGCCTACAGCGTCTCCGCCGCGACCGGCTCGTACTGGCTGGGCTTCCTGGCCGCGCTCGGCGCCGGGCTGCTCCTCGGCGCGGCGGTGGACCTGGTCGTCATGCGCCTCGTCGACCACACCTCGCCGCTCAACCCGGTGATCGTCGCGCTGGGGCTGGTACTGCTGATCCAGGCCGTCCTCGGCATGGCGTACGGCAGCGAGTTCCTGCCCGCCGCGACGCCGTTCTCCCGGACCGCGCTGACCGTGGGCGGCGTCGCCGTCCTGTCGCCGTACGACCTGTTCGTCTTCGCGGCGGTCGCGGTGGTGGTCGTGGGGCTCGCCTGGACCTTCACCCGCACGGCGGTGGGTCTGCGGATGCGCGCGGCGGCGTTCGCCCCCGAGGTGTCCCGGCTGCTCGGGGTGAACGTCGGCGGCATGCTCACCCTCGGGTGGGCGCTGGCCTCCGGGGTCGGTGCCCTGGCCGGCATGCTGGTCATCCCCACCGAGCTGGGCCTGCACCCGCACGCGATGGACCTGGTCTTCGTCTCGGCGTTCACCGCCGCCGTGGTGGGCGGGCTGGACAGTCCACCGGGGGCGGTGGTCGGCGGCCTCGCGGTCGGCCTGCTGCTCTCCTACGTCAGCGGCTACGCCGGCAGCGACGTCACCCCGCTCGCGGTACTGGTGCTGCTGCTGGCGGTGCTGCTGGTACGTCCCGGCGGGCTGTTCGCCCCGGTCGCGGCGAGGCGGGTGTGAGCGCCACCCGGGCGGTGACCCCGCCGGACACGAAGGCGCGGATCGACCGCACCGGCCCCGCCGAGCCCCGCCTCGGTTCGACCCTGCTGCGTCACCTCGGCCTCGCGGCCGTCGCCGCGCTGCTGCTGGTGGCCGCCAGCTACGGGCTGGAGCCGTTCCGCAACTTCCAGCTCGCGACCGTGGCCGCCTACCTGTGCGCCACCGCCGGGCTGACCGTCCTCACCGGGCTCAACGGTCAGCTCTCGCTGGGGCACGGCGCGCTGATGGCGACCGGCGCGTACACCGTGGCCCTGTGCCAGAACGCCTTCGCCGACGCCGGGCTGACCGGCGGCTGGCTGCTCCCGGTGTCGCTGGGCGCCGCCGTCCTGGCCACCCTCGTGGTGGGCGCCGTGGTCGGGGTGGCCGCCGCCCGGCTGCGCGGCCCGTACCTGGCCGGCGTCACCCTGGCCGTGGCGGTCGTGGTGCCGGCGCTGACCGTCACCTTCGACGGCGTGTTCAACGGCGAGCAGGGGCTGGCGGTGCCGGTCGAGCCCCCGCCGGCGGCCCTCGGCGCGTACTTCCCCTACGAGCGCTGGCAGCTCTGGGTGACCGCCGCGGCCACCCTGCTGGCCCTGCTGCTGCTGGCCAACCTCGTCCGCAGCCGGTACGGCCGCACCTTCCGGGCGGTCCGCGACGACGAGGTCGCCGCCCGCCTCGCCGGCATCCACGTCGCCCGCACCCAGGTCCTCGCCTTCGTGGTCAGCGCGGCCGGCGCCGGGCTCGGCGGCGCCTTGCTCGCGGTCCTCGCGCAGAGCGTGTCGCCCGGGGCCTTCTCGCTGACGCTGTCGCTGTTCCTGCTGATGGCGGTCGTCATCGGCGGGCTGGGCAGCCTCGCCGGCGCCGCCTGGGGCGCCGTCCTGCTGGTCGCCCTGCCCGACCTGACGCACGCCCTCACCGAGCAGCTCACCCTGTCGCCGGCGGTCGCGCAGCGGGTCGAGGGCAACCTGCCGCTGGCGATCTTCGGGCTCACCCTGGTCGTCGTCATGATCGCCGCTCCCGGCGGCGTGCAGGGCCTGCTGTCCCGGCTGGCCCGGGCCGTCTCCGCGCGCCGGGCGGGCCGGCGGTCCTGAGCCGCCCGCCGGCCGTCCGCACCGCACCGCACCACCCACCACCCGCACCACGACCACCCACCACCACCCGGACCGAGGAAAGGTCGGTGTCTGACATGACACGAACGGCACGGCGCGGCCTCGCGCTCGCCACCGCCATCACCCTGCTCGTCGCCTCCGCCGCCTGCACCGGGGACGACGGTGGCGGCGGCGGGGGGACGGTCCCCGGCGTCACGGACACCGAGATCGTGGTCGGCACGCACATGCCGCTCACCGGTCCGGCCTCCGCCGGCTACTCGAAGATCGCTCCCGCCACGAAGGCGTACTTCGACCACGTCAACGCCAACGGGGGCGTGCACGGCCGGAAGATCACCTACAAGATCATGGACGACGGCTACAACCCGGCGAACACGCAGCAGGTGGTCCGCCAGCTCGTCCTGCAGGACAAGGTCTTCGCCATCCTCAACGGGCTCGGCACGCCGACCCACACCGGCGTGCTCGACTTCCTCAAGAGCAACCGGGTGCCCGACCTCTTCGTCGCCTCCGGAAGCCGCAGCTGGGACCAGCCCGACCGGTATCCGGGCACGTTCGGCTTCAATCCCGACTACACGGTGGAGGGCAAGATCCTGGCCCAGCACGTGAAGACCAGCCTGCCGGGGCGCAAGGTCTGCTTCCTCGGCCAGGACGACGACTTCGGCCGGGACAGCCTGGTCGGCGTGGAGAAGGTGCTCGGCGCCGGCGCGGTGGCGGCGAAGCAGACGTACGTCACCAGCAACACCAACGTGGCACCCCAGATCGGCGCGTTCAAGGCGGCCGGCTGCCAGGTGGTCATCCTCGCCACCGTGCCCGGCTTCACCGCCCTGGCCGTCGGCACCGCCGCCCGGCTGAACTTCAAGCCGCAGTGGCTGGTCTCCAACGTCGGCGGCGACCACCCGACGCTGGCCAAGCAGCTCGGCGCCGCGGCGGGCCTGCTCGAGGGCATGGTCGGCGCCAACTACCTGCCGATGCAGAACGACGCCGCCGACCCGTGGATCCAGCTCTTCACCAAGGTCAACAAGGAGTACAACGGGGACGCGCCGTTCGACGGCAACACCGTCTACGGCATGGCGGTCGGTTACCTCTTCGTGCAGGTGCTCCTCGCCGCCGGCAAGGACCTCACCCGCGAGGCGGTCACGGAGGCCGTCCGCAAGGGCGGCTACCAGGGGCCCGGCCTGGCCCCGCTGCGCTACTCCGACACCGACCACTCCGGCTACGGCGGGCAGCGGCTGACCCGGGTGAGCGGCGGGACGCAGGCCTACTTCGGGCCGACGTACGAGACGGACGAGGGCGACGGTCCGGTACGCGAGCACACCGCCCCGCCGGTGACGCCGCCGGCCAACGGGGTGCCGACGGCCTCCTGACCGGTCGCACCCGGCACGGGCCGGGCGTGGCGCGTCGGTCTCCCGGCCCGCCACGCCCGGCCGGCGTCAACTCAGCCGCTCGACGACCATCGCCATGCCCTGGCCGCCGCCGACGCACATGGTCGCCAACCCGATCTCCTGGTCGTGCCAGCGCAGCGAGTTGATCAGCGTGGTGGTGATCCGGGCGCCGGTCATGCCGAACGGGTGACCCACCGCGATCGCGCCCCCGTTGACGTTGAGCCGGTCCCAGTCGACCCCCAGCTCCCGGGCGCTGGGCAGCACCTGCGCGGCGAACGCCTCGTTGATCTCGACGAGGTCGACGTCGTCGACGGACATGCCGGCCCGGCGCAGCGCCTGCCGCGACGCCGCCACCGGCCCGAGCCCCATGATCTCGGGGGAGAGGGCGCTCAGGCCGGTGGAGACGATCCGGGCCAGCGGGGTGACGCCCAGCTCCCGCGCCCGCACGTCCGACATCACGACGAGCGCGGCGGCGCCGTCGTTGAGCGGGCAGCAGTTGCCGGCGGTCACCGTGCCGTCGGGCCGGAACACCGGCGGCAGCGCCGCCACCGCCTCCAGGGTCACCCCGGCGCGCGGCCCGTCGTCGGCGGCCACCACCGCCCCGCCGGGGACGGTGACCGGGGTGATCTCGCGGGCCCAGAAGCCGTCGGCGATCGCCTTCTCGGCCAGCAACTGCGACCGTACGGCGAACTCGTCCTGGCTCAGCCGGGACACCCCGCGCAGGTGCGCCACGTTCTCGGCGGTCTGTCCCATCGCGACGTAGACGTCCGGCAGTTCGCCGTCCTCGCGCGGGTCGTGCCAGCCCGACAGGTCGCCGGCCGCCCTGGTCGCGGTGCGCTCCAGGGCCCCGGCGAAGGCGGGATTGGTGGTGCCGGGGTGCCCGTCGGCGCGACCCCGGTCGTAGCGGGAGACGCACTCCACCCCGACCGAGAGGAAGGCGTGGCCCTCGCCCGCGCGGATGGCGTGCAGGGCCATCCGGGTGGTCTGCAACGACGACGAGCAGTACCGGTTGACGGTCGTGCCGGGCAGGTGGTCCAGCCCGAGCAGGGTGCCGACCACCCGGGCGAGGTTGTGGCCCTGCTCGCCCGCCGGCTGTCCGCAGCCGAGCATCAGGTCGTCGATCTCGCGCGGGTCGAGCGCCGGCACCTGGTCGAGGGCGGCGCGCACGATGGTGGCGGCCAGGTCGTCGGCGCGCAGGTCGCGCAGGGAGCCCTTGCGCGCGCGCCCGATCGGTGACCTGGCGGCGGCGACGATGACGGCTTCGGGCATGGGAGCGTCCTCTCCGGAGGGCAAACTATCTGCATCGACAGTGCTGTTATGCCGAAGTGCTGTCAATGGAATGTGACCTGTCCATCGACGTTCCGTCGTTGACGGGTGCCGATCGCCCTCCTACTATCTGCATCGTGAATGCAGATTCGGGCCGACTCGCGGGCCGGGTCGCCCTCGTCACGGGCGCCAGCCGCGGCATCGGCCTCGCCGTCGCCCGCCGGCTCGTGGCCGAGGGCGCCCGCGTCGGACTGACCGCGCGGCACCCGGAGGCCCTGGCCGAGGCGGTCGCGGCCCTGGGCGGGCCCGCCCACGCGGTGGCCGTCGCCGGCCGGGCCGACGACGCGGGGCACCGACGGGCGGCGGTCGACGCCGTGACCGAGGCGTTCGGGCCGGTCGACGTGCTGGTCAACAACGTCGGCATCAACCCGGCGTACGGACCGCTGGTCGAGCTGGACCTGGCGGCGGCCCGCAAGATCCTCGACGTCAACCTGGTCGGCACACTCGGCTGGGTGCAGCAGGTCGCCGCGGGGATGGGCGGGCGCGGCGGCTGCGTGGTCAACGTCTCCTCGATCGCCGGCCGCACCCCGTCGCCCGGCATCGCCTTCTACGGGGTGAGCAAGGCCGCCGTCGACCACCTCACCGCGTGCCTGGCCGTCGAACTCGCCCCGAAGGTCCGGGTCAACGCGGTCGCGCCCGCCGTGGTGAAGACCCGCTTCGCGGCGGCGCTGCACGAGGGCCGGGAGGAGGAGGTCGCCCGGGCGTACCCGCTGGGGCGCCTCGGGCTGCCGCGCGACGTGGCCGGCGCGGTCGCCTTCCTCGCCTCCGACGACGCGGCCTGGATCACCGGGCGGACCCTCGTCCTCGACGGTGGGGTCAGCCTCGCCGGCCGGCCCGCCGGATGACCGCGCCGGGCCCGGGCCGGGGCCGGCCGGTCGCCGCGCCGCCCGCGGCTAGACTCGGCGCGGCGGTACGGGCGACGTGACGGCGATGAGGAGGCGGGCGCGGATGGGCGGTGCCGAGGCGCCGGTCCGGGTCGACGGCCGGACCGCGCGGGCCGAACGCACCCGGGCGGCGATCGTCGAGGCGCACCTGGCGCTCATCTCCGAGGGCGACCTGCGCCCGACCGGCGAGCGCATCGCCGAGCGGGCCGGCATCTCGCTGCGGACGCTCTGGACCAACTTCAAGGACATGGAGACGCTGTTCGAGGCCAGCGGCGCGGAGCTGCTCCGGCAGCAGGACGCCGCCCACCGGCCGATCTCGCCGGCGCTGCCGCTGGCCCGGCGGATCGACGCGTACTGCCGGCAGCGGGCCCGGCTGCTCCAGCTCATCGCCCCGTCGGCCCGCGCCGCCCAGATGCGCGAGCCGGTCTCCGGGCAGCTGCGCCGCAACCGCCTCAAGCACATCGCGCGGGTGCGCGACGAGGTCGAGCAGCTCTTCGCCGCCGAGCTGGAGCAGGCCGGCCCGGACCGGGACCAGGTGGTGCACGCCCTGGTGGCCGCGAGCATGTGGCCGGCCTGGTCGATGCTGCGCGACGGGCTGGGGCTGGGCGTGGACCAGGCCCGCGCGGTGATGACCCGCACGGTCGCCGCCCTGCTGGCCGACGTCGGCCCGCGCTGACGCGCGACGCGGGAAGGCGGCGCCGCCGGTCTTTCCATCGGGGCTACCGATAGGTAACACTCGATTGCATGGTTACTGCATCGTCAGTGCAATTAGCCGTGTTGCACGGCCGGGCCGACGAGTGCGCCGCGATCCGGCGCCTGCTGGGTGACCTGCCCACCGGCGGGGGAGCGCTGCTGGTCCAGGGCGAGCCCGGATCCGGCCGGAGCGCGCTGGTCGACTACGCCCACCGGCACGCCGAGGGCTGCACCGTCCTGGCCGGCACCGGGCTGCCCGAGGAGGCGGCCCTGCCGTACGCGGGGCTGCAACGGTTGCTGGACCCGGTGCTCGACCGGGCCGGCGCGCTCCCCGAACAGCAGCGGCGGGTGCTGCTGCGGGCGCTGGCCGGCGCGGGCTGCCCCGTCCACCGGCGCCTGGCGCTCTCCCTGGCCGTGCTCGGCCTGCTCGCCGCCGCCGCGCGGGACCGTCCGCTGCTGTGCACGATGGACGACGTGGACCGGGGCGACCAGCCCACCGCGGACGCGCTGGCGTTCGTCGCCCGTCGGCTGCGCCGGTCGTCGGTGGCCGTCCTGCTCACCACGGCCGCGGACGTCCCCCTCGGCGGGATAGCCCGGCACCGGCTCCGTCCGCTCGACGACCGGGACTGTGCCGCACTGCTCGCCGACCGGCTGGCCGGCCGGCCGCCCGCACCGCCCGTGGCCGCCGCGCTCGCCGCAGCGGCCGGGGGTAACCCGCAGGCCCTCGTCGACTTGGCCGAGGTACTCACCCCGGGCCAGTGCCGGGGGGAGGAACCGGTGCCCGAGACGCCCCCGCCCGACGGCAGGCTGGGCCGCGCCTACCGGGCCCGCCTGGACCGGCTGCCGGCCGACACCCGCCGCGTCCTGCTGCTCGCCGCGCTCGACGAGGACGGGGAGCCGGCCACCCTGGTCCGGGCCGCCCGGGTCGCCGGCACGGCGGTCGAGGCGCTCGCGCCGGCCGAACTCGCCGGCCTGGTCCGCGTCGAGCCGCGACGGGTGACCTTCCCGCAGCCCCTCGTCCGGACCGTGGTCCGGGCCGCCGCGCCGCTGGCCGAGCGGCGCGCGGCGCACCTGCTGCTCGCCGGCGTGCTCGACGGGGCCGGGCACCGGCTGCGCCGGGCGGGGCACCTCGCCGCCGCCGCCCAGGGGCCCGACCCGGCCCTGGCCGCCGAGCTGGAGCAGGCCGCGACCGAGTGCGAGGGCGCGGGAACGGCGGCCTCGGCCGCGCTGCAACGGGCCGCCGAACTCACCGACGACCCGGCACGCGCCGCCGCCCGGCTGGTGGCCGCCGCCCGGTACGCCTGGTCGGCCGGCCGGACGCACCGGGCCCGACTGCTGCTGGGGAACCTGCCCGCCGCCGTGGACGCCACCGAGGCGGGCCGGGCCGGGCTGCTGCGCGGCGAGCTGGAGCTGCGTGCCGGCCGGCCCCGGTCCGCGCCCGCCACGCTGCTGGCCGCGGCGGAGGCGCTGGCCGGCACCGATCGCGCGCTGGCCCTCGGCGCGCTGGTGCGGGCGGGCGAGGCCGCCTGCTTCACCGGCGACCAGTACCGCTACGCCGACGTCGCCCGGCGCGCGCAGCTGTTGCGTCGCCCCGACGACCCGCCCGCGACCGAGCTGCTGAGCGCCTACGTCGCCGGGACCGCGGCGACCCTGCGCGGCGACCACGAGCAGGCCGGGCCCGCCCTGCGCCGGGCGGTCGTCCTCGGTGGGCAGCTGACCGGGCCGGCGCTGACCCCCGGGGCCCTGACCTGCGCGGCGGCGGCCGGGCTGCTCGTGGCCGTGGACGGCGCGGCGCACCGGCTCGCCGAGCGCGCCGTCGAGCTGGCCCGCGAGCGCGGCGAGCTGTCCGCCCTGCCGCGCGCCCTGGAGCTGCGGGCGGCCGCCGAGTACTGGCTGGGCCGGCACGAGGCCGCGACGGACAGCTCCCGGGAGGGGCTGCGGTTCGCCCGGGACACCGGCCAGGAGAACTGGGCCGGCGTGCACCTGGGCATGCTGGCCGTGCTGGCCGCCGTCCGGGCCGACCGCGACACCGCCCTGCGCCGGATCCGGGAGATCGGCGAGGACCCGGGCGCGCACAGCCGGCCCCGCGCCCTGGCGCAGTGGGCCCTGGCGGTGCTCGACCTGGTCGACAACCGGCCGGCCGCCGCCGCCGCGCGACTGGCCGCCCTGGCCTGCCCCGGCACGGGCCGGGGGCAGGTGCTGGTCCTGGTGATGGCCACCCCGTACCTGGTGGAGGCCGCCGCCGCCGTCGCGGACCGGCCGGCGGCCGGCGCCGCCCTCGCCGTCTTCGACAGGTGGGCCAGCAGTACGGCGAGCCCGTCGCGCCGGGCCCTCTCCGCGCGCTGCCACGGGCTGCTCGCGCCCCGGGGCAGCGCCGAGGCGGAGCGGGAGTTCCGCACCGCCCTGCGGCTGCACCCGACGGACGCCGGCGCGTTCGAGCGCGCCCGCACCGAGCTGCTCCTGGGCCGGGAACTGCGCCGCAGCCGCCGTCCCCGCGCGGCGCGCGAGCACCTGCACGCCGCCCGGGAGGCGTTCACCCTGCTGGGGGCGACCACCTGGGCGGAACAGGCCACCACGGAGCTGCGGGCGGCCGGGGAGTCGGTCGGGCCGCCGGAGGAGTCGGCGGCGCGACTGCTGACCGGCCAGCAGCTGCGGATCGCGCAACTGGTCGCCGAGGGCGCCACCAACCGGGAGATCGCCGCCCGGATGTTCCTCTCCACCCGTACGGTCGACCATCACCTCCGCAACATCTTCCACCGCCTCAACGTCCGCTCCCGCACGGAACTGGCCCGCGCCCTCTCCTGACCCCCGCCCGCCCCCCGACCCGCGCCGATCATGCAGTCGTGGTGTCCCGCGAAAGCCGCGAATTGGCACTGACCGCCCACCACAAGTCCATGATCGACGCCGGAGGGCGCCTGCGGGCGGCGGCGGGGAAGAGGGGAGGGGTCAGGGGAGGATGACGGTGCGGGCGCCCTCGCCGCGGGACATGCGGGCGAAGGCCTCGGGGGCGCCGTCGAGGGTGGTCCGGTCGGTGATCAGGTAGCCGAGGTCGAGGGTGCCGTCGAGCACGGACCGGGCGAGTTCGGGCACGTCCCGGTCCGGGTCGGAGGAGCCGTAGACCGAGGAACGCAGGGTCCGGGCCGAGTGGAAGATGTCCAGCGCGCCCAGCCCGACGATGTCGTCCCTGGCCCCCATGCCGACGACGGTCACCTGTCCACCCCGGCGGGTCGCCCGCCAGGCGGTGCGGATCGTGGCGCTGCGCCCGACACACTCCAGCGCGTGGTCGACGCCCCGGCCCCCGGTCCGCTGCCGGACCGCCCGGCTGAGCGACTCGTCGGCGAGCAGGAAGTCGGTGGCGCCGGCTGCGGTGGCCAGCGCCGCCTTGGCCGGGGAGACGTCGACGGCGAGCACCGGGTCGGCGCCGGCAGCGCGCGCGGCGGCGACCACCGACAGCCCCACCCCGCCGAGGCCGATCACGGCCACCGACTCGCCGGGGGCCACCCCCGCCGTGCGGCGGACCGCGCCGACGCCGGTGAGCACGGCGCAGCCCAGCAGCGCCGCCGCCTCGAACGGCAGCTCCGCCGGGACCTCGATGACGGCGTCCTGCGGCACCACCACCTCCTCCGCGAGGGCCCCGAGGCCGAGCGTGACGTGCAGCGCCTCGCCGGCCGGCGTACGTCCCCGGGGGGCCGAGGGCGACCCGGTGCGCTCGCACAGCCACGGTTCGTCCCGCCCGCAGTACCAGCAGCCGCGGCACGGCGGGGCCCAGTTCAGCACCACGTGCGCGCCGGGCGCGACCCGCGTGACGGCGTCGCCGACCTCGACCACCACCCCGGCCGCCTCGTGCCCGAGCACCAGCGGGTACGGCGGTGCGAGCGTCCCGTCGACCATGGACAGGTCGGAGTGGCAGACGCCCGCCGCCCGGACGCTGACCCGTACCTCGTGCGGGCCGGGGGCCGGCAGCTCGATCTCCTCCACCAGCAGCGGGGCGTCGACGGCCCGTACGACCAGCGCCCTCATCGCTGGATGGCCTTGACCTGGAGGAACTCCTCGAGCCCGTGCCGGCCCAGCTCCCGGCCGAGGCCGGACTGCTTGTAGCCGCCGAACGGGGCGAGCGGGTTGAACGGGGCGCCGTTGACGTCGACGGCGCCGGTGCGCATCCGCCGGGCCACCCGCAGCGCCCGTTCCCCGTCGGCCGACCAGACCGCGCCGGCCAGTCCGTACCGGGAGTTGTTGGCGACGGCCACCGCCTCGTCCTCGTCGGCGAACGGGATGACCGCGAGCACCGGGCCGAAGACCTCCTCCTGGGCCAGGGCGCTGTCGGGGTCGACGTCGGCGATCACCGTCGGGGCGACGAAGTATCCCCGCTCGGGCAGCGGGGCGTCCGGCCCGCCGGCGACGAGCCGCCCCCCGTCGGCCAGACCCCGCGCGACGTGGCCGAGGACCCGCTCGCGCTGCGCCGCGGAGACCAGCGGGCCGAGCCGGGTGGCCGGGTCGAACGGGTCGCCGAGCCGGTAGCCCGCCGCAGCCCTGGCGGCCAGGTCGAGGGCCTCGTCGTAGCGGTCGCGGTGCACCAGCAGGCGGGTCCAGGCGGTGCAGGTCTGGCCGGAGTTGAGGAAGGCGTTGCCGACCCCCACCTTCACGGCCGTGGCCAGGTCGGCGTCGTCGAGGACGACGTTGGCCGACTTGCCGCCGAGTTCCAGGGCGACCCGGGCGATCCGGTCGGCGGCGAGGTGGGAGATCCGCCGGCCGGTGGCCGTCGAGCCGGTGAAGGAGACCATGTCGACGTCCGGGTGCGCGGCGATCGCCTCGCCGACCACCGGGCCGGTGCCGGTGACCAGGTTGACCACCCCGGGCGGGAAGCCGGCCTCGTGGATCGCGTCGAAGAGCAGGTACGCCGTCAACGGGGTCAGCTCGCTCGGCTTGAGCACCGCCGTGCAGCCGGCGGCCAGGGCCGGGGCCAGTTTCGCGACGACCTGGTGCAGCGGGTAGTTCCACGGGGTGATCGCCCCGACCACGCCGACCGGTTCCCGGACCACCAGCGAGTTGCCGACGGTCTCGTCGGCCGGCGGGTGGGCGGCCAGCTCGACGTAGCTGTGCAGGACGGTCAGCGGCAGGCCGGCCTGGACCCGGGTGGCGACCTTCAGCGGGGTGCCGAGTTCCAGGGCGACGGTGCGGGCGATCTCGTCGGCCCGGGCGGAGAGCGCGGCGTGCAGCCGGTCCAGGCGGGCGGCCCGCTCGGTGGGCGCGGTGTCGGCCCAGCCGGGGAAGGCGGCCCGGGCCGCCGCGACGGCGCGGTCGACGTCGGCCGCCGTGCCGGCCGGCACGGTCGCGATCACCTTCTCGGTCGCCGGGTTCCGCACCGCGACGGTCTCCCCGGAGCCGGCGGCGAGCCACTGTCCGTCGAGGTAGAAGTCGGTCCGTGCGAGATCCATCCTGCCCCTCACGTACGTCGGCCAAAACTAGCAGCGCAAGTTTTGACTCTAGTACGCGTCGCCGGCCGGCGGGAGGGGTGGCAGCGGCCCGATGTGCTCCTCGTAGGTGCGCGACAGCCCGTGGATGAGCGCGTCGAGGCCCAGCGCGAAGGCGCCCTCGTCCACCCGCTGCTGGTGCTCGGCCAGCCGGTGGGCCTGGGTCAGGTGCGGGTACTGCTCCGCGTACAGCCCGGGGTCCTCGACGAAGCCCCGCGCGAACGAGCCCAGCGCCGAGCCGGCCACGAAGTAGCGCATGAGCGCGCCGATGTGCGTCGCCCGGGCCGGCGGCCAGCCGGCGGCGACCAGTCCGCCGTAGACCGCGTCGGCCATGGCCAGCGCCGCCGGCCGGCGCCCCGGCCCCCGGGCCAGGTACGGCACGATGTTCGGGTGCGCGGCCAGCGCCGCGCGGTAGGAGTGCCCCCACCGGCGCAGCGCCTCCCGCCAGTCGACGCTGCCGAAGAACGACACGTCGACCTGGCCGGTGACGCTGTCGGCCACCGCGTCGAGGATCTCGTCCTTGGTGGCGAAGTGGTTGTAGAGCGAGGGTCCGCGTACCCCCAGTTCGGCGGCCAGCCGGCGGGTGGAGAAGCCCTCCAGCCCCTCGGCGTCGATCAGCGCGGCGGCGGTCTCGACGATCCGCTGCCGGCTGAGCAGCGCCTGCCGCGGCCGGGGCATCCGGTCCTCCTTCGCTCGGGTGGTCCGTCGCAGACTCTGCCACAACCGGGTCTGGACGGAATTAAACTTGCACCGCTAGTTTAAGCCTCATGGATCTGGAACTGTCCGCCGAGCAGGCGGCGGTCCGCCGGCTCGCCGCGGACTTCGTCGACCGCGAGGTGACGCCGCACGCGGCCACCTGGGACCGCCGCGAGTCCGTGGACCCCGACATCGTCGGCAAGCTCGGCGACCTCGGCTTCCTCGGGCTCACCATCGGCGAGGACGACGGCGGTTCGGGCGGCGACCACCTCTCCTACTGCCTGGTGCTGGAGGAGCTCGGCCGGGGCGACTCCGCCGTGCGCGGCATCGTCTCGGTCAGCCTCGGGCTGGTCGCCAAGTCCGTCGCCGCGCACGGGACCCCGGCCCAGCGGGAGCAGTGGCTGCCCCGGCTCTGCTCCGGCGCCGCCCTCGGCTGCTTCGCGCTGACCGAGCCGGACAGCGGCTCCGACGCCGCCGCGCTGACCACCCGGGCGGTCCGCGACGGCAGCGACTGGCTGATCACCGGCGCGAAGATGTTCATCACCAACGGCACCACGGCCGACGTCGCGCTGGTCTTCGCCCGCACCGGCGGCCCGGGACACCGGGGCATCAGCGCCTTCCTGGTGCCCACCGACGCCCCGGGCCTGACCCGGCGGGAGATCCACGGCAAGCTGGGCCTGCGCGGGCAGGCCACCGGGGAGCTGCGCCTCGACGGCGTACGGGTGCCGGAGTCGGCCCTCCTCGGCGAGGAGGGCGCCGGCTTCCGGCTCGCCCTCGCCACCCTGGCCAAGGGCCGGATGTCCGTGGCCGCCGGTTGCGTCGGCATCGCCCAGGGCTGCCTGGACGCGGCCGTCGGCTACGCCGGCCAGCGCACCCAGTTCGGCAAGCCCATCGCCGGGCACCAGCTCGTGCAGCAACTGCTCGCGGCCATCGCCGTCGACACCGACGCCGCGCGGCTGCTGGTGTGGCGGGTGGCGGACCTGATCGACCGGGGCCAGCCGTTCGCCACCGAGGCGTCGATGGCCAAGCTCTTCGCCAGCGAGGCCGCCGTCCGCGCGGCCAACAACGCGGTCCAGGTCTTCGGCGGGTACGGCTACATCGACGAGTACCCCGTCGGCAAGTACCTGCGCGACGCCCGCGTCGCCACCCTCTACGAGGGCACCACCCAGATCCAGCAGCTGCTCATCGGACGTGCGCTCACCGGCGTCAACGCCTTCTAGAGCCAGGGAGAAACCGTGACCAGATTCGCCGACCGGGTCGCCGTCGTCACCGGCGCCGCGCAGGGCATCGGCGCGGCCACCGCGCACCGGCTGGCCGCCGAGGGCGCGGCGGTCGCCGTGGTCGACCTCGACGCCGGGCGCAGCCGGGCCGTCGCCGACGAGATCGCCGCCGCCGGTGGCCGGGCCGTCGGCATCGGCTGCGACGTGACCGACGCCGCGGCGGTCGCCGCCATGACCGAGCAGGTGGTCCAGGCGTACGGCGGGCTGCACGTGCTCGTCAACAACGCCGGGATCACCCGCGACAACCTGCTGTTCAGGATGCCGCTGCCCGAGTGGGAGGCGGTGCTGAGGACCAACCTGACGAGCATGTTCCTCTGCTGCCAGGCGGCGCAGGAGCACATGGTGGCCGCCCGCTACGGCCGGATCGTCAACCTCAGCAGCCGCTCCGCGCTGGGCAACCGGGGCCAGGTCAACTACGCGGCGGCCAAGGCCGGCGTGCAGGGGCTGACCGCCACCCTGGCCGTCGAGCTGGGCCCGTTCAACGTCACCGTCAACGCGGTCGCCCCCGGCTACGTGGCCACCGCGATGACCGCCGCCACCGCCGAGCGGGTCGGCAGCAGCCCCGAGGAGCACCAGCGGGCGGTCGCCGAGCACACCCCGCTGCGCCGGGTCGCCCAGCCGGCCGAGATCGCCTCGGTGATCGCCTTCCTGGCCAGCGACGACGCCTCGTACGTCAGCGGCCAGACCCTGTACGTCAACGGCGGCGCGCGCTGAGTCGCGCACCCGACCGCACCGACCCGGAGGGGACATGGACTTCGCGCTCTCGGACACCGAACGGGCCATCCGCGACACGGCCCGCGACTTCATCACCAGGGAGGTCATGCCGCTGGAGCCGGAGCTGCTGCGGCGCGAACGCGCCCACCGGCCCGGGCTGGAGCCCGACGAGCTGCGCGAGTTGCAGCTCAAGGCGCGGGCGTTCGGCTTCTGGGGGCTGGCCACCCCCGAGGAGTACGGCGGCATGGACCTGCCCGCCGTCACCCAGTCGCTGATCTGGACCGAGCTCGGCCGCTCGTACGTGCCGTTCCGCTTCGGCGGCGAGGCCGACAACATCCTGTTCCGGGCCAACGAGGAACAGAAGCGGGAGTTCCTCATCCCGACGATCGAGGGGGAGCGGCGCAGCTGTTTCGCGATCACCGAGCCGGGCGCGGGTTCCGACGCGGCCAACATCAGGCTCAGCGCCCGCCGCGACGGCGGCGACTGGGTGCTCAACGGCGAGAAGACCTTCATCACCGGCGGCAACGAGGCCGACTTCGCCATCGTCATCGCGGTCACCGACCGGGAGAAGGGGGCCCGCAACGGTGGCGCCACGGCCTTCCTGGTGGACCGGGCGATGGGCTGGCGCTCGGAGTTCATCCAGACCATGGGTGAAGGTGGCCCGGCCGCGCTGGTCTTCGACGACGTACGGGTGCCGGAGCGCAACATCCTCGGCGAGCCCGGCCAGGGCTTCACCCTCGCGATGGAGTGGATCGGCAAGGGGCGCTACACCATCCCCTCGCACGCCGTCGGCATCGCCGAGCGGGCGCTGCGCATGGCGATCGACCACGCCACCACCCGGCAGACGTTCGGCCGGCCCATCGGCGACAACCAGGCGATCCAGTGGATGATCGCCGACTCCGAGACCGAGCTGGAGGCGGCCCGCTGGCTCATCCTGCGGGCGGCCTGGACGGTGGACCAGGGCATGGACCCGCGGCACGCCTCCTCGATGGCGAAGCTCTACGGCGCCGGCATGGTCAACCGGGTGGTCGACCGGGTGCTCCAGATCCACGGCGGCATGGGCTACACCCGCGAACTGCCCGTCGAGCGGTGGTACCGGCAGGTCCGGCTCTACCGGATCTTCGAGGGCACCGACGAGATGCAGCGGCTCATCATCGCGCGGGACCTGCTGCGCGGCTACACCCGACTGGGAGGGCACCTGGCATGAGGACCTTCGACTCCGTCGACGAGCTGGCCGCGGCGGTGGGGGAGACCCTCGGCCCGGGGCCGTGGCAGCGGATCGAGCAGGGGCGCGTCGACCTGTTCGCCGACGCCACCGACGACCACCAGTGGATCCATCTCGACCCGGAGCGGGCCGCCGCCGGCCCGTACGGTGGCACGATCGCGCACGGCTTCCTGACCCTGTCCCTGCTGCCGGCGCTGGTGGGCCGGCTCTACCGGGTGCGGGGCGTGCGGATGGGGGTCAACTACGGGCTGAACCGGGTGCGGTTCCCCGCTCCGGTGCGGGTCGGCGCGGCGGTCCGGGCCGTCGCCACCATCGCCGAGGTGTCCCCGGTGGCCGGCGGGGTGCAGCTGGTCACCGCCGCGAGCGTGGAGTGCGACGCCGGCGGCAAGCCGGTCTGCGTCGCCGAGACGGTGAGCCGGCTCTACGTGGGGCCGCCGGCCTCCTGAACGGTGGGGCCGGCGGGCTCCTGGGTGCCGGCGGCTCCGGCCGCGCGTGGCGGGAGCCACACCCTTCGCGCCTCCTTCGGGAGCTTATGTCGCTTTCATCCATCGGCCGTTCGGTTGATATGGCGGCGGCCGTTGGTCTAGGGTGGTGGCACTGCGGTCGTCGGTTCCCGGCGTCGCCGCATCTGTGGGACAGGAAGGGCAGCATGATCACCACGACGACCGCGCCGAGCACCACCACCGACACCGCCACCACGGTCTCCGGTGACGAGACCCGCGCGAGCGAGCTGACCGCCGCCCTCGCCGCCCTGCCGGAGGGGCACCCCGACCGGCCGGCGCTGCGGGCGCGGGTGATCGAGGCGTGGCTGCCGCTGGCCCACCACCTCGCCTTCCGCTACAGCGGGCGCGGCGAGCCCAACGGGGACCTGGCCCAGACCGCGGCCCTCGGGCTGATCAAGGCCGTGGACCGGTTCGACGCCTCCCGGGGCGTGGACTTCGCCGGCTTCGCCATCCCGACGATCCTCGGTGAGATCAAGCGTCACTTCCGCGACCGCACCTGGAACATCCGCGTGCCGCGCCGCCTCCAGGAGCTGCGGCTGCGCATCTCCGAGGCCAACGGCACCCTCACCCAGACCCTCAACCGCGCGCCGACGGTCGCCGACATCGCCACCCACCTCGGCGTCACCGAGGAAGAGGTCCTGGAGGGGCTCGAAGGCGCCCGCGCCTACAACGCGGTCTCCCTGTCCACCCCCATCGGCGACGGCGACAGCGCCACCGAGCTGGGCGACACCCTGGGCGCCGAGGACAGCGAGTACGAGCTGGCGGAGCTGCGGGTCGCCCTCGGCCCGGCCCTCGCCACCCTCGACGAGCGGGAGCAGAAGATCCTCACCCTCCGCTTCTACGGCAACCTCACCCAGAGCGAGATCGCCGCGCAGGTCGGCGTCTCCCAGATGCACGTCTCCCGACTGCTCGCCCGCGCGCTGGGCAAGCTGCGCGGCCAGCTCGAAGGCAGCCGCTGACACATCCCGTGGCGCGGCGTCGCCGTCCCGCCCGGGCGTACCGTCCTCGTCCGCCCCGCCGTACCCGGCGGGGCGGACGAGTCCGTTTCCGGCCTCCCGGATCGTCGCTGCCGGTGGCCGGCCCGGTGTCGCGGTCCTCGGCCCCGGCGGGTTCCCGACCTGACCGCCGCCGGCCGGCGCCCCCGACGCAAGACCGGGGCGATCGGCCGTTCCGCCCTGTCTTCCAGGGTGTCGTGTTGGGCGCCGCACCACCGCGTCCGTGCGGTCTCGGCATCGTGCCCTGTGGTCGCCGGGGGCGGCGGTGCCACCATCAGACCATGGTGGATGTCGATGTATTTCGGCGTGGGGCGCGGGCCCGGGCGGCGGTGATGACGGCGCGTCTGCGCCGGTTGGTGACCTGCGAGTCGCCGCCGGGTCCGGGCCCGGAACTCACCGCCTGCGCCGAGCTGCTCCAGGCGTGGGGCGACGCCGCGCTGGGCCGGCGGGGGCGTCGGGTGGTCCTCGACGGACTGCCGCACCTGCTCTGGGCGGCGCCCGACCAGCGCGTGCTGCTGCTCGGGCACTACGACACGGTCTGGCCGGCGGGCACCATCCGGGATTGGCCCTTCACGATCACCGGAAGCACCGCCACGGGGCCCGGCGTCTGCGACATGAAGGCCGGGATCGTGCAGATGCTCACCGCGCTGGAACTGCTGCCGGACACCTCGCGGGTGGGGTTGCTGCTCACCTGCGACGAGGAGAGCGGATCCGGCACCTCCCGACCGCTCATCGAGGAGCAGGCCCGCCGCTCCGGGGCGGTGCTGGTCGGCGAGCCGAGCACCGAGGGCGGCGATCTGAAGGTCGCCCGCAAGGGCGGCTCCGTCTACCGGATCGCGGTGCGGGGCCGGGCGGCACACGCCGGCGTCGAGCCGCACCGGGGCGTCAACGCCGGGGTGGAGCTCGCGCACCACGTCCTCGCGGTGCAGTCCTTCGCCGCGGGGGAGACGAGTGTGACCCCGACGGTCCTCTCCGCCGGCACGATGACGAATGTCGTCCCCGAGTCCGCGGTCCTCTGCGTCGACGTGCGGGCCTGGACCCGCGAGGAGCTGCACCGGGTGGACCGACTCGTCCGCGAGCTGACCCCCCGGCTGCCCGACGCGCGGCTGACGGTCGGCGGTGGGATCAACCGGTACCCGCTGCCGGCCTCCGTGTCGGCATCGCTGCTGCGCATCGCGCAGTCGGTGGGGGCGGAGCTCGGGCTGCCTGCCGTGCGCGGCGTCGCCGCCCCGGGCGCCTCCGACGCCAACTTCACCGGCGCGCTCGGCGTGCCCACCCTGGACGGGCTGGGCGGGGTGGGGGGCCTGCCGCACGCCCGCGGCGAGTACGTGGACGTCGCGAGGATGCCGGAGCGCACCGCGCTGCTGGCCGCCCTGGTGGCCCGGCTTCTCGCCGCGCCCGACCAGGACCAGGCAGCCGAGGGACCGCTCGGCGCCGTACCCGCCGCCCAGGGCTCGCCGGCGGACGGGTGAACCGCCCCGCTCGCGTGGCGTCCGCCGCTCGGCGGTCGAAGTCCGCACGGTTTCGTAAACGCGCCCCGCGCCGCTGGGCGATGCTGAATCCGTCGATCGCCCGGGGAGGCGCTCATGGTTCGTACGACCGGTGACCTCGCACCCGACTCGCCGATGGGGGCGGGGGACATGGTGCGTCGCGCGCGTACCTTCGCCGACCGGATGGCCGCCAGACGTTCCATCCGACACTTCTCGCCCCAGCCGGTGCCGATGGAGGTGATCGAGGAGGCGGTCCGCGCGGCGGCGACCGCGCCGAGCGGCGCCAACCTGCAACCGTGGCGGTTCGTCGTGGTCACCGACGCCGCCCGGAAGCGGCGGCTGCGGGAGGCCGCAGAGGCCGAGGAACGTGAGTTCTACGCCCGGCGCGCGCCGGCGCAGTGGCTGGAGGCGATCGCCCCGATCGGTACGGACTGGCACAAGCCCTTCCTGGAGGTGGCGCCGGTCGTGATCGTGGTGTTCGAGGTGCACCAGGGCCCGCGGTCCCCGAAGCCCTACTACGTCAAGGAGTCCGTGGGCATCGCGGTCGGCGTGCTGATCACTGCGCTGCACCACGCCGGCCTGGCCACCCTGACCCACACGCCGAGCCCGATGCGCTTCCTCAACGAGGTGTGCGAACGGCCGCCGGAGGAGCGTGCGTACCTGGTCATGCCGGTGGGGTATCCGGCGCCCGACGCCACGGTGCCGGACCTGGTCCGCAAGCCGCTGCCGGAGGTCCTGATCCGGCAGTGACGCCCCGTCCGCGGCTGCCGGCCGTGCCCGGTCCCGCGCGGAAGTGGCGCACGCTCCGTGCGTCCGATGGGCGCCGGCCGCCGGGACACCTGGATCCGGCCCGGCGACGCGCAGCTGGCCCGGAGCGGGGCAACCGGGTGCTGGTACGACCGCCGCCGCGCGGAGGTCGTCGGCTGAACACCGGCGGGCCCCGCCCCCCGTGTCGAAGGGGCCGTCCGACGGACGGCCCCTTCGACACGGGGCAACCGCTGGCGGAGCCCGGGATCCCTGTCGGGTACGCGGGTCGCCCCATGGACGGTCAGGAGTCGGCGAACTGCCCGGGAGCCCGGCCGGGACCGGCCGGCCCCCGGTACGCCTGGGCGATGTCCAGCCAGTGCTCGGCCTCGGCGCCCACCGCCGTCACCGACAGGTCGGCGCGGTGCCGTCGCCGGGTGACCAGCAGGCAGAAGTCGGCGGCGGGACCGGTGACGACCTGCTCGGCGTCGGACGGGCCGAACCGCCAGAGCGCCCCCGACGGCGCGGTGATCTCGAAGCGCAGGACGACGTCCGGAGTGGGCAGACCGCGCGCCTGGTAGCCGAAGTCCCACGTGCGCACGGCGAACTCGACGAGGTGGCGCAGCCGGTCGGTGCGCTCGCGGCGTACGCCGAGGGCGTCGGCGATGTCCTGGCCGTGGCCGAACAGCTCCATCATCCCGGCCGCGGCGAGCACCGGCGCCGGGAGCGGCCGGACGAGCCAGGGCACCAACTGCCCGGGCTCGACGGCGGCGAGCGCCTTCTCCGCGGCGGCCCGCTCCGTACGCCACCGGTCGATCAGCGCCGCGGGCGCCTCGGCCAGATAGGGCGCCATCGCCGCGTCCACGTTCGCGTCGAAGTCGTCGCTCAGGCGGGCCGTCAGGGCCCGGAACTTGTCCGGGTGGGAGGCCGCCAGCCCGGCCATCCGGAAGGTCGCGGCCAGGTGCGCGACCTGGTGCGCGACCGTCCAGCCCTCGGCCGGGGTGGCCGTCCGCCACCCCGCGTCGTCCAGGTCGACGAGCATGCGGTCGACGTCGTCGCCCTCGGCCTCCAGTGCGGCGAACACATCCTGATCTGTCACGCGCTGATCCTCTCGCTGCGGGTGTCGAGTGCACGTCGCCGGCGCTGCACGCCCGATGGTCGACGGGGGAAAGAAAGGGATCGGCGGCCGCGTCGGCGCCGCCGCCTCAATCATCGGCAGGGGGTGGGGCGGGCGTCTTCTCCCGCTGTGCCGAGGGCGCGGCCTCCACCGCCGGGTGCGCGCGCAACCGCAACGCGACCAGGCTGCCGAGCAGCAGGACGCCCCCCACCACGGCCAGCGCCGGCCGGACGGCGGGCAGGAACGCGGCGTTGAAGGCGTCCGTGGCCAGCGCCGCGTACCGGTCGGCCAGCGCCGGCGG
Source organism: Micromonospora sp. NPDC047812 (assembly GCF_040704175.1). NCBI lineage: Bacteria > Bacillati > Actinomycetota > Actinomycetes > Micromonosporales > Micromonosporaceae > Micromonospora > Micromonospora sp. NPDC047812. Next base: position 53,486 of record NZ_JBEYRY010000009.1, on the reverse strand, counting down.
CGTGCCCGCCGGCACGACGAACCCGCCGGCCTGGCCGGCGCCCAGCCTGATGCCCTGCTCCGCGGCGCCGAAGCCGTCCAGGAAGGCCGCCCGGGCCTCGGGAGGCAGCGTCGCCGCCCGGGCGCGGGCCGCCTCCGGCAGGGTGTCGGCGAGCCGGTGTTGCAGCACCGCCCCGACGACCGCCGCGCCGAGCGCGCCGCCGACCTGGCGGGCGGTGTTGAGCACGCCCGCGGCGGCGCCGGCCAACCGGGCGGGCACCTCGCGCATGGCCTCGGTGGTGGTCGGCGCGATGGACGCCCCCATGCCGACGCCGACGGCGATCAGCGGTACGACGAACGTGCCGACGGTGGAGCGCGGCGTGACCAGCACCGCCATGCCCAGCACGCCGAGCGCGTACACGGTGAGCCCGCCCGCGAGCAGGCGCCGGCCGCCCAGGCGGTCGGTGAGCCGCCCGGCGACCGGCGCGACGGCGCTGAGCACCAGCGTCCAGGGCAGCGCGGCGAGACCGGACTCCAGCGGGCTCATGCCGAGCAGCGACTGCGTCTCGATCACGAAGACCAGCAGGAAGCCGTACAGCCCGAACGAGCTGACGAGCGTGATCAGGGTCGCCGGGGCGAAGTTGCGCAGGCGGAACAGGCCGGGCGGGACGAGCGGCTCCCGCTGCCGGCGCTCGCGCAGCGCGAACACCACCGCGCACACCGCCGAGGCGGCCAGGATCGCCGGGATGCTCACGGGCCCGCGTACCGTGCCCCAGTCGTGCCGTTCGCCCTCGATGAGGGCGTACATGAGGCCCACCAGCGCGGCGGTGGCCAGGAGCACGCCGGGCACGTCGAGGTGGCGCGGCCGGCGGGTGCGCAGGTCGGGGACGAGCCACCAGGCCAGGGCGATGCCCGCCACGCTGAGGGGCACGTTCAGGTAGAAGATCCACTCCCAGCCGAACCGGGTGATGACGAGCCCGCCGAGGGTGGGTCCGCTGACGGCGGCCACGCCGGCGACGGCGGTGAAGATGCCGAAGGCGGCGCCGCGCCGGGCGGCCGGGAAGATGCCGGAGATGAGGACCAGCGCCTGCGGCAGCAGCGCCGCGGCGCCCACGCCCTGCACCACCCGCGCGCCGATGAGCTGCCCCGGGGACTGGGCCGCCCCGCAGAGCACCGAGGCCACCGCGAACACCGCCATGCCGGCCATGAAGACGGTACGCGGACCGAACAGGTCGCCGAGGCGCCCGGCGACGATGAGCAGGGACGCCAGGGCCAGCAGGTAACCGTTCAGCACCCACAGCATGCTGTCGATGCCGGTGTCCAGCGACCGCATCATGTCGGGCACGGCCGTGTTGACGATGCTCGTGTCGAGCAGGATCAGGAAGTTGCCGAGGCACAGCACCAGCAGTGCCGCCCACGGGTTGCCGGCCCTCGCCCGCGGCGGCGTCTCCACCGCGTCGACGGCCGGCCCCGGATCAGGACTCGCCCGCACGCGAGGCCTCCTCCCCGACGGCGAGGTCGGCGCCGGGTACGCCGGCCGGGGGCGGGGCGGGGCCGTCCCCGTACAGCCGGGCCCCGATCCGGCGGGCCGCGGCCAGGCTCGCCCAGGCGGTGAGCGCGACCAGCGTGGCGTCGTCGGCGCCGCCGGCACGGCAGGCGGCGACGTCGGCGTCGGTGACCCGGTACGGCGCGAGCGCGGTCAGCAGCGCCAGCCGGGCGGCGGGTCGCTCGGCCGGCGCCAGCTCGGCGACGGCGGCGTCGACCCACCGCCCGCCGCCCGGCTCCGGGGGTGGGGCGTCGGCAAGGCAAGCCAGTACCCGCCGCCGGACGTGCTCCGGCAGGGCGTCCTCGCCGCGGCGGCGGACCGCCTGGCCGGCGCGGGCGAAGGCGGCGGCCACGTGCGGCTGGCCGACGGCCCAGGCCAGGTCGGCCTCCGGCGGGGCGGGGGGCAGCAGCTCCAGGGAACGACCGGGTGGCCGGTCGGCGCGGGCCAGCGCCCCCATGATGCGGGCGGCCGTGCGCCGGACCCCGGTGCGCATCCCGGCCGGCGTGGGCGGCAACGGGGAGTCCTGGAGGAAGACGCTCACCATCCGGTTGAGGTAGTGGAAGGCCACCACCACGCCGATCAGCTCCGGCCCGTGCTCGGCAGGGAAGGGCGGGGGACGGCGGCGCGCCGGGCTGTCGGCCCCGCTGTGCCGGGCCCACTCGGCCAGGGCCCGCAGCCGCCGGTCGCCGATCCCGCCGACCCCGGCCGCCAGCCACCCGCCCGCGTCGCCCAGCAGCCCGGCCGCCGTCGCGCCGTGCACCTCCACGCAGTACGGGCACCGGTTGCTCTCGGAGACGGCGGTGGCCACCACCTCCTTCGCGTCGCGGCCGACCAGCCCTTCGGCGAGCAGCGTCTCGCGCAGCATGAGCCAGCACGCGCGCAGCACGTCGGGGGCGGGGGAGTGCAGCAGCACCGGGGGCGCGAGGACCCCGAAGTCGTCGACCATCTGCCGGTAGACCCGGGCGACGGGCCCGTCGGCGGCGTCCGGGGCGACCGGCGTCACGTGCCGGACGTGGGTCAGCATCGTGCGGCTCGTCACCCGAGCCAGTCGCCTGCCCATCGGTCTCCTTCCTGGTCGGGCGGGCCGGGGGCCGGAGGCGGGGCGCGCCCCCGGCCGTCGTGGTCCTAGCCGGGCACGACCTGGGGTACCGCGGTGGCCGTCCCCTCGGGCAGCGAGCCGTGGTAGGTGACCGGCACGCCGCGCTCCTGCGCCGCGCGGACGATGCCGGGCACGGCCCGCTCGGCGAGCGCGGCGATGGTGAGGGCCGGGTTGACGGTGAGCGCTCCCGGCACCGCCGAGCCGTCGGTGACGAAGATGCCGGGGTGCTGCCGCAGCTCGTGCCGGTCGTCGAGGGCGGACGTCGCCGGGTCGTCGCCGATCCGGCAGGACGACAGCGGGTGCACCGTGTACGCGCCCACCACGTCGTTGGTCCACGGCATCACCCGGGCCAGCCCGTCGCGCTCCAGGATGTCCCGGGCGTCCGCGTCGGCGGCGGCCCAACCGCGCAGCGTGTTGGCGGTGGGCCGGTAGCGCAGCGGACCCCGGCCGAGCATCTGCTGGGAGATGCGGTCCGCGTTGCCGGTGGCCGGCGGCGGCCCGAAGACCCCCTCGTTGTCGTCCTCCGACATCGTGAACAGCGTCAGCCACGACTGCCAGCGGCGCAGCATGTCCTTCTTGGCCAGGCCGAACCAGCTCGGTCCCACCGCGTCGGGCACCTGGGCGAGGATCGTGCCCAGCCCCAGCGGGAAGAAGAGCTGCTCCAGCGAGTACCGCTCGTACTCGGGCAGGTTGCCGTCGAGCCGGTCCCAGGTCGCCACCGTGGGCCCGCGGCCGATCTGGTTGGCGTCGTATCCCCGGCCGTCGGGCCGGCTGAGGCCGAGCACCTCCCGGACCCGGTCGTCGTCGAAGACGGCCGTGTTGAGCCGCTCCCCGTTGCCGGAGAAGTACCGGCCGACGGCGGTGGGCATCGTGCCCAGGGTGGGCTCCGAGCGTTGCAGGATCACCGGGGTCGCGCCGGCCCCGGCCGCGACGATCACGATCTTGGCGTCGATCGTCCCGCTGTCGTGCAGGATCCGGTAGTCCTCCGCGTCGACGACGCGGTAGTGCACCCGGTAGCCGCCGTCCTCGGTGCGGGAGAGGTGCTGCACCTCGTGCAGCGGCCGGATCTCGGCGCCGTGCGCCAGGGCCGCCGGCAGGTAGTTCAGCAGCAGGGAACGCTTCGCGTCGAAGCGGCACCCGGCCATCATCCAGTTGCAGTTGGTGCACTTGTCGACGTCCACGGCGGAGGGCACCGGATTGGCCGTGCGTCCGGCGTGCGCGCAGGCCGCCGCGAACAGGCCGCCGGCGTACGGCACCTTGTCCCAGCTCTGCATCGTGATCGGGAGCGCCTCGCAGACCCGGTCGTACCAGGGGTCGAGGGTGTCGCGGGTGATGGCCGCCGGCCACATCCGCCGACCGATGCTGCCCTGCCGCTCGAAGACGAACCGGGGCGCGCGCGGCATGGTGGCGAAGTAGACGACGCTGCCGCCGCCGACGCAGTTGCCGCCGAGCACGCTCATCCCGTCGCCCACGGTGAAGTCGAAGATCCGGGTGTACGACGAGCCGAGCTTGAAGTCGTGGTCGAACTCCTCGCTGGACAGCCACGGTCCCCGCTCCAGGACCACCACGCGCGCCCCGCCCGCGGCCAGGTGGTACGCGGGGATCGCCCCGCCGAAGCCGCTGCCGATCACCACGACGTCGGTGCTTGCGCCACTGGTCATGCCGGACTCCCTGTGGGGGTGGTGTGCGGGTGCGGTCGCGACAGCGGGCGTCCGTACGAGTACTCGGGGAACCGCCACAGTCCGTCGTCGTCGGGTCTGGTGATGCCGATCGCCAGCAGCCCCGGGTGCCCCGCGGCGAGGGCGTCGCGCGTGTTCATGTGGGCTGCGCTGTCGTAGGCCATGTTGCTGAACAGGGCGAGCCCCACCCACATCTCCTTCTCCGGGTTGTCCGGGGCGAGGAGGTGGCTCAGCAGCGCGGTGCGGTGGTCGAAGGCGAGGCCGACGAAGGGCGGCACCGCCGGGTCGAGGGTCAGGCCGTTCGCCTCGGCGTACCCGGTCGCGTGCGCGTTGAGGGCCTCACTGAGCGTGCCCAGCATCATCGACACCCCGCCGGCGGGGTCCTCCATCAGGGCCAGCGCCCCCGACTCGACCGCGCCGCCGTCGGGCGAGACGCCGGCGATCGCCCGGTCGTCGGCGGACCGCTTCGTCCCGGGGATGATGGTGTCGGCGAACGCCTCCAGCGTCAGCACGCGCGCCCGCTGTTCCTCGGGTGTTTCCGGTTGCACGGCGCTACCTCCTTCTGGGGGCGGGCGCGTCGGTATCTAGTCCCGCCGAATCGTTTTCGGGCAGCCTTTGCCAGCGCCGGTAATGGCGACGGAAGCAAGGGGTGAAATGGTGGTCGCCCGGAATTACTCCGTGCGGCGCGGATGGTGCGCGAAGTTCTGCATAATCCTGGCTACCGACGCAGCTGGGACGCACCTCCTGTTTTGCTGAGGCCGATCACCGGCGGCCGGGAAAGGCCAGCGAAAACTGTGCGTGGCAGCGCGTCACGCACAGTGTGCGGGCCCACGTCGACCGGTGCCCGGGTCACCCGGAGTCGCCTCTGCGGCGACGCCGGCTGCGGCGACCCGTCCGCGCGGCGGGTCGGGCGGGTCAGCGCGGGTTGGCGGCCCGGCGCGGCGCGGCGGTCGCCGGGAGCGCGGCGAGCCCGGCCTGGCGCCGGCTCAGCCGCCCGGTGCGGTGCAGCCAGCGCACGGTGTCGGTCATCGTCTCGTCGAGCGACCGGCTCGTCGGCCCGAGCAGCTCCTCGGTGGGCGTGGCGTCCATCGGGCGGGCGGTGGCGCAGAGGTAGATGGCGCCGTGCTCGGCGGGCAGGTGCACGGGCGACAGCCGCTGCGCCGCGCTGACCAGGTGGCCCATCGGCAGCAGGGCGCGGGCCGGCAGCCGCAGGGTGGGCAGGGTCCGTCCGGTGACCCGCCGCAGCGCGTCGACGAACTCGCGCGTCGTGACGTAGCGGCCGGGGGCCGGGAAGCGGCGGGGACCGCGTCCGGGTTCGAGCACCGCCGCGTGCAGCCGGGCCACGTCCCGCACGTCGCCGACGGGGAAGCCGCCGGTCGGCCACAGCGGCATGAGTCCGCGCAGCACGTTGCGTACCCGCGTCGTCTGGTCGCCCAGGTGGGGGTCGTCGGGCCCGAGCGAGGCCAGCGGGTAGGTGACGACCACCGGCGCGCCGTCGTCCTGGTGCCGGCGGGCGACGCGCTCGGCGGCGGCCTTGCTGCGCAGGTAGGCCTCCCGGGGCGCGCCGACCGGCGAGTCGACGGTCAGCGGCGACCGCCCGGCCGGCAGCAGCGCCCCGAAGGTGGAGACGTGCACGATCGGGTCGAGGCCCGCCGCCCGCGCCGCCCCGAGCACCACCTCGGTGCCGCGCAGGTTGACCGCCGTCATCCGCGCCCGGTCCCGGGAGTCGAAGCTGTAGACGCCGGCGGCGTGCAGCGCGGCGGCGCAGCCGTCGGCGGCCCGGGCCACGGCGGCGGGATCGGTGACGTCGCCGGTGACCAGCTCGACCCGCTCGGCGTGGGCGCCCAGCGCGGTCAGCACCCGGCGGGCGCGGGACGGGTCACGCACGAGCATCCGGACGCGGTGGCCGCCATCGAGGATGGCGGCCGTCGAGTGGGAGCCGATGAATCCGGTGCCACCGGTTACCAGAACCAGCATCGCGACTCCCGCGGGTGGGGGACTGGGGTCGTCGCCATCATCGGCAGGCCCCGCTGGCGGGGCCTTCTCCGAAGGTGCTCAACCGGTGCCGACCGCGTTGTCCGGGCCGCCGGACTCCCAATACTGGCAGTGCCGCAGTCGTCGGGAGCCGCCGTCGTGACCGTCCGACGGGGCGGCGCGGAGCAGGAGGCAGATCATGATCGCTCGTCGGGTGGCCTCGTCGGTGGTCCAGCGCCAGGTCAACTACGTCACGCCGGTCCCGCCGGGAGCCGCACGGGGGCTGGTGGAGACCGTGTACGCGCAGGTCGCGCAGGAGATGCAGCTCGTCGTGCCGCCCGCGCAGCTGCACTCCCCGTCGCCGGAGGTGCTGGCCGCGTACTGGATGGTCATGCGGGAGCCGCTGCTGCCGACGGAGCCCCTGGACCGGGCGATCAAGGAGGCGGTGGCCGCCGCCGTGTCGGTGGCGAACATCTGCCCGTACTGCGTGGACATGCACAGCGTCGGGCTCTACGAGCTGTCGACCGAGCACGACGCGGAGGCGATCGTGGCCGACCGGCTCGCCGAGATCACCGACCGGCGCATCCGCGACGCGGCCGAGTGGGCCCGTACGGCGCACCAGCCGCGGACCTCACGGCCGGTCCTGCCGTTCCCGGAGCGGGACCGCCCGGAGCTGGTCGGCGTGGTCGTGGGGTTCCACTACATCGCCCGTGTGGTCAACGTCTTCCTCCCCAACTTCCTGCTCCCGCCGGGGCTGGCGCCACGGGCACGGCGGCGCCTGAAGCGGGGCATCGGCTGGATCATGCAGGGGACGCTGCGCGACCCCCGGGCGCCGGGCCGCTCGGTGGGGCTGCTGCCGCCGGCGCCGCTGCCGGCGGAGGCCGGCTGGGCGGCGGGCAGCCCGCACGTGGCCGGGGCGATGGCCCGCGCGTACGCGGCGTTCGAGGCGGCCGGCGAGCGGGCCGTTCCGCCGGCCGTCCGGGAGCTGCTCGCGGAGCGCCTCGACGTCTGGCGGGGGGAGGAGACCGGCCTGAGCCGACAGTGGTGCGAACGGCTGATCGCGCCGCTGCCCGAGGCGGAGCGGGCCGCCGGTCGCCTGGCCCTGCTGACCGCGTTCGCCTCCTACCAGGTCGACGAGGAGGTGGTCACGGAGTTCCGCCGCCACCGGCCGGGCGACGCGGCCCTGGTCGACGCGGTCGCCTGGGCCAGCTTCGCGGCGGCCCGCCGGGTCGGCGCGTGGTACGCCCCCGCCAGCTCGCCGGAGCCGGTCTGACGGATTCCCGACCCGGACTGAGCAACATCGGAGGCGTTTGCGCGTGTCCGGGTCGACACGCTGGGTGAAGGTGAGGCGCTCTCGTGCGCCCGTCACCCTTCGAGGAGGAAACGTGACCAGCAACCAGACGACCCTGCCCGGCGCGTCCGGGCGTTGGGCGACCCTGAACGGAGCGCACCACCGGACGGCGCTGAACCTCTTTCTCCTGATCGTGCTGGCGCACTGGGCCGAGCACCTGGTGCAGGCGTACCAGATCTGGGGTCTGGGCTGGTCGCGGCCGGAGGCGCGCGGGGTGCTCGGCATGCCGTTCCCGTGGCTCGTCAGCTCGGAGTGGCTGCACTACGGCTACGCGATCGTGATGCTCGTGGGGATGTGGATGCTGCGGCCCGGCTTCGTCGGGCGTAGCCGGGGCTGGTGGACCACCGCCCTGGCGATCCAGTTCTGGCACCACATCGAGCACCTGCTGCTGCTGTTGCAGGCGCAGACCGGCCGGCACCTGTTCGACAGCCCCGTGCCCACCAGCCTGCTGCAGGTCGTGATCCCCCGGGTCGAGTTGCACCTGTTCTACAACACGGTCGTCTTCGTGCCGATGGTGATCGCGATGTACCTGCACCTGCGGCCCTCGGTGGCGGAGGCGGAGCAGATGTGGTGCAGCTGCCGGCAGCCCGAGGCCGCGGCGCAGCCCTCGTGACCACCGTGGACGCCCGCCGGCCCGAACCGCCCGCACCGGCGACGTCGGTCGGGGCGGTGCAGCGGGCGGCGATCGTCGTGGCGGCCGGTGTCGTGCTGTCGGTCCTGGCGCTGCTCGTCTTCGGCAGCCCGGCCGCGAGCCGGAGACTGGTGCTGGACCCGGGCGACGGGTCGGTCGTCGGGACCGCGCCCGCCGAGGTGACGCTCACGCTCGGCGGCGCCGAGTCGGCCGAGAACGTGCACCTGGCCGTCACGGGACCGACCGGGGCGACCGTCTCGACCGGGAGACCGGCCGTCCGCGACGGCCGCCTGGTCGTGCCGGTGCGCGACGCCGGCCCGGGCGCCTACCGGGTCGCCTACCGCGCCGGGCTGCCCGACGGTCGGCAGGTCGCCGGCCTGGCCGGCTTCACCGTGACCCCCGGCGCCGTCCCGGCCGGCCCCGTCGCCGCGCCGATCGACGACCCGGCCGCGAGCGCCGGGCACGACCACGCGCGCATCGACGGCATCAACGGCGTGCTCCTCCTGCTGGACCTGGGTCTCGTCGGGGTGGCCCTGCTGTTGATGTTCCTGCGGCCACGGCGCGGGGCGGGCCCCGTCGAGGGCCCGTGACCCGGCCCGGACGGCGACCACCCCGGCGCCGCAACGGCTGGTGACGGCCCGCGCGGCAGCCCGCGGCGGCGGATGAGCGCACAGCGGAAGAGGCGGCCCCGGTCGGCGCGCGGCGACGATGAAGTCACCGCCGGCCGGGGCCGGCGGTCGTCGTACCGACAGGGGGATCTGCCATGCCGACGGTACTGGGCTCCGTACGTCGACTGCTGATGGCGCCGACGCTCGCGGACGTGACCTTCGCGCGTCGGGGCTTCCCCGGCCCCACCACGGAGGTCACCCGCCGGCTGGAGGCGGTTCCGCAGTCGGTGGTCTGCGGGTTCGAGTGGGGCATCGACACCCGCGACCCGTGGGAGCTCGAGCGCCGGCTCGCCCTCGTCGACCGGGAACTGCTCGGCTTCGCCTACGAGGGCGCCACGATGGCCTGCACCATCCTCGACGTCATGGGGCCCCGGCGCGGCACCCGCACCCGCGATCTGCTGCGGGGGCCGGGCGCGCCCCACCTCTTCCTCGCCTACATCGGCATCGGGTTCGCCATGGCGCGCCTGCCGCGGCCCCTCTGGCGGCACGTGGTGCCCGATCTCACGGGCTCCCCGTACCACCCGACGATGACCTGGCTGGCCGTGGACGGCTACGGGTTCGACCGGGCCTACTTCGACCTCGACCGGTGGGTGACCCGGCAGGAGCGCCTGGCGGCGTACCCGTGGCAGGGGCACGGGGACTACTTCGCGCGGGCCACCGACCAGGGCCTCGGGCGGGCGCTGTGGTTCATCCACGGCGCCCGCACCGCGGAGGTGGCCGGGGCCGTGCGGGCCTTCGCCGCCGACCGGCACGGTGACCTGTGGAGCGGGGTGGGGCTCGCCGCCACCTTCGCCGGCGGCGCCGACGCCGAGGCGCTCGTGGCGCTGCGCGCCGAGGCCGGCGGTTGCGCGCCGGACCTGGCCCAGGGCGCGGTCTTCGCCGCCAAGGCCCGCAGCCACGCCGGGCACGTGCCGGCGCACAGCGAGGCGGCCATGCACGCGCTCGGCGGGTGCTCGGTGGCCGCCGCCGCGGCCCTCGCCGACGACGTGGCGGTCCGCGCGGAGCCGGCCGGGCGGCTGCCGGCGTACGAGCTCTGGCGGCGCAACGTCCGCGCGCACTTCGAGCCGGCCGGCGTCGGTCACGACCACTGAGCCCGCCCGCGTCGCCCGCCGGGGCGGCGCCGTGCCGCCCCGGACGCCGTGGACCCACGGAGTCCGGGGCGGACGTGAACGTTTCGAATAGTTGCGATGAATGCGCAAATTTGAAGAAATCAACTCATCGCGCGCTTGTCATCATCAAAACAGATGTCCATCCCTGTTCGACGGAAACACCGACCCTTTGGGGGAACGTGCGATGCAGAGCCTGCGTGATCTGCGGCGCAGAATCCTGACGCCAGATATCTCCGACACCAAAATGGACGTACGCGGATTCCACGTCAAGGACGAGGAATCGAAGGCGCTGCTCGAAAACGTCGGCGCCTCATTTCTCACCGGCTACGGATACGCCGCCGAGGCGCCGACCGCGGCGGCCGCCGAACGTCGCCTGGAAACGGTGCCGACGCGTTTTCGTGGCTTCGCGTACGAGGGCGCCGGGATGGGCTTCGCCGTCCGGGACGCGCTGCGGCCGGGCCGCCCCCGGCACGTGGCGAACCTGCTCGCGGGCCGGGGCGACGCGCACGTCTACATGATCTACGTGGGCGTCGGCTGGGCGATGGCCCGGGTGCCCCGGATGCGCTGGGGCCGGTTGCACGCCCCGGATCCGCTGCTGCGCTGGCTGGTGCTCGACGGCTACGGCTTCCACCAGGCGTACTTCCACACCGACCGGTACGTGTACGGGCAGTACCGCCACCCGCGGTTCCCGTGGCCGGCCGACGGCCCGCAGGGGTACGCCGACCGGGTCATCGACCAGGGCATCGGCCGGGCCACGTGGTTCGTCGGCGGCACCGACGTGGACCGGGTGACGGAGATCTTCGGCGCCTTTCCGGCGCACCGGCGGGCCGACCTGTACGCCGGGGCCGGCCTCGCCGCCACCTATGCCGGGGGAGCCACCGAGGCGGACCTGCGCCGCTTCCGCGACCGCGCCGGCGACTACCGCGTGGACCTCGCCCAGGGCAGTGCCTTCGCGGCCGGGGCCCGGGTACGAGCGGGTCTGGTCGTTCCGCACAACGAGATCGCCACCCAGGTGTTCTGCGGCGTGTCGACCGCCGAGGCGGCGAAGGCCACCGACGTCACCGTGCCCGCCGAACCACACGGAGCGGAACCCGCCTACGAGCGGTGGCGACGTGCCATCGCCGCGGAATTCGAGGGGTGGTGCTGAGCGTGACGCCCCGAGTCCCGAGCGAGTCCATGCCCCGGCGGTCCACCATTACGCGCGACAACGGAGAAACCTCGTGACCAGGATCGCTGTCGTGGGGATGGCGTGCCGCTACCCGGATGCCACATCCCCGCGGGAACTGTGGGAGAACGCCGTCGCCGGACGCCGAGCCTTCCGGCGACTGCCCGAAGAACGGATGCGACTGGACGACTACTACGACCCCGACCCCGCCACGCCCGACCGTTTCTACGCCCGCAACGCGGCGGTCATCGAGGGCTACGAGTTCGACCGCATCGCGTACAAGGTCGCCGGTAGCACCTACCGCTCCACCGACCTCACCCACTGGCTCGCCCTCGACATGGCGGCCATGGCGCTGGCCGACGCCGGCTTCCCGATGGCGGAGGGACTGCCCCGCGAGCGCACCGGCGTGGTCGTCGGCAACACGCTGACCGGCGAGTTCTCCCGGGCCAACCAGCTGCGGCTGCGCTGGCCGTACGTGCGCCGGATGGTCGCCGCCGCGCTCAAGGAGCAGGACTGGGACGACGACCAGCTCACCACGTTCCTCGACGACTTCGAGGCGACCTTCAAGGGCCCGTTCCCGGAGGTCGACGAGGACACCCTCGCGGGTGGGCTGTCCAACACCATCGCCGGGCGCATCTGCAACCACTTCGACTTCAAGGGCGGCGGCTACACCGTCGACGGCGCCTGCTCCTCGTCCCTGCTCTCCGTCGCCACCGCGTGCAAGGCCCTCTCCGACGGCGAGGTCGACGTGGCGGTCGCCGGCGGGGTCGACCTGTCCATCGACCCCTTCGAGATCATCGGCTTCGCCAAGACCGGCGCGCTGGCGCGCGGCGAGATGCGGGTCTACGACCGCGGTTCGAACGGGTTCTGGCCCGGCGAGGGCTGCGGCATGGTGGTCCTGATGCGCGAGTCCGAGGCCCGCCAGGCGGGCCACCGCGTCTACGCCACCATCGCGGGCTGGGGCATCTCCTCCGACGGCAAGGGCGGCATCACCCGGCCCGAGGTCGCCGGCTACCAGCTGGCCCTGCGCCGGGCGTACGAACGGGCCGGGTTCGGCATCGAGACCGTCGGGCTCTTCGAGGGCCACGGCACCGGCACGGCGGTCGGCGACGCCACCGAGCTCCAGGCGCTGTCGCTGGCCCGGCGCACCGCCGACGCGAACTCCCCGCAGGCCGCGATCAGCTCCATCAAGGGCATGATCGGGCACACCAAGGCGGCGGCCGGCGTCGCCGGCCTGATCAAGGCCGCGATGGCGGTGCACCACGAGATCCTGCCGCCCACCATCGGCTGCGTCGACCCGCACGAGATCCTCACCGCCGAGCAGTCCGCGCTGCGGGCCCTGCGCAAGGCCGAGGCCTGGCCGCGCGACCTGCCGGTCCGCGCCGGCGTGACGGCGATGGGCTTCGGCGGCATCAACACCCACATCGTGCTGGAGAACGGGCAGCCCCGTCGCTCGTCCCGGCTGGACAGCCGTTTCCGCAACCTCGCCGCCTCGGTGCAGGACGTGGAGCTCCTGCTTGTCGACGGGAGCAGCCCGCAGGAGCTGCGCGAGCGGTTGCAGCGCCTCGTCGAGTTCGCGCCCACGGTGTCGTACGCCCAGCTGGGCGACCTCGCCGCCACCCTGCACCGGGAGCTGCGCGACCTGCCGTACCGGGCGGGCGTGGTGGTCTCCTCGCCGGAGGACGCCGAGCGGCAGCTGCGCCGGATCTGCGACGCCCTCGACGCCGGCGAGGTGCGCCTGTTCTCCTCCGACGGCCGCTGCTTCCTGGGCCACGTGAGCGGCCCGGGCCGCATCGGCTTCCTCTTCCCCGGGCAGGGGTCCGGCAAGGGCACCTCGGGCGGTGCGCTGCGCCGCCGGTTCGCCGACGTGGAGGAGGTGTACCAGCGGGCGGCGCTGCCGCGCACCGGCGACATGGTCGCCACCGCGGTGGCCCAGCCGCGGATCGTCACCGGTTCGCTGGCCGGCCTGCGGGCGCTGTCGCTGCTCAACCTCGACGCGACCGTCGCGGTCGGGCACAGCCTCGGCGAGATCGCCGCCCTGCACTGGGCCGGCGTGCTCGACGAGGAGGCACTGCTCCGGGTCGCCGGCGTGCGCGGCCGGACCATGGGGGAGCACAGCGCCTCCGGCACGATGGCCAACATCGGCGCCCCGCCGGAGCGGGTGGCCGGGCTGATCGCCGGCCTGTCCGTGGTGATCGCCGCGTACAACGGGCCGGAGCAGACCGTGATCGCCGGCTCGGAGGCCGCGGTGGAGGACGCCTGCGGGCGGGCCCGCTCCGCCGGCCTGCGGACCACGCGGCTGTCGGTGTCGCACGCGTTCCACTCCCCGCTGGTCGAGCCGGCCGCGGACGCCTTCCTCGAGGCGCTGGCGGGGGAGCGGTTCGGGCCCGTCACCCGGCGGGTCGTCTCCACCGTCACCGGCGAACCGCTCGCCCACGACACCGACGTCTCCGCCCTGCTGCGCCGCCAGATCACCGATCCGGTGCTGTTCAGCCAGGCTGTCGCGTTGGCGGCCAAGGAGGTCGACCTGTTCGTCGAGGTCGGTCCGGGGCAGGTGCTCTCCGGCCTCGCGTCGGCCGGCACCGACCTGCCGGCGGTGGCGCTCAACACCGACGACGAGTCGCTGGCGGGCCTGCTGCGTGTCGCGGCGGCCGCGTACGTCGTCGGCGCCGGCGGCGTGGCGGGCACCCTCTTCCACGACCGGCTGGTCCGGCCGCTCGAGGTGGGCCAGAACTTCCGCTTCTTCGCCAGCCCCTGCGAGTCAGCCCCGGTGGTGAGGCTGCCCAAGGGCGCCGGTGTCCGGGTGGCGGGTCCGTCGGCCGCGAACGGGCCGCAGCCGGAGCCGGAGCAGCCGGTCGGCGAGTCGAGCCTGCAACTGCTGCGCCGGTTGGCCGCCGAGCGGGCCGAGCTGCCGCTGGAGATGGTGCACGACGGCAGCCAACTCCTCGACGACCTGCATCTCAGCTCGATCACCGTCGGCCAGCTGGTCAACCAGGCGGCGCAGCAGCTCGGCGTGCCGGCCGCGCAGACCCCGACCAACTTCGCGACGGCCACCGTCGGGCAGCTCGCCGAGGCCCTGGAGCAGCTCGCCCGGACCGGTCGGGACACCGACGCGTCCGGCCCGAGCATCGTGCACGGCGTCGCCGACTGGTGCCGGGCCTGGTCGGTCGAACTCGACGACGCGCCGCCGCCGGTCGTCGCCGGGGCGGAGGCCGACGGTGCCTGGCAGTTGTTCGCCCCTGCCGGGCACCCCATCGCGGAGCCGCTGCGCGCCTCCCTGCAGGGCGCCGGCGTCGGCGCGGGGGTGCTGGTGTGCCTGCCGGAGCGGTGTGCGGAAGCCGATCTGGAACTGGCCCTGCGCGGCGCGCAGGCGGCGGCGGCCGCCGCCCCCGGCACCCGCTTCGTCCTCGTCCAGCAGGGCCCCGGCGCGGCCGGACTGGCCAAGACGCTACGGCTGGAGGCGCCGCACCTGCGGACCACCATCGTGCACACCCCGCCGGTGCCGGAGGCCGTGGCTCGGGTGACGGCGGAGGTCGCCGCCACCGACGGCTTCGCCGAGGTGCGTCACGACGCCGCCGGGCGGCGCCAGGTGCCCACCCTGCGCGGGCTGCCGGTGCGGCCGGCCGAGACGCGGCAGCCGCTGGGCGCCGAGGACCTGCTGCTGGTCACCGGCGGCGGCAAGGGCATCACCGCGGAGTGCGCCCTGGCGATGGCCGTCGACAGCGGCGCCAGCCTCGCCGTGCTCGGCCGCTCCGACCCCGCCCAGGACGACGAGCTGGCCGCGAACCTCAAGCGGATGGCGGACGCCGGCGTGCGGGTGCGCTACGCCCGGGCCGACGTGGCCGACCCGCAGCAGGTGCGGCAGGCCGTCGACGGGCTCGTCGCCGAGCTGGGGCCGGTCACCGCGGTGCTGCACGGCGCGGGCCGCAACGAGCCGGCGGCGTTGACCGGTCTCACCATGGACGTGTTCCGCCGCACGTTCGCGCCGAAGGTCGACGGCCTGCGCGCCGTGCTCGACGCGGTCGACGGCGACCGGCTGCGCCTGTTGGTGACGTTCGGCAGCATCATCGGCCGGGCGGGCCTGCGCGGCGAGGCGCACTACGCCACGGCCAACGACTGGCTGGCCGAGCTGACCGTCGACTTCGGCCGACGCCACCCGCACTGCCGCAGCCTCTGCCTCGAGTGGTCGGTGTGGTCCGGTGTCGGCATGGGTGAGCGGTTGTCCGTGGTCGAGGCGCTCACCCGTGACGGGATCACCCCGGTTACCCCCGACCAGGGGGTGGCGATGCTCCGACGCCTGCTCGCCGATCCGCAGGCACCGTCCGTCGTGGTGGTCAGCGGGCGGACCGAGGGCATCGACACGGTGCGGATGGACCTTCCGGAGCTGCCGCTGCTGCGGTTCGTGGACCGGCCGCTCGTGCGCTACCACGGTGTCGAGCTGGTCACCGAGGCCGAACTCAAGCCGGTCACCGACCTCTACCTGGACCACCACCGGCTGGACGGCAACCTGCTGTTCCCGGCGGTGTTCGGGATGGAGGCGATGGCCCAGGTCGCCGCCGCGCTGACCGGACGGACCGACACGCCGGTGGTCGAGCGGGCCGAGTTCCTGCGGCCCGTCGTGGTGCCGCCGGACGGCAGCACCACCATCCGGGTCGCCACCCTCGTGGTCGACGACGGGGTCGTGGACGCGGTCATCTACAGCGCCGAGACGGAGTTCAGCGCCGCGCACTTCCGGGCGCGGCTGCACTTCACCGGGGCGCGACCGCCGGCGGGCCCGCCCGAACAGGTGCCCGCCGGGCTGCCGAGCGTGCCGCTGGAGCCCGCCACCGACCTGTACGGCGACATCCTGTTCCAGGGTGGACGGTTCCAGCGGCTGCGCCGCTACCACCGTTCGGCCGCCCGGCACGTCGACGCCGACGTCGTCACGGCGCCGCAGACCCGGTGGTTCGCCGACTACCTGCCGGCCACCCTGCTCCTCGGCGACCCCGGCGTACGGGACGCCCTCATGCACGGCAACCAGGTCTGCGTCCCCGACGCGACGCTGCTGCCGGCCGGGATCGAACGGCTGCACCCGGCGGGGAGCCGCCTCACCGAGGCGGAGGAGCTGCGCTACTGCGCCGAGGAGCGCAGCCGTGACGGCGACACCTACGTGTACGACATCGCGCTGCGCGCCGCCGACGGTGCGGTCGTGGAGCGGTGGGAGGGCCTGCGGTTGCGGGCGGTGCGCAAGAGGGACGGCCGCGGACCGTGGGCGGCACCGCTGCTCGGGTCCTACCTGGAGCGGGCCGTCGGCGACCTGGTCGGCGGTGCCGTGGCGGTCGCCGTCGAGCCGGGCCCGGCGGAGCCGTCCGGGCGTGGCGGGCAGGCCGGGCAGAGCACGGCGGACGAGACCCGCAGGCGGCGGGCCCGCACCGCCCTGGCTGCCGGCCGGGCGGCGGGCGGACCGGTCGAGGTGGCGTACCGGCCGGACGGCCGCCCCGAGCTGGCAGACGGGCGGTCCCTGTCGGCCGCGCACAGCGAGAACCTGACGCTGTGCGTGGTGGGGACCGGACCGCTCGCCTGCGACGTGGAGGCGGTACGGGCCCGGGAGGAGTCGGTCTGGCACGGGCTTCTCGGCGCGCACGTCGACCTCGCCCGGCTCTGCGCCGCCGACGGCGGTGAGTCCCTGGACGCGGCGGCCACGCGGGTGTGGGCGGCGATCGAGTGCCTGCGCAAGGCGGGGCTGTCGCACCGGGCGCCGCTGGCTGCGGTGCCTTCGGACCGGGCCGGCTGGCTGGTCTTCGCCTCCGGCGACCTGCGGATCGCCACGCTCGTCACGACCGTGCGGGACCTGCCTGAGCCGATGGCGTTCGCGATCCTCACGGAAGGACGGGCCTAGTCGATGGACAAGTACTTCGAGTACCTGCACACGGTGGGTTTCGAGGAGACCAACCTCGTCGGCAACGTGTACTACGTCAACTACCTGCGCTGGCAGGGGCGCTGCCGGGAGATGTTCCTGAAGGAGCGGGCGCCGGACGTGCTGGCCGACGTACGCGACGACCTGAAGCTGTTCACCCTGCGCGTCGACTGCGAGTTCTTCGCGGAGATCACGGCGTTCGACGAGTTGTCAATCCGGATGCGCCTGGAGGAGCTGGCGCAGACCCAGCTCGAGTTCAGCTTCGACTACGTCAAGCTCGACCGGGACGGCGGCGAGACGCTGGTGGCCCGGGGCCGGCAGCGCATCGCCTGCATGCGCGGCCCGAACACCCGCACCGCGCCGGCGAGGGTGCCGGAGGCACTGGTGACGGCGCTCGCGCCGTACACCTCGGCGCGGCGCTCCTGACGGCGCGAGAAGGAGACGTCGTGGACGTACAGCGAACACTCACCGCCGAGACCTCCGACGTGACGGCACTGCGGCGGGCGTACGGCGCCTTCGCCACCGGCGTCACGGTGGTGACCGTCGGCGGCGCCACCCCGCACGGAATGACCGCCAACTCGTTCACCTCGGTGTCGCTCGATCCGCCGCTGGTGCTGGTGTGCGTCGACCGGAACGCGGTGATGCACGCCTGCCTCTCCGAGACCCGGGAGTTCGGGGTGTCGGTGCTGACCGACGACCAGGAGACGGTGGCCCGCTACTTCGCCGACGGGCGGCGACCGCTCGGTGGTGAGCAGTTCGACCAGGTCGACTGGCGCCCGGGCGCGACGACGGGTGTGCCGCTGATCAGCGGCGCACTCGCCCACTTCGAGTGCGAGGTGTGGCGTTCCTACGACGGCGGCGACCACACCATCTTCCTCGGCCGGCTGCTCTCGCTGGAGCGCCGGGCGGACGGGGAGGCACTGCTCTTCCTCTCCGGGCGGTTCCGTCAGGTCGAGCGGGAGCGGAGTGAGGCGGCATGACGACGATCGAGGAAGGGGCCCGGCGCACGCCGCCGGGCCCGCCCCGCTCCGCCGGCCTGCAAATGCTGGTCCTGATGGGCCGGGACCGGCTGCGGATGATGACCCTGGCGGCAGAGCGGTACGGCGACGCCGCCCGGCTGCCGGTCGGTCCCAAGCAGCTCTACTTCTTCAACCACCCCGACCACGCCAAGCACGTCCTGTCCGACAACAGCGCCAACTACCAGAAGGGCATCGGCCTGGTGCACGCCCGCCGGGCGCTCGGTGACGGCCTGCTCACCAGCGAGGGTGAGCTGTGGCGCAAGCAGCGCAAGGTGATCCAGCCGGCGTTCCAGAAGGGACGGCTCGCCCAGTACGCCGGGGTGATCGGCGAGGAGGCCGCGCTGCTGGTCGAGCGGCTGGTGGCGCGGGCCGGCGGACCTCCGGTCGACGTGCTTGAGGAGATGACCACGCTGACCCTGGGGGTGCTCGGCCGGACCCTGCTCGACGCCGAGCTGAGCGGCTTCCACGGCGTCGGCGGCTCGTTCGCCGCCGTGCAGGACCAGGCGATGTTCGAGCTGGAGACGCTGAGTGCCGTGCCGCCGTGGATCCCGCTGCCCCGGCAGCTGCGGTTCCGGCGCGCCCGCCGCCACCTCCAGCAGGTCGTCGACGAACTCGTCGCCGGCCGGGGCCGGAACGTGGACGGTCGGGACGACGTGCTCTCGCGTCTGATCATCTCGACCCGGCTGGAGAAGGACCCGCGGGTGGCCCGGCAGCGGCTGCGCGACGAGTTGGTCACGCTGCTGCTGGCCGGGCACGAGACGACGGCCAGCACGCTGGGCTGGAGCCTGCACCTGCTCGACCGGCATCCGGAGATCCGGCAGCGGGTCCGCGAGGAGGCCGTGACGGTGCTGGGCGACCGGCTGCCCGGGTACGAGGACCTGCACCGGCTGCGGTTCACGGCGATGGTGGTGGAGGAGGCCATCCGGCTCTACCCGCCGGTCTGGCTCCTGCCCCGCAAGGCCCAGCAGGCCGACCAGATCGGCGGGTACCACGTGCCGGCGGGGGCTGACATCCTCATCTCCCCGTACACCCTGCACCGGCATCCCCGGTTCTGGGACGAGCCGGAGCGGTTCGACCCGGACCGCTTCGACCCGTCGCGCAGCACGGAGCGTCCCCGGTACGCGTACATCCCCTTCGGCGCCGGCCCACGGTTCTGCGTGGGCAACAACCTCGGGATGATGGAGGCCACCCTCGTCCTGGCCATGCTGCTGCGGGACGTGCGCCTGGCCGGAGTGCCGGGCCGGCCGGTGGTGCCCGAGCCGATGCTGTCGCTGCGGGTGCGCGGCGGCCTGCCGATGACGGTCCACAAGGTCGACTGATCCGCGTCCACCGGTCCCGCGGCCGCTCCGGCGTCCGCGGGACCCGCGCTGTCCGTCCAGCCCTGTTGCCAGCCCGCCTACCCGCGCCCGTCCGTGGTCTGTCCCGCTTGCTGCCGTGCCCGTGCCGACGCGGGTGGCGACCGGGGCAGGGCAACGCGCGGGGCCGCCGACGCCTGTCGGCGCCGGCGGCCCGGTGTGGAAAGCTACCGAAAACTGTTCGTGCCCTGGGGCGGGTCAGGCGGCGTGCACCTTGGCCTCGTTCTGCCGTTCGAACGCCGCCTTCCGGCTGTCGAGCAGGGCCAGGAGCACCGGTGGATCGATCTTGGACATCTGCTTGAGGTGGGCGTCCGCGGTCACGGTCAGCTGTCCGCGGACGGTCAGCGGGCCCACCGAGGACACCATCACCCGGTTCTGCTGGAGGCGCAGCACGTCTCCCGAGACCGAATGGCACAGCAGGTGCCAGGTGCCGTCGGGCACGTTCGCGAAGCGGTAGACGCCGGGCGACTCCAGGATGGCGCACCGCACCGGCGGGCCCTCGGGGATACGGTGCGGAAACAGGCCCATGAAGATGAGCCCCGGTACGGGCCCGTCGAGGGGCGCGGTGATCCGTCCGGTGATGACGCCCTGCGAAACGCCCGTCGGGCGTTGCGTGGGAATTCGGGGAGCGAAGCCTCCCATGCGTCGGTAGATGGTGGGAGGCAGACCGACGCTCTTGGTGAAGCGGGTGCTGAAGGTCCCGACGCTGTTGTAGCCCACCCGGAGGCTGATGTCGGTGACGTTGAGCCTTGTCGTGGTGAGTAGCCGTTTGGCCTCCTGCAGGCGGATCGCGGACAGGAATCGGCCTGGGGAGATTCCGGTGACCCGCTGGAAGATTCGCGTGAAGTGGAACTTGCTGAACATGGCCGCTCGTGCCATGTCATCCACCGTCAACTGCTCGGACAAATTGCTTCGCATAGTGTCGATGGCCCGTTCCACTGCCTGCTCTGCTGTGTCGTGCATTTGTCTCCCCCGGATTGCGGACAATCACATTGTGTGGATGTGGCGAATTCGGCCGAATGATTCTTGGGGTCTCGACCGCCACCATTCCCCGCTAACCGTAATCGATGCTAGCCGAGGCCAGCTGCCCGGTCAACACTTTCTGCGATCGAAGCGTAGCCAGGAGTGACGGCCCGGGGCTTATCATTTCTTGCCCGAAATTGGCACGTTCTACTGTACGTTCGAGGTGAAGATCGCTAGAATTGCTTATCGTATTGTGGCACGTGCCAGTATCCGTGTTGCTTTCTATCTATCTTTAGCATAATTTTTCGGACATCCGGGGCGTGTTCTGATCTGAGGTGATCAGGCGTCCATGCGGTCGGGTCCATGTGGTGTCCGTCGCCGCCAGGGGTGGCTATCAATCCATGGCTACCGATCGATCTCTATGACAAGATTGCCGAAACGTTCGCCAGGGGCGGAGGACGCGTGCGTATCTCGGAACTCAGTCGACAGAGTGGCGTGTCGGTCCCGACGATCAAGTTCTACCTGCGTGAGGGCTTGCTCCCGGCCGGCCTGCCCACCGGACGCAACCAGGCCGACTACGGCGATCGGCACCTACGGCGGATCCGCCTGATCCGGACGCTGACCGGGATAGGGGGGCTGGACCTGTCCTCCGTCCGGGAGATCCTGGCCGCCATCGACGACGACGATGCCACGATGCGGGACGCGTACAAGGTCCTGGACCGGACCCTCTACCTGGAAGGCCCGACGACCCTGGGCCGGGCCGCCGTGGACTGCGCACGCATGGAGGTGGCGGAACTCGCCGAGGCCCTCGGCTGGTCCACCGAGGCCACCCCCGCCGGCGAGGTGTTGGCCCATGTCCTGGCGGGGCTGCGCAGCCTCGGTTGCGCGGCCGAGGTGACCTTCTTCGTCCCCTACGCCCGCGCCGCCGAACAGCTCGTCATGACGGAACTCGACCTGGCCGCCGATGAGGGTGGTGTCGAGAAGGGGCCGGCACTCCTCCGCAGCGTCCTGTTCGGCGTCGCCCTGTCCGCCCTGCGTCGCATGGCGCACGAGCGCCACGTCGCGATGCGATTTCCCGATCACGATTGAGTGCGGGCACCTAACGGGTGACGTCTGATCCCTGATGAGCCGCCCATCCGGCGCAGTCGGCCACTGAGCAACTTTTGAGAAGAATTCGGGCCGTGCTCCCGCGACCATAAGTGGGTCGGCCGGCGACTTTCGCATACGGTTCGCCAGGCATCGTGAAGGGACCGCACGTCATGCCTCGACTGGTGGAGAATTGGCAGCGCTGACCACGTGAACCGTAGCTCCCCGCGTGGTAAAAGTCCTGATCCGGCGGCAGCAAATGCTGGCGGATGATGGTAGAAAAAATCGCGTCACTCTTCAGCCGCCGACGACTGTCCGTCGCCAAACCCGGCCGCACGGCATATCAGCCGCTGCAGAATCCGGGTGGTGGCCGAATCTGAAGGGAAAGCCCTTGCCATCCCAACCCGTCGGCGCGATCCGCCGAATCACTCCCGCCATCTTCGTGCTGGTCCTCGTGGCCGCGTTCTTCGTCGTCGCCCGACTGCCCAGCGCGTCGGCCGAGGAACGGCAGACGCTGGCGTCGCGGTTCGGGTTCACCGAGCTGCCGATCGCGCTGCCGCCCGGCCTGCCGGAGCGCACCATACGCACGGTGAACCCCGAGTACGAGCACATCCGCGCCTGGGTGTCGTCCGTCGGCGCCGCCGTCGCGGCGAACGACCTCGACGGCGACATGATCGCCAACGACCTCTGCCTCGTCGACACCCGCAGCGACAGCGTGGTCGTCACGCCGTCGCCCGACGGACCCGCCCGTTACGCGCCCTTCGTGCTGGACCCGGCGCCGCTGCCCACCCACAAGGCCATGGCCCCGATGGGCTGTGTGCCCGGCGACTTCAACGGCGACGGTCTGACCGACCTGCTGGTCTACTACTGGGGTCGCACGCCGGTGGTGTTCCTGCACCGGGCGTCCGCGACGGCGCCGCTGACCAAGGGGACCTTCCTGCCCACCGAGCTGGTCGGCCGGCCTTCCGCCTCCTCCGCCGGTGAGTACCAGGGCAAGCTCTGGAACACCAACGCGGTCGCGGTCGCGGACTTCGACGGCGACGGCCGCCCGGACATCGGCGTCTTCAACTACTTCCCGGACAGTCAGGTGCTCGACCCGGCCGGGCATCCGAACGTCGAGATGAACCACTCGCTGTCCCGGGCGCAGAACGCCGGTGGCGCGCACGTGCTGCGCTGGACCGCCGCCACCAGCGGCGACAACCCCAGCGTGACGTACGTCGAACAGGTGGCGATCCCGCCGGAGTTCTCGACCGGCTGGACTCTGGGCGCCGGCTCCGCCGACATCGACGGTGACCTGCTGCCGGAGCTGTACCTCGCCAACGACTTCGGGCGCGACCGCTTCTTCCACAACGTCTCCCGCCCGGGTGAGATCAAGTTCAAGCTGGCGGAGGGGCGCCGGGGCCACCGTACCCCGAAGTCCATGGTGGTCGGCCACGACTCCTTCAAGGGCATGTCGATCGAGTTCGGCGACCTCGGAGGCACCGGCAAGTTCGACATGTTCGTCAGCAACATCACCTCCTCCTGGGGCCTGGAGGAGAGCAACTTCGTCTGGCGCAACAACTCGTCGAGCGTGGCCGACGCCCGCAACCGGCTGAGCCAGGGCAAGGCCGTGTTCGACAACAAGGCCGCCGAACTCAACATGGCGTGGGTCGGCTGGGGCTGGGACGCCAAGATGGCGGACTTCGACAACAGTGGTGAGATGTCGGTGGTCCAGACCGCCGGATTCGTCAAGGGCAAGATCAACCGCTGGTCGTGGCTGCAGGAACTGGCCATGAGCAACGACCTGATGCTCCGTAATCCGGCCATGTGGCCCAAGGCGGGAATGGGTGACGACATCGCCGGCGCCGAGCCGTTCGCCTTCTGGGTCCGGGAGGACAACGGCCGGTACGCCAACATCGCCGCCGAACTCGGCATGACCGACAGCACCCCGAGCCGCGGCGTGGCCGTCGCGGACACCAACGGCGACGGAGGCCAGGACTTCGCGGTGGCCCGCCAGTGGGCCGCTCCCTCGTACTACCGCAACGACAAGCCCGGCCGCGGCAACTTCCTCGGCCTGCGCCTGTGCCGTCCGGCCGAGGACGGCCGCGGCACGCCCGCCTACGGCGCCCAGGTGCGGGTGAAGACCGCCGACGGTCGTACCCGGATCGCCCAGCTCGACGGAGGCAGCGGCCACTCCGGCAAGCGCAGCTTCGACGTCTTCTTCGGCCTCGGCGACGCCGGCGACAAGCCGGTCTCGGCGGAGATCGCCTGGCGCGACCTCTCCGGTGGCGTACACAAGCAGACCCTCGACCTCGCTGCCGGCTGGCACACGATCATGCTCACCGACAAAGCCCAGGAGATGAGCGCGAAATGACCGACGTCCGAGACAGCACGCGTAGCGCCGTCGGCGTACGGGAGGCGACGGTCACCACGGGCGCCCCGGTCGTCACCTTCGACCGGCACGCCCCGGTGGCGGCCGACACCCCGGGAGCGCCACGGGTCGACCGGCGGGATCCCCGCTACCTGGCCCTGCGCAACTTCGCCATCTCCATGAGCATCTTCAACATCCTCGGGTACACGGTGCTCGGCTTCGAGCAGCCCTGGACCTGGCCGTTGCTCGCTCTCGCCGTCGGCTACCTCACCGAGATCGTGGTCGAGGTGGTCACCGCGCGGTCGAACAAGCGCCGGCCCGCCTTCGCCGGCAACGGCGCCTGGGGCATGTACACGTTCCTGCTGCCCACCCACATCACCGCGCTCGCCGCGAACATGCTGCTCTACGCCAACGACAACTTCTGGCCGATCGCGTTCGCGGTGGTCGTCGCCATCGGCCAGAAGGCGATCTTCCAGGCACCGATCAAGGGCCGCATGCGGCACTTCATGAACCCGTCCAACTTCGGGATCACGGTGACCCTGGTCGCCTTCTCCTGGGTCAACATCGCCCCGCCGTACCACTTCACCGAGGAGGTCCCGGACATGGTCCGGATCCTCGTGCCGCTCGTCATCCTGACGGCCGGCACGGTGCTCAACGGGGTGCTGACCAAGAAGATCCCGCTCGTCGTGGGCTGGGTGGGCGGCTTCGTGATCCAGGCGCTGGTGCGGCACTTCATCTGGGACGTCGCGCTCTGGGCGGCCCTGTTGCCGATCACCGGTGTCGCGTTCGTGCTGTTCACCAACTACATGATCACCGACCCGGGCACGACCCCCAGCTCAGGGCGGGCCCAGTTCATGTTCGGCGCGAGCGTCGCGGCCGTGTACGGCGTGCTGATCACCTTCAACGTCGTCTACACGCTCTTCTTCGCCGTGACGATCGTCTGTCTCGCCCGGGGTCTGCTCTGGTGGGGCATCTGGCTGCGTGACCGCTCCCGGAGTGCGAACACACCGGCGGCTCGGCCCGCCGTCACCTGATCCACCGTCGGCCCGTCGTCGGCGTGACCCAAGGGTGGGTCTGCCGGCGACGGGCCTCGTCCCACGACCCGCGTCACAGACGGAAGCGAGGCGATGAGCGTGCACCCCACCCCCGAGGCCCCACCGCGAGGTGCGTCGGTGACATCCGTACCCCCGCCGGCGGCACGCCCCGGACGGACGGCGGTGATCAGTGCGGCGGCGGGCGTGCTGCTCGCCGTACTCTGGTCGTTCGAGCTGGTGGACTCGGTGATCGGCGACACGGTCGCCGACACCCTGCTGGGCCACGACGCGAAGGGCACCGCCATCAGCGGTACGGCGGCGGGGCTGCTGTTCGCCTTCGTGTCCGGCTTCGCCGGGACCTTCACCGCCTGCAACATCGCGATGGCGGCCTCGGTCGGCCCGATGAGCCAGGCCGGCGCCACCGGTCACCGCCACGGCGTGCGGTCGCTGCTGCGGCCCGTCGCCTGGTTGACCGTCGGCATGCTGGCGGTGTCGGCGACCTACGGTGCCCTGGGGGTGCTGCTCGGCGAGCGCCTGCCGCAGCTCTCCACGGACACCGTCGGCGGGATGCCCGTACGCCTGATCCAGTCCTCGGTGGTCTTCGGCCTGATCGGCCTCGCGCTGACCTACCTCGGGCTGGCGGCCCTCGGCCTGCTGCCGGACGTCTTCGCGAGGCGCCCGGTGGCGCGGGTGGTCGTCATGGGCGCCCTGGTCGGGGGCTTCCTGGTCGGTCGGCCGTACCCGCTGTTCAACAAGCTGTTCCACTGGGCGGTCGACACGGGCAACCCCGGGTACGGCGCCCTCGCCTTCGCCCTGCAGTCGCTGGGCAACGTCCTCATCGTCGCGGCGCTCTTCGCGGTCCTCATCCTGGTCAGCCGGGGGCGGTTCCTCGCCTGGATGGCGTCACCGCGCCGCGCTGCGGCCGTCACCGGCTCCCTGCTGGTCGCGCTGGGCGTCTTCACCGTCGTGTACTGGGACCTTCGGGTGCCGGCGATCTTCGGCGTCGGCTGGTTCCCGACGATGCCGTACAACTGACGGGGGCGGCGGACGCGACGACGACGCCCCCGCTCCGGCCTGGACCGGGGGCGTCGTCGGTGCGGCTAGCGGGCGGTGCCGGGCACGGGCCCCGGGGCGGGCGCGGGACTGACGCCGCCGGCCGCGGGCCGGGCGCGCCCGGCGGTGGCGGCCAGCCATCCGGTGGTGATCAGCAGCAGGGCCGCGATGTAGGTGGTCATCACGGCCAGGCCGTGGCCGGGCACCCGGGACCCCGCGGCCTCCATGCCGATCAGCAGGTCGGAGACTAGGAACAGCCCGCCGCCCAGGGCCACCCGCCGGGAGACGCCGGCCGCGGCGGCGGCCATCAGGCTGAGCGCGAGGCTGTAGCCGAGGACCGGCAGCCGCAGCGGGCCGAGGGAGTTCCACAGCACCAGATTGGCGGCCACCCAGCAGGCGAGATAGGCGGCGACCGCGACGACCGGCGGCCGCCGGTGGCGCAGGAAGGCGGTCAGGAAGGCCACCTGGGTGCCGAGGAAGCAACCCATGCCGACGAGGAACGCCGTGTCGCCGGAGACCAGCAGCGCGATGTCTCCGCCGGTGGCGAAGACCAGCCCGACGGCGACGGGATCGACGCGCCGGCGCATCCGCAGCAGGTGGACCAGCAGCACCGGCGCGAGCAGGGGCTTGGCCAGCCACTGCAGGAGGGTCGAGTCGGCCGCCACGCCGATCAGCTCGACGGCGGCCACCACGCCGAACGGCCAGAGGCGCCTCACCGGGCCACCGCCGGCTGCGCGTGCGCGGCGGGCTGCCAGCCCGGTCGGCCGAACACGTAGCCGAGGCGGTGCCGCCAGGACGAGGCGGCCCGGGCGTCGGCCCAGATCGCCCGGTACTCGTGGGTCGCCACCCGCAGCGGGTTGTACGTGTCGATGTTCTTGGTCAGGCCGTACCGGACGATGGCCCGCTCGGGCTCGAAGGTGCCGAAGAGCCGGTCCCAGACGATCAGGATGCCGCCGTAGTTGCGGTCGAGGTACTCGGCGTTGGCGCCGTGGTGGACCCGGTGGTGCGACGGCGTGTTGAAGATCCACTCGATGGGGCGGGGCAGCAGGTTGACCCGCTCGGTGTGCAGGAAGAACTGGTACAGCAGGCTGACCGACTGCTGGAGGAAGATCATCCACGGGGGGATGCCGAGCAGCGCCAGGCCCAGCCAGAACGGCACGGACGTCATCGGGGTCCAGCTCTGCCGCAGCGCCGTCGACAGGTTGAAGAAGACGCTGGAGTGGTGCACCACGTGCCCGGCCCAGAGCAGCCGGACCTCGTGGTGGGAGCGGTGGAACCAGTAGTAGGCGAGGTCGTCGGCGAAGAACAGCAGCACCCACGTCCAGACGCTGGTGGGGGAGAGCTGCAGTGGCGTGACCGTGTACGCGGCGGCGTAGAGGCCGATCGTCGCCAGCTTCCACGGCACGCCGACGACCTGGCTGCCGGCGCCCATGGTCAGGCTGGTGGCGGTGTCGCGCAGCTCGTACCCGCGTTCGCCGTCGTCGGGGGCGAACCGGTAGGAGAGTGCCTCGACGACGATGAGGAGCAGGAACGCCGGTACGGCGTAGAGCACGGCGGGGATCATGCCCGGGCTTCCCTTCTCGGTGCTGCGGTGGGGGTGGTGAGGGGGGCGGTGAGCAGGGCCCGCGCCTCGCGGGCGGCGTCGGTGGCCCGGCCGGTGACGACGGCGTCGGCGAGCCGGCGGTGGCCCGCGACGTCGAGCAGTTCCGCGGCGCGCCGCTGCGGGGGCACCTCGCCGACGGCGAGCGCGCCGGCCACCAGGCTGTTGAAGGCCAGCAGGTAGGCGGTGTTGCCGGAGCCGGCGACGATGTGCCGCCAGAGCACGATGGTGGCGTCGCCCATCCCGGCCAGGTCGGGTGCCAGGTCCGCGTACTCCTCGACGGCCCGCAGGATCGCGGCCCGTACCGCCGGGTCGCCGCGCTCGGCGCAGAGCCGGGCCGCGTCGACGCCGATGCAGGCCCGCATCTCCAACATGTCGCGGACCAGGGTGTCCACCGGCAGGGTGTCGTGGAAGCGGGTGAGCGACAGGGCGAGGTCGAGCCCGGCGTGCACCCGCCAGTCCAGCACCCGGGTGGCGCCGCCCTGGCTGACCCGCACCAGGCCGAGCTGCTGCAACCGGCGCAGGGCCTCCCGCACGGCGTGCCGGTTGACCCCGAAGGTGACGGCCAGCTCCCGCTCGCCGGGCAGCGCCTCGTCCGGTTGGTAGGCGCCGCTGACGATGGCGTCGCGGACCTGGCCGAAGACGTGGTCGGAGACCGACGAGCGGGGGACGGGAGCGAAGGCCATGCCGAGGAGTGTGGCGCAGCGCACATCAACCCGTCAACTGGTTGGACCACTGGCTCGGGGCTTGCTATGCAACTCGTTGCATAGCAGGATGGCGGGCATGGCGCTCGAACACGCGATCCTGGTCTCCCTGCTCGAACGGCCGGGCTCCGGCTACGAGCTGGCGCGGCGCTTCGAGCGTTCCATCGGCCGCTTCTGGACGGCCACCCACCAGCAGATCTACCGGGTGCTGAGGCGGATGGAGGCCGACGGCTGGGTCACCGCCGAGGAGGTCAGCCAGGAGGGCCGCCCGGACAAGCGGTCCTTCTCGGTGGCGCCGGCCGGCCGGTCCGCGCTGGTGGGCTGGCTGCGCGCGCCCGTGCAGCCCGAGGCGGTCCGGCACGAGCTGGCCGTCAAGATCCGCGGGGCCGCCTTCGACGACGCCGCCGGCCGCGCCGCGCTCGTCGCCGAGGTCGAGCGCTACCGCGCCACCCACGAGGAGACGCTCGCCCGCTACCTGGCCGGCGAGCGGCGCGACTTCCCCGACCCCGCCGCGCCCGACCCCGCCGCGCCCGACGCCGCCGCGGCGCTCCAGCACGTCGTGCTGCGCGGAGGCATCGCGTACGAGCGGATGGTGCTCGCCTGGCTCGACGACGTGCTGGCCACCCTGCGCACCCTGGACCACTGACCCACCCACCGAAGGGAGTTCCGCCGTGGCGGACTCGCTCCTGCTCGACCCGCACAGCTACGACCCCGCCCACCTCGACGACACCTCCCGCCGGCTGCTGCGGGCCACCGTCGACTGGTTCGAGGGCCGGGGCAAGAAGGCGCTGCTCGACAGCTACAACCGGCACGAGTGGTACGCCGACTTCCTGGACTTCGCCGCGAAGGAGGGGCTGTTCGCCGCCTTCTGCACGCCGGCCGCCGACGGGGGAGGGGACCCGGCGAAGCGCTGGGACACCGCGCGCAACGCCGCGCTCAGCGAGATCCTCGGCTTCTACGGGCTCGGCTACTGGTACACCTGGCAGGTCACGGTCCTCGGCCTCGGCCCGGTCTGGCAGAGCGACAACGCCGCCGCGCGGGCCCGCGCGGCGGAGCTGCTCGCCGACGGCCACGTGATGGCGTTCGGCCTTTCCGAGCGCGCCCACGGCGCGGACATCTACTCCACCGACATGGTCCTCACCCCCGACGGCGACGGCGGGTTCCGCGCCACCGGCGCCAAGTACTACATCGGCAACGGCAACGTCGCCGGGCTGGTCTCGGTCTTCGGGCGCCGCGCCGACGTCGAGGGGCCGGACGGTTACGTCTTCTTCGCCGCCGACAGCCGCCATCCCGCCTACCACCTGGTCCGCAACGTGGTGAACGCGCAGATGTACGTCAGCGAGTTCCGGCTGGCGGACTACCCGGTGCGCCCCGAGGACGTGCTGCACACCGGGCGGGCCGCGTTCGACGCCGCGCTGAACACCGTCAACGTGGGCAAGTTCAACCTCTGCACGGCCTCGATCGGCATCTGCGAGCACGCCATGTACGAGGCCGTGACCCACGCCCACAACCGGGTCCTCTACGGCCGGCGGGTCACCGACTTCCCGCACGTGCGGCGCGAGCTGACCGACGCGTACGCCCGCCTGGTCGCGATGAAGCTGTTCAGCGACCGCGCCGTCGACTACTTCCGCTCGGCGGGCCCGGACGACCGCCGCTACCTGCTGTTCAACCCGATGACCAAGATGAAGGTCACCACGGAGGGCGAGCGGGTCGTCGACCTGCTCTGGGACGTCATCGCCGCCAAGGGCTTCGAGGCGGACACCTACTTCGACAAGGCCGCCAAGGACATCCGCGGGCTGCCCAAGCTCGAGGGGACGGTGCACGTCAACCTCACGTTGATCATGAAGTTCATGGCCAACTACCTGTTCCACCCGGCCGAGCACCCACCGGTGCCGAGGCGGCACGACGCCGCCGACGACGAGTTCCTCTTCCAGCAGGGCCCGGCCCGGGGCCTCGGCGCGATCCGGTTCCACGACTGGCGCGCCGCCTACGACGCCCACGCCGAGGTGCCCAACGTCGCCCGCTTCCGCGAGCAGGCCGACGGCTTCTGCGCGCTGCTGGCCGCCCACGCCCCGAGCGAGGAGCAGCAGCGCGACCTCGACTTCCTGCTCGCCCTGGGCCAGCTCTTCGCGCTGATCGTCTACGGCCACCTGATCCTGGAGCAGGCCGAGCTGACCGGCCTGGACCGCGACGTGCTCGACGAGATCTTCGACGTCCTGGTCCGCGACTTCTCCGCGTACGCCACCGAGCTGCACGGCCGAACGGCGACCACCGGGGAGCAGGCCGCCTGGGCGTTGGCGCACGTCCGCCGGCCCGTGGCGGACCCGGGGCGCACGACGCGGATGTGGGCGCGGGTGGCGGCACTCAGCGGCGCGTACGAGATGCGCCCCTGACCGGTGCGGGCCGTGGCGGCCGACCGTCGTGCGCCCCGTGCCGGGCCGCCCGGCCGCCGCCCGGTCAGCCGGCCGTCACCACCTGGTTTGCCGGCTGCGGCGCCGGCGCCTCGGCCGGGGCCCGCCCGCCGTCGGCGGGGGCGGACGCCGCCTCGTCGTCGCCGCCGTCCGGGGCCGTGTCGTCGGGGCGTTCCACCGCCATCGCCACCGGCGCCGGCCGCTCCGGCCTCGGCCGGGCCGCGACCTGCGGGTACTCCGCGGTCTCCGCGCCGCCCGTGGCGGCCGCCATGACCGCCGCCGCGGCCAGGTCGGCCACCCGCTTCGCCTCCCGCTTCACCCGGGCGCGGACCTCCTTGGCGTGCTGCTCGGCGGAGTCCGCGGCCCGGCGTGTCTCGTCGAGGCGGCGCAGCTCGTCGGTCAGCTCCTGCCGGGTCTCGCCGAGACGCTGCTGCACCTCGGCGAACTCGTGCTCGACGGCTGTGCTCTCCTGCCGCGCCTGGGCCAGCTGCTGCTGCGCGGCGTCCAGTTCGGCCTGCATCCGGGCCAGCGCCTCCCGCCGGTCCCGGATGCCCTGCTGCGTCGCGGCGAGCTGCTGCTGGTGGGTCGCGGCCTGCTCGTCGACGTGCTGGCGCACCTTGGCCGCGTACTGCTGGGCCTCCGCGATCAGCGTCGCGATCTCCTGCTCGGCCGCCGTACGCTGGGCGCCGAGCTCCCGCTCGGCGGACGCGAGCTGCTCGGCGATCTCCTGCTCGGCGGCGGCCCGCCGCTCGTTGATCTCCCGCTCCACGCCGGCCTGCCACTGGCCAAGCTCCTGCTGGGTCTTCGCGCGCGCCGCCTGCACCTCCTGCTGGATCTGGGTGCGGGCCGAGGCCAGGAACGCCTCGGACTCGACGCGGGCCCGCTCGACCTGCTGGGCGGTCTGCTCGTCGATCCGCTTCGCCTCCTGCAGCGCGTGGTCGTGGGCCGCCTCGCCCGCCGCCCGCAACCGTTCCGCCGCCTCCCGGATCCTGGCGAGCTCGGCCTGGGCGTTGGCGCGGCGTTCCTCGTGTTCCCGGTCGTGCTCGTCGCGCCGCGCGGCCGCCTCCTCCGCCAGCTCCCGCAGCGTCGTCGTGGCCTGCTCGCGGGCCTCGGTGAGCACCCGCTCGGCCTCGGCCTCGAGTTCGGCGGCCCGCTGCCCGGCGGCGTCGGTGATGGCCCCGGCCTGCTTCTCGGCCAGGGCCAGGATCTGGTCGACCATCGGACCGAGGTCGCGGAAGGACGCCCGGTCCGGCTGCGCCGGCCGGTCCCGCAGCTCGGTCACCTCCGCCCGCAGCCGGTGCGCCTCGACGGTCAGCTCGCGGAGCTGGGCCGAGGCCCGCTCGCGCTCGGCGACCAGCGCCGACCGTTCGCCGTCGACCTGCTCGACGTAGCGGTCCACCTGCCGCTTGTCGTAGCCGCGCAGCGCGAGGTCGAAGCTCGGCCGCGCGGCCGCGTCCTCGCGTGCCGCGAACGGGTCGTCGCCGTGGGACATGCATCCTCCTCCGTACGATCGCGAGCGCCGCGCCGGCGGGGAGATCCGCCCCACGGGCCGTGCTGTGGCGCCACGCTACCGTCGCGGTCGCACGCCCCCGCGAAAAGGGTGACCCCACGCGACGGCCCCGCGGGACCGGGTGGTCCGCGGGGCCGCCGCCGCCCTGGTGGGGGCTATCGCCAGGTGATGTCCGACGCCGAGTAGAGGCAGTTGGTGCCGTCGGCGCCCTCACCGATCTCGCTCGGCTCGCTGCCCTTCGGCACGCCCTTGTACTTCACGCAGATCCGGGTCGTGCGGTTCGGGTCGTTGAGGATGGTGATCCGGCTGAACCGGGCGGTGTCGCCCCAGTTCGTGTTGATGCCGGCCAGCATCTTCGTCGAGGTCGCGGTGACGTTGTCCATCACCACGTGCCGCTGGTACGAGGTGGAGCAGTTGCCGCAGGCCCGGTAGAGCTTGCCGGAGCTCTCCACCCGGAAGTTGCGGATGTACACGGTGCCCGGGCCGTTGTGCTGGAACACCTTGTCGCTGGCGGAGCGCGCCCCGCCGCCGTCCACCGTGTACGTGGTGCCGCCCCGGAAGGTCGCGGCGTCCTCGCCGACGTCCTCCCACCAGACGTTGACCAGCGTGCAGTTGCCCTCGCAGTGCACGCCGTCGCCGGCCGGGGCACCGATGATCACGTTGCGCAGGGTGGCCCCGGGGGCGAGCACGAACATCGGGTCCTGGCTCTCGCCCTGCCCGCCGTCGCCGATGCCGTAGTACCGCTTGAGCCCGCCGTCGAGGCTGACCGGGACGTCGATGGTGGCGTCGACCTTGACGTTGGCCGTCGGCGTGGGCCAGTTCGCGGGCGGGTTCGTCGGCGGCGGCGTGGTCGGCGGGGGCGTGCTGGGCGGCGGCGTGGTCGGCGGGGCCGTGGTCGGCGGCGCGGTGGTCGGCGGCGGCGTGGTCGGGGTGGACCCGCCGGAGGTGTCCACCGCCACGTCGTCGAAGCTGGCGCTGGCGTACGAGGTGACCAGCCCGATCCGGCCGGCGGAGGCCAGGCCGCTGCTGCCGGAGCCGACCTGCGTGCCGTTGACGAAGCCCCGGACGGTGCTGCCGGCGGTCTCGATGCGCAGCGTGTGCCAGCTGCCGGCGGCGGCCCCCACGGAGGTTGAGCCGAGCGAGGTGATCTGACTGCCGTTGACCGCCTGCAACTCGGCCCGGCCGGAGCCGAGCAGGGCCAGCCGGTACATCTTCGTGCTGCTGGCCGAACGGGCGGCCAGGCCCACCAGGCCGCTCGACGAGCCGAACGACAGCGGCTTGACCCGCGCCTGGACCTGGTAGTCGGTCCAGTTCGTCTGGCCGGCGAACTGCCGGGTCAGCTCGCTGCCCGCGTTGGACTGCTGGAACACTCCGGAGCCGTCGGTGACCACCGACCAGGTGCCGCCGGACTTCGACCATCCGCTGGCGTCGCCGTCGTTGAAGTCGTCCGAGAAGACGGCGGCGGCGGAGGCCGACGAGCCCATGCCGGCGGCCAGCACGGCGGCGGTCGCCCCGGCGGTGAAGGCCGCCGCCAGGGCCCGTCGGTGAGTGCGTCTGAGGTGCACGATGTTCTTCTCCTCGCAAGGGGTTCGGTGTGGCGGTCCGCGGTCCGTGGCCCGAGGGGAGGGCCGGGACGGTACGTGGTGCGACCGGGACCGGTACCCGCCGGCCCGCGCGTCGGACGCCCGGATCCGGCGAGGCTCGACGGGGAGGTCAACTGCCTGGAAAGCGCTTCCCCGCGTGGGCCTCAGATTATGTTTCCGCGAAGAGAACGGTCAATGCCCCGGAACGTGCAGGTCTGTTGCAGCCCGCTCGGCCCCGGCGGACGCGCGCCCCGGGGGGTGGCGGTCGGCCCGACCGCCACCCCCCGGGGTCGTCTCAGGGGTTGATCCGACCGGCGCCGGCCCCGGCGGTCACGGCCGCCTTGACGCCGCTCGCGTCGTCGAGCCGGTACGGGTAGGGAATGGGGGCGACGTCCCCGGCGCTCTCCGGCGCGCCGGAGTTGGTGAAGATGTTGTTGCGCTGGACCAGGTCGCCCGGGCCCGACTCGGCGTAGCCGACGGCGGTGGGGCGGGTCACGTTCTCGAAGTGGTTGCCCTCGACCAGCACCCCGGCGCCCATCGTGGACGCCACGCCGTAGTCCGCGCCGTAGTAGTAGTTGTTGAACACGTGCACCGGGTCACCGAACCGGACGCGCGGGTGGCGCTCCTTGCTCCCGTCGAACCAGTTGTGGTGGTAGGTGACCCGCAGGTGGCCGATGTCGGCCGTGTGCCCGTCGTCGTGGCCGAGCAGCATGCTCTTGGTGTGGTTGGTGACCCGGTTCCACGAGACGGTCACGAAGTCGGAGGCCCGCTTGACGTCGACCGCGCCGTCGTAGCCGCCGTCGAACGTGTTGTGGTCGATCCAGACGTTGCGCGAGCCCTGCACGTTGATCGCGTCGTCGTCCCAGCCCCGGAAGGTGAGGTTGCGGACGATGACGTTGCTGGCGCCGCTGATGTTCAGCCCGTTGTCCAGCGTCGCGTTGCCGACGCCGAGCACGGTCTTGTTGCTGCGCACGTCGTTCATCGCGTCGGGCATGGTCAGCGAGCCGGTGACCCGGATGACCAGCGGCGACGAGGACTCCAGGGCGTCGGCGAGCGCCTGGCCGTCGGAGACGGTGACGGTCTGGCCGCCGGCCCCGCCGGTGGTGCCGCCGTTCTGGGTGGCCCAGCCGACCAGGTCCCCGGCCGGCGGCAGGGTCGGCGTCGGGGTCGGCGCCGAGGTGGTCGGCGGCGGGGTGCTCGGCGGCGGGGTGGTCGGGTTGCCGGGCAGGCCGACCCGGCCGACCCCGGCCTGCGCGGTGACCAGGGCCTTCATGTCGCAGGCCGTGCCCACGGTGTACGCGTACGGCGGGTTGCTCACGCTGCCGCCGGTCTGCCCGGCGCCGGAGTTGACCAGGCAGTTGTTGCGCGCGACGAGCCGGCCGTCGCCGGAGGAGCCCTCCGCCAGGTGGTACGGGTCGTCGACGTTCTCGAAGTGGTTGCCCTCGACGATGACGCCGGCGTTCTCGGTCGACGCGACGCCGTAGTTGCCGGTGTTCAGGTAGTAGTTGTTGTAGACGTGCACCTGGTCGCCGAAGCGCACGCGCGGGTTGCGCTGGTTGGTGTTGTCGAAGAAGTTGTGGTGGTAGGTGACCTTCAGCCGGCCGGTGTCCTGGGCGGCGTTGCCGTCGTCGTGGCCGAGCAGCATGTTCTTGTCGGTGCCGTCGGCGTGGTTGTAGGAGACCGTCACGTACGACGAGCCGCGCTTGATGTCGACGCCGCCGTCCGCCCCGGTGGTCCAGGTGTTGTGGTCGATCCAGACGTGGTGGGTGAACATCTGCACGTTGATCGCGTCGTCCGCCCAGTTCCGGAAGTTCAGGTTCCGGATGATCACGTTGTGCACGGCGTTGGCCGGCGGCGCGGTGACCGCGTTGTCGATCGGCAGGCCGATGTTGAGGCCACCGCCGGTGAACCCGGAGTTGGCGCCGACGCCGACGATCGTCTTGTCCGAGGTGACCTCGTGCATGGGGCCGGGCAGCGCGATCATCCCGTTGACCTGGATGACCTTCGGGCCGCTCGACGCCGCCTCGGTGATGAACTGGCTGGCGGTCGTGACCGTGACGGTCGGACCGCCGGCGCCGCCCGTGGTGCCGTTCTGGCCCCACGCGTCGACCGAGGCCCAGCCGTCGGCCACGTTGGGGCCGGGGTTGCCCGGGTCGCCGGTCGGCGTGGGCGTCGGTCCGGTCGGCGTCGGCGTGGGTCCGCCGCCGCCCGAGCTGACCTGCACGTTGTCGAAGTCGGCGCTGGCGTAGAAGGTCGCCACGCCGATCCGGCCGCTGGCGTACGCGCTGTCGGTCGCCTCGGTGCGCAGGGTGCCGTCGACGTAGCCCTTGAGCGAGCCGCCGACGACGTCCAGCCGCAGCGTGTAGGTCGTGCCGGCGGCGACCGGCACGGACGCGGTGTCCAGCGTGGTGGAGGAGCCGCCGCTCAGCCGCTTGAGCTCGACGGTGTTGTTGCTGCGCAGCGCCAGGTAGTAGTAGCTGGTGCTGCTCTGCACCCGGGCGAGCAGCGCGACGAACCGGTTCGACCCGTTGAACGCGGTCGGCCGGACGGTCGCCTGGACCGAGTAGTCCGTCCAGCTCGACGTGCCGGCCAGCGAACGGGCGTCGCTGCTGGTGCTGCTCTGGCGCAGCGCCCGCGCGCTGTCGCCGGTCACCGACCAGCTTCCGCCGGAGGCCGTCCAGCCGGACGAGTTGCCGTCGGAGAAGTCGTCGGAGAAGAGCGTGTCGGCGTAGGCCGTGGCGGCCATGCCGACGGCGAGGGTGGCCGCGAGGAGCGCGGCCCCGATCGCGGTGAGGAACCCTCGGCGATGCCTCCGCCGACGGGTGTCGGAGTTGTGCACGGGACCTCCCTGATGGTGATCAAAATGATCGATGAACATCGATCTCTTGGGGTGTGGTGCGCCGCGGGCCGCCGGGCCGGTACCCGGCGCCGACCGGGTCCGGCGGCCCGCGCGGGCGTGGTCAGTAGGGGAGTTTGCCGGTGCCGGCGCCGGCCGTGACGACGGACTTCACGGTGGCCGGCTCGGTCAGGGTGTACGGGTAGAACGTGCGCGGCTCCTGGACGGTGCCCCCCGCGTCGCCGGGCTCGCTGGTGCCGGCGAGCACGTTGTCCCGGGCGATCATCCGGCCCCGGTCCCCGGCGTAGCTGATCGACCAGGGCACCTCGACGTCCTCGAAGTAGTTGCCCTCCACCACGCAGCCGGAGTCGAGCTGACAGGCCACCCCGACGTCGGTGTTGTAGACGAAGTAGTTGTTGAACACGTGCACGGGGTCGCCGAAGCGGACCCGCGGGTTGCGCTGCGGCGTGCGGTCGAACCAGTTGTGGTGGTAGGTGACCTTCAGGTTGCCGACGTCCTGGGCGGCGTTGCCGTCGTCGTGGCCGAGCAGCATGTTCTTCGTGTGGTGGTGGGTGTGGTTCCAGGACACGGTGACGTAGCTGGACCCGCGCTTGACGTCGATCAGCCCGTCGTAGCCGTACGCCAGGTCGTTGTGGTCGATCCAGACGTGGTGCGAGAACATCTGCACGTTGATCGCGTCGTCGACGGTGTTGCGGAAGTTCAGGTTCCGCACGATGACGTTGTGCACGGCGTTCGCCGGCGGGCTGGTCGCGTCGCTGACCGGCAGGCCGATGTTCAGCCCACCACCGGTGATGCCGGAGTTCGCGCCGACGCCGACGATCGTCTTGTCCGAGGTGACGTCGTGCATCGGGCCGGGCAGCGCGATCATCCCGTCCACCCGCACGTTCAACGGGCCGGCCGTGCCGATGGCGGCGAGGAGTTCCGCGGCCGTGTCCACGGTGACGGTCGGGCCGCCCGCCCCGCCGGTGGTGCCGTTCTGGCCCAGCGCGTCGACCGAGGCGAAGCCGACCGGCGGGGCGCCCGGATCGATCGGCGGCCCGGTCGGCGGCAGGGAGGGCCCGGCGGTCGGCGTGCCGGTGGGCGGCGCGCCGGTGGCCGTGTCCACCTCGACGTCGTCGAAGGTGGCGCTGGCGTACGAGGTGGCCAGGCCGACCCGCCCGGCGGCGAACGCCCCGTCGGTCGCCTGCACCCGCAGCGTGCCGTCGACGTAGCCGCGCAACGAGCTGCCGACCGCCTCCAGCCGCAGCGTCGCCCAGCTGCCGACGGTGATCCCGGCGGGGGCGGAGCCCAGCGACACCGGGTCGCCGCCGGAGCGGCGGATCAGCTGCACCCCGCCGCTCGCGGTCACCACCAGCGCGTAGTAGCTGCTGCTGCTCTGCGCCCGGGCGATCACCCCGACGTGGCGGTTCGTCCCGCCGAAGCCCGTCGGCCGGACCCGGGCCTGCACGCCGTAGTCGGTCCAGGTGCCCGCGCCGGCCAGGGCGCGGGCGTCGCTGCTGGTGCCGGACTGCCGGTAGGCGTACGAGCCGTCGGTCACGACCGACCAGCTTCCGCCGGAGCGGGACCACCCGTCGGCCGCGCCGTCGGAGAACGTGTCGCTGAACAGGGTGTCGGCGTGCGCCGACGAGGTGGTCGCGAGCACCGTGCCGACGGCCAGCGCGCCGGCGGTGAGCGCCGCGCCGAGCAGTCTCGGTGTGCGCGTCCGGGGACGGGGTGTGCGGTTCATGGTGGACCTCCTGGTGGTGGGGTGGGCACCGGTGGGCCGCCGCGCTGAGCGCCGGACGCGGCGGCCCACCGGCCGTCCGGCCACCGCGCGGGACGGCGCGGCGGCCGGCGTCCTACAGGGGCAGCCGGTCCGCGCCGGCCAGCGCCTCCACGACCACCGGCACCGCGGGTGCCGGCAGCACGGGGCCGCGTCGGAGGGTCGGCGTCCAGCCGGCGTCCGGGGCCAGGTCCGGCTCGTGCGCCGCGTTGTACGCGCCCACCAGGTCGACCGGGCGGGCCCGGTCCCCGGCGGCGCGGACCCAGTTGCCCCGGGCGGTGACGGCGGTGCCGCCCCAGTCGTAGAGCAGGTCGTCGGCCATGACGCCGGCCCCGAGGCTGAAGAAGTTGTTCTCGGCGACCACGGCGGACTGCACCCCGACGCCGATCGCGTACTCGAACCCGTCGCCGGCCAGCCGGTAGTGGTTGTTCCACACGTCGACCTGGCCGAAGCGCACCCGGGGCAGCCGCTGGAGCACCCCGTCGAAGAGGTTGTGGTGCAGGCTCACCTTCAGCCGCCCGACGTCCGGGCCGACGGTGTTGGACGAGCCGATCAGCATGACCTTGTCCCGCCCGACGAACCGGTTGTACGAGACGGTCACCAGGCTCGCGGTGTGCGTGACGTCCACCGACCCGTCGTGCACCTGGTACGGCCGGCCGAGGTGCACCGGCTGGCCGCTGTCCGGGTTGTCGCCGTCGGTGAAGGTGTTGTGGTCGATCCAGACGTGCTCGCTGCGGCGCACCGAGATCTGGTCGTACTGGGAGTTCCAGTTGCCGGCGGCGCCGTCGGTGGGGGACCAGGCGGGGAAGCAGTCCCGGGCGTCGTCGAAGGTCAGGTTCCGCACGATCGTGTTGTGCGCGCCGTCGAGCATCAGCGTCAGGCCGGTCAGCCGGGCGCCGCGCAGGCCGACGAGGGTGGTGTTCGGGCCGACGTTGATCTGGGTCTGCCGGGTCTGGTTCGTCACCGAGCGCACCCGCGCCGCCTCCAGCGGGCCGCTCGGCGCCACCCGGCCCCAGACCGCCGGGTCGTACGCCGCGAGGTACGCCGGCAGCGAGTACTCCGGGTCGGCCAGGTCGGCGCAGTCGAGCGTGCTGCCGTCGGGGCCCTCGAAGCCGTCGACCACGCCGCTGACGTAGATGATCTTCGGGGTGGCGTTGGCCCGGTTGGTGGCGTTGTCGCCGCCGAGGGCCGCGACCAGCTCGGCCCGGCTGGAGACCACGTGCACCTGTTCCGGCGTCGCCGCCGCGCCGCCGGTGGTGCCGGTCCCCTCAGCCGCCCAGCCGTCCCCGGCCGGCAGCGCCTGCCGGCCGAGGTGCCGGGCGGCCCAGGAGAGCCCGCCGGTCGTGGCGGCCGTGCCGCCCGGAGCCGGAGCGGCCCCGCCGTCCGGGGCCGCCGCCGCGCTCCCGGACGTCGCCGCGAGCGCGACGGCGATCGTCGCCGCGCCCAGTGTCTGCTTCCACATCTATCGGACCACCTGTTCGTCGCCTGTTCGATATGGGGCAACGGTAGGTTTCGCGATTTATGCGAGTCAATGACAAACGTGTGCAGAAGTGTTGCAATTGAATTGATCGGCCGGTATCCTCCCGACCGCCCTGGGTCGGGATGACGCCGCTATATCCGATATGGACCCGCGCCAGGCGGGCGGTTCAGTTGCAGTGCGTTGCGGTCCCCTCCTGCCCGGTCAGGTCCGTGCGGTGCGGCGCCACCGCCCACGGCACCGCCAGCTCCGACAGCAGCGCCCCCTCCTCGGCCGCCCGGCGCAGCAGCCGGTTGATCCCGCGCACGGTCAGCACCCGCTGCGGGCCGTCGCCCGTGGCGGTGACGAGGTCGCCGCCCAGCGGCGCCGGCTCGGGCGCGGTCGTGACCGCCTCCAGCACCGCGGTGAACGGGGCGGTCCGCGCCAGGGGCGCGATCAGCGGCACCGCCGGGTCGGCCCGGTGGTCGAGGAGGTTCTCCAGCAGCCCGCGCCGGCCCGGCACCTCGCGCGCGCTGGCGTCGCCGGGCAGCAGCAACCGGTCGGTCGGGTACTCCAGCACGGCCCGGCCGGCGGTGCCGGTCACAATCACCTCCCCGGCGACGAAGTCCTCCCCGGCCAGGGTCACCGCCGCGACGATCGGCGGTCCCGAGCGGGACGACACCCGCAGGGTCGCCGTGTCGTCCACCTCGATCGGCCGGACCCGGTAGCGCTCCACCTCGATCCGCGCGGGCACCACCGGCCCGTCCCCGGCGGCCTCGGCGACCGCCAGGCACTGCATGACCGCGTGCGCCAGCGGATTGGCCAGGGCGCCGTCCAGCACCGGCCGGCCGTGCAGCGTCCGCCGCCCGGCCCACGGCGCCCGCGCGTAGTAGGCGTCGGAGCGCTGCCAGGCCGCCACGGTCGCGATGCCGGTGACGGTACCGAGCCGCCCGGCCCGCACCGCGTCGGTCAGCTCCGTCAGCGCCGCCGAGCCGAGCGCCTGGAAGCCGACCTGGCAGGCCCGGCCCGTCGCGGCGAGGGCGTCGGCCAGCTCCCGGTGCTCGGCGGTGGACAGCACCGGGGGCTTCTCCAGCAGCAGGTCGGCGCCCGCGGCGAGCACGTCCAGGGCGATCGGCAGGTGGGTGTGCGGCGGGGTGCAGACCACCACCACGTCCGGCCGCGCCGCCCGCAGCATCTCCCGGTGGTCGGTGTACGCCAGGGTGCCGTCCGGCACCGGCGCCGCCGGGTCGTCCTCGACCGGGCGTACGTCGACCAGGGCGACCAGCCGCAGTCGCCCGGCGGCGTGCAGCGGGGCGATGACCCGCCGGTGCCAGCGCCCGTGCCCGTTGGCCCCGACGACCGCGACCCTCGGCACGGCGCCGGCCTTTCCCGGCGTCGCCCCAGCAGCGGCGGCCGTCACCGGGCGCCCGCCAGCGTCGCGGCCACCCCGTGCCGTTGCAGGGCGGTCAGCCACCCGGTCACCTCGGCGCGTACGTCGTCGTCCTCGGCCACCTCGGCGGGGAAGACCTCGCGCAGCGCGAACACCGCGTCCACGGCCCCCGCCGGGGTCCGCGCTGCGGTGGCGAGCGCCGCACGGATCTCCTCGGCGAGCGGATCGGCCAGCGGCAGGAGGCTGCCGTCGTCGGCGTGGCCCTGCGCGAAGCGCAGCCAGGCGGCCACCACCAGCGTGGCCCAGTGCGCCGGCCGCCCCCCGGCCCGCAGGTCGGCGATGGTGTGCAGGATCCGCTGCGGCAGCTTCTGCGAGCCGTCCATGGCCACCTGGAGGGTGCGGTGGTGGATCGCCGGGTTGGCGAACCGGGTCAGCACCTCCTCGCCGTACGCGACGACCGAGACGCCCTCGGGCGGGTCGAAGCTGGCCGCCACGTCCTCGGCGACCAGGTGACGCAGCACCGTGGTCAGGTGCGGCAGGGTCAGCGCGTCGGCGATGGTCTCCCGGCCGGCCAGCGCGCCCAGGTAGGCGGCGGCCGAGTGCACGCCGTTGAGGGCGCGCAGCTTCAGCCGCTCCCAGTTCCCGGCGTCGGCGGTGAGCACCGCGCCGGCCTGCTCCCAGGCCGGTCGGCCGCCCGGGAAGTCGTCCTCGATCACCCACTGCCGGTACGGCTCGGCGACCACCGCCGCCAGGTCGGCCACCCCCAGGGCCCGCTCGGCGTCGGCGAGGGTCTGCGCCGTGCTGGCCGGCACGATCCGGTCGACCATGGTGCCGGGGAAGCTGACGCACTCGCGCACCCAGCCGGCCAGCGGCTCCGGCACCCCCGCGTACGCCACCGACTGCTCGACCAGGCCGCGCAGCCGGCGGCCGTTCGCGGGCAGGTTGTCGCAGCTGACCAGGGCCAGCGGCGGGCCCTGCGCGGCGGCCCGGGCGAGCAGCCCGCGCAGCAGCAGGCCCGGGACGGTGACCGGCGCCCGGTCGGTGCGCAGGTCGGCGGCGACCTCCGGGTCCGGCCGCAGCCGGCCGGTCACCGGGTCGAGCTGGTACGCCTTCTCCGTCACGGTGAGGGTGACCACCCGGATCGCCGGGTCGGCCAGCAGCGCCACCACGGCGGCGGGGTCACCCGCGGCGTGCCGCGTCCCGGCCAGCGCGCCGATGACCCGGGTGTGGCACCCCTCGGCGCTGGTGGTGGTGACGCTGAACAGGTTGTCCTGCGCG
The DNA here is from genome assembly GCF_040704175.1 of Micromonospora sp. NPDC047812. Taxonomy (NCBI): domain Bacteria; kingdom Bacillati; phylum Actinomycetota; class Actinomycetes; order Micromonosporales; family Micromonosporaceae; genus Micromonospora; species Micromonospora sp. NPDC047812. Next base: position 10,979 of record NZ_JBEYRY010000009.1, on the reverse strand, counting down.
GCCAGCGTCGTCACCACGTCGGGGTTGCGTGGCGCCACGCCGACGATGCCCCAGTCGCCCCCGGCCCGCGCCATGGCCTCCTCGGTGTACACCGCCTGGTGGGCACGGTGGAACGCGCCCAGCCCGAGGTGGACGATCCCCGCCGGCACGCTGCCCGGGCGCAGCAGCGGGCGGCTGTCCGTCGGCAGCCGGCGCAGCGTCCCGAGACCGAGCCGGGCGGCGCCGACGCTCACCGCCACACCGGCCCGTCCGGGAAGCGGAAATCGGCGATCGACTCCGGCTTCATGGTGGAGCTGTAGCCGGGCGCCTGCGGCAGCAGGTAGCGCCCCTCGCGGGTGCGCACCGGGTCGACGAAGTGCTCGTGCAGGTGGTCGACGTACTCCACCATCCGGCCGTCGAGGCTGGTGCCGACCCGCAGGTAGTCGAAGACGGCCAGGTGCTGGACGTACTCGCACAGGCCCACGCCGCCGGAGTGCGGGCAGATCGGCACCCCGAACTTCGCCGCCATGAGGATCTCGGCGAGGACCTCGTTGACGCCGCCGACCCGGCAGGCGTCGATCTGCATCACGCCGATCGCCTCGGCCTGGAGCAGCTGCTTGAAGATGACCCGGTTGGCGGCCACCTCACCGGTGGCGACCCGGCACCGGCCGTCGGTCAGCCCGGTCACCGCCCGCGCGATCCGGGCGTGCCCGAGGATGTCGTCGGCGTGCGTCGGCTCCTCGATCCAGTACGGGTCGACCTCCGCCAGCGCGGCCATGTTGGTGATCGCCTCGTCGACGTCCCAGACCTGGTTGGCGTCCATCATCAGCAGCGCGTCCGGCCCGATCTCCTCCCGGATGATCCGCGCCCGCCGCAGGTCGTCGGCGGGCGGACCGCCGACCTTCATCTTCATCGCCCGCCACCCCTCGGCGTACGCCTGCCGGGTCAGCGCCCGGACCTTGTCGTCGGGGTAGCCCAGCCACCCCACCGAGGTGGTGTACGACGGGAACCCGTCGCGCTCCAGCCCGGCGCGGCGCTCGTCCAGCCCGATGAGCCCCTTGTCGAGGATGGCCGCCGCCTCGTCCGGGGTGATGGCGTCGGTGATGTGGTGGAAGTCGATGCTGGCCACCAGCTCCTCGGTGGGCAGCTCGGCGAGCAGTTGCCACATCGGCTTGCCGGCCAGCTTGGCCCGCAGGTCCCAGACCGCGTTGACCAGCGCGCCGGTGGCCATGTGGATGACCCCCTTCTCCGGGCCCAGCCAGCGCAGCTGCACGTCGGCGCTGAGCGAGCGCCAGAACGCCACCGGGTCGGCGAAGATCTCCTCGACGGTGCGGCCCCGCACGTGGTGGGCGAGGGCCTGGATCGCGGCGCAGGTCAGCTCGTTGCCGCGACCGTTGGTGAAGGTGAACCCGGCCCCGGTGACGCCGGCGTCGGTGCGCAGCTCGACGTAGCTGGCCGAGTAGTCACCCCGGTTGATCGCGTCCGATCCGTCGCCGGCGGCGGCGGTCGGGAACCGCACGTCGTGCACGTCGACGGCGGTGACGGTGACACTCACAGGACATTCTCTCCGATCTTGAAGACCTTCTTCGGGAGCCGGTACGCCAGGTCGACGATGGTCTCGGCGGCCTCGTCCTCGCCGAGGCGGTGCTCGGTGACCAGCCGGGCCAGGTAGGCGGCGTCGACGCGACGGGCCACGTCGTGGCGTACCGGGATGGAGCAGAACGCGCGGGTGTCGTCGACGAACCCGGCGGTGTTGTAGAAGCCCGCGGACTCGGTGACCGACTCGCGGAAGCGGCGCAGCACCTCCGGCGAGTCCAGGAACCACCATGGCGCACCGAGGTACAGGGCGGCGTACCCGCCCGCCAGCGGCGCGAGTTCGCGGCTGAAGGTGTACTCGTCGAGGGTGTAGAGCACCACCCGCAGCCGCGGGTCGTTGCCGTGGGCGTCCAGCAGCGGGGTCAGCGCGTGCAGGTACTCGGTGGCCTGCGGCAGGTCGCCGCCGACGTCGCGGCCGTGCCGCGCGTACAGCCAGCGGTTGTGGTTGCGCACCGCGCCGGGGTGCAGCTGCATGACGAGGCCGTCGTCCAGCGACATCCGGGCGAACTCCAGCAGCATGTGCGCCCGGAACGTCTCCGCGTCGGCCGCGTCGGCGAGACCGCGCAGGCCCTTGTCGTAGAGGCGCGCCGCCTCGTCCGCGCCCAGTGCCAGCGTGCGCGCGGTCGGGTGGCCGTGGTCGGTGCAGGTGGCGCCGGCCGCGATGAAGGCCGCCCGCCGCTGGCGCAGCGCCGCCAGGTAGCCGGCGTACGTCCCGGTGTCCTCGCCGGTGATCTCGCCGAGCCGCGCAATGTTGTCCGCCCAGCCGTCGAACTCCATGTCGGCCACGTTGTCCGGCCGGAACGTGGTGATCACCCGGCCGCCCGGCCCGCCCCAGCCGTCGGCGGCGAGCTTGGCGTGCTGCCCGAGGTCGTCCAGCGGCGACTCGGTGGTGGCGAGCACCTCGATGCCGAACCGCTCGAACAGCGCCCGGGGCCGGAACTCCGGCTCGGCGAGCCGGGCGGCGAGCTCGTCGTAGACGGCGTCGGCGGTGGCCGGGGAGAGCGGGGTGTGCACCCCGAACACGTCGCGGAAGGTCTGCTCCAGCCAGAGCCGGGAGGGGGTGCCCCGGAACAGGTGCCAGTGCGCGGCGAAGCGCCGCCAGATGGTGCGCCCGTCGGGCTCCGTGGGGCTGCCGTCGACGGTGGGCACGCCCAGGTCGGCCGGGGGGACGCCCTGGCTGAGCAGCATCCGGGTGAGGTAGTGGTCGGGCACGATGAGCAGCCGCGCCGGGTCCGGGAAGGGGCGGTCCTCGGCCAGGATCGCCGGGTCGACGTGCCCGTGCGGGGAGATGATCGGCTGGGGCGCGGCCAGCGCGTACAGCCGACGGGCCACCGCGCGCTGCGCGGGGTCGGCGGGGAAGAGCAGGTCGGTCGTGGGCACGGGTGGGGCTCCTCGGAGGGTGTTCGCGGCTCAGGAGAGGTCGAGCAGGTCGGCGACCCGGACCGGGGCGCCGGTGGTGAAGGACCGGTTCGCGGCCAGCCCGGTGAGCAGGGCGAGGGCGCCGTCGCGGGCGGTCGCCGCCCGTCCCATCGGGTCCGGTTCGCCGCCGATGAGGACCCGGGCCATCCGGGCGTCGGCGCCGCCGTGCCCGGAGCGGGTGTGTCCGGTGACGGGTACGACCTGCGGCGGCGCCCAGAACGGCCGCAGGGTCAGCGTGGCGGAGCCGGCCTCGGCGGCGGCCTCGTCGCCGTGCAGCGCCGCGCCCTTGAGCGCGCCGGCGGACGCCGGGCTGACGTGGTCGCTCTCCACGACCTCCAGCTCCAGCCGGCCCCGGCTGCCGTTGACCATCACCCGGTAGCCCTCGTAGGGGGCGTACGCGGTGAGGTGGTAGGTCATCGTCGCTCCGGTGGAGTAGCGGGCCAGCACCGCCATGTCGTCCTCGATGTCCACGCCCGGGGCGAAGACGTTGCGGTCGCGCTGGTAGCCGTCCTCGGCCTCGGCGTCGAGGTAGAGCTCGCGCAGTTTCGGGTGCGCGTCGAGCCGCAGCGCGAACGGGTCGTCGGCGGCGGCGGGGGAGCCGTGCGCCCGGTCGTAGTCGCGGGCGTAGCCGTGCCGGCGGCCGGCCTCGCCGTAGAAGAAGAGCCGGCCGGTGGCGTACACCTCGACGGGGGTGGCGTCCAGCCACCAGTTGACCAGGTCGAAGTGGTGCCCGGCCTTGTGCACCATCAGCCCGCCGGAGTGCGCCTTGTCGCGGTGCCAGCGGCGGAAGTAGTCGGCGCCGTGCCGCACGTCGAGCAGCCACTCGAAGTGCACCGAGCCCACCTCGCCGACGGCGCCGCCGGCGAGCAGCTCGCGCAGCTTCTCGTGCAGCGGGTTGTAGCGGTAGTTGAACGCCACCCGCACCTGCCGGCCGGTGTCGGCGACCGCGTCGAGGATCTGCCGGCAGCCGGCGGCGTCGACGGTCATCGGCTTCTCGGTGATGACGTCGCAGCCGGCGCGCAGCGCCGTGTCGATGTGCGCGGCGTGGGTGTCGTCCACGCTGGTGACCACCAGCACGTCGACGCGCTCCTTGGCGAGCATGGCGGCCAGCTCGTCGGCCCGGTACGTCGGCACCGGCGGGTGCCCCAGCTCGCCGAGCCACCGGTTGTGGGCGTCCATGCGGGCCTGGTTGACGTCGGCGAAGGCGACGAGTTCGGCGGTGTCGGCGTGGTCGCGCACCAGCGCCCGGACGAACATCTCGGCCCGGGACCCGGTGCCCACGAGGGCGTGTCGGACCCGCTGACCGGTGCTGGACGACATGTCGACCGCCTCCCGTGTTGCTGCAAAGGTTTGCAGCGAAATAACCACGAGGCGCGCGGCGGCGTCAACGATCGATGCCAAACCGGCGGCATAGATCCGATTTGATGCGCATTTGAGCGCATGGTGGGAGCGTGGCCGAAACGCATCTGTAACCATCGGCCGTTGACACCGGCACAACCGTTTGCATTAATTGGCGACACCTGACGTGACCCCAGCCACACTGGACGAAGGGCCCCGCCGTGCCAGCCACCATCCGAGACGTCGCCCGGGCCTCCGGCGTGCACATCTCCACGGTCTCCCGCACGTTCTCGGCCCCGCACCTGGTCAACCCGGAGACCCGGGGCCGGGTGCTGGCCTGTGCCGAGGAGCTCGGCTACCGGCCCAACCGCGCCGCCCGCGCCCTGATCACCGGCCGTACGCACAACATCGGCCTGATCATCGCGGACATCGCCAACCCGTTCTTCCCGCCGCTGATCAAGGCGGCGGAGAGCCAGGCCCGCCAGCGCGACTACCACGTGTTCGTGGCCGACACCAACGAGGACCCGATCGCCGAGGAGGAGCTGGTCCACGCGCTGGCCAAGCAGGTGGACGGGGTGCTGCTGTGCAGCCCGCGGATGAGTAACAGCATGATCGAGCAGCTCAGCCGCGAAGTGCCGCTGGTGGTGATAAACCGGCAGGTTGCCGGCCTGCCGTGCGTGACCATGGACGTCGGGCAGGGCGCCCGGTCGGCCATCGAGCACCTGCTCGGCCTCGGTCACCGACGGATCGCGCTGCTGAGCGGGCCGCGTGGCTCGTGGACCAGCCGGGAGATCCGCCGGGCGGCCGGCGTCGCGGCGCGGGCCGGCGGCGCCGAGTTCACCGTGCTCGGGCCCAACCAGCCCACCGAGACCGGCGGCGCGGCCCTCGCCGAGATGGTCCGCCGCAGCGAGGCCACGGCGGTCCTCGCCTACAACGACCTGATGGCGATCGGCCTGATCGAAGGGCTCGACGCCGTCGGGATGCGCGTCCCGCAGGACGTGAGCGTCGTCGGCATCGACGACATTGCCCTGAGCCGGCTCACCCGGCCCAAGTTGACGACGGTGGCCACGCCCAACGCGGCCGCCGGCCGGACGGCCGTCGACATGCTCCTGCAACACGACACCGTCGCCGCCCGCGGCTCACGCGGCGGTCGGGGTGTCACGAGCGACGACCGTCGTACCACCGCACAGGTAATGCTCCAGACCGAACTGGTCATCCGCGACTCGACCGCCGCCGCGCCGGCGGACGGTCGGAACCGTCCCGACGCCGAGTTGGTCGTCCCGGGCCCGCATCGCCTTGCGGGCCCGGGTCGCCCGACCGCGGCCACCGGTGGCGTCGTCGCCTCCTAACGCCAAGGAGTGAGCGCACATGCACCCCGCAACGCCCCCCACCACTGGCACGCAGGCCGTGCCCGTTCACCGTACCCCCGTCCGCCGACGGCGGTTGATCCGCGGCATGCTCGCCGCGGTCGTCGCCCTGCCCCTGGTCCTCGGTGCCGCCGGCTGCGGCGGCGACGAGGAGGCCAGCACCGACCCGAACGCCCCGGTCAAGCTCTCGGTCTTCTGGTGGGGCGGTGAGGCCCGGGCGAAGCTGACCGAGGAGGCCCTCGCCCTCTACACCAAGAAGCACCCGAACGTCACCTTCGAGAAGACCTGGCAGGCCAACCAGGGCTACTTCGACAAGCTGGCCACGCTCACCGCCGGCGGCAACCCGCCGGACCTCTTCCAGATCGACGACAACTACCTGGCCGAGTACGCCTCGCGCAGCACCACCCTCGACCTGACGTCCTACAAGGACTCCGGCGACCTCGACGTGTCGAAGTTCCCCAAGAGCCTCTGGCAGTACGGCGTCGTCGACGGCAAGCTCGCCGGCGTGGCCGCGGGGGAGAACACCCAGGGCCTGGTCTACAACAAGACGCTGCTGACCAAGAACGGCCTGCCCGAGCCGACCACCGGGATGACCTGGGAAGAGCACATCGCCTGGGCCGAGCAGGTGGCGAAGAAGACCAAGGTGCCCGGCACCCAGGACCCGAGCGCCGACTACAAGGCGTTCTGGGTGTGGCTGCGCCAGCAGGGCAAGGACCTCTACAAGGGCAAGGAACTCGGCTTCACCGCCGAGGACGTGACGAAGTGGTTCGACCTGTGGAAGGGGGCCCGGGACCGGGGCGCCACCCCGACCCCCGACGTCATCCACGAGGGCAACGCCACCGACATCACCAAGCAGCTCGTGGTCACCGGCAAGGCCGGCACCAGCTGGGTCTGGGTCAACCAGATGCCGGAGCTGAAGAAGAACACCAAGGACGAGCTGGGCGTCATCGCCTACCCCGGCGACCCGAGCGCCCAGTGGGCCCGCGCCTCCATGTACTGGTCCGTGTTCAAGGGCAGCAAGCACAAGGACGTCGCGGTCGACGTGATCAACTTCCTGGCCAACGACCCCGAGGCGGTCAAGATCCTCGGCACCGACCGGGGCCTGCCGTCGAACCTGGACCTGCGCCGCGTGGTCAGCGACGACGTCACCGACCCGGCGATGAAGCAGTCGATCCAGGTCGAGTCCGACCTGGCCGAGAAGTTCGGCGAGGCGCCGCAGGTCCCGCTCAAGGGGCACAGCAAGGTCCGCTCCGAGCTGATCAAGGCCGCCGAGAACGCCCAGTACGGCCGGATCAGCTCCGCCCAGGCGGCGGAGCAGTTCATCGCCGCCTGCAAGTCCGCGATCGCCTGACCCTGACGCTACCGAGAGGAATCGGCTCGTGGCTCTGACCACGGCGCCCGACCCGACCCGACGACGTACCGGATCCGTCCCGACCCCCGCCGGCAGGCGCGGGGCCGGGCGGGCCCGGCACGGGGACGGTCTGGCCGGCTACGTCTTCCTGTCGCCCTGGCTGCTCGGCCTGCTGGCCGTCACGGCGATACCCATGCTCCTGTCTCTCTACCTGAGCTTCACCAACTACGACATCCTCACCCCCTTCTCCGAGGTGGAGTGGGTCGGGCTCGCCAACTACGAGCGGATGTTCACCGCCGACCCGTCGTACTGGCACTCGGTGCGGGTGACGCTCACCTTCGCCCTGATCGCCGTGCCGCTGAAGCTGGCCGCCGCACTCGGGGTGGCCCTGCTGCTCAACCGCGCCTGGCGCGGCGTCGGGCTGTTCCGCGGCCTGTTCTACCTGCCGTCGCTGCTCGGCGGCAGCGTCGCGCTGGCCATCGTCTGGGTCAACATGTTCAACCGCGAGGGCGCCTTCAACTCGCTGCTGGGCGTCTTCGGCATCGAGGGCAAGCCGTGGGTCAACGACCCGGACTGGGCGCTGGAGACCCTGATGGTGCTCGCCATCTGGCAGTTCGGCGCGCCCATGGTGATCTTCCTGGCCGGCCTCAAGCAGGTGCCCACCGAGCTCTACGAGGCGGCCTCCGTCGACGGCGCCGGCAAGTGGCGGCAGTTCGTCGCCGTCACCCTGCCGATGCTCTCGCCGGTGATCTTCTTCAACCTGGTGCTGGAGACCATCAACGGGTTCCAGGGCTTCACCGCCGCGTTCGTGCTCAGCAACGGCACCGGCGGCCCGGTCGACTCCACCCTGATGTACACGCTGAACCTCTACATCACCGGCTTCACCAACCTGGAGATGGGCTACGCCTCCGCGATGGCCTGGGTCTTCCTGCTCGCCATCGCGATCATCACCGCGATCTTCTTCAGCACCGGGCGGTTCTGGGTGCACTACTCGGACGGGGAGGACCGGTGACGGCGACGGCAACCCCGACGGCAGCCCCGGCGACGACCGGCCCGCGCCGGGCCAGCGGCGGCGGGCAGGCCGTGCGCCTGCTCATCCTGATCGCAATCGTCGCGGTCGTGCTCTATCCGCTCTTCTGGATGATCGGTACGTCCCTGAAGAGCCAGGAGGAGATCGTCAACAACATCGGCCTGTTGCCGACCGAGTTCACCCCCGGCAACTACGCCGACGGCTGGACCAACTTCGACTTCAGCTTCGGCCGGTTCTTCCTCAACAGCGCGATGGTCAGCCTGCTGACCGTGATCGGCAACGGCGTCTCCTGCCTGCTCGCCGCGTACGCCTTCGCGCGGCTGCGGTTCCGGCTGCGCGGCGTCTGGTTCGCCGTGATGATCGGGACGCTCCTGCTGCCCGGGCACGTGCTGATCGTGCCGCAGTACATCCTGTTCCGCAGCCTGGGCCTGGTGGGCGGCGACTGGCCGTACCTGCCGCTGCTGATCCCGCAGTTCCTGGCCACCGAGGCGTTCTTCGTGTTCCTGATGGTGCAGTTCATGCGGGGCATCCCGCGCGAACTCGACGAGGCCGCCAAGATCGACGGTGCGAACGCCTTCGGCATCTTCCGGCACGTGATCCTGCCGCTGAGCCGGCCGGCGCTGGTCACCACGGCGATCTTCTCGTTCATCTGGACCTGGAACGACTTCTTCCGCCAGCTCGTCTTCCTCTCCGACCTCGAGGACTACACGGTGCCGGTGGCGTTGACGCTGTTCATCGACTCGACGAGCCAGAGCGCCGTCGGCCCGATGTTCGCCATGTCGGTGCTGTCGCTGCTGCCGGTGTTCCTGTTCTTCGTGGCCTTCCAGCGGATGCTGGTGGAGGGCATCAACACCAGCGGACTCAAGGGATGAGGCCGCACCGCGACGGCGGGCCGGACCGGGAGGACGGGCCGGCCCGCCGCGACTGGCGGGACGTGCTCACCGACGCCACGGACCTGGCCGTGCTCGGCATCGTCCTGACCCTGGCGGCGCTGCCGGTGGTCACCGCGGCGGCGGCCGTGGCCGCCGCGAGCGCGGCGGTGCACGACCGGTACACCGTCGGGTCCTGGCCCTCCGCGCGGGAGAACCTGACCCGGTACGGCCGCGCCCTGCTGCCCGGCGTCGGGGTGAGCGTGCTGACGGTCGCCGCCTTCGGGCTGCTCGCCGTGAACGTCGCCGCGCTGGCCGGCGGCCGGGTCCCCGGCGGGGCACCGCTGCTCCTGGTCACCGTCGTGCTGGCCGCCGCCCTGGCCGGCTACGCCGCGCTGGTGGTGGTGGAGGTCGGCCGCCGCGGCGGCCGCGGCTGGCGGGAGGCCGCCGGCGTCGCCGCCGGCGCCTGCCGCGCCCGCCCGGGCACCTGGGCCGCCGCCGGCGGGGTCGGCGCCGTCGCCGCGCTGCTCGCCGTCCTGGTCATCCCGGTCGCGCTGCCCATCCTCGCCGGGTACGTGGTCGCCGCCCTGCACGCCGTCGCGCGGCGGGCCGTGCCCGCCCCGGTGGGACAGTCGTGACGGGCGAGGACCGGCCGGCCGGCGTGACCGAGAACGATCGGCAGCTCAGCGTCGACGACGTGCCCGTGGCCCGGTACGTCGTCGACCCGGCGATCGACCCCCGGCACGGCCCCCGCCCGTACCTGCACCCGGTGCGGACCCTGGGCGGGACGGTGGTCACCGACGCGTTCCCGGCCGACCACGTCTGGCACCTCGGCGCGTCCCTGGCCGTGCAGGACGTCGACGGCACCAACCTCTGGGGCGGGCGCACCTACGTGCGCGACACCGGCTACACGTGGCGCGACGACCATGGCCGGATCGCGCACACCCGCTGGGAGACCCGCGACCCGCAACGGCTGGCGCACCGGTTGGAGTGGCGCGACCGGGACGCCGCGGTGCTGCTCACCGAGCGGCGGGAGCTGGCCGCGCAGCGGGTCGGCGAGCGGGCCTGGGCCCTCGACGTCGGGTACACGCTGACCGCTCCCGCCGACCGGGACGTCACCCTGGGCAGCCCGGCGACCAACGGACGCCCGGGCGGCGCCGGCTACGGCGGCTTCTTCTGGCGGGCGGTCAGCGCGACACCCGCGCGGGTGTACACCGCCACCGCCGAGGGGGAGGACGCGGTCAACGGCAGCGCCGCGCCGTGGCTGGCCTTCGCCGGCACCGGACCGGACGGGGCCGCGTACACGCTCGTTCTGGCGGGGCTCGCGAAGGGCGACCGGTGGTTCGTCCGTACCGCGATGTACCCGGGGGTCTGCGTGGCGTTCGCCTTCGACCGGCCCAGGGTGATCACCGCGGGTACGAGTCGCACCGGGCGGCACCGGGTCGTCGTCGCCGACGGCGCGCTCGACCAGGCGACGGCCGCCGCCCTGGCCGCCGACGGGACGGTGTGACGCGGCCCTCGCCCCCCGGATTTGACGATCTTGTCGGGCGGGCGTAACTTTCTCTCTGCCAGCGCGGAACGGACGAACAGGGTGAAAATCCTGGCCAGGCCGGAGCGCGGTGAGACCATCGGTCCGGGTGGGGTTCTCCCACCGGGGCCGGTACGGGCGGTGCCCCGGATCCGTCGCGAGGCGGATTTGGCGAGGCGGAACCGACCGGGTAAGGTTCACGGCCGGCAGGAAACCGGGCGAGCTCGCGGGAGACCGCGAAGCGGCCGGTCTGCCGAACTTCCCGAAGACCGTCGGCGAGAGTCGACGTCGTCGGGATGCCCGGAAATGGATTGAAGTGGTGCGGATCGCTACGAAGCGGTTTGACACGGCGGAAGCCACCGGGTAACGTAGTAAAAGTGCCCGGCGCGGGAAGCGGCGGGTGCGGTGAACGAAATGCCCCGGGTCGGGGGCTCCACGGTGTGGGGTTTCCGGGCGGTGTGTGGTTGTTCTTTGAGAACTCAACAGGGTGCTTGATAAGCCA
>NZ_JBEYRY010000008.1:0-185282 GCF_040704175.1 Micromonospora sp. NPDC047812 | reverse complement strand
GGCGAGCCCGGCAGCGGTCAGAGCGGTCTTACGCAGCATGTCGGTACGCATGATTCGTCTGCACCTTTCGATCGGGGGCACGCGACACACACCAAGGGGGGCGGGTGCGCCACGGAAGAGGAAAGGTCGAGATATCAAGAGGGCCGGGTACGCGGTCACCCGCTCGAGGGCCCGGGGATGTAACCACGCCGGCCCGGTCCGCATTCCGCCGACCACCGGGCCGACCGAGCGGCCGGGTCACGCGGCCTCGACGGTTACAACGACCCGGCACCCCGACCCATGCCCACCCCACCCGTGGCGCCCGCCACCACAAACCCGACATACCGGCATCATCCGCCCGGCGCAGTCACGGCGGATGCGGGCACTCCGGACACGAATGCCCAACCGTGGCACACCGGACCACGGCGCCTGTGCGCCAGTCGCGTACGCCGCGCGATTTCTCCCCTGTCGAGCTGAATCGCTTGGAACATCACCCGGCCCCCACGCCGGCGCGATCCGCCTGCGGCGGGCGGGGTGCCGATCGCCAGAAAGGGCGGCGGCCCGGTGGCTGGTGCCACCGGGCCGCCGCCCTCGTGCTGTTTCGGCCTTACTCGTCCGCGCCTGCGGCGGCGGTGCCACCGAGGTCGGCCGGGACGGCGTCCGGCACCGTGGCCGGCCGGTCGGCGCCCGTGAAGACGAGCTTGGACTTGTCGATGTTCTCCGGATCGCCCTCGCAGTCCACCACCACGATCTGACCCGGGGTCAGCTCGTTGAAGAGGATCCGCTCGGACAGGTTGTCCTCGATGTCGCGCTGGATCGTGCGACGCAGCGGACGCGCACCGAGCACCGGGTCGAAGCCCTTCTTCGCCAGGTACTTCTTGGCGTTGTCGGTCAGCTCCAGGCCCATGTCCTTGTTCCGCAGCTGGCCCTCGATCCGCTGGATCATGATGTCGACGATCGACAGGATCTCCTGCTGGCGCAGCTGGTGGAAGACGATGGTGTCGTCGATCCGGTTGAGGAACTCAGGCCGGAAGTGCTGCTTGAGCTCGTCGTTGACCTTCTGCTTCATCCGGTCGTAGTTGGACTCGGAGTCCTCCGACGCCTGGAAACCGAGCGAGACCGCCTTGGCGACGTCGCGGGTGCCCAGGTTGGTGGTCAGGATGATGACCGTGTTCTTGAAGTCCACGATCCGGCCCTGACCGTCGGTGAGCCGACCGTCCTCCAGGATCTGGAGCAGCGTGTTGAACACGTCCGGGTGGGCCTTCTCGATCTCGTCGAAGAGGACCACCGAGAACGGCCGACGCCGCACCTTCTCGGTCAGCTGGCCGCCCTCGTCGTAGCCGACGTAGCCGGGAGGGGCACCCACCAGCCGGGAGACCGTGTAGCGGTCGTGGAACTCGGACATGTCCAGCTGGATGAGGGCGTCCTCGCTGCCGAACAGGAACTCGGCCAGCGCCTTGGAGAGCTCGGTCTTACCGACACCGGACGGGCCGGCGAAGATGAACGAGCCCGACGGACGCTTCGGGTCCTTCAGGCCGGCCCGGGTGCGCCGGATCGCCTTCGAGACCGCCTTGACCGCGTCCTCCTGGCCGATGACGCGCTTGTGCAGCTCGTCCTCCATGCGCAGCAGGCGCGAGGTCTCCTCCTCGGTCAGCTTGTAGACCGGGATGCCGGTCCAGTTGCCGAGCACCTCGGCGATCTGCTCGTCGTCGACCTCGCTGACGACGTCCAGGTCACCGGCCTTCCACTCCTTCTCCCGCTGGGCCTTCTGCCCGAGGAGCTGCTTCTCCTTGTCGCGCAGCTGGGCGGCGCGCTCGAAGTCCTGCGCGTCGATCGCGGACTCCTTGTCGCGACGCACCTGGGCGATGCGCTCGTCGAAGTCGCGCAGGTCTGGCGGCGCGGTCATCCGGCGGATCCGCATCCGGGCGCCGGCCTCGTCGATCAGGTCGATCGCCTTGTCCGGCAGGAAGCGGTCGGAGATGTACCGGTCGGCCAGCGTCGCGGCGGCCACGAGAGCCGCGTCGGTGATGCTGACCCGGTGGTGCGCCTCGTAGCGGTCCCGCAGGCCCTTGAGGATCTCGATGGTGTGGGCCAGCGACGGCTCACCCACCTGGATCGGCTGGAAGCGGCGCTCGAGGGCGGCGTCCTTCTCCAGGTGCTTGCGGTATTCGTCGAGCGTGGTCGCGCCGATGGTCTGCAGCTCGCCACGGGCCAGCATCGGCTTGAGGATGCTCGCCGCGTCGATCGCGCCCTCGGCGGCACCCGCGCCGACCAGGGTGTGGATCTCGTCGATGAAGAGGATGATGTCGCCGCGGGTGCGGATCTCCTTGAGCACCTTCTTGAGGCGCTCCTCGAAGTCACCGCGGTAGCGGGAACCGGCGACCAGGGCACCGAGGTCGAGCGTGTAGAGCTGCTTGTCCTTCAGCGTCTCGGGCACCTCGCCCTTGATGATCTTCTGGGACAGCCCCTCCACCACGGCGGTCTTGCCGACGCCGGGCTCACCGATCAGGACCGGGTTGTTCTTGGTCCGGCGGGAGAGCACCTGCATGACCCGCTCGATTTCCTTCTCGCGCCCGATGACCGGGTCGAGCTTGCCCTCGCGGGCCGCCTGGGTCAGGTTGCGGCCGAACTGGTCCAGCACGAGGCTGGTGGACGGCGCGGCCTCACCCGGCGTGGCGCCCGCCGCGGCCGGCTCCTTGCCCTGGTAGCCGGAGAGCAGCTGGATCACCTGCTGGCGGACCCGGTTGAGGTCGGCGCCGAGCTTGACCAGCACCTGGGCGGCGACGCCCTCACCCTCGCGGATCAGGCCCAGCAGGATGTGCTCCGTGCCGATGTAGTTGTGGCCGAGCTGCAGCGCCTCGCGCAGGGACAGCTCCAGCACCTTCTTGGCCCGCGGCGTGAACGGGATGTGCCCGCTCGGCGCCTGCTGGCCCTGGCCGATGATCTCCTCGACCTGCTGTCGCACACCCTCCAGGGAGATGCCGAGGCTCTCCAGAGCCTTGGCGGCGACGCCCTCACCCTCGTGGATCAGGCCCAGCAGGATGTGTTCCGTACCGATGTAGTTGTGGTTGAGCATCCGGGCCTCTTCCTGGGCCAGGACGACAACCCGTCGCGCTCGGTCGGTGAACCGCTCGAACATGCCCTCGTGCTCCTCACGTGCCGTGCGCACTCGATCTTGATGGTCAAGAAGTCGTGGCGGGGCCGGTGCGCGGACGACCGGGACGGACGTCCGTGCCTCCTTACTCTATCGCCGCGGACCGACTCCGCTGAGGTCGTGTGTCCCCGCCGGAGGCCGTGTACGCGTCGTTTTACACAACCGTCCGCGCTCAGGGGGTGTTCCGGTACCCCTGCCTGTACGCGCAGAGCGAAATTCGGCCACGGTCGCGGACCCGTCGTGCGGGTCGCGCCGGCGCCGACGCGGCCCGGATCCGGGCCGTCCGGGAGTCGTCCACAGGCTGTGGACAGACTCTCCACCGGCTGTGGACAACGACCGTCGGGACGGAATTCTTCCCGCTCGGACGCGCTCCCGGGCGGATACGGCGACGCCGGCCCGGAGTCGTGCTCCGGCCCGGCGTCGGTGTCGCCCCTCGGCGGTCTCGTCAGTGACCGGCCTTCGCGTGGTACTCGTCGACGATCTCCTGGGGGATCCGGCCCCGGTCGGAGATGTCCTTACCGGCCTTCTTGGCCCAGGCGCGGATCGCCTTGTTCTGCTCCCGGTCGGCGGTGGCGCCACCCCGACCGCGTGCGGCCCGGCCGCCGACGACGACGCCGCCCCTGCCCACCTTGGTGCCGTGGGCGATGTACGAGGCGAATACGTCGCGCAATTTCTCGGCGTTCGAGCTCGACAGGTCGATCTCGTACTGAACGCCGTCGAGCGCGAACTTGACCGTCTCGTCAGCGTCCCCGCCGTCCAGGTCATCGACCAGCTTATGAATGATCTGCTTGGCCACGTCCCACATTCCTTTCGAGCAGGGTGCTCCTGCAAACTGTAAGCACGATAACCCGCGCGGCGCTTGCCGCGTCAATAGGATGCGGTAACGACCCGGTGGAGATGCGCGGCTACTCCGGGCGAACCAGGGGGAAGAGGATGGTTTCCCGAATTCCCAGGCCGGTGAGCGCCATCAAGAGCCGGTCGATTCCCATTCCCATACCCCCGGCCGGCGGCATTCCGTACTCCATCGCCCGGAGAAAGTCCTCGTCCAGCCGCATGGCCTCGTCGTCGCCACGGGCCGCGAGCTGGGCCTGGGCCACCAGCCGCTCCCGCTGCACCACCGGGTCCACCAGCTCGGAGTACGCGGTCCCCAGCTCGAAACCGAGCACGTAGAGGTCCCACTTCTCGGCCAGCCCGGGCTCGCTGCGGTGCGCCCGGGTCAGCGGGCTCGTCTCCTCCGGGTAGTCCCGGACGAAGGTGGGCGCCTGGAGGCTGGGCACCACCAGTTCCTCGAACAGTTCCTCCGCCAGCTTGCCCGGGCCCCACTTCGGGTCGACCGCCAGGCCCACCTTGTCGGCGTACTCCACCAGGCGGGCGCGCTCGGTGCGTACCGTGACCTCCTCGCCGAGCGCCTCGGAAAGCACCCCGAAGAGGGTCACCGAGCGCCACTCGCCGCCCAGATCGAACTCCCGGCCGTCGGCGTGCGTCACCACGGTCGAGCCGCTGACCGCGATCGCCGCCTGCTGCACGAGATTCCGGGTCAGCTCGGCCATGGTGTCGTAGTCGCCGTACGCCTCGTATGCCTCGAGCATCGCGAACTCGGGCGAGTGCGAAGAGTCGACACCCTCATTACGGAAGTTGCGGTTGATCTCGAAGACCCGGTCGACGCCGCCGACGACGGCCCGCTTGAGAAACAGTTCCGGCGCGATTCGCAGATACAGATCGGTGCTGAGTGCATTGCTGTGGGTCACGAATGGCCGGGCCGCCGCGCCGCCGTGCAGCAGCTGGAGCATCGGGGTCTCCACCTCGATGAAGCCCCGGCCGTGCAGCACGTCACGCAGGCTGCGCACGGTCGCGGCCCGGGTACGCACCATCTGGCGGGCCTGCGGTCGGACGATTAGGTCCACGTAGCGCTGCCGGACCCGCGCCTCCTCGCTCAGCGGCTTGTGCGCCACCGGCAGCGGGCGCAGCGCCTTCGCCGTCACCGCCCACCGCTCGACCAGCACGGACAGCTCGCCGCGCCGGCTGGTGATCACCTCGCCGGTCACCCCGACGAGGTCACCCAGGTCGACCAGGCGCTTCCAGTCGTTCAGCCGGTCGGCGCCGACCCGGTCGAGGGAGAGCATGGCCTGCAACTCCGTGCCGTCGCCGTCCCGGAGGGTGGCGAAGCAGAGCTTCCCGGTGTTGCGTACGAAGATCACCCGGCCGGTGACCGAAACCTGGTCTCCCGTGGCGGTGTCAATGGGCAGCTCGGCGTACTTCTCGCGGATCTCGGCCAGGGTGCTGGTCCGGGGGAATCCGATGGGGTACGGCTCGACGCCCTCGGCGAGCATCCGGTCCCGCTTCTCCCGGCGGACCTTCATCTGCTCGGGAAGGTCGTCGGCGGGATCGACTGGCACGGGGTTCTGCTCGGTCACGGCACGCTTCCTCAGAAGGAGATTTCGGGCGGGGTCAGGCCCCGAGCGTACTCAAGGCGCTCGCGAGGCGTTACGGGATAACCGGCCCGCATGACCGGCCCCACTTCCGGCCGCCCCGCTCGGCCTCGTCGCCGTACCGCGCCCCGGCAGCGACGCCACGTCGGGCGCGCTCGTCCGCCGGGCCGCCGGCGCCGAGGCCCGCCCGGCCCCGGGGTCAGAGGTTGCGCTCGTAGACCATCCGCAGCCCGATCAGGGTGATCATCGGCTCGTGGTGGGTGATCGTGCGGCAATCTTTGATCACGAGCGAGGCCAGCCCGCCGGTGGCGATCACCGCGCTCACCTCGCCCATTTCCTCGATCATCCGCTCGACGATCCGGTCCACCTGGCCGGCGAAGCCGAAGTAGAGGCCGGACTGGAGGCACTCGACGGTGTTCTTGCCGATCACCGAGCGGGGCTTGGCCGCCTCCACCTTCCGCAGCTGGGCGGCCCGGGCGGCGAGCGCGTCGAAGGAGATCTCGATGCCCGGGGCGAAGGCGCCGCCGAGGAACTCGCCCCGGGCGCTGATCACGTCGAAGTTGGTGGTGGTGCCGAAGTCCACCACGATCGACGGCCCGCCGTAGAGGGTGTACGCGGCCAGGGTGTTCACCACCCGGTCGGCGCCCACCTCCTTCGGGTTGTCGATGGCGAGTTGCACACCGGTGCGCACCCCGGGCTCGACGATCACGCTCGGCAGGTCCGCGTAGTAGCGCGACAGCATGGTGCGCAGCGAGCGCAGCGCGGCCGGCACGGTGGAGCAGGCCGCGACCCCGGTGATCTCGACCGCGTCCCCGGCGAGCAGGCCCCGGAACTTCAGTCCCAGCTCGTCGGCCGTCGACCGCGCATCGGTCTTGATCCGCCAGGAGTGCACCAGCTTGTCGCCGTCGAAGGTCGCCAGCACGGTGTTGGTGTTTCCGATGTCGATGCAGAGCAGCACGCACGCAGCCTAGACAACGGCCGGCCGCCGGTTCACCCGGTGCGCAGGTCCATCGCGATGTCGAGGATCGGCGAGGAGTGCGTCAGGGCCCCGACCGACAGGAAGTCGACCCCGGTGGCCGCGTACCGCGCCGCCACGTCGAGGGTCAGCCCGCCGGTCGCCTCCAGCTCCGCCCGGTCCCCCACCGAGGCGACCACCTCGGTGAGCATCTCCGGGGTCATGTTGTCCAGCAGCAGGAAGTCGGCCCCGGCCTCGACCGCCTCCACCGCCTCGGCGACCGTGTCCACCTCGACCTGCACCGGCACGTCCGGGAAGGCCTCCCGGACCCGGCGGAAGGCCGCCGTGATGCCGCCCGCCGCGAACTTGTGGTTGTCCTTGATCATCGCGACGTCGTGCAGGCCCATCCGCTTGTTCGTGCCGCCGCCCGCGCGGACCGCGTACTTCTCCAGGGCGCGCAGGCCCGGGGTCGTCTTGCGGGTGTCCAGCACCATCGCCTTGGTGCCGGCCAGCGCGTCCGCCCACGCCCTGGTGTGGGTGGCCACCCCGGACATCCGGCAGAGCAGGTTGAGCGCCGTCCGCTCGGCGGTGAGCAGCAGCCGGGTCGGGCCGGTCACCGTGGCCAGCACGTCGCCGCGCGCCACCCGCTCGCCGTCGTGGGCCACCACCGACACCTCGACCGTACGGCCGGCACCGGTCGTCTCGCCGACCAGCTCGAACACGGCCGCCGCCACGGCCAGCCCGGCCACCACGCCGTCGGCGCGGGCCACCAGGTCGGCCGTGTCGGTCTGGTCGGCCGGGATGGTGGCGACGCTGGTGACGTCCAGGAAGTCCGGCCCCAGGTCCTCGGCGAGCGCGGCCTCGACCGTCTGCCGCACCCGCGCCGGATCCAGGCCGGCGTCCCGCAGTGCCCGTTCCGTCGACTCCGTCATCGGGTCCCCTCCCACGCTTGCGTCAGCCGGCCCTGCGCCCCGACCGCGCCGACCAGGTGGCCGTGCCACCGCTCGTCGGCCGTCGGGAAGTCCTCCCGCCAGTGGCAGCCCCGGGTCTCCCGGCGGGCGTACGCGGCGGCGACCAGCGTCGACGCCACGGTGATCAGGTTCGTCGCCTCCCAGTCGGCCGTCCGGGGCCGACCCCGGCCCTCGCCGAGCCCGGTCAGCACGCCGGCGGTCCCGGCGAGGGTCTCCGCCGAGCGGAGCACGCCCGCGCCCCGGGTCATCGCCCGTTGCAGCGTCGGCGTCGCCTCGGCCGGCACCACCCAGCCCTCGCCGCCCACCCAGGCGCCGGTCGCCGCCGGCTGGGCCTGCTCCGGCAGCCCGGCCGCGATGTCCTCGGCGATCCGCCGGGAGAAGACCAGCCCCTCCAGCAGCGAGTTGCTGGCCAGCCGGTTCGCGCCGTGCACGCCGGTGCAGGCGACCTCGCCGCACGCGTACAGCCCGGGGATGGAGGTGCGGCCCCGCAGGTCGGTGCGGACGCCGCCGGAGGCGTAGTGCGCGGCCGGGGCGACCGGGATCAGGTCGGTCGCCGGGTCGACCCCGATGGCCAGGCAGGACGCGACGATGGTCGGGAAGCGTCGGGCCAGGAAGTCACCGCCCAGGTGCCGGGCGTCGAGGAACACGTGGTCCGCCCCGGTGGCCAGCAGGACCCGGTGGATGCCCTTGGCCACCACGTCCCGGGGCGCCAGCTCGGCCAGCTCGTGCTGCCCGACCATGAACCGCTTGCCGTCGCCGTCGACCAGGTGGGCGCCCTCGCCGCGCAACGCCTCGGAGACCAGCGGCTGCTGGGCGTGCCCGGCGCCGGGCACGCCGGCACCGGCCGGGGTGATCAGCGCGGTCGGGTGGAACTGGACGAACTCCACGTCGGTCACCGCCGCGCCGGCCCGCATCGCGAGGGCCACCCCGTCCCCGGTCGACACGGCCGGGTTGGTGGTGGCCGCGTAGATCTGGCCCATCCCGCCGGTGGCCAGGACGACCGCCCGGGCCAGGATGGCGCCCACCCCGTCCTCGCTGCCCTCGCCGAGCACGTGCAGGGTGATGCCGCAGGCCGGGCCGAGCCCGTCCGGGGAGTCCCCGGGGGCGCGCAGCAGGTCCAGCACCAGGGCGTGCTCGACCAGCCGGATCCAGGGGTCGCGGCGCACGGCGGCGTGCAGGGCGCGCTGCACCTCGGCCCCGGTGGCGTCGCCGCCGGCGTGCACGATCCGGTCGGCCCGGTGCCCGCCCTCCCGGGTCAGCATCAGCGAGCCGTCCGGGTTGCGGTCGAACTCCGCCCCGATCCGCATCAGCTCGCGCAGCCGGGTGGGGCCCTCCTCGACCAGCACCCGCACCGCCGCCGGGTCGCAGAGCCCGACGCCGGCGATCTCGGTGTCCGAGGCGTGCGCGGTCGGGGTGTCCTGCGGGTCGAGCACGGCGGCGATGCCGCCCTGCGCCCAGCGGGTCGACCCCTCGTCGATGTCGACCTTGGTGACGACGGTGACGTGCAGCCCCGCCTCGCGCAGGTGCAGCGCGGCGGTCAGGCCCGCCACCCCGGAACCGACCACGATCACGTCGGTGGTCTCCACCCAGCCGGGCGCGGGGGCGGCCAGCAGTCTGGGCAGCGCCGGCAGGTCGACGGTCGGTAGGTCCATACCCACAGTCAACCCGAAGGGTCCTCGCGGGGGGCGGCGGGGGCGGGACGAGTGGTTTGGGCCATCGGGTCCCGCCGTGCCGCTACCTCGTCCGGACCGGGAGGGCGGCCGGGCCCGCGCCCCGCAGTGAGCCGGTCACCGTACGGTCGTCGAGCCAGAGGTAGCAGCGCACGCCCCGGTCGCCGACGCGCCACCTGCCGGCCCCCGGCGGGCGGACCACCACGCCGCTGCGGAACCGCAGGTCGGCGTCGTCGGGCACCCCCACGTAGCGGCCGAGCACCGAGCGGCAGCCGGCGTAGAGCGGGGCCCAGTCGGCGGCCCGGGTCGGGTACGGGCGGTCGGGCGCCCGCCACACCCCGACGAACTCGGCGTCGTGCCTGGCGGCGCAGTCGACCGGGAGCAGCGTCCGCACCGACCCGCCCCGCGAGCGGGCCTGCTGGCAGCCCAGGCGCAGCGGGGACGGCCCCCGCAGCGCGTCCCGGAGGCTGCCGGCGCGGACCACCACCGTGGCGGCGGCCTCGACGGTGCTCACCTCGGTCAGGTCGCACCGGTACCAGCGGGCGCCGGCCGTCCAGCCCGCCCCGGACGGCACCGCCACCGCCAGCCGCAGCCGCCCCGTCCGCCAGTCGGCGCCCACGTGACCGGTCGCCCGGGCGTCGCAGTCGGCGAAGGCGCCCCGCAACTCGGCCGAGCCGCCCGGCGGCGGGGCGGGCCGCTCGGCCGGGAAGGCACCCACGTGCACGGTCTCGACCCGGTGCGGCACGGCGCAGTCCACCGGCGCGTACGCCGCCAGGGTCACCACGTCGACGAAGTCGGCGACCTGGCACACCCCGGCGGCCGGGGTGAAGGGCCCGGGAGCGGGCAGGGCCGCCCAGTCGTCGACCAGGTCACCGTCCAGCCCGCCGGCGTCGGCGCAGCCGGCCAGGAGTGCGGCCGTGGCGACGGCAGCGAGCAGGGCACTCATCGCACGGCGCATCGCGGCCTCCCCCAGCCACCCGCGTCTCTCGACGGGCAACCAGACTACCCAGGGATGACCTTCCGGTGACAGACCGCGAGCGCCCCCACTTCGCCCCCCGGAGGCTCCCTTCGGTCACGAAGGGGACGAACCGCCACCGAGATCGGGCGGAGGAGGTACCGGACGGATCAGACGGCGGCGGCGGCGAAGGGGTTGGGGACCGGGGCGCCGGCGGTGCCGGGGGCGGCGGTGGTCGGGTCGGTGTTCAGCTCGACGACCCGGTTGTCGGCGTCCACGTGCACGACCCGCGGCCGGTACGCGCGGGCCTCGGCGTCGTCCATCTGCCCGTACGAGATGAGGATGACCAGGTCCCCCGGGTGCACCAGGTGGGCGGCGGCGCCGTTGATGCCGATCACGCCGCTGCCCCGCTCGCCCGGGATCACGTACGTCTCCAGCCGGGCCCCGTTGGTGATGTCCACGATCGCCACCTGCTCGCCGGGGATCAGGTCGGCGGCGTCGAGCAGGTCCTCGTCGACGGTCACCGAGCCGACGTAGTGCAGGTCGGCCTGGGTCACCGTGGCCCGGTGGATCTTCGACTTGAGCATGGTGCGCAGCATCGGGATGCCTTTCGCGGAAGTGGCGGGGGTGGGGTTCAGGAACGGGGGGCGAGCCGGATCGCCGCGTTGTCGATCAGCCGGGTGGCGCCCACCCAGGCGGCGACGAGCAGCCGCGCCGGCCCGGAGACCGGCCCCGGTTCCAGGTCCGGGTCGGTGAGCACCAGATAGTCGAGCCGCGCGCCGGGCGTACCGGCGCCGAAGGCCGCGTGCGCGGCGGCGAGCACCGCCCCCGCGTCACCGCCCCCGTCGGCGGTCGCGGCCCCGGCCCGCAGCGCCGCCGACAGGCTCAGCGCGGCCTCCCGCTCGGCCGGGGAGAGGTAGCGGTTGCGGCTGGACAGGGCCAGCCCGTCCGGCTCCCGTACGGTCGGCACGCCGACCACCTCGACCGGCACGTCGAGGTCCCGGGCCATCCGCCGCACCAGGGTCAGCTGCTGGTAGTCCTTCTCGCCGAAGAACGCCAGGTCGGGTCGGGTGAGCTGGAGCAGCTTCAGCACCACCGTGAGCACCCCGTGGAAGAACCCGGGGCGGCTCTGCCCCTCCAGGTCCTCCCCCAGCGGGCCCGGGTTCACCCGGACCCGGGGCTGGCCGTCCGGGTACATGTCCGTCACCGAGGGGGCGAAGACCACGTCCGCGCCGGCCCGCCGGCAGATCTCCAGGTCGGCGTCGAGGGTGCGCGGGTAGCGGTCGAAGTCCTCGTTCGGGCCGAACTGCAACGGGTTGACGAAGATCGTGACGAGCACGTGGTCGGCCCGCTCCCGGGCCGCCCGCAGCAGCGTCTCGTGGCCGGAGTGCAGGGCACCCATGGTCATCACGACGCCGACGGTGCCCTTGAGCCCGTCCCGCGCCGCGGCCAGCTCGGCGCGGCCGTGCACCAGTGCCGTCACGCGGTCCCCTCCGTCCACCGTCGGCCCGTTCACGCCGCCACCTGCGGTCAGCCCGGTCACGCCGCCACCTGCCGCCGGTCGCCGGCGAGCACGCCGAGCAGCGACTCCGCGTCGACCGGCCGCAGCCGGCCCGCCGCGATGGCCCGGTCGGCCGTACGCCGGGCCAGGGCCACATAGGGCGCCACCGACTCGGGAGCGGTCGCGGCGAGCCGGGCCAGGTGCCGCTCGACCGTGCCGGCGTCGCCCCGGGACACCGGCCCGGTCAGCGCGTCGTCGCCGAGGCGCAGCGCGTTCTCCAGGGCGGCCCGCAGCAGCGGGGCGAGCACCTTCTCCGGCTGGGCCACCCCGGCGTCGCGCAGCCGGTCGGCCGCCTCGTTGACCAGGGTCACCAGGTGGTTGGCGCCGTGCGCCAGCGCCGCGTGGTAGAGCGGCCGGTCCGCCTCCCCGACCCACTCCGGGACCCCGCCGAGGTCGGCGACGAGCCGGGCGGCCAGGGGGCGCAGCTCCGCCGGGGCGGTCACCCCGTACGAGATGCCGGCCAGCCGGGCGAGGTCGTCCGGCGTACCGGTGAAGGTCATCGCGGGGTGCAGGGCGAGGGGGCGGGCGCCCGCCGCGGCGGCGGGGGCGAGCACGGCCAGCCCGTGCGCTCCGGAGGTGTGCGCGACCACCTGGCCGGGACGCAGCGCGCCGCCGTCGGCGAGGGCGGCGACCACCCCGGCGAGCGCGTCGTCGGGCACGGCGACCAGCAGCAGGTCGGTGGCCGCCCGCGCCACGGCGGCGGCGGAACGGCGGGGCACCTCGGGGAGCAGCAGCGCGGCCCGGGCCCGGGAGGCGCCCGAGCCGGCCGTGACGGCGACGACCCGGTGGCCGGCGGCGGCGAGCGCGGCGCCCAGAACGGTGCCGACCCGGCCGGAGCCGACGATGCCGACGGTGAGGAGACGGGGGGTGGCGGCCGGCGGGACGGCGGGCCCGTGGGGGGCGGCCGGGCGCGGGCGCAGGGGTGCGCTCATGGGCGACGATCCAGTCCTCGAGAAGGGGTACCGGTCGATGGCAAGTATGCGCCGGGGTCACGGAACCGGGACAAGGATGTGTGAAAACGTTCACCGCCGGCACCCGGCGGCACGACCGCCGGGACGGGGACGGACGGTCCCCGCCCGACCGGCTGACCGTAGGGTCGGCACGGTGACGCACGCTGAGCGAGGAACGAGCTGATGTCCGTCCGCTGGCGGGACGCGATGGAACGGGCGCTCTACGGGCCGGGCGGCTTCTTCGTCTCCGGGTCGGGTCCGGCCGGCCACTTCCGCACCAGCGTGCACGCCTCCCCGGCCTTCGCCGACGCGCTGCTGCGGCTCGTCGAGCGGGTCGACGCCGCCCTCGGCCACCCGGACGACCTCCGCGTCGTGGACGTGGGGGCGGGCCGGGGCGAGCTGCTGCGCGCCC
Source organism: Micromonospora sp. NPDC047812 (assembly GCF_040704175.1). Classification (NCBI taxonomy): domain Bacteria; kingdom Bacillati; phylum Actinomycetota; class Actinomycetes; order Micromonosporales; family Micromonosporaceae; genus Micromonospora; species Micromonospora sp. NPDC047812. The sequence continues at coordinate 172,246 of NZ_JBEYRY010000008.1, read as the reverse complement.
TCTCCGCCGCGCTGGGGGCTCCCCCGGCCGCCGCCCGGCCCTCGGCCTCGTCCGGTCCGTCGTCCGCCGGTCCCGCGCCCTCCGCGTCGGTTCCGCTCGCCTCCCGGGTACGCCTCACCGCGGTCGAGAAGGCCCCCCGACCGGCCGACCTGCCCGACGAGATCGACTGGCTCGACGAGATCCCCGACGGGATCACCGGGCTGCTGGTGGCCACCGAGTGGCTGGACAACGTGCCGCTCGACGTGGCGGTGCACACCGCCGAAGGTTGGCGCTACCTGCTGGTCGACCCGGCCACCGGCGCGGAGACCGTCGGTGACCCGGTCGACCCCGCCGACGCGGACTGGCTGGCCTGGTGGTGGCCGGCACCGGATGCCGGCGCGGACGGAATCGGCCCGGCCGGGTCGGGGTCCCGGGCGGCCCGATCGGCGGAGGCACCGAGCGTGACCGCGCGGAGCGGGTCGGGCCGCCCGGAGCTCCCGACAGCAGTCAGAGCCGAGATCGGCCGGACGCGCGACGACGCCTGGGCCGGGGCGGTGGGAAAACTCGACCGAGGGCTGGCGCTGGCCGTGGACTACGGGCACCTGCGGGACGGCCGGCCCGTGGACGGGACGTTGACCGGGTACCGGGGCGGGCGGCAGGTGCCGCCGGTGCCGGACGGGACCCGCGACGTCACCGCGCACGTCGCCGTCGACTCGGTCGCCTCCGCCGGCGCCACGGTCGCCGGGTGCGCGTACGACCTGGTGTCGCAGCGGGAGGCGCTGCGGGCGCTCGGGGCCGACGGCGGGCGACCGCCGCTGAGCCTGGCCGCCGGCGACCCGGCCGGGTACGTGCGGGCGCTCGCCGCCGCGTCGGCGGTGGCCGAGCTGACCGACCCGGCCGGCCTGGGCGGGCACTGGTGGCTGCGGCAACCGGTCGGCGTCGACCCCGGGCCATTCATGGCACGATGACGGTCTTGACATCCTCCCCGCCCTAGAGGACGGGGATTCCCTGGATCGCCCCAGGGGTTTCCTGCTTCATCGCCGACCGCCCTGTCCGGGAGGGTTCCCGTTGAGGTCTTACACCGGCTCCACAGGCAGCAGCCGCCAGCCCGGCGGCCAGGATGTTGCGTGCCGCGTTGACGTCGCGGTCGTGGGTGGTGCCCCACCGGCACGTCCACGCTCGCACTTTCAGCGGCATGTTCCGCGCGACGGCTGCACAGGTCGAGCACACCTTGGACGACGGGTACCAGCGGTCGATCACGACCAGGTTCCGGCCGTACCAGGCGCACTTGTAGGTGAGCAGTTCGCGGAATTGGTGCCAGGCCGCGTCGCTGATGGCACGGGCCAGGCGGTGGTTGCGGACCATGTTGCGCACGGTCAGGTCCTCGATCACGAGCGTTTGGTTTTCGCGCACGAGTCGAGTGGTGAGCTTGTGCAGGTGATCACGTCTGCGATCGCCGATGCGGGCGTGGACGCGGGCCACCTTGAGCCGGGCCTTGGCCCGGTTGTGGGAGCCCTTCTCCTTACGGGCCAACCCTCGCTGGACGCGGGCCAGCCGAGCCCGGTCGGCCCGTTCGTGCCGGGGGTTGGCGATCTTCTCCCCGGTGGACAGAGTGAGCAGGTGCTCGAGGCCGGCGTCGATGCCGACCGTGCTCTCGATGGTCGGGAGGGTCTCGATCCGGTCCTCACAGAGCAGGGACACGAACCAGCGGCCGGCCGAATCACGGGACACGGTCACGGTGGACGGGGACTGCCCTTCGGGCAGCGACCTCGACCAGACGATGGCCAACGGGTCGGTCATCTTGGCCAGAGTGAGCTGGCCATCTTTCCAGCGGAACGCGCTGGGGGTGAACTCGGCCGAAGCTCGCGACCTACGCTTGGCCTTGAAGCGCGGGTAGCGGGCGCGCTTGTCTCAGAACGCCGCGAAGGCGCCTTGCAGATGCCGCAGCGTCTGTTGCAGCGGAACGGAGGAGACCTCGTTGAGGAAGGCCAACTCCTCGGACTTCTTCCAGGCGGTCAGCATCGCGCTGGTCGCGTTGTAGTTGACCCGTTCCTGCCGCTGGTACCACGCCTCGGTGCGGGCGTGCAGGGCCAGGTTGTAGACCTTGCGCACACACCCGAACGTTCGGCTCAACAGCTCTTCCTGCTGAGCAGTCGGGTAGAAGCGGAACTTGAATGCCCGCTTCACCCTTGAAACCCCGTTTCTTCCCCGGGCCGAAGGCCCGGGACATCCGCAGAAGGAGCCTCATGACCACGGACGCCGGCGACCTCCGCGAGCTGACCGTCGGCACCGGGGCCGGCGGCGAGCAGCTCGGCACCGACATGGTGCTCAACATCGGGCCGCAGCACCCCTCCACGCACGGCGTGCTCCGGCTCAGGCTGGTGCTCGACGGCGAGCGGGTGGTGGCCTGCGAGCCGATCGTCGGCTACATGCACCGGGGCGCGGAGAAGCTGTTCGAGGTCCGCGACTACCGGCAGATCATCGTGCTGGCCAACCGGCACGACTGGCTCTCGGCCTTCTCCAACGAGCTGGGCGTGGTGCTCGCCGTGGAACGGCTCATGGGCATGGAGGTCCCGGAGCGGGCCACCTGGCTGCGGATGGCGCTGGCCGAGCTGAACCGGGTGCTCAACCACCTGATGTTCCTCGGCTCCTACCCGCTTGAGATCGGCGCGATCACGCCGATGTTCTACGCCTTCCGCGAGCGGGAGACCATCCAGGCGGTGATGGAGGAGGTCTCCGGCGGCCGGATCCACTACATGTTCAACCGGGTGGGCGGGCTCAAGGAGGAGGTGCCCGCCGGCTGGACCGGCCGGGCGCGGGCCGCCATCGCCGAGGTCCGCCGGCGGATGCCGGACCTGGACAACCTCATCCGGCGCAACGACATCTTCCTGGCCCGTACGGTCGGCGTCGGGGTGCTCTCCGCGGCGGACGCCGCCGCGTTCGGCGCGTCCGGGCCCGTCGCCCGGGCCTCCGGCCTCGACCTGGACCTGCGCCGCGACGAGCCCTACCTGGCCTACGACCAGCTGGACGTGCCGGTTGTAACGAAGACCGCCGGGGACTGCCACGCCCGCTTCGAGGTGCTGCTCGACCAGGTGTACGCCTCGCTCGACCTCGCCGAGCAGTGCCTGGACCGGGTGGACCGGCTCAGCGGGCCGGTCAACACCCGGCTGCCGAAGGTGCTCAAGGCCCCGGAGGGGCACACCTACGCCTGGACCGAGAACCCGCTCGGCATCAACGGCTACTACCTGGTCTCCCGGGGCGAGAAGACGCCGTGGCGGCTCAAGCTGCGCACCGCGTCGTACGCGAACGTGCAGGCGCTGGCCACCCTTCTCCCGGGCTGCCTGGTGCCGGACCTGATCGCCATCCTCGGCTCGATGTTCTTCGTGGTCGGCGACATCGACAAGTGACCCGACCGCGCCCGCCCGGTCGAGGGGCGGCGCGGCGGCTGCCGGTCGGGGCGGCCGGGCGGGCGGGGTCAGCGCCAGCGGTCGGCGTTGCGGGCGCCGCCCGCGCGGGGCTCGTCACCCTGCGGCGGGTAGCCGTGGTGCTCCTCCTGCCGCCGGCCGTACCGCTCCGGCCCGGGCTCCGCCCGACGAGTGCGGTGCGCCTCGGGCGGACCGGCGTCGTGCCGCGCCCCGGGCTGGTGTCCCCGCTGACGGGGCGGACGCCACTCGTCCGGCACCGGCACCCCGCCGGCCGGCAGGGCCGGGGCGTCGTCCGGCTCCGGCCAGCCGCCGCGCCACCCGTCGTCCGCCCGGTCCGGACCCCGGCGCGGCTCGTCCCGCCGGACCGCCGCCCAGCGGTCCGCGACCCGGTACTCGGTGCCGGTCGCGTCCGCGTGCACCTCGGCACGCCGCTCCCCGACCCGCAGCTCCCGACCCCGGTCGTCGTCCCGTACGGCGGCCCACCGGTCCCCGGCGCGCAGCTGCGACCAGTACTCCCCGCCCTCCGCACCCGGCTCGTCCGGCGGGTACGACCGGCCGCGCCCACGCGCTTCGGCCGGCGCCGCCCAGCCCGGTGCCTCCGCGCCGCCCCGACCCGGGTCGTCCCACTGCTGTCCCCGGTCGTCGTGCCGCCCCGGCCACTCGCGCTCGCCCCGCTCGCCGGACCACTCCCGGCCGCCGGGCTGGGCGGACCACTCCCGGCCGCCGGGCTCGGCGGACCACTCCCGGCCGCCGGGCTGGACCGGCCGGGGGCGGTCGTCCCGGGCGGCCCCGGGGCCCGGCCGCGACGCGTCGTCGTCCCGGCGTGGCCGGTCCTCGCGGCGGGACCGGTCGTCCGGTCCGCCGTGCCCGTGACCGGCCCAGGGACGGTCGTCCGGCTCACCCGGCCACGCCCGCTCCTCCTGCTCCGGCGACCAGCGTCCCGCGTACCCGCCGCCGTACCGGGCCGCCCGGTCGCCGGGAACGGACGCGGCGCCGTCCACGATGGTGTGCCGGGTGGTGACGTGCACGGTCTCGGTGTGCCGCACCACTCCGAGCGGCCGGGCCGAGGGCGGGCCCGCCGGCTCCGTCGGCCGGCCCGCCCCGTACACCCCGGCCGCTCCGCCGGCGGCCGGCCGGTCCGCGCCGTGCCCGCCGGCCGCACCCGTAGCCGGCCCGGCCACGCCGTACCCGGCGACCGGGCCGGGCGCGGGCCGCTCGGCACGCGGAGCCGGCTGCGGCATGCGGGCGGGCTCCTCGTCGTCCCGGTCGGCGCGTCCCCGGTGGGGCACCGCGTCGTCCTGGTCCGGCACCCGCCTGCGGCCGGTGACCGCGTCGTCGGCGGACGCCCGGGCCCGGCCGGCGCCGGCCGGGGCGTCGACGCCGGCCAGCGCGGCGCTGCTCGCGTCCAGCCGCCGACGCAGCGCGGTGACCTCATCCTGTGCCCGCTGGGCGTGGTCGAGCGCCTGGTTGCCGCGTTGGGCGGCGGCCACGATCTCCCCGCGCAACTCGCGGCGGAGCTGCTCGATCTCGTCCAGCAGCTCGTCGGTGCGGGCCGGGCCCGCGCCGTCGGCGCGCAACGCGATCGACAGGCCGATCAGGACCACGGCAAGGATGGCCAGCACGGCGGCGAACCGCAGCGGGCCGTTGCCGTCGGCGACGAGCAGGATCAACGCCGCCACCGGCGCCAGGGCCACACCGACCCAGAAGAGCACGGTCAGCAACGACGGGCTGCGCTTGTCGGCGGGGGCGACCGGGGCTGGCATGGGTCCGCAGCCTACCGAGGGCTGCCCCGCCGGGGAAAGGGCGAACAGGGCATCCGGCGTCTTCGCCGCCGATCGCCCCGCCGACCGTCGACCGACCGGGCGGGCCGGCAGCCGTCGGACCGCCCGTCGGCCCGCCGGTGGCACGGGGCCACCGGCGGCCGGTCGGGGATCAGCCGACGGCCAGCGCGCCGTCCGAGGAGAACACCAGGCCCACGCTCGCGGCCCCGGTCTTCAGCGCGTTCTTGGTCTGCGGGCCGCCCTGGTCCAGCGAGCTGAACGAGCCGGCCTTGAAGTCGTAGACCTGGACGAGCCCCGCCTGGCACTTCGGCCGCTGCGGGCACTCCGGCGGCCCGGCCAGCACCGTGGCCTGGCCGGAGCACTTGGCGGCCAGCTCGGAGAGCGTGCTGACGCCGTACTTGTCGGCGAACGCCTTCGTCACGGCAAAGGCGTTCTGGTCCTGCGCGGCGGCCGGCGTGCCGAAGACGAGGCCCGCCTTGTCGCCGGCCGCCTTCAGCGCCGCGACGGTCTTCTCCAGCTCCGGCGAGGAAACCGGCTGGGCGTCCTTGCCGTTGGCCTTGGTGTTGAGGAACTCGGCCATGGTCGCCGCGTACTCCGGGACGACCTGGATCTCGCCCTTCTCCAGCGCCGGCTCGTAGAGCTCGCGGTTGCCGATCTGCTGCACCTTGGCGTCGTAGCCGGCGGCGGTCAGGGCGATCTTGTAGAGCTCGGCCAGGATCTGGTTCTCCGTGAAGTTGGCCGCGCCGATCACGATCTGCCCGCCGGGGCCCTTGGCGATGCCGGCGGTGACGCCGTTGGCCGCCGCGAACTCCTCGGCCGCCTTCTGGGCCGTCTTGCGGTCGACGTCGACGGCCTTGTTGAGCTGGATCAGCTTCGGCGTGTCGAGTGCGGCCGACACCTTGTCCAGCGCCGCGATCAACTGCGGGTTGGCCGCGTCGGCGTTGACCGCCGGGATGACGTTGTCGGTGTTCTGGAGCTTCTTGTCGTCGTCGAGGACGACGAGCTGGTCACCGGCGACCGGCGCGCAGCCGGCCCCCGAGGCCGCCTGCTCCGGGGCGTCCGTGCCGGAGGAGCCGGCGTCGCCGCAGCCGGTCAGCAGCCCCGCCGCGGCGAGGGCTCCCACCGCACCGACCGCCAGGCGTGTACGTGCGCGCATCAGTGCCCGCCTTCCGTGTCCCGGCGCGACCCTGTCGGGCCGGCCGCGTGTCCGACGGGCGATCTGGTCCGGCCGCCCGCTGTGTCCCACGGGCGGCTCGCCTTGCGGCCGCCCGGTTTCCCACCCCAACATCTTCCACGCGGGACCGACAACCCGAGGCGGAGTTTGTCACCGGATCGTCACCAGAGGTGAACCGGATTCGCCGTCCCGCGTCCGCTCGGGCTCGGCGTCCGGGCGGGCGGGCGGACGACGCTCAGCCGCCGGCCACCGCCTGAGCCGCCCGGCGACGCGCCCGACGGCGACCGGCCCGCAGCGGGCGCGGCGTGACCAGCCGCTCGACCAGGGCCAGCACCAGTTCCAACAGCATGGCGAGCCCGGCCACCAGCACGCCGCCGGCGATGATCTGGCCGCCGCCGGCGGCGATGTCCAGCCCGAAGCCCGCCCGGATGATCTGGCCCAGGCCGCCGCCGTTGACGAAGGACGCCAGCGCGGCCGTCGCCACCACCTGCACCGCCGCCGTGCGGAACCCGGCCGCCAGGTAGGGCACCGCCAGCGGCAGCTCGACCCGGCGTAGCAGCTGCCACCCCGAGAAGCCCATCCCGCGCGCCGCGTCCCGGGCCTCCGGATCGGCCTGCCGCACCCCCGTGTACGCGTTGGCCAGCAGCGGCGGCACGGCGAAGACGGCCAGCGCGACCACCACCGACGGCCGGCCGAAACCGAGGAAGGTCAGCGGCAGGATGGTGAGCAGGGCGAGCGTGGGGACGGCGAGCGACACGTTGGACACCAGCACCACCAGGCCGCCGCCCCGGCCGGTGTGCCCGAGCCAGAGCCCGATCGGCCAGGCGACCAGGCAGCCGAGCGCCACCGCCGCCGCCGACATCGACAGGTGCTCGCCCAGCCGGTCCAGGACGCCGCCCGGGTTCGTCCAGTTCAGCGGGTCGTTGAGCCAGACCAGCGCCGCCTCGACCGGATTCACCGAGCCAACCTCCCGCTCGCGACCGCGGGACTCCGCCGCGCTGCGTTCCTCGCGCTCACCGGACCAACCCTCCGCTCGCGACCGCGGGACTCCGCTGCGCCGCGTTCCTCGCGCTCACCGAACCAACCTCCCGCTCGCGACTGCGGGACTCCGCTGCGCTGCGTTCCTCGCGCTCACCGGGCCCGCTTCAGCCAGGGGGTCAGCAGCCTGCCCGCACCGGCCAGGACCAGGTCGAGCACCAGTGCGAGCAGGACGCAGAGCAGCGTCCCCGTCATGATCTGCGCCTTGTAGAAGTTGTTCTGGAAGCCGGCGAAGATCAGCTGCCCCAGGCCGCCGCGCCCGATCACCACGCCCACGGTCACCAGGGCCACCGTGGAGACGGTCGCCAGCCGCAGCCCGGTGAGGATGCCCGGCAGGGCCAGTGGCAACTCGACGCGGAACAGCCGGCCCCAGCGGCCGTACCCCATCCCCTCCGCCGCCTCGCGGACCTCGGGGGGCACCTGGTTGAGCCCGGCGACGGCGTTGCGGACGATCACCAGCAGCGCGTAGAGGACCACCACGCTGAGCGCGGTCGCCGCGCCGATGCCCAGGTAGGGGGCGACGAACGCGAACAGCGCCAGCGACGGCACCGTGTAGAGCACCCCGGTGAGGGCCAGGACCGGCCCGGCGAGGGAGCGGTACCAGTACGCGGCGACCGCCAGCGGCAGCGCGATCAGGGCGGCGATCAGCACCGCGCGAGCGGTCAGCGAGGCGTGCTCCCGCACGGCGGCGAGGATCGTGTCAGAGTTGTCCCGCACGTACTGCCAGGAGAACCACGGGTTACCCGGGTCGGCCCGGTAGCTCAGGCGGAAGGACATGTGTGGACGTTACCCCGGAGGGCACCGCCCCCGCCGAACCGCGCGCGGCGTCGATCACGCTGGAGGGCATCCGGAAGCGTTATCCGGACGGCACCGAGGCCGTACGCGAGCTGAGCTTGGACATCAGAGCCGGCGAACTGGCGGTGCTGATCGGACCGTCGGGCTGCGGCAAGTCCACGGTGCTCCGGATGGTCAACCGCCTCATCGAGCCGACCGGCGGCCGGATCCTGCTCGGCGGCGAGGACGTCACCCGGGTCGACCCGGTCGGGCTGCGCCGCCGGATCGGCTACGTGATCCAGAACGTCGGGCTCTTCCCGCACCAGACGGTCAGCGCCAACGTCGCCACCGTGCCCCGGCTGCTCGGCTGGCCCCGCCAGCGCAGCCGCCGCCGGGTCGACGAGCTGCTGGAACTGGTCGGGCTCGACCCGGCCACGTTCGGCCGCCGCTACCCGCACGAGCTCTCGGGCGGGCAGCGGCAGCGGGTCGGGGTGGCCCGGGCGCTGGCCGCCGACCCGGTGGTGCTGCTGATGGACGAGCCGTTCTCGGCCGTCGACCCGATCGCGCGGACCCGGTTGCAGGAGGAGTTCCTCCGGTTGCAGGCCGAGGTGCGCAAGACCATCGTGCTGGTCACCCACGATCTCGACGAGGCGGTCCGGCTGGGCGACCGGATCGCGGTGCTCTCCGAGGGCGGGCGCCTGGAGCAGTTCGACACCCCGGCCACCGTGCTGGGCGCGCCCGCCACGCCCTTCGTCCGGGAGTTCGTGGGCGCCGACCGGGGCATCCGCCGGCTCGCGGTCACCCCGGTCACCGGCGGGGCCGTCGAGCCGCTGCCGGAGGGCGGGGTGGCCGGGCTGCCGACGATGCCGGTCGGCGGCTCGGCGTACGACGCGCTGGGGGTGCTGCTGACCTCGGCCGCGGACCGGGTCGTGGTGACCGACGGGGAACGGCCGATCGGGGTGCTCAGCCGGGAGCGGCTGCTCGAACTGGGCGCGCCCGAGCGGTGAGGCGCGGCCCGGTCAGGCGCGACCGCCGAGGCTGGCCGTGCCGATGACCCAGCCGGAGAGGAAGCCGTACGTCGCGCCGGCGCCGCCCGCCTGGATCGCCGTCAGCAGCGCCGGCTCCGGGCCGAGGAAGGCGGCGATCAGCGAAGCGAAGCCGCTGGCCAGGACGTACGCGGCCCAGCCGGAGAAGAACTGCGTCCCCGACCCCTGCACCCGGGCCACCTGCGAGGTGGGCAGCAGGTAGAGGAAGAGCGCCGCGAGGATGACCAGCAGGACGGCCCGCAGGTTCGCCACGAGCAGGTTGCCGGTCGCCCCGTCCCCGCTGAAGTGCCACGCCGGCCAGGAGAGCAGTTGCAGGTACCAGCCGCCGGCGGAGTTCGGGTCGGTGCCGGCGGCCCAGCCGACGTACGCCGGGCTGCCGCAGACCGCGACCAGGAGGAGCGCCGCGAGCGCGCCCGTGCCCGCCGCCGTCCCGTAGCGACCGCCGGTGCGTGACGGGTTGGTGAGCGCCATGATCGGGTCAGTTCCCGGCGGAGCGCGGGGGGCAAACCTGTCCGGGGCCGTCGACCGCCGTCACCCTCGCGGGTGCTTCATCAGGTAGTCGATGAACGCGGCCCGCAGCAGCGGCGCCGACTCCTCGTAGCCGTGCCCGGTCAGCTCCCGCCACAGCGCCGCGGCCTCGTCGATCGTCGGCCCGACCGAGTTGGGCGCGCCGTCGAGGACAGCGGCCTCGTCCGCGTTCGGCAGGTGCCGCAGCACGGACCAGAAGAAGCGCACGTCGTGGCGCTCCCGGGCGACCGCGAACGCACGCTCCCGCAGTTCCTCGGTGGACAGCGCGTCGAGTTCCCCGAACGACGGGCCGGCGGAGGTCGATGGTGTGTCGGTCATGCCGCCGAGCCTAACCGGCGAGATCACTCCCGGCCCGGTGGACGCGGCGCCGGCTCACCGGTCGCCGGCGTCCCAGCGGCACGGGCCGGTCTCCCAGCCGGGATCCCTCCACGGGTCCACCGGGCTCTCCGGGGACCGCCTCGGCACGGCGGGCGGCCAGTCGCCGACCGGGTCCGCCGCCGGCGCCGTCCAGCCCGCACCGATCCGGCCGTCCCCGGCGGGGACCGGTTCCGCCGCCGCACCGGTCGCCGGCCGCCCGTACGCCTCGACCAGCCGGGTGACCAGCAGCCCGACGCCGAGCGCCGCCGCGCCGACCGCCCACCGGCTCACCGTCCAGCCCCGGGCCTGCGCGTACGCGAGGAAGACCGTGACCAGGCAGACCGCCAGCAGGGTGCCGAAGACGCCGCCCCGCCGGCCGTAGGCGCTGGTGCCGGCGAGCAGCGCCAGGCCGACCGCGAGCACCGTCCAGTCCAGCCCGGGGTCCGGCGCGACCGGGGCGGTGTCCCGGCTGGCCGTCAGCATGCCGGCCAGCGCGGCCAGCACCGTGGAGCCGACGAGCGCGCCGGAGGTGACCACCGCCGCCACCACGCCCCGGCGGCGGGCGGGATCCACGACCGGGCGGAACCGGCCGACCACCCGGCGGACGGCCCGCACCGAGCCGAACAGACCGCCGAGCACCGCGACGGCCGCGAAGCCGACGAAGAGGTGCAGCGCGCCGCGCTCCGGGTCGTAGTCGCCCTGCGGCAGGACCGACGCCGAGCGCTGTTCGACGTACACGATCACCCCGGCCGCGCCCGCGAGGGACGCGGCCCAGCCGGGCACGTGCAGCACCACCACGACCAGCGCCAGGGCGAGCCCGCCCAGCGCGGCGACCAGCAGGGCCGGGCCGGCGGCGGCGCTGACGCCCCGGTCGCCCTGTTCGGCGACGTGCAGCGCGGCGGCGACCGCCACGGGGCCGACGGCCAGGTTCACGGCGGCGGTACGCAGGGTCAGCCCGGCGGCCAGCCCCAGCAGCCCGAGCACGACCGCGTCGAGGAGCAGGGAGCGCAGCCCGTCGCCCCGCAGCGCGGCCGGGTCCTCCCGCCAGAGCAGGTACGCCAGGACGACCAGCCCGGCCAGGAGCAGCAGCTCCCAGACGACGTGGACGGCGAACCGGTCGCGACCGGGCTCGCCGTGCGCGGGGTCGTCGAAGACGTTCTCCAGGACGGAGGCGGGGATGCCGGACGAGGGCTCGGGGGACGGCTCACGCTCCGGTTCGTCGTACCGCATGACGCCGCCTCCCACGTGGCCGCCCGTCCAGCCTGGTCCGACGCGCGGGCGGACCGGGGCGGCGTTGCTCTCCGGTCGGAGGCACCGTACCCGCGCGGGAGGCCGGGCGTAACCCCCGGAATCAGCGTGGGCCGGGGCGGCCCTCCCGGCCGCCGGGCTCGCGGTCCTCGTCGTCCTCCTGCTCGGGAACCCGGCAGGAGCGCTCCAGCCAGAGCGCCGCCGCCACCAGCGCCAGCCCGGCGAGCAGGCCGGCACCGGCGATCGGCCGATCGTCCATCGCGGCGTCGGTGCGCTCCACGAAGAGCCAGCCGGTCAGCCCGGCGTAGAACCCGGTGAAGATCGCGCCGGCCAGCGCGGACGCCTTCGCCAGCACCACGAACCGGGCCACCAGCAGCGGATTGACCGGCTCTCGGCCCGGCCTGCGCTCGATGCGCCCCCGGGTGTTGACGGCGGCGTACGCCTCCAGCACGGCCAGCGCGGCGAGCGTGACCACCGGCAGCCAGGGCAGTTCCGGCAGGTAGTCGTAGTAGAGGGTGCTGATCAGCAACCAGGCCACCGCGGCGGCGCCGAGGGCGGCCACCACCAGGGTGGAGATCCGGGTGGGACCCATCCGGGACCGCTCGGGGCCCGTCCCGCCCGGTCGCGGGGACTGCGCCTGCGTCATGCCGGCCGGCTCCACTGGGTCATGCCGTCGACTCTATCGCCAGATCCGGCCGGGGGCGCAGATCCAGCGCGTCGTCGGCCACCGGAGAGGTGTTGAGCAGGTCGGTCAGCCAGCCGTGCCCGGGCAGTCGCCCGTACGGCTGGAGGTCGATCCACGGCCGCAGCACGAAGGCCCGCAGGTGGGCCCGGGGGTGCGGCAGGGTCAGCTCGGGGTCGTCGCTGAGCACCGGCTCGTCGCCGTCGGCCCACACGGCGATGACGTCGACGTCCAGGGTGCGCGGCCCGAAACGCCGCTGCGGGTCGCGGGTGCGCCCGGCGGCGCGCTCCGCCGCCCTGGCCCGCTCCAGCCAGTCGTACGGGGTCGCGGCCGGGTCCTCGGCGAGCAGAACGGCGTTCAGGTACGCGGGCTGGTCCGCGTCCCCCCACGGTGGAGTCTCGTAGACGCCGGAGACCAGGAGCACGCTGTCGCCGAACGCCGAGACGGCGCAGCGCAGGTGGGCGAGCCGGTCACCGAGGTTGCTGCCCAGAGAGAGGACGGCGCGGGTCACCGGTCCCGCCGCCGCGTCATCGTGACGGCCACGTCGGTGAAGGCGTGCGGGACGGGCGCCTCCGGCTTGTGCACGGTGACCGTGGCGGCCTCGACCCGGGGATCGGCCAGGCAGACGGCCAGCAGCCGGTCGGCGAGCGTCTCGATCAGGTTGACCGGCTCGCCGGTCACCACCGCGACCAGTTGCTCGGCCAGTTCGCCGTAGTGGACGGTGTCGCCCACCTCGTCGGAGCGGGCCGCCGGGGCGAGGTCCATCTCCAGGACGGCGTCGACCACGAAGTCCTGGCCCTGGACGCGCTCGAAGTCGTACACCCCGTGCCGGCCGTGCGCCCGTAGGCCGGTCAGCTGGATCCGGTCGGTCATCGGTCTCCCCCCGTGGTCGGCGGTGCGGTCCGCCCGTCCGGCGCCGGCGTGGGCCGCCCGGGCCCCACCGGTGGGCGCGGGCGCCAGGCGGGGCGCGCCCGTGGCCTGCCAGACGGCGAGGGCGTCCACGGTGGCCCGGACGTCGTGCACGCGTACGCCCCAGGCGCCGGCCGCCACCGCGAGCAGGCTGGTGGCGACGGTGGCCACGTCGCGGCCGTCCGTGGGGCGGGGGGTGCCGTCGGGACCGGCCAGCAGCCGCCCCAGGTAAGACTTGCGGCTGGACGCGAAGAGCAGCGGGAAGCCGAGGTCCAGCAGCTCGGACAGGTGCCTGCTCAGCTCCCAGTTGTGCGCGGCCGTCTTGGCGAAGCCCAGCCCCGGGTCGACGACGATGCGGTCGGCGGCGACCCCGGCCCGCAGCGCCTCGTCGACGCGGCGGCCCAGCTCGGCGCGCACCTCGGCGACCACGTCGGCGTAGCGGGCCAGCTCCCCCATCTCGCGGGAGTGGCCCCGCCAGTGCATGAGCACCCAGGGGCAACCGGCGTCGCGGACCACCCGGGCCATGTCGGGGTCGGCGAGGCCGCCGGAGACGTCGTTGACCACGGACGCGCCGGCGGCGAGGGCCGCCTCGGCGACCCGCGCGCGGGTGGTGTCGATGCTGACGGGCACGCCGGCGGCGGCCAGCTCCCGGATCACGGGGACCACCCGGGCCGTCTCGGTCCCCGCGTCGACACGGTCGGAGCCCGGCCGGGTGGACTCGCCGCCGACGTCCACCAGGTGGGCGCCGTCGGCCCGCAGCCGCACGCCGTGTCCGACGGCGGCATCGAGGTCGGCGTACCGTCCGCCGTCGGAGAAGGAGTCGGGCGTGACGTTGAGGACGCCCATCACCACCGGGTCCGAGGCCCGTACCAGATCGGTCACGGCTAGACCGTACCGGTCGGCCGGAGCGCCCCCAGCGGGCCGGGTCGTGGGCGATGACATGCGCATTCGAACGGGTGTACGATCGGTCGTCCCGGTCGTATCGGGCAGACTCTTCGCGGCTTGTCGCAAACAGTGGGTGCCCGTACGCTTTGGAACTGCCCGGCATCGAGATGGCGAAGCCTGGAGGGAGGGCCGAAGCGGGAGAATCCGCCCAAAGCTCACCACCCTCCGTGGTGGGTAACGAACGCAGGGTCGCCGACGCTGCGCACAGGGAGCACCGTTCCCGCCAGGCATGCCTACTGCACCACCGCGGCGCCGCCGGCCGCGACTTGGGGAGGTTCCAGTGATCGCCATCGAGCTGATGGAGACGGCGACGTCCGCCGCCGCCCACACGCTCTCCGCCCTGGCGTCGACTCCACTCGCCGAGCCCGCGCCCAAGGGGATCGACACCGAGGGTGTCGTCACGTTCTTCGCCAGCAAGATCGCTCCGATCCTGCTGGCCGTGCTGGGCGTCATCTTCATCGGGCGCGCCAGCCGGGGTGAGATCTCCAAGGTCCTCACCAGCTCGGCGATCGCGATCGTCGGGCTCGCCTTCATCGCCGGAGCCGCCACACTCTTCTTCATCGGCGACTACCTGATCGACCTGATCTTCGAATAGGCGCGGGCACGAGATGCGGCTGCGCACCGACGACGACATCTACCGGGCTCGCCTGGTCTACCTCGGGCCGCCCGGCTACACCCTTCCCGTCCACCTGCCGTACGCCCAGTACGGGCTGTTCATGCTGCTCGTCCCCCTCTACATGTTCATCCACTGGCTGTTCACGTTCCAGGTCGAGCTCTTCCCCGCCTGGGAGATCGCGCTCGCCATCGTGAGCACCTCGTTCATCTTCCGGTACGTCGACCCGGACCGGCCCGCGCGCATGGTGATCCGCACCGCGCTGACCGACTGGCGGCGGACCCGGGAGCCGGCCGCGGAGCAGCGGGACCCCCGCCTGGTCGGCAGTCGGATCAGGATCCGGGAGGAACTGGCATGACCGGTCGCACCCCGACCAGGCAGTCGAACGACGCGGATGAGGCGGTCGCATGAATCGCAGTTCCACGCCGGGTTCCCCGGCAGGGCGTCCGGCCGTCCCGCACGGTAACCGTGCGCGGTCGTTCGACTACCCTGATGATCCCGAGACGGACGAGGTCGCCCTCGATCCGGCCCTGGTGACGACACCCGGGCACGGCGGCGTGGGCGTCTTCCAGGCCCCCCGTCCGGCGCCACGCCGGACGCCGCCGGCCGAGCCGCAGGCCGCCGGCACCGGCGACAGCGCCGACATCGACTCACCCTTCCTCGACCTGTTCGGCGGCACGCGCCCCGGCGCGACCCGGCCGGCGGCGCCCCCGCAGCGGGCCGGCGGGCGGGAGCAACCCGCCATCGGGCAGCAGTCGGCGACCGCCGCACCGGCCCCGGCCGCGCTCCCGCCGGCTCCCGCCGCCCCCCTGCCGCCGCCCGCACGGGCGGGCCACGGGGCCGACGCCTACCGGAGCGGCCACCCGGCCGACGCGGCCCACCGGACGTCCCCGGCGGTCACACCGGCCGTCGAACAGCCCCCGGCCGGCGCGTACGAGCCGCCCGCCCGCCCGGCCAGGTCCCGGGTGCCGCACCAGTCAGGGGACCGGCTGCCCACGCTCCGCCCACCGGCGGAGGCGGAGAACGCGACGACCAGCCTGCCGCCCGTCGCGGCGGCGCCGCCGTCGTCCCACCCGGCGCCTCTCCAGCAGCCACCGCCGCTCGACCCGCCCGCGCCGGACCCGGCGCCCGAGCCGGCGTCCCGCCGCACCGGGGAGCGCCCGCCGGAGCGGGCCGGCCGGGAGGTCGCGCCGCCGCGGCAACGCTCCGCCGGCCGGCGGAGCCAGCCCACCAAGCCCGCCCGGGTCAAGCCACCGAAGATCAAGTTCGGGGACCGGGACCCGGCGGTCGAGCTGGCCATCACCGAGATCGCCGGCCACCTCACCTTCACCCCCAACACCGTCACCGCCTGGTACTGGCTGCCGGAGGTGCGCTGGGCGTTCCGGCCGGACGCGGAACGGGAGGCGCTGCTCTCGGCGATCTCCGAGCAGTACGCCGGGCTGGCCGGCTTCCGACTGCACCTGCGGCGCACCACCCGGCCCTTCCCCGCCGACGAGTGGGCCCGCACCATCGACGCGCACACCGCTTCGCCGCTGCCCGACGTGCCCGGCACCGCCGGCTGGGGCGACCACCTCGTGGCCGCGCAGCGGCACCTGCTCTCGGTCAACCACGCCGAGGGGCAGACCTACCTCGGCGTCACCTTCGCCCGGCGCTCCCTCGGCGACTCGCTCACCGAGCGGCTGCTGCGCACCTTCGGCCGGGGCGTGGCCGAGGGCGAGCGCCGCAAGCTCGGCCGCACCGTCGAGCAGTTCGACGAGGTGCTGGGCGCGTTCGGCATGCGCGGCCGGCGGGTCAGCGCACAGGAACTGGAGTGGCTGCTCTACCGCTCGGTGGCGCTCTGCATGGCGCCACCCGGGCAGCTCTCCCCGCTCACCGACGGCAAGTGGGAACGCGGCGACCTGCTCGCCCTCACCGAACAGGTCGAGCGCTACCGCACCCCGTACGGCTCGACCGTCAAGCTGGTCAACCGGATGACCGGCGAGGAACGGCACGTCGCCGTGCTGGCGGTCGGCCGGATGGAGCCGCTGGAGATCCCCGAGCGGCACGAGCCCTGGCTGCACTTCCATGAGCGGCTGCCGTGGCCGATGGAGCTCTCCACCCGCGTCGACATCCTCGGCTCCGGCGACTCCTTCCGTAACCTGGAGCACCGGCTGCGGATGATCCGCTCCCAGCAGCTCGACTACGCGGAACACGGCATCGACGCCCCGCCCGAGCTGGAGCGGCTGGCCAAGCGCGCACTGGTCATCGGCGACGAGATGACCACCGGGCTGCCGGTCGACTCGGCCCGCGCGCACGGCTGGCACCGGATCGCCGTCGGCGGTCGCAACCGCGAGGAGTGCCTGGAACGGGCCCGCCGGTTGATCCAGCTCTACTCCCGCGAGCTGCGGATCTCGCTGCAACACCCGAAGAACCAGGACTGGCTGGCCCGCGAGTTCATCCCCGGCGAGCCCATCGCCAACACCGGCTACGTCCGGCGCATGCCGGTCAACCTGCTCGCCGCGGCGCTCCCCCAGGCCGCCTCCACCGTCGGCGACCGGCGCGGCGACCTCATCGGGCGCACCGCCGGCACCTGCCGCCGGCCGGTCTTCCTCGACCTGCACTTCCCGATGGAAGTACGCGAACGCTCCGGGCTCGCCGTCTTCGTCGCCGAACCGGGCGGCGGCAAATCCACCCTGCTCGGCGCGCTCGGCTACCTCGCGGCCCGACGCGGGGTCCAGGTCACGCTGCTCGACCCGTCCGGCCCGCTCGCCCGGCTCTGCGCCATGCCGGAGCTGCGGCCGTACGCGCGGGTGCTGAACCTGACCGGCTCCGAGCACGGCACCCTGGCCCCGTACTCGCTCATCCCGACGCCGCTGCGCAGCGAGTTCGGCACCGGGGCCGCCGGTGACCGGGAGTTCGAGATCGCGGTCTCCAACGCCCGCGCCGAGCGGCGGATGCTGGTGCAGGACATCTGCATGATGCTGGTGCCCCCACAGGTCGCCCGCGAGGCGTCCACCGCCACCCTCTTCCGCCACGCCGTACGCCAGGTGCCGGCGGAGGAGACCTCCACCCTGGACGACGTGGTCGCCTGCCTCAGCCAGCTCGACGACGACGCCGGCAAGGAACTGGCCAACCTGCTGCTCGACACCGCCGAGATGCCGCTGGCCATGCTCTTCTTCGGCCGGCCGCCGGAGGGACTGCTCGGCGCCGACGCCGCCCTCACCGTGATCACCATGGCCGGGCTGCGACTGCCCGACCTGAAGATCGAGCGGGAATACTGGTCCGCCGAGGAATCGCTGGCCCTGCCGATGCTGCACACCGCGCACCGGCTCGCCGTACGCCGCTGCTACGGCGGCTCGATGTCGTCGCGGAAGCTCGTCGGCCTGGACGAGGCGCACTTCATGGAGGGGTGGCGCTCCGGTCGGTCGTTCCTGGTCCGGCTCGCGCGCGACTCCCGCAAGTGGAACCTCGCCGCGCTGGTGGCCTCGCAGAACCCGCGGGACATCCTCGGGCTCGACGTGCAGAACCTGGTCTCGACCGTCTTCGTCGGCCGGATCGCCGAGGACGCGGAGATCGCCTCCGAGGCACTCCGCCTGCTGCGGGTGCCGGTCAACGACGGCTACGAGGCCACCCTGGCCTCCCTCTCCACCGCCGACGCCACCAGCGCGACCCGGCTCGGCTTCCGGGAATTCGTCATGCGGGACGTCGACGGCCGGGTGCAGAAGGTCCGGGTCGACGTCTCGTACGTCGACGGGCTGCTGGACCACCTCGACACCACCCCCGCCGCGATCGCCGCCGCTGCCGGGGTGCTGCCGGCAATCCTGCCGAACATGGAGGCGTGACATGGCGCGGGCCCGGGCACGGTTGGCGGCGTTCCTGCTCGCGGTCGGCGTACTCGCCGGGGCCACGATCGGCTGGCCGGCCGTCGGTGCCGCGGCGGCCCCCGCACCGCTGACCGCTCAGGCGAAGGCCGACCTCTGCACCACCGCGGAGTGGCAGGCCGACTTCCGCACCTGCGTCGGCAAGCTGAAGGACGTGTCGGCAGCCCGGGCGGAGTGCCTGGAGCCACCAACGCCCGGAGCTCCCGACGCAGGTCTTGCTGGCTGGTTCGCCAGTTCCCCACCGGAAGCCTCCACCGGTATCACCGGCAGATACAGCCTCTACGGCTACGCCGGGTACAGCTACACGACATACGACATCGGATGCGCGTCAACCGTGCTCCACCCGGACTACAAATTCACGACTACCGTCGCCAACGGCGAGTTCATGATCGCCACTGCAGTGATCGGCGCTTCCAACGCGCTGCGGGAACGCGCTTGGGACCCGCGCTCGATGTGGGGCTGGGCCGACCCGCTGGTGGACCAGGCGACCAAGGCCGTCTACCAGAAGGTGTTCAGCGTCTTCGGCATCGTCACGCTCTGCGTGGTCGGCCTGTACCTGCTCTGGCGCTCCCGCCAGTCGGACATGAGCAACGCGATGACCACGGCAGGCTGGGCCCTGCTGGTGATGGTGGCGGTGACCGCCCTGGCCGCCTGGCCGGTCAAGTCGGCCAACATCGCCGACGGCACCCTCGTCACCACCCTGGGCGTGGTGCATGACGCCGTCGGACCGCAGGTGGAGGAACCTGCGCCCGGCCGATGCATCGACCCCAATCCCGAACGCTGCAAGGACAACCGTAAGCCCGCCGTCCGAGCCAGCGACACCGCTACCGAGTCCATGCTGTACCGGAACTGGCTACGGGGTGTCCTTGGGTCGGCTGACAGCGAAACCGCCAAGAAGTACGGCCAGGCCCTCTACGACGCCCGATCGCTGACCTGGGGTGAGGCGCAGTCTATCCGTGCAAATCCGGCGACGCGTCAAGCCACCATGGAGGCGAAGCAGCAGCAGTGGATGAAGGTGGCCGAGCAGATCAAGGAAGAGGACCCGGAGGCGTACGAGTACCTCCAAGGCGTCCGGGACATGGACCGGGTGGGTGCTGGTTTCATCGCGGTGCTGGCCGCCGTGCTCTTCGCGATGTTCGACCTGACCGCCTCGCTGCTGGTGCTGCTGGGCTTCCTGATCTTCCGCTGGGCGGTGATCGCCGCGCCGATCCTCGGGACGGTGGGCCTGATGCGCCCGGCCAGCGCCGGGTTGCGGCGGTTGGCGAACGCGGTGGTCGCCGCCGTCTTCAACATCGCCATCTTCGGCACCGGTGCCGCCATCTACCTCTTCGCGGTCGACCTCATCATGAGCACGCCGACCCTGCCCGGCTGGCTCCAGGTGGTGCTGGTCTGGCTCTGCGGGGTGGTCGGCTGGCTGCTGCTGCGTCCCTACCGGAGGATCACCCAGCTCGGCGGCAAGGACAGCAGCGAGGCGGTCAGCTCGGCCGGCTCGTGGCACCGGCGCTTCTTCCGGGACATGCGCACCGCCGCCCGTCTCGACGTCGCTGAGCCCGGCGGCACGGCCGAGCCGGCAATGGGCCGGCGCAGTGCCGTCGTGGCGGAGCAGCGCACCCTCCGGCCCGAGGCCCGGCGGGAGGATCCGGCACACGCCGCCACCCGCGGTGGGCCGGCCGCCAAGCCCGGTGGGGAGGAGCGGCAGCGGCCCGACGGCCGAGAGTCGGCCGCCGAAGAGGCGGCGCCGTCCGAGGAACGGGGCACCTCCCGCCCGGTCGCGCCCCGCCCCCGGCGGCGGCAGCCGGCCACCTGGACGGAGCCGGACGTGCCGGACGAGAACCCCTCATTCGTCATCTACCGTCCCGGATCCGCCGAACGCGAGCCTGACCGGCCCACTCCCCGGATCCGGTCCGAGGCGCGGTGAGTGCGGTGCGGCGGGCGGTCGAATTCCTGGTCACCCGGGTCCTCCGGTCCCGGTTCGGCGTCGCGATCGGCATCGCCGTCCTCGTGTTCGGGATCATCGGAGCGGCGCGGCTGGTGTCCGGACCCGGCGATCCCACCTCCGAACTAAGTAACCGCCCGAGCCGGCCGATCACCACGGTTGCCCCGACCGTCGGTGACGACGGGGCGTTCTCGACGGGCGCTCCCCCCTCCCCGGTCACCCGACCCGGCGACCTCACGCCGGAGCAGACCGCCGAACGCTTCGTCGCCGCCTGGCTCGGCAAGCCGGGCATCACGGCGCAGCGGTGGCAGGAGGGCCTACGTCCGCTGTCGACCTCGATGCTGACCGACAAACTGGCCGGCGTCGACCCGTCCGGGGTTCCGGCCGGGCAGGTGAACGGCGATGTCACGCTCCGGCCCCGGTCCGAGAACTTCGTCGAGGTGCTGGTTCCGCTGGACACGGGACGGCTCCGCCTCGAACTGGTGGCGCCCGAGGGGCGATGGCTGGTGGACGCGGTGGACTGGGAGCAGCGATGAGCGACGAGACACGACCCCGCCGTCGGCAACTCCGGCTCGGCGCGTTGGCCGCCGCGTTGACCGCAACACTCGCCCTGCTCTGCTGCACCGGCGGCGCGGGTGCATTCTTCCTTACGGAACTGGGCGGCGAGTCCAGTACCGGTATGACGTTGGCCAGCCAGGATTGCAAGGAGAATTCCCAGGTAAATGTAGTAGGCGACATGCCTCGGATACCTCAATACGGCGATCGTCAGCTCCGTAACGCCGCGCGAATCATCAAGGTGGGGCAGGAGATGAAGGTGCCGCCTCGCGGGTGGGTGATCGCTGTGGCGACCGCCATGCAGGAGTCCAGACTTCTCAATCTGGCAAACCGGACGGTTGGCGAGTCCGAGAACCTGCCCAACGAGGGCATAGGCGCTGACCACGACTCCGTCGGTCTCTTTCAGCAGCGGGCCGGCTGGGGCAGCGTGGCTCAGCGAATGCGGCCGGAGTACGCCGCTCGGAAGTTCTACGAGAAGCTGGTCAAGGTGCCCGGCTGGGAGACGATGTCGCTGACCCGGGCCGCGCAGGCCGTGCAGATCAGCGCCTTCCCGGACGCGTACGCCAAGCACGAGGACGTCGCCGCCCAGATCGTCAACGCGCTGGCCGGCGGGGCCGCTCGGATCGTGTTGGTCGGGGAAAAGCAGGAGTGCGACCGCGCCGCCGGAGGACAAATCGCCGCCTCCGGTTGGACGGCTCCCATACCCGGCGGCGTCGGCTCAGGATTCCGCACCGCGAGCCGACCCGGGCACAACGGGGTAGACATCGCCGCACCGAAGGGCACCGACATCCGGGTCGCGGCCACCGGACGCGTCCTGGTGTCCCGCTGTGACCCTGACAATCGCGGCAGGCGCACCTGCAACGTGGACGGCTGGCCGAACAAGGGCGGCTGCGGCTGGTTCGTGGACGTCCTGCACGCCGGTGGCTTCATCACCCGCTACTGCCACATGGTCAGCAAGCCTCGGGTCACGGTCGGCCAACTCGTCGAGGCCGGAACGGTCATCGGCGAGGTGGGCAGCAGCGGCAATTCCTCCGGCCCTCATCTGCACTTCGAGGTACACAAGGACGAGGACCGGAGCAGCCGGGGCGCCATCGACCCGGTGCCGTTCATGCGATCGCGCGGCGCGCCGCTCAAGGGCACGGGATGAGACGCTCGCCGTCATGAACGAGCCGCTTCCCGACCCGTTCGCCGACCATCCGGACTGGGCTCCCCGGCCGCCCCGACCGATCGAGATCGTGCCGGCCACCGGCCGCGTCGAACTCCGCGGGCAGCGCGTGCTGGTCGGCCTGCCCGGGTTCGGCTGGCGCGGTGACCTACGCGCCGACGACCGGGTGGTGCAGGGCAGCCGGACCTACGTGCCGGTCATCCCCGAGCACGAGTGGTACCGGGCGGAGTCCGACCAGGTGGAGGTCTTCGCGCCGCTGGTCCCGGTCGAGCGGGTCTGGGTGGAGACGGTGGGGGCCCGGCGGCCGGACGCGTCGGTGGATCGCGGGACGGGCGTCCGCTTGGTCTCGCTGGACGCCCCGGCGCACCGCATGCCGACCCCCGTCTTCGAGTCGGACGCCGTCACGGGTCGCCGGGTGGTGCACGTCGTGGACTCCGTCGAACACCGTGATCTGCGTGCCGTCACCGAAACCTACTCCGGCGCGGAGGGCGACATCTGCGTCCGGGTGACGCCGGAGGTGGAGTGGTACCGCTGGGCCTGGCGGGGCCAGTCGCCGACCACACTGGAAGTCCCGGTGCATCTGCTCTGGATTGAGTGACGACTCAGCTCGCTGGCGCTCCGGCACAGACTCGCCACCCGTTTCTGTCCTGTGCCTCGAAACGCCATGGGTCAGTGAGGCTTTGTTGCACTCCGTCCACAGAGGCACTACGACGGATGACAGCTGTGACCGTGGCCGCCGATGAGCCGTTCATGACCACGACGATGTTCTCGATATTGATCGAGAAGCTCGTCCCCAGTTCCCGTTCACGTCGCTCGACCTGAGTTCGCAGATCATCAATCGACTGCAGCGGGCCGCCACAGGTGAAGAGCAGAGCTCGGTTCTGGTCGCGCGAGACAAGCGCAGCCTGCAAGTAGTTGACGACAGCCACGTCCGGAGATCCGCGGTCCGGTGCCGCGGCACGGTTGTAGAGCACGTATCCGGCGGCCACTCCGCCGAGGCAGAGTGCCACGACGACGCTCGTGACCACGGTGAGCACGGTGCGCAGCCGCCGCCGTGGCCGCTCCGGCACCGGGGCCGGCGAGGGCGGCGCCAGGTGGTCCGAGGGAGGCCGTTGCGCCGGTACGCGGGAGACCTGGGAACCGGCGGGGGGCTGCACTGATTCCACCCTCTGAGGCTAGCGGCTGGACGCGGTAGACCCAATGCCCCAGATCCAGCGGATCGTGACGGACCACTCCCCATCGGTGAGATCCACGACATCCCCGGCGCAGTGCCGCCGCGCATCCCGGACGAGTCGGCCCGGCTGGGTTACGGTCTCTGCGCGGGGAGGGGTTGCCGACCTCGGGCAGAGGGGGTGGACGCGGTGGCCGGTCCGAAGGCACGCACCAACCGCGCCGCCGCACTGCACCGGCGGGCCGCCGCCACCGCGACCGCCGCCGCGAGCGTCCTCGACGACACCAGACCCGTCCCCGCCGACCAGCGCCGCCAGTACGAGCTGGCCGACCGTCTCCGGTCCGCGGCGGCGGTGCTGGCCCCCGGCTGGGCGGGCGCTCCCCTGGAGACGGTGGCACCGACCACACCGGCCGGTGAGGGGCCACCTCCCTTCGTCCGGGTCGGTACGGCGGCACCGCTGGACGACGCCCGGTTCCCCGCACTGGTGCCGTTGCTCGGCACGGGCCACCTCTCGGTGGACGTGGACGCCCGGGATCCCCGGGTGGCGGGGCTGCTACGGAGCGTACTGCTGCGGCTGTTGGCGGCGACCCCGGCCGGGGCGCTACTGGCCCGCGCGGTGGACGCGACCGGCACGGCCCTCGCGCCGTTCACGCCGCTCGCGGACGCGGGCCTGCTGCCGCCCCCGGCGGTGGACGTGGCGGGGCTGCGGGCCGTGCTCACCGAGGCCGAGCAGTGGGTGGCGCCGGGGACGAGCGGGCGACGCCGGCACGACCGGACGCTGCTGCTGGTGATCGCCGCCCTGCCCGAGTCGACCGGAGCCACCGACCTGGCCCGGATCGAGGCCCTGGCCGAGCCGGGCCGCTCCGCCGGCCTGCACCTGGTGGTGGCGGGCTGGCCTCCGGCGGGCGACCGGGAGCCGCTGCCGCAGGCGACGACGCTGGCGGTCCGCACCGCGTACGCGCTGCTGGGTGACCCGCCGGGCGGGTCGTTCGCCGGCCCGGGCGCCGAGCCGCCGGGCGGGCTGAACTCGCCGGTCTTCATCGAGGCGGATCCGCCGGCCGAACTCGTCGACGCGGTCTGCCGCCGGCTGGCCGCGCAGGTGGAGGCGGGTTCCCGGCTGGCGCTCACCGACCTGCTGCCGGCGGCCGACGAGGAGCTGTGGACGACGAGCGGGGTGGGCGGGCTGACCACGACCGTCGGGGACGCCGGTGGCCGCCCCGTGTCGCTCGGCTTCACGGAGCTGACGCCACACTGGCTGGTCAGCGGCCGCTCGGGCGCGGGCCGGTCCACGTTCCTCACCACCGCGCTGCTCGGCCTGACCGCCCGGTACGGCCCCGACGAGCTGGCTCTCTACCTGGCGGATCTCGCCGACGCCGAATCCTTCGTGGAGTTCCTCCAGACCGAGCGCGACCGGTCGTGGATCCCCCAGGTGCGGGCCGCCGCGATGGCCGCCGACCGGGAGTACGTGCTGAGCCTGCTGGACGAGCTGGTGGCGGAGGTGCGCCGCCGCGAGGAGGCGGGCGGCCGGGCCGGGGGGCAGCGCTTCGCCGAGCTGCGGCAGCACCGGGCCATGCCCCGGATCGTGTGCGTGCTCGACAATCTCCCGCTGCTCTTCGCCGAGCGGGACCGACTGGCCGCCGACGCCGCCGCCCGGCTGGACGCGCTGGCCCGCACCGGGCGCGCGTACGGGGTGCACCTGGTGCTGGCCGGCGAGGGCGACCTGGGGTTGGGCTCGCGTACGGACCGGGACTCGGTGCTGGGGCAGTTCCCGGTGCGGGTGGCACTGCCCGGCGGGGGCGCCGTGCTGGAGCCGACGAACGACTCGGCCGCCGGGCTGCCGGTGGGCAGCGCGGTGGTGAACACCGCCGGCGGGCTCGGCGGGCCCCGGGGCGCGATCCGGGGGCACGAGCGGATGGTCCGGTTCCCGGACCCGCAGGACCACCCCGACACGGTGGAGGAGCTGCGGCACCGGCTCTGGTCGGCCCGCCCGGAGGGGGCCACCCCGCCGGTGGTCTTCGCCGGTTACGCCCGCCCGCTGCTGCGCAACGACCCCCGGCACCGGGCCGCGCTCGCCGGGCAGGCGCCCGGTCCCGCCGCCCTGCTGGGCCGGGCGGTGGACGTGCCCCGGACCACCGTCGCGGTGTCGCTCGCGCCGGCCCCGGGGCGGAACCTGGCCGTGCTCGGTCCCGGGCCGGAGGCGGCCCGGCTGCTCGCCACCGCGGCGCGCAGCGCGGCGGCGCACCACGCGCCGGGGGCCGCCCGCTTCGTGCTCGCCGCGCCGGACGAGGAGTGCCGGCCGCTGACCGAGGCGTTGGCGGCCGAGCTGGCCGGGCGGCACCCGGTGGACACGGTGGACGTCGCCGGCCTGCTCGCCGCCGTGGACGACGCCGTGCCGGCCTACCTGGTGGTCTTCGGACTGGACGTGCCGACGCCGGAGCAGTTGCCCCCGGAGCGGCTGCGCGCGCGGCTGCGGGAGGGACCGCCCGCCGGCCGGCACCTGCTGGGCCGCTGGCGGACGGTGCCGTCCTTCGCGGCGCTGCTCGAACCCGAGGGCGAGGTGGACAAGCTGGCCGCCGTGGCCGTGGTGGACCTGCCGGGCGCGCAGCTCGCGTCGGTCTTCGGGCGGCAGGTGCAGTGGCGGCCCCGCCCCGGCCGGGCGGTGCTCTGGGACGGCCCCGGCGAGCAGGGCACCGTGCTGGTCCCGTTCGGCGAGGAGGGGGATCCGGTATGACCGGCGGCGGGGCACGGACCTCGACGGGGCACGCCGCGCCGGGGCGGCAGCGTCCCGGCGCCGACCCGACGCCGGAACGCACCGACACGGCCGGGCCGGCGGGAAGCGTCGACCCGGTGCGCGCCGCGTGGACCGAGTACCTCGCCGCCGCCCGCCAGCTCGACGGGGTACGCCGCGACGCGGCCACCGCCGCCGGCGAGCAGGCCCGGTCGGTGCAGGCCGCCCGCGAGGAGTTGACCGCCCTACGCACTCGGCTGGCGTCGCAGGAGGCCCGACTGCGCGAGCGGGGCGTACCGCCGATCTCGCTGGTTCCGACGCCGCCGGAGGTGACCGAGGCGGTCCGGGCGATGGCGGGCGGGCCGGCGGCGGTGCTGGCCGCGCTCCGCGCCGCCCGGGGACGGGCGGACGCCGCGGACGCGACGCTCTCCGCGCGTGGGCTGCCCCGCCTGGCCGCCTGGCCGCCGCGCCTGCGGAACCTGCTGGTGTACGGGCCCCTGGCGCTGCTGGTGCCGGCGATCCAGCTCGCGTTGTTCGTGGCGACCGGCACCGGGGCGGCCAGCGTGGCCGCGCTGGTCTGCGGGCTGCCGATGCCCGCGGTGGCGTTCGTGGCGGGCTGGATCGGCGTCGGGCGGCTCTTTCCCCCGCCGGCGGGCGGCCGGATGGAGCGCACGGCCCGGCTCGGTGCCCTGGTGTGTCTGGTCCCGGCGGTGCTGGTCAGCGCGGGCCTGTTGCTCGCGATGCTGGCCGGCTGAGCGGCACGACCCACGTCGGCGGGCTGACACGCGCCGGCCGGCCGACCCGTGGTGCGGGCTCGGCCGGCCGGTTTCTCACGGTCAGCGGTGGATCAGCGCCATCGCCTCGGCGCGCGACTTGGCGTCGCGCTGGAGGGTGCCCCGCACGGCGGACGTGATGGTCTTGGCGCCCGACTTCTGGATGCCGCGCATCGCCATGCACATGTGCTCGCATTCGAGCACCACCACCACGCCGCGCGGCGCGAGCCGCTCCATCAGCAGGTCGGCGATCTGCGAGGTGAGCCGCTCCTGGACCTGCGGCCGGCGGGCGAAGACCTCGACCAGCCGGGCCAGCTTGGACAGGCCGGTGATCCGGCCGTCCGGCCCCGGGATGTAGCCGATGTGGGCGCTGCCCCGGAACGGCAGCAGGTGGTGCTCGCAGAGGCTCATCACGTCGATGTCCCGGACGAGCACCAACTCCTCGTGGTTGGCCTCGAAGGTGGTGCTGAGCACCTGGGCCGGGTCGACCCGGAGGCCGGCGAAGAGTTCGGCGTACGCGCGGGCCACCCGGGCCGGGGTCTGCTGGAGCCCGTCGCGGTCCGGGTCCTCCCCGACGGCGATCAGGATCTCGCGGACGGCCTTCTCGATCCGCCCGAGGTCCATGGTCTCCTCGACGGGCCGACCGGTGAGCTTGCCGCTGATCAGGCGCGCGGCGACGTAGTCGAGGGTGTCGTCGCCGTCCGGCTCGGTCGCGGAGACGGCCAGTTCCCGGTGCTCCCGGGAACTGGCCGTCGGGTCGGTGCTCAGTGCGTACCGTCCGAGTTGTTGGAGTTGTTCGGGCTGCCGCCGCCCACCGTCGCCTGGGCGCCGTCGGCCTGGGCCTGCACCTTCAGCGCGTCCTTCTCCGCCGGCGTGAGCACCGGCGGCTCGGTGGAGGGCTGGCGCTTGCCGAAGCCGTTGTACGGCGCCATCGGCGGCCGCTTGGCCACCCGGGCGCAGATCCGGGCCATGTCGGCGGTGGAGAGGGTCTCCTTCTCCATCAGCTCCAGCACGATGTTGTCCAGGACGTCCCGGTATTCCACCAGGATCTCCCAGGCCTCGTCGTGGGCCAGCTCGATCAGCGCCCGCATCTCGCCGTCGATCTCGGCGGCGACGGCGTCGGAGTAGTCCCGCTCGTGGCCCATGTTGCGGCCGAGGAACGGCTCGTCGCCGCTGGTGCCGTACTTGATCGCGCCGAGCTTGGAGCTCATGCCGTACTGCGTGATCATCGCGCGGGCCAGCTGGGTGGCCTTCTCGATGTCGTTGCCGGCGCCGGTGGTCGGCTCGTGGAAGACCAGCTCCTCGGCGGCCCGGCCGCCCAGCGCGTACGCCAGGGTGTCGACCATCTCGGCGCGGGTCTGGGTGTACTTGTCCTCGGTGGGCAGGACCAGGGTGTGGCCCAGCGACCGACCGCGGGACAGGATCGTCACCTTGTGCACCGGCGCGGCGTGCGGCAGCGCCCAGGCGACCAGCGCGTGCCCACCCTCGTGGTACGCGGTGATCTTCTTCTCCTGGTCGCTCATCACCCGGGTCCGGCGCTGCGGACCGGCGATCACCCGGTCGATCGACTCCTCCAGGGAGTCGTTGGTGATCGCCCGCTGGTCCTTGCGGGCGGTGAGCAGCGCGGACTCGTTGATCACGTTGGCCAGGTCGGCACCGCTGAAGCCGGGGGTGCGCCGCGCCACCGCGTCGAGGTCGACGTCGGGGGTGAACGGCTTGCCCTTGGCGTGCACCCGCAGGATCGCCTTGCGGCCCTCCATGTCGGGGGCGTCCACCGGGATCTGCCGGTCGAAGCGGCCGGGGCGCAGCAGCGCCGGGTCGAGGATGTCCGGCCGGTTGGTGGCGGCGATCAGGATGACCCCGCCCTTGGTGTCGAAGCCGTCCATCTCGACGAGCAGCTGGTTGAGGGTCTGCTCGCGCTCGTCGTGACCGCCGCCCATGCCGGCGCCGCGGTGGCGGCCGACGGCGTCGATCTCGTCGACGAAGACGATGGCGGGCGCGTTCGCCTTGGCCTGCTCGAAGAGGTCGCGGACCCGGCTGGCGCCGACACCGACGAACATCTCCACGAAGTCCGAGCCGGAGATCGAGTAGAAGGGCACCCCTGCCTCGCCGGCGACGGCGCGGGCCAGCAGCGTCTTACCGGTGCCGGGCGGGCCGAAGAGCAGGACGCCCTTCGGGATCTTGGCGCCCAGGGCCTGGTACTTCGCCGGGTTCTGCAGGAAGTCCTTGATCTCGTGCAGCTCCTCGACGGCCTCCTCGGCGCCGGCCACGTCCGCGAACGTGGTCTTCGGCGTGTCTTTGGTGATCATCTTCGCCTTGGACTTGCCGAAGTTGAGCACGCGGGAGCCGCCGCCCTGCATCTGCGACATGAAGAAGAGCAGCAGAAGCACCAGCAGGGCGATCGGGAGCAGGTTGACCAGCAGGCTCACCCAGATGCTGTCGGACGACACCTCGACGTTGGCCGGGCCGGTGACCCGGTTGTTCGCCTTGGCCTCGAGGACCTCGTTCCAGACCTCGTCGCCGACCTCGTAGGGGAACTGCGCCTCGATCCGGTCGGTGTCGGTGTCACCGAACTTGGCCTTGTCCTTCAGGTCGAGCCGGAGCGTCTGCTCCTTGTCCTGGAAGACAACCTTGTCGATGCCGCCCTTGTTGAGCTGGTCGAGCGCAATGGAAGTGTCCACCCGGTGGTAGCTGGGACCAGCGGTGAACAGTTGACTGAGCACAACGGCGCCGAGGATGACCAGGATGATCCAGACCACCGGTCGGCGGAAGAAACGCGTACGTTCCATGCTGTTGTCGAGCGCCGAGGCGCCCGCATCCTCCTGATCGACGTCCTGACCGTCTGATGGTGTCGCCGCCTGCGGCGGCGGCCGGAGCCGCCGTGCGGGCCGGCTCGACCCCGAGGCACGAAACTGCCGCGCCGCGGTCATTCGACGGTACACCGTGCACGCGAGCAGTGAGCTTGCGAGCCCCGCAGTCGCGCACAAAGGGAACAGCTGTGCGCGCACCGAGCGAGCTTGCGAACCCCGCGATCGCGCACGATCCGATCATCGTGCGCGCGCGGAACGCGCCTGCGAGCCCAACAATTACGCGTAGGGCGAACCGGGTCAGCCGGCGTGACGGGAGCTCCGCGCCCGGCCTCCCGTCCGCCCGGTACCGCGGTTCGAGGGGTCGGGCGTGGAGGGTGCCTCCACGCCACCGGCCTCTACCGTAGTCCGATTCGCTGAGAGCCCGCTGAACGTCCGCTCGACCGGCGCCGATGCGCCGGGGCCCGGCGGGGGCTCAGGACCGGGCGTACACCTCGGGCTTGAGCACCCCGACGTAGGGCAGCTCGCGGTAGCGCTCGCCGAAGTCGAGGCCGTAGCCGACGACGAACTCGGTCGGGATGTCGAAGCCGACGTACTTCACCGGCACCGGCACCTTGACCGCGTCCGGCTTGCGGAACAGCGCGACCACCTCGACGCTCGCGGCCGAACGGGACTCCAGGTAGCGCAGCAGCCAGGACAGGGTCAGGCCGGAGTCGACGATGTCCTCGACCACGACCACGTGCCGGCCGGCGATGTCCCGGTCGAGGTCCTTGAGGATGCGGACCACGCCGGAGGAGGTGGTGCCCTGGCCGTAGGAGGAGATGGCCATGAAGTCCAGCTCGGCGGGCGGCCCGCTGCGTCCCAGCGCCCGGGCGAAGTCGGCCATGAACATCACCGCGCCCTTGAGGACGCAGACCAGCAGGAGCCCGTCATCGACGTCGGCGTAGTCCGCCGAGACCTGCTTGGCGAGTTCCGCGGTCTTCTCGCGGATCTGCGCCTCGGAGATGATCACGTGGTCGATGTCGGCGTCGTACCAGGAGCCGTCAGCCATGGCTCCTAGCCTGCCGTACGCCGGATGGCCTCCGTCGGCGGGGCCGCCCCTTCTGGGCGCGGTCCCACCCCGGACGAACCTCTCAAAGGCCGCGATCCACCTCAGCAGGCACGCGACCGCCAGCGGCGACCGTCGTCGGACGGCTTCCAGTCGGCCGAGTCCCGGCTGTCGGCGGTGAGGCCGGCGGCCGAGGCCAGGGCGAGGACGACGAAGAAGAAGAGGAAGAGCAGGATCTCCATGGCGGCGCTCGCTTTCGCATGGTTGCTGTCGTTTTCGCCGCCGGTGCGCACCGGACTGGAACCAGTCTCCGCCGGCCACCACCGCCCGGACAGTGGCAGGAATGCCACTCCCCCTCGATTTCCTGCCACCCGCGCGGTTACCCTCGTCACATGCTCAGATCCGTCGCGGTTCTCGTCCTGGACCAGGTCGCCACGTTCGAACTCGGGGTCCTCGCCGAGGTCTTCGGGACCGACCGCACCGCCGACGGGTTCCCCGACCACCGCTTTCACGTGTGCAGCCCCGACGGGGCCCCGGTCCGCACCTCGTCGGGCTTCCACCTGACCCCGCACGCCGACCTCGGCCCCATGGAGGAGGCCGACCTGGTCGCCGTCCCGGCCCACCACGGCACCGTCGTCCCGGCCACGGTGCTCGCCGCGCTGCGCCGCGCCGCCGACCGGGGGGCGTACGTGTTCAGCGTCTGCTCCGGCGCGTTCGTGCTGGGCGAGGCCGGCCTGCTCGACGGCCGGGAGTGCACCACCCACTGGCGGTACGTCGACGAGCTGCAACGCCGCCACCCGACCGCCCGGGTCCGGTGCAACTCGCTCTACGTGCAGGACGACCGGCTGCTCACCAGCGCCGGCACGGCCGCCGGCATCGACGCCTGCCTGCACCTGATCCGCCAGGAGCACGGCTCGGCGACGGCCACCCGGCTGGCCCGCCGGATGGTGGTCCCCCCGCACCGCGACGGCGGGCAGGCGCAGTACGTCGAGGCACCCATCCCCGCGACCCCCGAGGCGCCGACGCTGGAGCCGGTGCTGGAATGGCTGATGGGCCACCTGGACCGCCCGGTGACCGTCGACGAGCTGGCCGCCCGGGCGGAGATGTCCCCGCGCACGTTCGCCCGACGGTTCCGCGCCGAGACCGGCACCACGCCGCACGACTGGCTGACCAACCAGCGGGTGCTGCTGGCCCGGCGGCTGTTGGAGGAGACCGGGCTCAGCGTCGAGGCCGTCGCCGACCGGGCCGGCTTCGGGGACGCGGCGGCGCTGCGGCACCACTTCGCCCGCCGGGTCGGCGCCACCCCGCACACCTACCGGACCACCTTCCGCGACCGGGTGGGGGCCTGAGCCCTCGGGCCGGTCACGGGGCCGGGAGCCCGGTCACCAGCCGAGCATCCCACCGCCCACCCGGGGTTCCGAGCCGACGACGTAGCCGCCGTCCGGCAGCCGCCAGATCGCCTGCCCGTGCCCGAAGACCCCCGGCTCGTCCGCGACGGCGATCTCGTGGCCCCGGGCCCGCAGCTCGGCGACCGCGGCCCGCCCCTCGGCGGTGGCGACCAGCCCCGACTCGACCAGCACCGACCGGCCGGCGTGCCAGTACCAGCGCGGCGCGTCCAGCGCCGCCTGCGGGTCGAGCCCGCCGTCCAGCGTCGCCGAGACCAGCTGCACGTGCCCCTGCGGCTGCATGTGCCCGCCCATCACCCCGAAGGGGCCCACGGGCCGCCCGTCGCGGGTCAGGAAGCCGGGAATGATCGTGTGGTAGGGCCGCTTCGCCGGCCCCACCACGTTGGGGTGGGCGGGGTCGAGGCGGAACCCGAGCCCCCGGTTCTGCAGGGCGAAGCCGTGCCCGGGCAGCACCACGCGGGAGCCGAACGCCAGGTAGGTCGACTGGATCAGGCTGACCATCATGCCGCCGGCGTCGGCGGTGCAGAGATAGACCGTGCCGCCGCGCTCCGGGTCGCCGGCGGTCGGCTCCCCGGCCCGCCCGGTGATCAGCGCGCGGCGGGCCGCCGCGTACGCCGGCGAGAGCAGCGCCTGCGTCGGCACCGGCACCCGCTCCGGATCGGCGACGTGGGCGTGCGCGTCGGCGAAGCCGAGCTTCATCGCCTCGATCTGCCGGTGCAGCCGCTCGACCAGCGGCAGCCCGGCGAGGTCGGCCCCGTCGAGGATGTGCAGCGCCAGCAGCGCCGCCAGGCCCTGCCCGTTGGGCGGCAGCTCCCAGACCTCGTGGCCCCGGTAGCGGGCGGACACGGGGGTCACCCAGGTCGAGGCGTGCCGGGCCAGGTCGTCGCCGGTGAGCAGGCCGCCGGTGCGGGCCGCGTGCGCGGCCAGCGCCTCCGCGATCCCGCCCCGGTAGAAGTCCTCCGCCCCGGTGTCGGCGATCAGCCGCAGGGTCCGCGCCGCGTCCGGGTTGCGCCAGCGCTCCCCGGCCCGGGGCGCCCGGCCGCCGGGCGCGAACACGCGGTCGAACTCGACGAACTCCGCACCGGTCGGGCCGGGCGCGGCGAGCGCCCGCGACCAGATCCCCGCCACGCCGGGGGAGACCGGGTGACCGTGCTCGGCGTAGCCGATCGCGTCGGCGAAGAGATCCGCGAAGGGCAGCGAGCCGAACCGGTCGTGCAGGTCGCGCCAGCCGGCCGGCGCGCCGGGCACGGTCACCGGCAGCCAGCCCCGGGCGGGCATCGCCGCCCCCACCCGCTGCGCGCCGCCCAGGGCGTCGACCGGAGCCGCGCCGCGCCCTCCGGTCGCGGCGAGCACCAGCTCCCGGGTCAGGGTCGCCGGGGACCGGCCGGAGGCGTTGAGGCCGTGCAGCCGCTCGCCGTCCCAGACGATGGCGAAGAGGTCGCCGCCGATGTCGTTGGAGGGGGGCTGCACCACGGTCAGGGTGATCGCGGTGGCCAGGGCCGCGTCGACGGCGTTGCCGCCGCGTCGCAGCACGGCCAGGCCGGCCGCCGCGGCCAGCGGCTGGCTCGTCGCCACCGCGCCGTGCGGCGCGAAGAGCGGCTGTCGGGGGTACGCCATGCGCAATGTCTACCGCCTCCCGGCGGATCCCGCGGCCCCGGAACGGGCCCCCGTTCCCCGGCGAGCGGATCAGCGGGGGCCGATGGCGGCGAGCCGGCCGTCGCGGCGCAGCACCCGCAGCCCGCCCGGCAGGTGCGCCGCCCCCTGCCCCCGCCAGCCGGTGACCAGCGTGTCCAGCGCGGTCACGTGCCGGTGCGACAGGGCGGCCGGCGGGGCACCCAACTCCCGGGCCCAGGCGTGCAGCACCCGGCCGCGCACCGCGGGCGGGAGATCGGCCAGCGCCCGCACCGCGAGCCCGCCGTCGGGATGGCGGACGTCGTCCAGCGCGGCGGCGGCCAGCTCGTCGAGGACCGCGTTGTCCGCCGCCACCAGCCGGGCGGTCCGGGCCAGGTTGTCCAGCACCCCCGGCCCGAGCGCGCGGACCAGGGCGGGCAGCAGGTCGGCCCGGACGCGGGCCCGGGCGTACGACGGGTCGGCGTTGTGCGGGTCCTCCCAGGGGTTCAGCCCGAGCACCGCGCACGCCGTGCGGGTCTGCTCCCGGCCGACCTCGAGCAGCGGGCGCAGCAGCGGCACCCCGTCGAGGTCCCGTCGGGCGGGCATCCCGGCCAGCCCGCGCGGGCCGGCGCCCCGGGCGAGCGCGAGCAGCACGGTCTCCGCCTGGTCGTCGCGGGTGTGCCCGGTGAGCAGGGCCGCCGCCCCGAGCCGGTTGGCCACCTCGGCGAGCGCCCGGTAGCGGGCCTCGCGGGCGGCCGCCTCGGGCCCGCCCGGTCGCCCGACCACCTCCACCCGTACCGACTCGACCGGAGCCAGGCCGACCTCGCGGGCCCAGGTCACCACCGCCGCGGCCCGCCGTGCCGAGCCCTCCTGGAGGCCGTGGTCGACAGTCACCAGGCCGGCGGCGCGACCCGTCCGGGGCGCCACGAACGCGGTGGCGGCGGCCAGCGCGAGCGAGTCCGCGCCGCCCGAGCAGGCGACCAGCACCGGTCCCCCGGGCGGCAGGTCGGCCAGCGCGCGGCGGACCGCGACCCGGATCGCGGCCACCGGCGGGGCGAGCGCGGCCACGGGCGTACGGTCAGCCGAGGGTCGGGGCCGGGCCGACCGGCCCGTGCACCCGCGCCACCCAGGCGTCCGGGTCGCCCAGCTCCTCCAGCCGGGGCAGGGTGAGCGGCGAGCCGAAGATCTTGTTGAAGCCCGCCATGCCGACCCGGTCCACGACGCCGTGCACGAACTTGCGGCCCTCGGCGTACTGGCGCATCTTGACCTCGATGCCGAGCAGCCGGCGGATGGCCTTCTCCAGCGGGTTGCCGGCCTCCCGGCGCCGGTTGAACGCCGCCCGGATCTGCTCGACGCTCGGGACCACCTGGGGGCCGACGCCGTCCATGACGAACTCGGCGTGCCCCTCCAGCAGGGTCATCAGCGCGGTGAGCCGGTCCAGCACGGCCCGCTGCGCCGGGGTCTGCACGATGTCCAGCACGCTGGTGCGGCTCTCCGGGTCCTTCACCGCGTCCGAGAGGGTGGCCACGCCCCGGCGCAGCCGCTCCAGCAGGTGCTCGCCGCCGCTGGACGACGCGTCCACGAAGGCCTGCACCTCGCTGAGGAAGTACGCCCGCATCCACGGCACGGCGGTGAACTGGGTGCGGTGGGTCACCTCGTGCAGGCAGACCCAGAGCCGGAAGTCGCGCGGGTCGGCCCCGAGCTTGCGCTCCACCTCGACGATGTTCGGCGCGACCAGCAGCAGCTGCCCCGGGTCGGCGGAGAAGACCTCGTACTGGCCGAGGACGCGGCCGGAGAGGTAAGCCAGCACGGTGCCGGCCTGCACGCCGGTGACCCGCGAGCCGATCGCCTCGGTCAGCGCGCCCGGCTGCTTGTCCTTGGTGAGCCGGCCGACCAGTGGGGTGATGACCTCACGCAGGCCGGCGATGTTGGTGGCCGCCCAGTCCCGCCGGTCCACCACCCGCACCGGCGGGTGGGAGACCTGCGAACGCAGCCCCGTGTAGTCCGCGACGTGCCCGGCCGCCTCGTCGGTCAGCCGCCGCAGCTCAGCGACCACGTCGGTGGCCTCGGCGTACGACACCCGGGGGCCCGACTTGCTCAGTGCCCCCGCGGTCGCGGCGGCCAGATCCCAGTCCACGAACTGCGCCATGCACCCCACCGTACCCGCGCCGCGACACCCCGGCCCGGGCTCGCGTCCGGCGATCGACGCCGGTCCCGCCCGACGGCGGTCCTCCGTCCGGGGCCCGCACCGCGCGGTGGCGGTGCCGCGCGGTGGCGGTCAGCGGCAGCCGCAGCCGGCCAGGGCGGCGCCGATCCGGTCCAGCGCTCCCCGGGCGGCCGTCAGCCCGTCGGGGGGCACCGCGTCGGTGAGCACCGCGAAGGTGAGCAGCCGCCCGTCTGCCGTACTGACCAGGCCGGCGATGGCGTGCACCTTGGTCAACGTCCCGGTCTTGGCCCGGACCACCCCGGCGCCGGCCTTCGTCGCCGCCGTCTCGTAACGGTCGGCGAGGGTCCCGGACCAGTCGGCCACGGGCAGGCCGCCGAAGATCGCGGCCAGCTCGGGGCGGCTGCCGTCGCCCGCGAGCGCGATCAGGTCGGTGAGCAGCGAGGGGCTGATCCGGTTGCTGCGCGACAGGCCGCTGCCGTCGGCGAGGGTGAGTTCGTCGGCCGGCAGGCCCAGCTCCCCGGCCACGGCGTCCATCGCCGCCCCGGCGCCGGCGAACGAGGCGGGCTGGTTGCGGGCCAACGCGACCTGTCGGGCCAGCGCCTCGGCGACGATGTTGTCGCTGTCGCTGATCATGACGTCGACCAGCCGGACCATCGGCAGGGACTCCACCCTGCCCAGCTCCGCGCCGGGTCCGGGGGCGGCGGCGGGGGTCGCGCCGGCAGCGGGGGCGGTGCCGCGGGCGACCGCGCCGGCCGGCACGCCGAGCAGCCGGGCGAAGGCCCGGCCGGCCGCGAGATCCGGTTGGGCGACCCGCTCGGCCCAGTGGTTGCCGGCCGCCTCGTCCTTCTTCGCGCGCGTCACGTCGCTGCGGGCCCCGTCGGTCATCAGCGCCGTGATCGCGCCGCCGTAGCCGCCGGTGGGGATGTCGTCGTCCCAACCCGGCTCGAAGACCGGGCCGGAGTAGAGCGACGAGTCGACGGTCACCCTCGTCGGCTTCGTGCCGCCGAGGGCCGCGCGCACCTGGGCGGCGAGGTCGTCCAGGCGGGCCGCGCCCGGGTAGAAGCCCTTCTTGTCGACCGCCAGCGTGGGGTCGCCACCGCCGACGATCACCACCTCTCCGGGGGCCGCGCCGGCGACCGCCCGGGTCGGGATGCGGTACGCCGGACCGCGCGCGGCGAGCACCGTGACGCCGGTGACCAGCTTGGTCACCGAGGCGGGCACCGTGGCGTCGTCCTCGCCCCGGCCGAAGAGCGGCTGGCCGGTGGTCACGTCGGCCACCGAGACGTGCACCCGGTCGCCGAGGGCGGGCACGCCGACGAGCGGGGCGAGCGCGGCGCGTACGCCCTCGGGGGTGGGCATCGGGGCGTTCGCGTCCGTGCCGGCCAGCACCTCGACGGGCGCCGGTTCCGCCACCGTCGCGGCGGCGCCGCGACCGGCGGGCTCGTCGCCCAGCCAGTCCGCCACCGGTCCCGGCCGGACCACGGCGATCCCGACGGCGGCCAGCGCCAGCACGAGCACCGCGGCCAGCACGACGGGCAGGGCCCGGCGGCGACGGGGGGCCGGCGCGGGCGGCGCGGCGGGGACCGGGGCGCCGGGGCCGGGTGGCCCGCCGGCGGGCCGGTTCGCGGCGGCGGCCCAGAGGTCGGTCGAACCCGACGAGATGTCCTGACCCGTCGGACCGGTCGCGCCGGCCTGACCACCGGGACCGGCCTGGGCGCCGTTGCCCGGGGGTGGGCCGGGCGTCAGGTCGCGGTCGCCCTGTGACGCGGGCGGGCGGGGAAGGTGGGCGTCGGGCACCGGGAACCGCCCGGTCGCCCCGCCGGAAGCAGATCGACCGGTACCCGGTCCAGCGTCGGCATCCGGACGGTAGTGTGAATCTTCCCTCCCCACGGCCCCCTCCTCGCCCCCGAAAATCTGCTTGGGTGACACTACTTCGGTCCGAACACTATGCGGCGGCCGGAGCCCGCGGGTGGGCATTCACCCGTGCGGGAGCGGCGTGCCGCTGGTTTCCGTTGGCCAGCGTGGGCAAACGAGGGAGCGTGCAGATGGATTTCGACGTTACGGTTGAGATCCCCAAGGGTCACCGCAACAAGTACGAGGTCGACCACGCGACCGGCCGGATCCGGCTGGACCGTACCCTCTTCACCTCCACGCAGTACCCGGCCGACTACGGCTTCATCGAGGGGACGCTGGGCGAGGACGGCGACCCGCTGGACGCGCTCGTGCTGGTCCCCGAGCCCACCTTCCCGGGCTGCCTGATCCGGTGCCGCACCATCGGCATGTTCCGGATGACGGACGAGAAGGGCGGCGACGACAAGGTCCTCTGCGTGCCCTACGAGGACCCGCGCCAGGAGCACCTGCGCGACATCCACCACCTCGGCGAGTTCGACCGGCTGGAGATCCAGCACTTCTTCGAGGTCTACAAGGACCTGGAGCCCGGCAAGTCGGTCGAGGGCGCCACGTGGGTGGGGCGGATCGAGGCCGAGGCGGAGATCGTGGCGTCGTACCAGCGCGCCCGGGAGGCCGAGGCGCGCGGCGAGTCCGCGCACTGACCCCACCAGACCACCGACGGGCCCGGGGGCCGCTCAGCCGAGCAGCCCCCGGGCCCGCTCGTACAGGTCGAGCACCGCGCAGGCGACGGGCACCACCGACACCACCAGGGCGGTGTCGGTCAGGTCCGCGATCCGGCCGACGTACGGGGAGACCGGGCGGCGGGCGTACGTGGTGCCGGCGGCCACCGCCACGAGAGCGAGCGCCAGCCCGCCGACGACCAGTGCGAGGCGGCCGGTCGGGCCGAGGCGCCCGACGAGCACGGCGCCCAGCACGGCGTACCCGGCGAGGCCGGCGGCGACGGTCGGCACCCGGTGACGCAGGGACACGAACAGCCGGGAGCGCAGCAGCAGCACGGCCGCGGCGACCGCCACCAGCAGCCGGCCGGCCGTCCCGCCGGAGAGGCACAGCACCACCGCGGCGGCGGCGGCCAGCACGGCGTGCCCGAGCAGCATCCCGGTGAGCATCTCCTCGGTGCGGGCCACCGCCGCGTAGACCCGGTCCCGGTCCGGCAGGTCGCGGGCCCGGTCGGCGCCGCCCGGCTCGGTGGTGGGCAGGGTGATCGGGGGCAGCGGCACCTTGCC
This sequence comes from Micromonospora sp. NPDC047812, assembly GCF_040704175.1. Classification (NCBI taxonomy): domain Bacteria; kingdom Bacillati; phylum Actinomycetota; class Actinomycetes; order Micromonosporales; family Micromonosporaceae; genus Micromonospora; species Micromonospora sp. NPDC047812. The sequence continues at coordinate 133,386 of NZ_JBEYRY010000008.1, read as the reverse complement.
GAGCCGGATGGCCAGCAGCGGGACCGCCCCCACGGCGAAGACCAGCACGCAGAGCAGGACCGCCGCCGTGCCGGCCGGGCTGAGCAGCAGTCCGCCGAGGGCCGCGAGCGCGCCCACGAACCCGGCGGTGGCGCCCGCCACGAAGACCCGCAGCCGGGTGGCGACGCCGACCAGCCCGAGCACCGACACCAGCAGCAGCGCCACCGACCCGGCGAGCAGCTCGGGCGCGCCGATCCAGCGCAGCCCCGGGACCGGCCCGACCGGGTCGCCGGAGCTGACCGCCAGCGCGCCCGCCGCGGCCGCGTACGGCAGGGCGTAGCCGCCCAGCGTCGCGCCGGCCGGCCCGTCGGCGTGGGCGCGGGACGCCACCACCCCGGCGAGGGTGAGCAGGAGCGCCACCACGGCGGCGGCCGGCCAGGCAGACTCGTGCGCCGGCCCGCCGGCCGTCACGGCGAGCAGCCCGACGGCCAGCGGCACGGCGGCCCCGGCCACGGCGGCGGCCCGGGTGGCGGCCGGTGACCAGGCCCCGCCGCGCCGCCGGGCGCCGTCGGCGATCGCCTCGACCACGTCGTCGTACTCCAGCTCGGGCCACTGCGCGCGGGCCGGCACGAGGTGCAGCACCTCGCCGTCGCGGACCCCCTGCGGCAGCAGCGCCTGGGCGGTGGTCAGCACCGCGCCGTCGGTGCGCCGCAGCACCCAGCCGCCGTGCCGTTCGCCGTCGTCGGCGAGCCCCTCGCCGGCGTGCCGCAGCACCTCGGGCAGCAGCTCGGCCAGGGGCACCTGCTCGGGGAGCGCGACGTCGACCCGCCGCTGGGGGGCGCTGATGGTGACCCGGGCCAGCCCGATCGTCATCGACTGATCTCCATCTCCGGCGGGGTTGGTGGCTGCGCGGACGACAGGACTTTACCTACCATGAGCCAGGCTCGGGTTACCGAGCGCTGTCAGGAGGTCGAGTGTCCACTGTCGTCATCAAGCGGCCACCCCGCCGACCGGCGCCGGAGATACCGGTGGGTGAGCTGCCGGTGGACGCGCCGCCGGAGATCCCCGCCGTCGCCGGCGGGCGCTGGCAGCAGCTGCTCATGGTGCTGCCGATGCTCGGCGGCACCGTGGCGATGGCGATGATGTTCGGCCGCGGCGGGGGCGCCTACTCCTACGTGGTCGGCGGGATGTTCGGGCTCTCCTCGCTGGCCATGCTGGTGACCTCGTGGGGCAGCGCCTCCGGCACCCCGAAGAAGTCGGAGATGATGGCCGCCCGGCGGGACTACCTGCGGCACCTGACCGTGCTGCGGCGCCGGGTCCGGCAGACCGCCGGGCAGCAGCGCGCCGGGCTCTACTACCGGCACCCGGATCCCGGCCGGCTCTGGTCGACCGTCGACAGCCACCGCGTCTGGGAACGCCGCCCCACCGACCCGGACTTCGCGGTGGTCCGGGTCGCCGTCGGCCCGCAGACCCTCGCCACCCCGCTGGTCCCCCCGGTCACCCGCCCGCTGGAGGAGCTGGAACCGATGACCGCCGGCGCGCTGCGCCGGTTCCTGGACGCGTACTCCGTGGTGCCCGACCTGCCGGTGGCGCTCTCGCTGCGCAGCTTCGCCCGGGTCTTCGTGCGGGCCGCCGGCCCGGCCGACGACGGCGACGGGCCCGCCGCCCAGGCGCTGGCCCGGGCGATGCTCGCCCAGCTCGCGGTCTTCCACGCCCCGGACGAGCTGCTCGTCGCCGTCTGCGCCGGGCCGGAACGGCGGGACGCCTGGGAGTGGGTCAAGTGGCTGCCGCACGCCCACCACCCCACCCGCACCGACGCGCTCGGCCCGGTGCGGCTGGTCACGAGCGCGGGCGCCGAGCTGGAGGGGCTGCTGGACGAGGTGCTGGCCAGCCGGTCCCGGTTCAGCCCCGCCGGCCCGGCCACCGACGGCCCGCACGTGGTGGTGGTGCTCGACGGGGGCGACCTGACCGGGGCCACCGACCTGACCGGCGACGGCGGCATCGACGCGGTCACGATCATCGACCTGGACACCCCGCCGCCGCGCCTGCTGGACCGGTTCGCGCTGCTGCTGGAGCTGCGCGGGGGACGGCTGCACTCCCACTCCGCCGAGGGACACGCCGAGGTCGGTACGGCGGACCGGCTGGACCCGGTCGACGCGGAGGCGGTCGCCCGGCGGCTCGCCCCGCTGCGGCTGGCCACCGCGGCACGCGGCCCGGACGCCCCGCCGGGCGCGGAACTGGGCCTGCCCGAGCTGCTCGGTCTCGGCGACCCGGAGAGCTTCACCGCCGAGCAGGGGTGGGCGCCCCGGTCCGCCCGGGAGCGGCTGCGGGTGCCGATCGGGGTGGGCACCGACGGCGGCGCCATCGAGCTGGACCTGAAGGAGTCGGCGCAGGACGGGATGGGGCCGCACGGCCTGCTGATCGGGGCGACCGGCTCCGGCAAGTCCGAGCTGCTGCGCACCCTGGTGCTCGGGCTGGCCGCCACGCACAGCTCGGAGCAGCTCAACTTCGTGCTGATCGACTTCAAGGGCGGCGCGACCTTCGCCTCCTTCGACCGGCTGCCGCACACCGCCGCGGTGATCACCAACCTGGCCGACGCGCTGCCGCTGGTCGACCGGATGGTCGACGCCATCAACGGCGAGCTGGTCCGCCGCCAGGAGCTGCTGCGCCGGGCCGGCAACTTCGCCAGCCTGCGCGACTACGAGCGGGCCCGCGCCGCCGGCACCCCGCTCGCCCCGCTGCCGTCGCTGCTGCTGATCTGCGACGAGTTCTCCGAGCTGCTCTCGGCCAAGCCCGACTTCATCGACCTGTTCGTGCAGATCGGCCGGCTGGGCCGGTCGCTCGGCGTGCACCTGCTGCTGGCCTCGCAGCGGCTGGAGGAGGGCCGGCTGCGCGGGCTGGACACCCACCTGTCGTACCGGATCGGGCTGCGGACCTTCTCGGCGCTGGAGTCGCGCACGGTGCTCGGGGTGCCCGACGCGCACGAGCTGCCCCGCTCCCCCGGGCACGGCTACCTGCGCTTCGGCACCGAACCGCTGGTGCGGTTCAAGGCCGCGTACGTCTCGGGGGCGCTGCGCCGGCGCGGTGCGGCGCCGGGCGCGGGCGGCACCGGGGCCCCGCGCCTGCTCGCCTTCTCCACCCACCTCGTGCCCAAGCCGGAGCCGGTCGGGCCGCCCGCCCTGCCCGCGACGGCCGACGAGGGCGGCACGGAGAGCCTGCTGGAGCTGATGGTCGACCGGCTCGCCGGGCAGGGGCCGCCCGCCCACCAGGTCTGGCTGCCCCCGCTCGGCCGGGCGCCCGCGCTGGACGAGCTGCTCGGGCCGGTCGGCGTCGACCCGACGCGCGGTCTCGCCTTCGGCAACCCGGAGCTGCACGGTGCGCTCCAGGTGCCGGTCGCGGTGGTCGACAAGCCCTTCGAGCAGCGCCGCGACCTGCTCTGGCTGGCGCTGGACGGCGCCGCCGGCCACGTCGCGGTGGTCGGCGGCCCGCAGAGCGGCAAGTCGACCGCGCTGCGCACCCTGATCTGCGCCCTGGCGCTCACCCACACCCCGGCCGAGGTGCAGGTCTACTGTCTCGACTTCGGCGGCGGCGGGCTGGCGGCGCTGCGCGACCTGCCGCACGTCGGCGGGGTCACCGGCCGCGCCGACCCGACGGCCGTCCGGCGTACGGTCGGCGAGATCGCGACCCTGCTGGTCGACCGGGAACAACGCTTCGCCGAGCTGGGCGTGGAGTCGATGGCCGCCTGGCGGCAACGGCGGGCCGCGCTGACGCACACCGGCCAGCCCGGGGCCGACCCGTTCGGCGACGTGTTCCTGGTGGTGGACGGCTGGGCCACCCTGCGCGGCGAGTACGACGACCTGGAACCGCTCATCACCGACCTGGCCACCCGAGGGCTGTCGTACGGGGTGCACGTGGTGGCGACGGCGGTGCGCTGGCTGGACTTCCGGCCGGCGATCCGGGACCTCTTCGGTTCCCGGCTGGAGCTGCGCCTCGGCGACCCGGCCGACTCGCTGGTGGCCCGCCGGGCGGCGACGAACGTGCCGGAGAAGACCCCCGGCCGGGGCATCACGGCGGAGAGCCTGCACTTCCTCACCGCGCTGCCGCAGCTCGCCGCCTCCGGCGGGGACGCCACGGACCTGGTCAAGCGGGCCGCCGAGGGCTGGTCCGGCCCGGTCGCGCCCCCGGTGCGGCTGCTCCCGCCGGTGCTCCCGTACGCCGAGCTGGACCTGACCGCCGCCACCGGCCTGCGCATCCCGGTGGGGATCGCCGAGGCTGACCTGCGCCCGGTCGCGCTGGACTTCGCCACCGAGCCGCACTTCGTCGTCTTCGGCGACGCCGAGTGCGGCAAGTCGTCGTTCCTGCGCGCGCTGGCCACCTCGATCATGACCCGGTTCACCCCCGAGCAGGCCCGGGTCATCCTGGTCGACTACCGCCGCAGCCTGGTGGACCTGACCGAGTCGGCGTCGCCGCACCTGATCGGGTACGGCTCCGCCGCGGCGCACACCACCGACCTGATCGAGTCCGCCGCCGGCTACATGGCGGGGCGGGTGCCCGGGCCCGACGTCACGCCCGCCCAGCTGCGGCAGCGGTCGTGGTGGTCGGGGCCGGAGCTGTTCGTGCTGGTCGACGACTACGACCTGGTCGCCAGCGGGCCGTCCAACCCGCTGCGTGCCCTGGAGGAGCACCTGCCGCACGCCCGGGACGTGGGGCTGCACCTGGTGCTCGCCCGCCGCTCGGGCGGTGCCGGACGGGCCCAGTACGAGCCGCTCGTGCAGCGCCTGCGCGAGCTGTCCACCTCGGGGCTGGTCATGGCGGGCAGCCCCGAGGAGGGGGCGCTGGTCGGCCCGGTCCGGCCCGGCCCGCTGCCCCCGGGGCGCGGCCGGCTGGTCACCCGGCGCGAGGGCATACGCCTCGTCCAGCTGGCCCATCTGCCGCCGCCGTGACCGGTGTCCCGGGAACGCCCCGCAAGGCGGCGAGGAACCGGTAATCTCCGATCGTCATGTTTGCGTCGCGATGAATGCCTGAGGATGTGACGACCTTGCGGCACAGCTGTCCGCCAGCGGCTCGGCGGATCGCCGGACGTACGTTGCTCGGTCTGGCGGCCGCCGTCGTGTCGGTCGCGGGTCCGGTCACGGCGGCCGACGCCGCCCCTCGGCAGCCCGCCGCCCGGCCGGTCCTGCACCCTCCGGCCGCCGCCGTCCCGGTGGCGCTCGCGGCGCCCGACAGCAAGAACCGCCCCGACCAGGTCCGCGACGAGCAGTGGCAGCTCGACGTGTTGCAGGCGAAGGCCGCGTGGCGCAGCTCGACCGGTGAGGGGGTCACCGTCGCGGTGATCGACTCCGGGGTGGACGCCGGCCATCCCGACCTGGCCGGCCAGGTGCTGCCCGGCCTCGACCTGGTCGCGCCCCGGGGCGCGGCCGGCGACCCCGATCCGGTCGGCCACGGCACCACCGTGGCCGGGCTGATCGCCGGCCGCAACGACGACGCGCGGGGGGCCGTCGGCCTGGCGCCGGACGCCCGGATCCTCCCGGTCCGCGTCCTCGACGCCGAAAACCGCTACGACGACGCTCTGATCGTCGCGAAGGGCGTGCGCTGGGCTGTCGACAACGGCGCCCGCGTGATCAACCTTTCCCTCGGCGGCAGCGGCGACAGCCCCGCCCTGGCGGCGGCGCTGGACTACGCCTTCGCCCGGGACGTCGTCGTGGTCGCCTGCACCGGCAACCTGGGCAACTCGTCCAACGCGAAGGTCTGGTACCCGGCCCGGGAGCCGGGCGTCATCGCGGTCGCCGGGTCGGAGCGCGACAGCGACAACCTCTGGTCCGGTTCGATCACCGGGCGGGCCACCGTGCTCACCGCCCCCGCGACCGGCCTGGTCGGGGCCCGGCCGGGCGGCTACTGGCGGGTCCAGGGCACCAGCTTCGCGGCGCCGCTGGTCGCCGCCACCGCCGCGCTGGTGCGGGCCCGCTACCCGGAGATGTCCGCCGGCGACGTCGTCAACCGGCTGCTCACCACGGCCCGCGACATCGGCCCCACCGGCCGGGACGACCGTTTCGGGTACGGCATGGTCGACCCGGTCGCCGCGCTGGACGCCGAGGTGAGCCCGGTGGGCCGCAACCCGCTGGACGACCAGTCCTCGCCCGGCGTGGTCGGGTTCGGCCCCGCCCCGGGGTCGACGCAGCCCGACCTCGCGGGGGTCGGCGGCGACCCGCGCGGCTTCACGGTGCCGCGCCAGCAGTCCCGGTGGGCGGCGCAGCCGGCGGGTACGCAGGAGGACGGCACGCCGGAGCAGCTGTGGACCGGGGCCGCGTTCTTCGTCGCCCTGCTGACCGGGGCGGCGCTGATGGTGCGCCGGTTCCGCCAGTGGACCCCGCTGGCCTCGCCCCGGCGCGGCACCGGGGCGTGGCGTCGTCCGCCGGCGCGCTGAGCCGCCGGCGCTCCCGTCGTCGCCTCCCGGGCGGAGCCGTCGTCGCCCCCGCACGGGCGACCCGCCCCGGCGGAGGTTCCCGATCAGGTCTGACCGGGCCGCGTCCCGGGTAGAACGATAGTCATGAGCCCGTCCGGCCCGCGTACCCTCGCCCCGCCGCGCTCCTCGTGGCGTGACCGCCGCCTGCACCCGGACCACGCCCGGGGCCTGCGGCTGACCCTCGCGGCGGCTGCCGCATTCCTGGTGGCGGTGCCGTTCACGCTGCTGGCCGTCCTGGTCCTCGGAGACTGGTCCCCGCTGCGCCGACTGGACACGGCGGTCACCGACGCGCTGGTCGGCTACGCCGCCGACCACCCGGCGTGGGTACGCCTGATGACCCTCTGGACCGACGTGTTCGCCCCGATGCCGCTGCGCGTCGGGGCCCTGGTCCTGGTCCTCTGGCTGGCCCGCCGGGGTGCCCGGCAGTTGGCGGTCTGGGTGGCCGTCACCATGGCGGTCGGCGGCCTGCTCAGCCCGCTGCTCAAGCTGCTCGTCGGTCGGCCCCGGCCGGACCTGCCGGACCCGGTGGCCGAGGCGCCCGGCCTGGCCTTCCCGTCCGGGCACGCGCTCAACGCCGCCCTCGCCGCCGGGGTGCTGCTGGTGGTGTTCCTCCCGCACGCCCGGCCGGCCGCACGCCGGGTGGTGTGGACGGCCGCCGTGCTGCTCGCCCTGGTGACCGGGTTCAGCCGGGTGGCCCTCGGCGTGCACTGGACCAGCGACGTGCTGGCCGGCTGGCTGCTCGGCGCGGCCGTGGTGGCCGCGACCGCCGCCGCCCTCACCGTCTGGCGGGCCGACCCGCCCGGCCGGCCGGCTCCCCGCGAGGGTCACGGGCCGGCGGCGGGACGCTGACCGGTCAGGTGCAGTCGCCGGTGCCGACGGCGCGGGTGCGCTCGGCGCCGGCGAGGGCGACGGGACGAGCCTCGGCCGCCGTCACCGCGAAGCCGGTGTTCGGGTCGTCGGCCGCCGCCGCGAAGATCACCCCGAGCACCAGCCCGTTCGAGGAGACCAGCGGGCCGCCGGAGTTGCCGCTCTGCACCAGCGCCCGGATGGTGTAGACCTCCCGCGTCACGTTGCCGGCGGAGTAGATGTCCGGCCCGGTGATCCGGTCGACGTCCCGGATCCGCGCCGACTGGGCGTTGTACGGCCCGTCGAGCGGGAAGCCCAGCACGATCGCGTCCGCGCCGCTGCCCGCGTTGCCGGCGGCGAACCGCATCGACGGGCCGGGCAGCCCGGGCACGTGCAGCACGGCCAGGTCGCGGTCGGGGTCGTAGACGACCACCTTGCTGTCGTACCGGTCGCCGTTCAGCTCGACGACGGTGGACCGGGTCCCGGCGACGACGTGGGCGTTGGTCATCACCCGGTCGTCGGCGTAGACGAAGCCGGAGCCCTCGATCCGGCGCGAACAGCTCGGGGCGGAGCCGAGCACCTTGACCACCGCACGCTGGCTGTTGACCACCACCTGGGAGCCGGCGAGCGCCGGGTCGGGCGGGGACACCTGCCGGGCGCGGGTGGGCGCCAGGTCGCCGAAGACGTCGGGGAAGCCGTTGGTGTCGACGGTGTCCCGCAGCGCCGTGGAGAGCTGCTGCGCCTGGTCGGGCAGGACCCGGTCGACCACCGTGAGCAGCGCGCTGTTGCGGACCGACGAGGCCAGCCAGGGCAGCGACGACGAGCCGAGCGGCACCGCGACGAGCCAGGCGACCAGCAGCACGGCGAAGAGCGAGACGAACGCCCCGCCGACGTCGTCGACCCGCTTGGCGACGTCACTGGTGATCGTCTTGCGCAGGTGCGAACCGAGCCAGCCGGCGAGCGCCTGGCCGACCACCGCCAGCCCGAAGATCGCCACCAGGGAGATCAGCACCCGGGTGCCGCTGTCGACGAACTGCTGGGCCAGCAGCGGCCCCACCTGGAGGCCCACCAGCGCGCCCAGGAAGAAGCCGGAGAACGACAGCACCCCGATGACGAAGCCCTGGCGGTATCCGCTGATCGCGAACACGAGCATGAGCAGCAGCAGTACGAGATCCACGGCGGACACGCGTCAAGCGTACGGGCACCGGGCTCGCGAGATGACCATCGCTTGCGGAAGGTGACCGTCCGGTCAGCGCACCGGGGTCTCGTCGACCGCGTCGGTGCCGGCGGAGGGCGCCGGGGCAGCCCCGGTCGGCGGCAGGTCCACGACCCGGTCGCGGGGCCACGGCCTGGCCCAGCCGCCCATGTCGAGCAGGGCGGCCAGCACCCCGGCGGTGAAGCCCCAGACCAGCATCCCGCGCGCCGAGAAGGCCGGGCCGATCCACCCGCTCGGGTGGCGGACCCGCATCCGGTTGGCCGGGTCGACCAGCTCGGCGACCGGCAGCCGGGCCACGTGCGCCACCTCGGCCGGCTCCCGGGGGTGCACCGGGTGCGGCGCGTGCCACCAGGCGAGCACGGGGGTGACCACGAAGTCGCTGACCGGGATCCAGAGCTTCGGCAGCTCGGCCAGGACGGTGACGCTGGCCGGGTCGAGGCCGACCTCCTCGTTCGCCTCGCGCAGCGCGGTCGCCCGGGCGTCGGCGTCCTCCGGGTCGGCCGCGCCGCCGGGGAAGGCGGGCTGGCCGGCGTGGTTACGCAGGGTGGCCGCCCGCTGGAGGATCAGCACGTCCGGGCCTGCGCCGGGCTCCTCGCCGAGCAGCACCAGCACCGCGCTCTCCCGTCCCCCGCTCTCCGGGGTGACCAGCCGGGTGAAGTCCTCGCTGCGCGCGCTGCCGAGCCGGGTCAGCAGCGGGTCGAACCAGCCCGGCGGACGCCGGTTCACGCCGGCACCCCCGTGCCCCGCCGGACAGCTCATGCCGGCACCGTCACGCCGAGGTGCTGCCGGACCAGCTCGGCCAGGCTGGCGTCGTCGAGCGCGCCCGAGGAGTCGACGTGCCGGACGCGAGACTGCCCGTCGACGAAGACGGTCAGGGGAATGCCCTTGCGCAGCAGTTCCTGCTTCACCCTCTCGCCCCGGTCGACCAGCACCGGGAAGCGGACGCCGAGGTCCTCGCCGATGGCCTGGGCGGCCTCGCGGCCGTCCCCGCTGTTGACGCCGACCACCCGGAACTGGCCGGCGGCCCGCTCGCTGAGCCGCTGGAAGGCGGGCAGTTCCTGGCGGCAGGGCGGGCACCACGAGGCCCAGACGTTGACCACCGCCGGACCGCGCAGGTCCCGCAGGGCCACCGGGGCGCCGCCGGTGAAGCACTCCAGGGTCAGCTCGGGCAGCACCTGGCCCCCGCCCCCGGCGGGTGGGGCAGGTGCGGCGGACGCGGGCGGCGTGCCGAGGGCGGAGCAGTCCTGGAAGGGCGACGGCCGGTTGGCGGCGGCCTTCTGCCGGTCGGTGGGGCCCGGATCCTTCTCCTCGGTGCCGGCGGTGCACCCGGCGACGGCCAGCAGCACGGGTACGAGCAGGGCGGCGAGCCGACGGTTCATCGGTCGCGACACCCGTCCACTCCGCGCGCTCACGGTGCCTCCGCCACGACGGCCTGGACCGGCACCAGCTCCGGGTCGACCCCGGCCGCCACCGCCAGGTCCCGGGCCCGGGGGCCCTTGAGCAGCTTCGCGGCCGCCGCCGGCTCGGTCGGGCCGGTGCCGTACGACGGGCAGAGCTTCGCCAGCGTGCACGCGCCGCAGGCCGGCTTGCGGGCGTGGCAGACCCGCCGGCCGTGGAAGATGATCCGGTGCGACAGCATGGTCCAGTCGCGCCGCGGGAAGAGCGCCCCGATCGCGTGCTCGATCTTGACGGGGTCGGTCTCGGCGGTCAGCCGCCACCGCTGGACCAGCCGCTGGAAGTGGGTGTCGACGGTGATCCCGGGAACGTCGAAGGCGTTGCCGAGGATGACGTTGGCGGTCTTGCGGCCGATGCCGGGCAGCGTCACCAGGTCGGCGAGCTTGCCGGGGACCCGGCCGTCGTACCGCTCCACGAGGGCCTGGCCGAGCTTGATCAGCGAGTCGGTCTTGTTGCGGTAGAAGCCGGTGGGCCGGATCAGCTCCTCCAGCTCCGCCCGGTCCGCCCCCGCGTAGTCGGCGGCGGTCGGGTAGCGGGCGAAGAGCTTCGGGGTGACCTCGTTGACCTTCTTGTCCGTGCACTGCGCGGAGAGGATCGTCGCGACGGCCAGCTCCAGGGGATTGGAGTGGTCCAGTTCACAGTGCGCGTCGGGGTGGGTCTCGGTCAGTACCCGGCCGATCCGCCGGGCGCGACGGGTGCGCCCGAGGTCGGTCTCGGTGAAGCCGGAGGAACTCGTGGTCACGCCGGCCAGCCTACGTCGCCCGGCCGACGGTCGGCCGGGTCCACGCGCCGTGCCGTCCCGGTCAGCCGCCCTGCGGCGCGCTGATCGCGCCGGAGTCGTCGAACCGGGCGCCGGTCTCCGGGAAGTCGCTCTTGGTCAACTGCTGCACGAGGCCCAGCCCGCGGTCGTCGCGGTCCATGGTCGGCTTGCCGATGGAGTTCATGTACGTCGAGACGAACGAGCCGCCGGCCCAGCTGCCGTCCGGCTTCAGCGACACCTTCAGCACCCCGCCCCAGCCGAGCCGGCCGGCGTTGCTCAGCGAGTTGCCCCCGCCGGCGAAGTTGCCCAGGCTGTACGCGATCAGCCGGCCCTTGTAGAACTCCATGCCGCGCAGCACGTGCGGGCCGTGCCCGACGATCAGGTCCGCCCCGGCGTCGATCATCGCCTTGGAGAACTTGACCGGGTCGCCCCGGTTCTCGCCGAGGAACATCTCGGTGCCGGGCTTGACCCGCGTCTTCTCGGAGCCCTCGCCGCCCATGTGCACCTGCACGACGACCACGTCGGCCATGCCGGCCGCCTTGGTGATCACCTTCTTCGCCGCGGCGATGTCGGTCAGGCTGTTGGACCAGACGTACGACGAGAAGCCGGCGACCGCGACCTTGACCCCCTTGACGTCGACCACGGTGATCTGGTCGGGCGCCCCGGTGTGCGCGAGTTCGTACTTCTCCAGCGCCTTCTGGGTGTTCTCGTAGCCCTTCGGGCCGAAGTCGTAGCCGTGGTTGTTGGCCTGGTTGAGCAGGTCGAAGCCCGCGTCGCGCAGGTGCGCGGCGTACTCGGGCGGGGCCCGGAACTGGAAGCAGCGGGTCGAGTTCGGGCCGCACTTGCCGGTGCCGGTGTCGACGGTGAGCGGCTCCTCCAGGTTGCCCATCACCAGGTCGGCGTCGAGCGCCTTCTCGACCGAGTCGAAGAAGCCCTTCCCGCCGTCGGGGGGCAGCCGGTTCGGCGCGTTGCCCATGATGATGTCGCCGGTCGCCGAGAGCGAGATCGCCTGCTCGGCGGGCTGCGCGGTGCTCGTGGGCGCGCCCGAGCGGACCGGGGCGCCGGTGTTGCCGCCACCCGTGCCGGGCTGCCAGACCGCGTCGGACCCGGACCCGGGGCCCCCGCAGCCGGCGGTGAGCAGGACGGCGAGCAGCGCGCCGAGGGCGAGTGCGGCCCGGCGACGCGGAGGGGAGGCGGCAGCGTACATCGAGCGCGACCTTATCGGCTGTGCAACGCCGAAACGAGGGCCGATCGGACGGAGTCTCAGCCCGCCGGTCGGTCCGACCACGGCACGACGGTGCCCGCCCCGCCCGCCGTCACGGCGGCGTGCACGGCCCGGGCCAGCGGGGCGCCCCAGGTGGAGCGCGGTCCGCCGTACGCCGATTCGGGGCCGTCGACCGGGCAGAGCACGGTGACCGCGTCCGTCGGGGTGCCGGTGCCCGGCACGCCCAGCTCCGCGATCGCCTGCGCCTTCGCCTCGGTGGCCGTGGCGACCGCGTTGACCAGGGCGGCGTCGCCGAGCCGGGCCGGGACGTACACCACGATGTTGACGGTGCCGACCCGCTGGGCAAGCGCCGCCGGGGCGGGCTCCGCCGCCCGGACCGGGGTGCCCAGGCCGACCGTCGCCCAGGCCCGCACGCCGGTGTCCGTCCGGGCGACCACCTCGGCGACGTCCACCCCGGTCAGCAGGCCCACCCCGGGCCCGTCGAGGTCGAGCCGGTCGGCCAGTTCGGCCAGGTGGTCGGCGGGGTCGTCCCGGTCGTACGACATGGGCACGGTCGCGTTGACGACCCAGTGCCGGACGCCGATCCCGCCACCCAGCGGCGCGGAACTGACCGCGCGCAGCGGGCGGTCGGCGCGCCAGACCAGCAGCGGGACGTCCCGACCGTCTTCCTGGCGGGCGGTCAGCACGGGTTCACTCAGCACGTGGGTGACCCTACGACCCGGGCGTCGGGGGCCGCTCCGGCGCCCGGGCGGGCGCGCGATCCTACTGCTTGATCAGGGCCGGCAGGTTACGCCCAACGATCAAGATTCCAGGGGTGCAGCTCTGATTGCTGCTCACGTGCGCCTAGACTGGCGACGCGCGAGGGATCAGCGGACGGCGGACCCGGCCGACGGACGGCACGCGCAGGCGGAGGTGCGCGATGGACGAGGTACTGGCTCGCAGCGGGATCTTCCAGGGCGTCGACCCGGAGGCTGCCGAGGCGCTCGCCAAGGAGATGGAGACGCTCGAGGTCCGTAAGGGCGAGATCGTCTTCAACGAGGGCGAGCCCGGCGACAGTCTCTACATCCTGCTGTCCGGCAAGATCAAGGTGGGTCGGCGCGCTGCCGACGGCCGGCAGAACCTGATCGCGGTGATGGGCCCGTCGGACATGGTGGGCGAGCTGTCGCTCTTCGACCCCGGCCCGCGCACGGCGACGGCCACGGCGGTCACCGACACCCGGCTGGTGCGGCTGCGCAAGCAGGCCCTGCGTCCGTGGCTGAACAACCGCCCGGAGATCGCCGAGCAGCTGCTGCGGGTGCTCGCCCGCCGGCTCCGGCGCACGAACGACTCGCTGGCCGACCTGATCTTCACCGACGTGCCCGGCCGCGTCGCCAAGAACCTGCTCCAGATGGCCGGCCGCTTCGGCACCCGCGACGGCGGGGTGCTGCGGGTGACCCACGACCTCACCCAGGAGGAGATCGCCCAGCTCGTCGGCGCCTCCCGGGAGACGGTCAACAAGGCGCTGGCCGACTTCGCCTCGCGCGGGTGGCTGCGCCTGGACGGCAAGAGCATCATCATCCTCGACCCGGAGCGCCTGGCCCGCCGCGCCCGCGTCTGACGCGTACGACCCGGATCTGCCTCGGGCAGAATCGCTGGACACCGTGCCCGCCCGGCGGGCACGGTGAAGCGATGCTGGACCGGGTCGCCGTTCTCTCCGACATCCACGGTGCGCTGCCGGCGCTGGAGGCCGTGCTGGCCGAGCCGGACGTCGCCGCCGCCGACCTGATCGTGCTCACCGGCGACATCGCGGCCGGCCCGCAGCCGGTCGAGGTGCTGGACGTGCTCGCCGGTCTCGGCGACCGGGCCTGCTGGGTACGGGGCAACGCGGACCGCGAGCTGGTGCAGGCACGCGCCGGCCGCCCGTCCCCGATCGACGTCTCCAACTGGGCGGCGGAGCAGCTCCGCGACGACCAGGTGGCCCGGTTGGCGGCGCTGCCGCTGACGGTCACCCTGGAGGTCGGCGGCCTCGGTCCGGTGCTGTTCTGCCACGCCACTCCCCGCGACGACGAGGAGGTCGTGCTCGTCGACTCCCGGATGGAACGCTGGGCGGAGGTGCTCGCCGACGTCCCGGCCGAGGTGGGGACGGTGGTCTGCGGGCACACCCACATGCCGTTCACCCGGCTGGCCGACCGGCGGCTGATCGTCAACCCGGGCAGCGTCGGGATGCCCTACGGCGGCCCCGGCGCCTACTGGGCCCTCCTCGGGTCCGGGGTGCACCTGCGGCGTACGCCCTTCGACGTGGACGCCGCCTGCGCCCGGGTGGCGGCCGAGTCGGGCTTCCCCGACGCCGCCGAGTGGGCGGACGAGTACCTGCGCTCCCGACACAGCGACGCCACCGCCCTCGCGGTGTTCGCCCCGCGCGACGGCCGCCGAGCAGTGACCGACGGATGACTCCCGCCCGGGTGGGACGACGCCCGTCGCGCCCTGTCGAGCTGCCCCGTCCATAGGACCGGCCGGCCTCCCCCTCCCGACGCGAGCCCAGGCGCACCTGGTCACCAGCCTCGGCCGGCACACGACGGTCCGCCGCCGGCCAGAAAAAGTCAGTCTTGACTGTTTGTTTCGGTGGCGGCAGGCTGTCCCCGTGCCCGCATCGACCCGCGTCCCTCAGCAGGAACGCAGCCGCGCCACCCAGGCGCGGCTGCTGGAGGCGACCGTCGAGTGCCTGGTCGAGCACGGCTGGTCCGGCACCACCACCACCGTCGTCGCGGCCCGGGCCGGCGTCTCGCGCGGCGCCCAGCTGCACCACTACCCCACCAAGGCCGCGCTGGTCACGGCCGCCGTCGCCCACCTCGCGGAGCGGCGGGCAGAGGAGCTGCGCACCGAGGCCGAGGCGCTGCCGCCCGGCCCGCAGCGGCTCGACCGGGTGATCGACCTGCTCGGCGCGGCCTTCACCGGCCCGCTCTTCGTCGCCGCCCTCGAACTGTGGGTCGCCGCGCGCACCGACCGGGAGCTGCGCGAGGCCCTGGTGCCGCTGGAGGCCCGGGTCGGCCGCGAGATGCACCGGCTCACCGTCGCGCTGCTCGACGTGGACGAACGCCGTCCGGGCGTACGCGAGGCGGTGCAGGCGACCCTCGACCTGCTCCGGGGGCTCGGCGTGGCCAACCTGCTCAACGACGACTCGTCCCGCCGCACCGCCCTGCTGCACACCTGGAAGCGCCAGCTCGCCACCCTGCTCACCCCCTGACCGTCCGCCGTGACCGGCCCGCCCTGGCCGCCCGCCCAGCCCCCGGAGGCACCATGGTCGACCTCAAGGACCTGCTCGCGGACCTGGCCGACGAGTCCCAGCAGCTCGACGACCTGGTGACCGGCCCGCCGGCCGACTGGGGGCGCGCCACGCCGTCGCCGGGCTGGAGCGTCGGGCACCAGATCGCCCACCTCGCCTGGACCGACCACGTCGCGCTGCTCGCCGCCACCGACGCCGAGGCGTTCCTCGCCGCCGTGCTCGCCACCCCCGACCCGGCCCGGCTCGTCGACGCCGGTGCGGAGGAGTTCCTCGCCCCGCCGGGCGAGCTGCTCCCCCGCTGGCGTGCCGGCCGGGCGGCGCTCGCCGACGCGTTGTCGCGGGTGCCGGCGGGCGGGAAGCTGCCCTGGTTCGGCACGCGGATGTCGGCCGCCTCGATGGCCACCGCGCGGATCATGGAGACCTGGGCGCACGGCACGGACGTGGCCGACGCGCTCGGCGCGACGCGCCCCGGCACGGCCCGACTGCGGCACGTCGCGCACCTCGGCTTCCGTACCCTCGGCCACAGCTTCGCCGCCCACGGCCGGCCGGTGCCGACGGCGCCGGTGCGGGTCGAGCTGGCGGCGCCGGACGGCGACACCTGGACGTACGGCCCGGCCGACGCCGCCGACCGGGTCACCGGCCCCGCGCTCGACTTCTGCCTGCTGGTCACCCAGCGCAGGCACCGCGCGGACCTGGCGCTGGCGGCGACCGGCCCGGTCGCCGACGCGTGGCTGGACGTCGCGCAGGCCTTCGCCGGCCCACCGGGTCCCGGCCGCCCGCCGACGGCCACCGCGACCGGCACGGCCCCCGCAACCGACACCGCCGCCTCGGCCGGGCCGGCCGAGGCGACCGACACCGCCGACACCGCCGGCAGGGCCGGCGTGGCGGGCGGGGTGCCGGCGTGAGCGACGTGCTGCGGGTGGGCAACGCCTCCGGCTTCTACGGCGACCGGTTCGCGGCGTGGCGGGAGATGCTCGACGGCGGCGAGTTGGACGTGCTGACCGGCGACTACCTCGCCGAGCTGACCATGCTGATCCTCGGCCGGGACCGGCTTCGCGACCCCTCCCTCGGCTACGCGAAGACCTTCCTCCGCCAAATGGAGGGCTGCCTCGGCACCGCGCTGGACCGGGGCGTACGGATCGTGACCAACGCGGGCGGGCTGAACCCGGCCGGCCTGGCCGCCGCCATCGGGTCCCTCGCGGACCGGCTCGGCCTGACCGTCCGCGTCGGACACGTCGAGGGCGACGCCCTCGCCCGCCCGGACGCGCTCACGGCGAACGCCTACCTCGGGGCGTACGGCATCGCCGCCTGCCTGGACGGCGGGGCGGACGTGGTGGTCACCGGCCGGGTGACCGACGCGTCCCTGGTGGTCGGGCCGGCGATCGCCCGGTTCGGCTGGGGCCGCGACGACCTGGACGCGCTGGCCGGGGCGACCGTCGCCGGTCACCTGGTCGAGTGCGGGGCGCAGGTCACCGGGGGCAACTTCAGCTTCTTCACGGAGCTGCCCGACGGCGGGCGGCGTCCCGGCTTCCCGGTCGCCGAGCTGCACCCCGACGGCTCGTGTGTGATCACCAAGCACCCGGGCACCGGCGGCGCGGTCACCGTGGAGACGGTCACCGCCCAGCTGCTCTACGAGGTCGGCGGCCCGGCCTACCTCGGGCCGGACGTGGTGACCCGGCTGGACACGGTGGAGCTGGGCGCCGACGGGCCGGACCGGGTGCGGGTGAGCGGCGTCCGGGGCACGCCTCCGCCGGGCACCCTCAAGGTGGGCGTCAACAACCTCGGCGGCTTCCGCAACTCGATGACCTTCGTCCTGTGCGGGCTCGACATCCCCGCCAAGGCGGCCCTGGTCCGCGGTCAGGTCGAGGCGGCGGTCGGCACGGAGGGGCTGGAGTTCGTCCTGGCCCGTACCGATCACGCGGACGCGGTCGAGACCGAGGCGGCGAGCGCGCTGCTGCACGTACACCTGCGCGACGGCGACAAGGCGCGGGCCGGGCGGGCCTTCTCGTCCGCCGCGGTGGAGCTGGCCCTGGCCTCCTATCCCGGCTGCACACTGACCACGCTGCCCGGCGACGCGACGCCCTACGGGGTGTTCACCGCCGACGCCGTGCCGCAGGACGCGGTGCCGCACGTCGCGGTGCTCCCCTCCGGCGAGCTGGTGCCGATTCCGCCGCCGGCGCGCACCGCCGGCCCGCCCGACGGGCCGGCGCCCGCCGCAACGACGCCCGCCGCCGACCCGACCGGAGCAACGACCCCGGCGGCTGACCCGCCGGCCGACCGGCCCACCCGGCGCGCGCCGCTCGGCGAGCTGGTCGGGGCCCGCTCCGGCGACAAGGGCGGCGACGCCAACCTGGGCGTCTGGGCCCGCACCGACGCGACCTGGTCGTGGCTGCGCGGCTGGCTGACCACCGCGCGGCTGCGCGAGCTGCTGCCGGAGACCGCGCCGCTGACCGTGGAGCGGTACGAGCTGCCGAACCTGCGGGCGGTCAACTTCGTCGTCCGGGGCCTGCTCGGGCAGGGGGTGGCGGCCTCCACCCGGTTCGATCCGCAGGCCAAGGCGCTCGGCGAACTGCTCCGCTCCCGGCTCGTCGACCTACCGGCGGAGCTCACGCCCGGCCCGGACTCCCCGCCTGGCGGCCCGGACTCCCCGGCCGGCGGCGCGACGCCCCGGGAGGGCCGATGACCATCGTGGACACGCCGGAGCGCCGGCAGCTGCGGGAGCTGGCCCGGGCCTTCGTCACCCGGGAGGTGCTGCCGCGCCTGGACGACTGGGAGCGGGCCGGCGAGATCCCCCGGGAACTGCACGCCACCGCCGCCAAGCTCGGCCTGCTCGGCATCGGCTTCCCGGAGGCCGTCGGCGGCAGCGGCGGGGACCTGCTCGACTCGATCATCGTGACCGAGGAGATCATCCGCTCGGGCGGCTCGTCCGGGCTGGTCGCGGCCCTGTTCACCCACGGCATCGCCCTGCCGCACATCGTCGCCTCCGGCGACGCGGAGCTGATCGACCGGTACGTCCGGCCGACGCTGGCCGGCACCATGATCGGCGCGCTGGCGATCACGGAACCGGACGGCGGCTCCGACGTGGCGAGCATCCGCACCCATGCGCGGCGCGACGGCGACCACTACGTGGTCAACGGGTCGAAGACCTACATCACCAGCGGCGTCCGGGCCGACTTCGTGACCACCGCCGTCTGCACCCTGCCGCCGGGCACCGGCGCCCTGACCCTGCTGGTGATCGACAAGGGCACGCCGGGCTTCACGGTCGGGCGCCGGCTGGAGAAGCTCGGCTGGCACTGCTCGGACACCGCCGAGCTGTCCTTCGCCGACGTGCGGGTGCCGGTGTCCAACCGGGTCGGCGCGGAGGACACGGCATTCCTGGCGATCATGCAGAACTTCGCCGCGGAGCGGCTCTCGCTGGCCACCCAGGCGTACGCCATCGCGCAGCGTTCCGTGGAACTGGCGGTGCGCTGGTGCCGGGACCGGTCCACGTTCGGCCGTCCCCTGGCGAGCCGGCAACTCGTCCGGCACCGGCTGGCCGAGATGCACACCCGCGCCGAGGCGGCCCGCGCGTACGTGCACCAGGTGGCGGCGCGGGTCGCGGCGGGCGAGCCGGTGGTGACCGAGGTGGCGATGGCGAAGAACGTCGCGGTGGCCGCCTGCGCCGAGGTGGTCGACCAGGCGCTCCAACTGCACGGCGGCTACGGCTACCTGCGCGACGCCGAGGTCGAGCGGCACTACCGCGACGCCCGGATCCTCGGCATCGGCGGCGGCACCACCGAGATCATGAACGAGATCATCGCGAAGGGCATGGGCCTGTGAGTGCGAGGAGTGAGCCGGGTTTGCGAGCCCCGCAGTCACGAACGAAGGAGGCTCTGTGACCACGTTGCGCAGCGCGATCGATCCGTCCTCGCCGGGACACCGCGCCAACCGGGAGGCCCTGCTGGAGCGCCTCGCCGAGCTGGACGCCGCCCTCGACCAGGCCCGCGCCGGTGGCGGCGAGAAGTACGTGACCCGGCACCACGGGCGCGGCAAGCTGCTCCCCCGGGAGCGGATCGAGCTGCTGCTCGACCCGGACAGCCCGTTCCTGGAGCTGTCCCCGGTGGCGGCGTACGGTACCGACTTTCCCGTCGGCGCCAGCGTGGTGACCGGCATCGGCGTCGTCGAGGGCGTCGAGTGCCTGGTCGTCGCGAACGACCCGACGGTACGCGGCGGCGCGGTGAACCCGTGGTCGCTCGCGAAGACCCGCCGGGCGGGCGAGATCGCCCTGGCCAACCGGCTGCCGATGGTGAACCTGGTCGAGTCGGCGGGCGCGGACCTGCCCACCCAGGCGGAGATCTTCATCCCGGGTGGACGGGTGTTCCGCGACCTGACCCGGCTCTCGGCCGCGAAGATCCCCACGGTCAGCGTGGTCTTCGGCAACGCCACCGCCGGGGGCGCGTACGTGCCGGGGATGTCCGACCACGTGATCATGATTCGGGACCGGTCGCAGGTCTACCTGGCCGGGCCGCCGCTGGTGAAGATGGCCACCGGCGAGTTCACCGACGACGAGTCCCTCGGCGGGGCGGCCATGCACGCCACGACGTCCGGGCTCGCGGACTTCCTGGCCGCCGACGAGCGCGACGGCATCCGGCTGGCCCGGCAGTGCGTACGGCGGCTCAACTGGCGCAAGCAGGGCCCGCCACCGCGCAACCCGTTCCCGGCCCCGCCGAGGTACGACCCGGAGGAGCTGCTCGGCATCGCCAGCGCCGACCTGAAGGTGCCGTTCGACCCGCGCGAGGTGCTGGCCCGGGTGCTCGACGGCAGCGAGTTCGACGAGTTCAAGCCGGCCTACGGCACCGCCCTGGTCACCGGCTGGGGCGAGCTGCACGGCTACCCCGTCGGGGTGCTGGCCAACGCGCGGGGCGTGCTGTTCAGCGAGGAGGCGCAGAAGGCGACCCAGTTCATCCAGCTCGCCAACGCCGCCGACGTCCCGCTGGTCTTCCTCCAGAACACCACCGGCTACATGGTCGGCACCGAGTACGAGCAGCGCGGCATCATCAAGCACGGCGCCCTGATGATCAACGCGGTGTCGAACTCGACCGTGCCGCACCTGACGGTCAACCTCGGCGCTTCCTACGGCGCCGGCAACTACGGCATGTGCGGGCGGGCGTACGAGCCGAGGTTCCTGTTCACCTGGCCGAACGCCAAGTCGGCGGTGATGGGGCCGGCGCAGCTCGCGGGCGTGCTGTCCATCGTGGCCCGGCAGGCCGCCGCCGCCCGGGGCCGGGACTACGACGAGGACTCCGACGCCGCGATGCGGATGATGGTCGAGCAGCAGATCGAGTCGCAGTCCGGCGCGCTCTTCCTCTCCGGCCGGCTCTACGACGACGGGGTGATCGACCCCCGCGACACCCGTACGGTCCTCGGGCTCTGCCTGTCGGCGATCCACAACGCACCGGTCAGGGGCGCCGACAGCTTCGGCGTCTTCCGGATGTGAGGCGGCGGTGCGCCCGATGAATGCGATCGAGAGGCGGGACCAGTGATCCGGAAACTGCTCGTGGCGAACCGGGGCGAGATCGCCCGTCGGGTCTTCGCCACCTGCCGCGAGCTGGGCGTCGAGACGGTGGCCGTGCACTCCGACGCCGACGCCGACGCGCCGTTCGTCGCCGAGGCCGACCACGCCGTCCGGCTGCCCGGCAACGCGCCCGCCGAGACGTACCTGCGGATCGATCTGATCCTCGACGCGGCCCGCAGGACCGGCGCGGACGCCGTGCACCCCGGCTACGGCTTCCTCGCCGAGAACGCCGAGTTCGCCGCCGCGGTGACCGACGCCGGGCTGACCTGGGTCGGCCCGCCGGCCAAGGCGATCGCCGCGATGGGCGACAAGATGGCCGCGAAGGCCCTGCTCGCCGAGGCGGGCGTGCCGATGCTGCCCACCTGGACCGACGCCGACGAGATCACCGACTTCCCGGTGCTGGTGAAGGCGTCCGCCGGGGGCGGCGGGCGCGGCATGCGCGTCGTCCGGGACGCCGCCGCGCTGGCCGAGGCCGTCGCCTCCGCGCGCCGCGAGGCGGCCGGCGCGTTCGGCGACGGCACGGTCTTCGTCGAGCGGTACGTCGAGCGCGGCCGGCACGTCGAGGTGCAGATCTTCGGCGACACCCACGGGACGGTGGCGGCCCTCGGCGTGCGAGAGTGCTCGATCCAGCGCCGACACCAGAAGATCGTCGAGGAGGCGCCCGGCGTCCTCCCCGCCGAGGTGCGGGAGCGGCTGCACACCGCGGCGGTGGCCGCCGGCCGGGCGGTCGACTACGTCGGCGCCGGCACGGTGGAGTTCCTGCTCGCGCCCGACGGGGAGATCTACTTCCTGGAGATGAACACCCGCCTCCAGGTCGAGCACCCGGTCACCGAGTTGGTCGCCCTCGGGGCCCTGGACCTGGTCCGACTGCAACTGCTGGTGGCCGAAGGCGAGCCCCTGCCGGAACACCTCCACGACCGGGTAGCGGTGCGGGGCTACGCGATCGAGGTGCGGCTGTGCGCCGAGGATCCGGCGCAGGGTTACCGGCCCGCGGCGGGGGTTCTGCACCGGTTCGCGGTTCCCGGGGTGGAGCGTGAGTTCGAGAACCTCTCCCGGGCAGGCCTGCGGCTCGACTCCGGCGTCGTGGACGGCTCGGTGGTGAGTGTCCACTACGACTCGATGCTCGCCAAGGTGATCGCCTGGGCGTCCACCCGCGCCGAGGCGGCCCGCGCCCTGGCCGGCGCGCTGGCCCGGGCCGAGCTGCACGGCGTCGCCACCAACCGGGACCTGCTGGTCCGGGTACTGCGCAGCCGCGAGTTCGGCGCGGTGGAGATCGACACCGGTTTCCTGGACCGGCACCCCGAGGTCTTCGCCCCGCTGCTGCCCGCCGACCAGCTCCCTCTGGTGGCCCTGGCCGCCGCGCTGGCCGCCGCCGCAGCCCGTCGGGCCGACGCGCCGGTGCTCGCCGGGCTCCCGTCGGGCTGGCGCAATGTGCCGGCGTTCCCGCAGGTCACCCGGTTCACCGGCCCGGACGGCGAGATCGAGGTCCGCTACCGCCTGGACCGCTCGGGTGGCCTCGCCGAGTGGTCCACGGATCCGGCGGGCGCACCGACGCCGGTGGTGAGCCTGGTCCAGGCCGCCCCGGACCGGGTGGTGCTCGACGTGGACGGGGTGCGGCGCGCGTACCGCGTACACCGGGTGGATTCGGATGTCTTCGTGGACGGCCCGGACGGGGCGGCGAGCCTGGCCGAGCTGCCGCGCTTCCCGGAGCCCACCGCGGAGCTGGCGGCCGGGTCGCTGGTCGCGCCGCTGCCCGGCGCGGTGACCCGGGTACACGTCGAGGTCGGGCAGCGGGTGGCGGCCGGCGACCTGCTGCTGACCCTGGAAGCGATGAAGCTGGAACATCCCGTGCTCGCCCCGGCCGACGGCGTGGTCGCCGAGCTTCCGGTCGCGGCCGGCGGGCAGGTCGACACGGGCGCCGTGCTGGCCGTGGTCGACCCCGAGTGATCCTGGAGGCCCCGCGATGAACTTCGACCTCACCCCCGAGCAGGACCAGCTCCGCGACGCCGTCCGCGCGCTGGGCCGGCGGTACGGCCACGACTACTTCGTCACCAAGGCCCGCTCCGGTGAGCACACCACCGAGCTGTGGGACGAGGCCGGCCGGCTGGGCTACCTCGGGGTCAACATCCCCACCGAGTACGGCGGCGGCGGGGGCGGGATCACCGAGCTGGCCATCGTCTGCGAGGAGCTGGCGGCGGCCGGCTGCCCGTTGCTGCTGCTGGTGGTCTCCCCGGCCATCGCGGCCACGGTGATCGCCCGGCACGGCACGGAGGAACAGCGCAAGCGCTACCTGCCCGGCTTCGCCGACGGCTCGCTGAAGGTGGTCTTCGCGATCACCGAACCGGAGGCCGGCTCCAACTTCCACCGGCTCGGCACCGTGGCCCGCCGCGACGGCGACGACTGGCTGGTCTCCGGCCGCAAGTGCTACATCTCCGGCGTCGACGAGGCGTCGTACGTGCTGGTGGTGGCACGGACCGAGGACGCGGTCTCGGGAAAGCTGAAGCCGGCGCTGTTCGTGGTGCCGACCGACGCGCCCGGGCTGACGCGGTCCAAGCTGGACATGGAGATCGTCTCCCCGGAGAACCAGTTCCTGCTCTACCTCGACGACGTGCGGCTGCCCGCCGACGCGCTGGTCGGCGAGTCGCTGGACGCCGGCCTGCCGGCGCTCTTCGCCGGGCTCAACCCGGAACGGATCACGGTCGCCGCCATGGGCGCCGGCACCGGCCGGTACGCCATCGAGCGGGCCAGCGAGTACACCGCCACCCGCAAGGTCTGGGGCGGCCGGAGCATCGGCTCCCACCAGGGCGTGTCCCACCCGCTCGCGCACGCGGCCGTGCAGGTCGAACTGGCCCGCCTGATGATCCACAAGGCCGCCACCCTCTACGACGCGGGCCGCGACCTGGAGGCCGGGGTCTCCGGCAACATGGCCAAGTACGCCGCCGGGGAGGCCGCCGCGCTGGCCGTCGACACCGCCGTCCAGGTGCTCGGTGGGGCGGGCATGACCACCGAGTACGGCGTGGCCACGCTGCTCGGCGCGGTGCGCGCCGGCCGGATCGCCCCGGTCAGCCGCGAGATGATCCTCAACTTCGTCGCCCAGCACGTCCTCGGCCAGGACAAGTCCTACTGACCGACGCGGTCGGCATACCGGGCTGCTACGCACGCCGACGGACCCGGCGGCTGCGGAGTCGCGTGGACGACGGGTGATTCCTGCCCGCGCCGAGCGGGCCGGGGTGCGGCGGGCGCCCGATCGCCCGCCGCACCCCGGGTCCTCAGCGGACGGTCAGCGTGCCGACCGCCGGCAGCGGGGCGACCACCGGCGGGAGCCGCTTCGGCTCACCCCGGCCCGGGGCCCCCTCGGCGGCCAGCGCGCCCTTCGACGCCTCCGCCCGCCGGGTCGCCTCCGGCTCTGCCGGCAGCTCGGCGAACGGCTGGACGTCGCCCACGCAGACCTTGCCGTTGGCCGGCAGCGCCCCGCGCAGCAGGTACGCGTCGACAGCGCCGGTCACGCAGGCCGACGTCCCGTACGCGGTGTGCCCCCAGCTGTCGCTGCTGAGCAGGCGGCTGTTCGGCAGCAGCCGGGCCGAGCTGACCGCGCCCCGGTAGTTGGTCGCCGGGTCCCAGTAGTTGCCCACCACCAGCACCGGCGCGGCGGTCCGCCGGTTGAACGGCCCGGTGTAGGCGTCCTCGTCCCGCACGGTCCAGGTCTTGCGGGCGCACGGCGAGGTGCCCCAAGTCCAGAGCCGACCGAAGTACGGGTCACGGTTGTCGGCCTTCGCGGCGAGCGCCGGGAACGAGCCGGCGTCCTTCGGGTGGTACGCGTCGGTGCAGTCCACGCCGAGGAAGGTCTCCAACCCGTTGTTGTACGGGAAGTCGTAGCGCCGGGCCTGCTCGCGGGCCTTGGCGGCCTGCCGGGTCACGTCGGCCGTCGCCGGGCGGCGGGCGGCCGGCGACGACGCCGGGTCGGTGAGCACCAGCAGGGCGGCGGTGAGGTCGACGACCTCGGCGTAGCCCGTCGGGCCGTAGAGCGCGCCCAGGTTGGCGGCGACGAAGTCGGCGTACGTGACGGTGATCGGGCCGAGGTCGGGGTCCTCGATGACCACCGGCTTGGCCCGCAGCCGCTTCGCGACCAGGTCGAACGACGCGACCGGATCGCCCTCGGCCAGCGCACACGCCTGGGCGCCGGCCTTGTCGCAGCGCACCAGGATCTCCCGCAGCGCCTTGTACGCGCCCTGCGCGCTGCGCATCCGGTCCTCCTGGGACAGGCTGCGCGCCTTGCCCTGACCGACCCACTCGTTCGGGTTGAGCACGCCGTCGATCACCAGGGCGCGGACCCGGTCCGGGAACATGTTGGCGTAGTACTGGCCGAGGATGCTGCCGTAGCTGAAGCCGAGGAAGGTGAGCTTCTGGTCGCCCACGGCGCGGCGCAGCACGTCCATGTCCCGGGCGACCTCGGCGGTCGACATCGCGCCGCTGAGCGGCCGGCCCGTGGTGGAGCAGCCCTTGCCGACGGCCTTCGAGGAGGCGACGTACGCCTTCTCCTCGGCCTTCGTCCACGGGAACGCCACGTTCAGCCCGGCGTAGGCCCGGGTCTGTTCCTTGACGGAGGGGAAGCACCTGACCTGCTGGCTGGCGGCGACGCCGCGCGGGTCGACGCCGACGATGTCGAAGCGGTCGAGCACCTCGTCACCGAGGAAGTACGGCGCGGCGAGCGCGACGTCGGTGCCGGAGCCGCCGGGGCCGCCCGGATTGACGAAGAGGCTGCCGATCTTCCGCTGCTGGTCGCGGGCCTTGACCCGCAGCACGGCGACCTCGGTCGTGGGGCCGTTCGGCTGGTCGTAGTCGCGGGGCAGCCTGACGGTGGCGCACTCGGCGTAGTCGTAGCAGGCGTACCAGTCCAGTGTGGGCGTGGGCACCCGGTCGACCCGGCGGGCCTCCTGCGGGCTGGTCCGGTCGGAGGTGACCGGACGGTCCCCGCCAGCGGGGGACGGTGCGGCGGCGGCGGGTGCGACCGCGGCGCCGGCGAGGAGGACGCCGGCGATTCCCGCGGCGGCGAGGGACCGGTTTCGTCGTGGCATGTGGACGCCTTCCGGTGGGCGACAGGACGGTCGGGCCGTGGCTCGACCTCCGTCACTCTAGGGATGGCGCGACACGCTTGCAGGCCGCCGAGTGGCTATATATCCGACAATCCGCCGGCCGATGTAACGAATAATTCACCGTCGACGCTTTTAGCCCTCCGCGCCTGCCGGGGCAACCGTGTCCAACCGCGCCGGATCGGTCCGGCTACGCCACGCCGGCCATCCAGGCCGGCGGCGTGGCCTTCCCGTCGTCGGGCGCGTAGTCGTCCACCACCCGCCAGCCGTCGGGGCCCTTGCGCAGCAGCAGGAAGCCGACGATGTCGCTGTGCGGGGCGCCGAGGCCGTAGACCTCGTCCTGGTCGACGAATCCCATCCGGAGGGCGCAGACCGCCGCCGGATCGCGTTTCGCGTTCTTGCAGAGGCCGAGGTAGCGGACCCCCGGCAGGGCCGACAGGTGCCCGGCCATCGCCTCGTCCGGGTTGGCGTACCCGCCGCGGCCGGCGACCGACGGCACGGGGGCCGACGGCACGGGGGCCGACGGCACGGGGGCCGACGACGACGGTGTGACGGACGACGACGGTGTGACGGACGACGGCACCTCCGGCGCGGGGGCGCTCGCGGGGGGCGGCGCGGTCGCCGGCTCCCCGTCCGACCCGCACGCGGCCAGCGCACCCGACACCAGCACGGCGGCGACGATCCGGAGGACGCGGGTCACCGGCACTCCTCTCTCACGCCAGACGGTCTCCGGCGGAGATCATCGCATCCGGTGCCGGCGTCCCGGTTGACAGCGGGCCCCGCTCGGACATCCTGGACGGGTGAGAATTCCGAGGCCCGACGCGCGGGCGAAGGCGGTCGTGGCGGCGCTGACGGCGGCTTCGCTGCTGGTGACGCTGATCGTCTGGGGCCGTCAGGATCTCGTCGGGGTGGCCCTGGCGCTGCTCTGCGTCCTGTCGACGATGATCGCGGCGGTGTCGGTGGCGGCGACCCGGCAGGACGACGGCACGGAACCGGCAGTCACGCCGGGCGGCCCGGGGCAGCCGGTCGGGGGCCTGTACGGCGTCGACGCCGACACGCTGGAGTCGCTGGACCACCGGGAGGCCGTCCGCGCCATGCGGGAGCGGCACCGGGGACGCAGCGGCTCAGCGGCCCGTGAGGGTGGGTGAGGCGAGCGCGTCGAGCCCACGCCCGGCCAGGCAGCGGTACGTCCGGTCGGCGTCCGCCCCGGCCGGGGGCAGCACCTCCAGGTTCCAGCCCTCCGCGTAGCTGATCCCGCTGGTGAGCCGGAAGGTGGTCTCGTTGCAGACCCGGCGCACCACCGCGTCAGCGCTGACCTCCTCGTGGCCGGCGCCGACCAGGGTGTCGGGGAGCCTGCCCTCGGCGTAGCTCTCCCAGGTGTGCTGGCCGTCGCAGGGCACCCGGGGCGCCCGGGCCCGCGCGTCGCGCACCTCCATCGGCCCGAAGCACTCCAACTCGTCGGCGCAGCCCGCGCCGGCCGGCAGCCCGGTCGTCAGGGCGCAGGCGGGCAGCACCGCGCTCCTCGCCGCCACGCTCGTCGCCGCAACGCCGGCCGTCGGCGACGGGACCGGGCCGGAGACCGCGCCGGCCAGCCAGGCACCGGCGCCGGCCGAGGCGGCCAGGGCGACCATCCCGGCGCCGCCGAGGAACCAGCGCCGCCGGCGCCGCTGGCCGACGGTGGGCACCGTGGGGTGGAGATCCTCCACCGGCGGTCGCGGAGCGGGCCGGGAGACGTGGTCGACGCCGTACGGGCCGACAGGGCCGGGGGGTCCGCTGACCGGACCCGGCACGCCCGTGCCGCCCGCCGGGGAGCCGGCCGGACCGAGCGGCAGACCGGCCAGCAGGTCGCGCAGCTCGACGGCCGAGGGACGCTCGCCGGGATCGTTGGACATCCCGACCCGGAGCACGTCGATCATCTCGGCCGGGACCCCGGGCAGGCCGGGAACCGGCTGGTGGAACATCTCCAGCACGGTGACCAAGCTGGGATTGCGCTCGGACTGCCAGCGCGGCGGGCGGCCGTGCATCACCGCGTAGAGGGTGGCGCAGAGGGCGTAGACGTCGACGGCCGGCGACGGCGGGCTGTGGTTGAACATCTCCGGCGGCGCGTAGGCCGGGGTGAGCACCTCCAGGGCGACCGAGGCGTCACGCATCTCGGCCACCACCGCCAGCCCGAAGTCGGCCAGCACCGCCGAGTTGAAGTGCGAGTAGAGGATGTTCGCCGGCTTGACGTCGCGGTGCAGCACGCCGGCGGCGTGCGAGTGGGCGATCGCGTCGGCGATCTTGACCCCGAGGTCGCGCGCCTCGGCCGGCCCGAGCGGCGAGGTCCGCATCCGCTCGGCGTACGAGCCGTCGCAGAGTTCCATGATCAGGTAGGGATGCTGGTCGACCGTGACCCCGACGTCGAAGAGGTCGACCACGTGCGGGTGCGACGACATCCGCCCGGCGGCCCGCGCCTCGCGCAGGAAGCGGGCCTGGTCGTGCTCGCTGTCGAGGGTGCGGTTCTCCACCTTGACCGCGACCTCACGCCCCACCGAGATCTGGGTCGCCTTGTAGATCGTCGCGTAGCCTCCCCTGGCAAACACGCGCAGATCAGTCAGACCGGGCACAATGGGCATCGGCAGGGCGCCGGGCGGGGTCGCGGTCACAGCTCGAAAATACCCAACCGGACCGACGGCTCAGTGAACCGCATCAGCGGCCGGAACGGCACCGGCGGCGGAACCGCCTCCGCCACCCACCGTCCCCGCACCCGCGCGACGGTCGTCCCACCAGAGCCCGACGGCGGTCGCCACCGCGCCGAGGCCCTCCCAGGCGGCCACCCCGAAGAACCGCCCGGGCGCGATGTCGGCCAGCACCGCGATGCTGAACACCGTGAACGTGACCAGCCGGAACACCACCGTGAAGCGGAAGAACGGCCGCCACTCGGTGGCGGTGGCGAGCAGGTAGTAGACCCCCATGTTGAACGAGGCCATCGAGGAGGCGACCAGGAAGGTGCCGGTGTGGTCGCCGGCCGCGCGGGTCGCCGGCACCTCGAAGCCGAGCAGCCGCAGCAGCGCCTCCGGCCAGACCAGCCCGACCGCGCCCATGAGCAGGGCCAGCACGCCGAAGACCGCGATCGTCCATCCGGCGGCCGAACGCGGCAACCTCATCACGGCCCTCCCCAGACCCGACGCGGTCGCACGACCGACCGCCCCTCGGACCTGACACGCTATCGGCCACCCCCGACACACCGCATCCCCAGAACCGCCAGACCTTCCGGTTCCGGGGTCCGGCGGGACTAGGGGGTGGCGAGGCGGGCGCGCAGGGCGTCGGCGGCGGCGCGCTCGCTGCGCTGCTCGGTCGCGTACGCCAGGCGGACCGCCTCCTCGGCGCTGGCGAGCGCCTCCGCGGACCGGCCGCAGGCCGCGAGCGCCTCGGCGAGCACTCGCGCGGCGACCACCTGGCTGCGCACGTCCTCCGCCGGGGCGGCGACGGCCCGTCGGGCCCAGTCCAGCGCCTGCTCGCACTGGCCGTGGGCGAGCAGCGCGGAAGCGTACCGGGCCATGGTCTGGCGGCCGGAGAAGAGCAGCGAGGGCACGGTGGCTGCGGCGGTGGCCACCGGGGCGAGCAGCCCGACGGCGGTCGCGGAGTCACCGGCGGCCAGCCGGGCGGTGGCCAGCAGCACCCGGGGCCCCACCTGAGCGGGCGCCTGGGGGTTGTGCGGCTCGACGGCGGTCAGCACCGACCGGGCGTCCCGCTCGGCCGTGTCGCAGTCACCCAGATCGAGCGCCACGAAGCCGCGCAGCGTGCCGGCCATCCCGGTGAGCAGCGGGTGCGACGTCCGCTCCGCGTACGACAGCGCGTCGGTGAGCAGGTCGGCGGCGTGCTCCGGCTCGCCCAGCCCGCGCGCCACGACGCCCCGGACGACCAGCGCGAACCCGCGCCCCCAGTCGTCGGAGGCGGCGGCGAACTCCCGGTACGCCCGGCGGGCCCCCCGGTCCGCCTCGCCCAGCTCACCCAACTCGGCGGTGGCGAACGCCTCGACCGCGCGCAGCGTGCCCACCGCCCACGCCTCGCCGACCCGCTCCCCGAACGGCAGGAAGACCTGCGCCAGCCGGCACGCCTCGCGCAGCCGGCCGGCGAGCAGCCGGGCGAAGGCGGTGGTGCCGCGCAGCCAGGCCCGCCCGTACGGGTCCTTCAGCTCGGCGAAGAGCCGGGCGGCCCGGCCGAGCACGGCGTCGGTGCCGGCGAAGTCGCCCCGGGTCGTGGTCACCCAGGCCAGGTTCTGCAACGACCACGCCTGCCCCCGGCGGTCCTGCGCCTGGAGGCTCACCTGGTACGACGCGGCGAGCCGGCTGCTGGCCTGCCCCAACCGCCCGGCGACGAAGTCGGCCATGCCGAGTCGGCGCATCGCCGAGGCGCGCAGCGTCGGCAGAGCGCCGGCCGTGGCCACCTGCAACGCCTCCTGCCAGCAGCCCACCGCGCGCGCCTGGTCGCCCATGGTCTGGTGGGCCTGCCCGGCGAGCAGCAGCGCGCCGGTCCGCACGGCGGACTCGTCGCCGGCGTTGGCGGCGATCTTCTCGGCGAACGCGAGCGCGTCGGCGGGGCGCCCGACCTGGAGCAGCGCCCGGGCGTGCACCACCCGGTCGGCCGCCGGCACCCCGTCGCGGGCCAGCTCGGCCGCGCGTTCGGCGTACTCCACGGCCATCGCGGGCTCGCCCGCCTGCAACGACCGGCGCGCGGCCCCGCCGAGCGCGGCGACGCCCAGACCGACGACGGCCCGCGCCGGCGCGTCCGGCCGCAGCCCGACCGCGTCGGCCAGCGCGGCGGCCCGTTCCACGTGCTGGGCCACGAAGATGTCCCGGGCCGCCTCGGCGAAGCCGCCCGGCGCGCCCGCGCCCGCCGCCGGATCGGCCGCGGCCCACCGGGCCAGCGCCGCGTGCCGCTCGGCCAGTTCGGCCTTGCTCACCCCGGCGTACGCGGCCTCCCGCATCAACGGGGTCGCGAAGGCGTACCCGGTGCGGGTGCGGTGCAGCATCCGGCGTTGCAGCAGCTCCTCCACCGCCCGTTCCAGCTCGACGGCGACCACCGCCGCCGGTCGGCCGTCGCGGCCGGCCCGCTGCTCGCGCAGCGCCTCCAGCGCACCGTCCGGCACCGTGTCGCCGACCACCGCCGCGTCCCGCAGCACGGAGCGCGCCTCCGCCGGCAGCGCGTCGATGCGCGCGGCGAGCACCGCGGCCAGGTCGCGGGAGAGCAGGCGGCTGCCGAGCGAGCCGGGCACCAGTCGCCAGCCGCCCGGATTCGGGGCGTTCCGCTCGGCGACGGTGGTCAGCGCGCCCCGCTCCATCAGCAGGGTGACCAGCTCGGCCAGGTAGAACGGGTTGCCCTGGGCGGTGGCGAGCAGCCGGTCGGCGTCGGCCTGCGGCAGCCTGCCGCCGCCGAGGTAGGTGGTGAGCAGCCGGGCCGCGTCGGCACCGCGCAGCGGCGGCAGCGCGTGCACCTCGGCGTCCGCGACCCGGGTCAGCGCCCCGGCGGTACGCACCAGCTCGGGCCGGCCGAGCAGCAGCACCAGCACCGGGCCGGCGAGCCGGGACAGGGTGACCCCGAGCGCCTCGATGGTCTCGGCGGTGGCGTCGTGCAGGTCGTCGACGACGACCACCAGGGGCGCCTCCCCGGCGAGCGCGGTGAGCAGGTCCGCGACCGCGTTCGGCACGGCGTCGGCGTCGGTGGGCTGGGCGGTGCCCCATTCGCCCTGGTCGGCCGGGCCGCCGCCGGGCAGCTCGGCGTACCCGAGCAGGGCCAGCAACTGGTCGACGGCGACCGGCGCCGGCTCGCCGGAGCGGCTGAGTCGCTGGCCGAGCCGGCGCAGGCGTTCCTCGACGGCCGGGCGGGTGAGCGCGGTGGCGGCGTCGTTGGGCAGGCCGACCGCCGCCCGGACCAGGTCGGCCAGAGGCGCGAGCCGGCGCCGCTCGCCGAAGGCGGCGCAACGCACCGACAGCACCCGGGCGCCCGTGTGCGCGGCGTACCGGCCCGGGCCCACGTCGTAGCCGGCGGCGAGGCGTTCCACCTCGGCGGCGAACCGGGACTTGCCGATCCCGGCCTCGGCGGTCATCAGCAGCACCCGGGGCTCGGCGCGGTCGATCACCTCGGCGAGCCGGCCGGCGACCCGGCCGATCTCGGTCTCCCGGCCGACGAAGGGGGCCTCGTCGCCGAGGCCGGACCGGGTGCCCGGGGCGTCCAGGAGACCGAGCAGCTCGTACGCCTCGACCGGCTCGCGCTTGCCCTTGAGCCGCAGCGGGCGCAGCGCCCGCCAGGAGGCCACGTGCCGGGTGGCGGCGGAGGTGCGTGCCCCCGCGTAGACCGCGCCGACGGCGGCGGCGTCGGCCAGTCGGGCGGCGGTGTTGACGGTGTCGCCGATGACCGTGTATTCGATCGCGGCCTGGATGCCGGCGATCACGTCGCCGGTGTTCAGCCCGACCCGCAGGCCGAGCGGCGCGCCGCCGCCCCGCTCGTCGTCGAGCACCCGGCGGACCGCCCGCTGCATCGACAGCGCGGCCCGCACGGCCCGCTCGGCGTCGTCCTCGTGCGCGACCGGCGCCCCGAAGACCGCCATGATCCCGTCGCCGGTGAGCTTGTCGACGTGACCGCCGAACGTCTTCACCGCGCCGGCCAGCGCGGCGAGGACCCGGTCGGTGACCGCGCCGACGCGTTCCGGGTCGAGGTCCTCCGACCAGGAGGTGAAGTCGGACAGGTCGCCGAAGAGCACCGTCACCACGCGGCGTTCGGCCGCGGGCAGCGTCGCGGCGGCCGGCAGCGCGGCGCCGCAGTTGTGGCAGAACCGCGCGCCGGGCACGGCGACGGTTCCGCACACCGGGCAGGTCACGCTTGCTCCAACCCCGCGGCGCCTCCGCCGGATTCCCGGCCCAGGTACTCCAGCTGGGCCCGGACGGACCACTCGGCGGCCCACCACAGCGACCGGTCGACGTCGGCGTAGACCGTCGCGACGACCTCCGCGGGAGTGGTGGCGCCCCCGGCGACCGCCGCCCTGACCTGGTCGAGCCGGGCGCGGCGGTGGGCCAGGTAGAAGTCCGCGGCGACGCCGCAGTCGGCCAGCGCCGGGCCGTGCCCCGGCAGCGCCGGGATCCCCCGGTACGTCGAGAGCAGCTCCAGGCTGGCCAGGTAGTCCCCGAGGTGTCCGTCCGGGTGGGCGACCACGGTGGTCCCCCGGCCCAGGATCGTGTCGCCGGTGAGGACCACCCGCTCGTCGCCGTGCTCGACCAGGAAGCAGACCGAGTCGCCGGTGTGCCCGGGGGTCGGCACGAGCCGGACGCCCAGGCCGTGGCCGCCCAGCTCCTCCCCGGGCGTGGCCAGCGGCTCCCCCGCGATGCTGTGCGCCGGGTCGGCGGCGCGGACGGGCACCCCGCCGAGCAGCTCGTGCAGGCGGCGCGAGCCGTCGGTGTGGTCGGGGTGGCCGTGGGTGATGAGCACCAGGCCGACCGGCCCCCGCGCGGCGATCGCCGCCAGGTGCCCCTCGTCGGCCGGGCCGGGGTCGACCACGACGGCGTGCTCCTGGCCGGGGGCGCGCAGCACCCAGGTGTTGGTGCCGTCGAGCGTCATCGGCCCCGGGTTCGGGGCGCGCAGCAGCGTCACCCAACCCGGCAGCTCGTCGGCGAGCGCCGCCGCCGGCGCGGTGAAGTGCCCGGTCATGGCTGCGATCGTACGGCCCCGCCGGCCGCTCCCCGCGATCTTGCAGATCCGGCTTCCGATACGTCCCGTTTCACGGCTTTGCCGGGCACCGGGCGCAGGATCGCGGGGAGGCGGCGCGGGTCAGGCGACCTCGACGATGACGTCGACCTCGACGGGGGCGTCCAGCGGCAGCTCGGCGACGCCGACGGCGCTGCGGGCGTGCCGGCCGGCCTCACCGAAGACCGCGCCGAACAGGTCGGACGCGCCGTTGATCACGCCCGGGACGGCGGTGAAGCCGGAGGCGGCGGCGACGAAGCCGGTCAGCTTGACGACCTTGACGACGTTCTCCAGGCCGACCAGCGAGTCGATCGCGGCCAGCGCGTTGAGCGCGCACTGCTGGGCCAGGTCCTTGGCCTGCTCGGCGGAGACGCCGGCGCCGACCTTGCCGGTGGCGAGCAGCTTCCCCTCGACCATCGGCAGCTGCCCGGAGACGTAGACGTGCTGCCCGGACTGGACGGCCGGCACGTAGCTGGCCAACGGCGGGACCACCTCGGGCAGCGTGTGCCCGAGCTCGGCGAGCTTCGCGTGCGGACCGTTGCTCATGCCGCCACCTCGCTGCGCTCGGCGGCGTCACGAGACACCGACGCGCCGAGCAGAGTGATTCGCTCGCTCCGCTCGCTCATGCCTTCGGCCGCTTCAGGTAGGCGACGAGCTGCTCCGGGTTGGGACCGGGAACCACGGAGACGAGTTCCCACCCGTCCTCACCCCAGTTGTCGAGGATCTGCTTGGTCGCGTGGACCAGCAGCGGGACCGTGGAGTATTCCCACTTCTGCATAGGTGGAGGGCTCCCTTGGCTGGAGTTCGACTTCTCGACGCACAGCCTACGGTCCGGCCGACGGGCGGGGCGCGGGACGCTGCTCCGGGGGCGCCGGCACCTCCCCACAGGGGCCGCCGTGCTCGTACGGCTGGGGGCAGCGGGAGCGGTCGGACAGCAGCAGGTCGCAGAAGACCCGGTGCCGGTTGTTCTGGTCGTCGGTGCTGGAGACGGTGGTCTCGCCGGCGTCCAGTTCGCTGAGGAAGCTCAGCGAGGTGGCGACCGTCCCGGCCAGCGCGGTGGCCGCCCGCAGATCGGCGACCCGGATCGGCAGGTGGATGACGAAGCCGGGCTCCTCCTCGTCCCGGGTCCCCGGGCCCGGCCGGGCGGGCACGCGCACCACCTCGACGGGTTCGGCGAGCCGCCGGTACGACCGTTCGTTGATGGGCAGGCCGACGCCGCCCTCGGCCTCCCCAGGGGAGCCGGGCCGCCGCGCCCGGTCGCCCGTCGGGAACTGGACCCGAGGAGTGTTTTCCACGTCGCGCATGCCTTGCCTCCGGACGTCGTACCTGTTCAGGTCATCGCTTGCGGGTCCAGGCGCTCCGCCCGGCCCGCCCCCCGCGCCGCTGAACGTAGGTCCGTGACGACAGCCGCGCCAACCGGACGCGCACATGCGATCACACAAAGTCACATATGCGACACACCATCGGTAAGGAACCTGACGGCGCCCGCCGCCCCCCGGAGCGGGGAACCGACCGCTACCCTTCCGGTCGGACGGGCGCTCGCCGGCTCGCCGCCAGCTCGATCACGCTCGTCGCCCGGTCAGGCGACGACGCCGCAACCCGGGGGATGAGATGACCCAACCACCCAGCGGTGGCCCCGTCGGACCGCCGGCCGACCAGCCGGGCACCCCGGCGGCTCCCGGCCCGGCCCCCGCACCCGGCCCGGCCGCAGCTCCTCCGCCCGGCGCGGCCGTCCCACCCGGTCCGGCCGCCCCGCCCACCGGCCCCGCCGTCGCCCCGGACCCGTCGATCCCGCCGCCCCCGGCCGGGTACCCGCCCTACCAGCCGCCCGCCGCGCCCAGGAAGAAGCGCGGCGTGCTCATCGCCTCCATCGCCCTGGCCGTGATCCTGCTGCTCTGCGCCGGAGGTGGCGTCGTCGCCTTCCTGACGCTGCGCGACGCCGAGAACGGCGAGGGGGCCAAGGAGCCGGCGGTCGCGGTGGACGAGTTCCTCAAGGCCGTCTACCAGGAGCGCGACGCCGACCGGGCGGCCGGCCTGGTCTGCTCCTCGTCGCGCGACGAGAAGAAGATCGCCGCCAAAGTGGCCGAGGTCGAGAAGCACGTCTCGGCCCACCAGAACCCCCGGTTCCGGTGGAGCACCCCGAAGGTGGACAACCAGACCGGCGACCGCGCCACCGTCACCACCAAGGTCACCATGACCACCGCCGACGAGAAGGTGGCCGACCAGGACCTGCGGTTCACCGTGGTGAAGAAGACCGGTTGGTGGGTCTGCGAGGTCGCCTGAGCCCGGGGCCTGGATAGGCTCGACGGGTGCGAGCAGCAGAGTCGCCGGCCGACCCGGCCGGCCCGGAGTGGCCGGCCCGCCTCCACGTCGTGACCGGCAAGGGCGGCACCGGCAAGACCAGCGTCGCGGCGGCGCTGGCCCTGGCGCTGGCCGCCGGCGGCCGGCGCACGCTGCTGGTCGAGGTCGAGGGGCGGCAGGGCATCGCCCAGCTCTTCGGCACCGACCCGCTGCCGTACGAGGAGCGGCACCTGACCGACGCGCCGGGCGGCGGAGAGGTGCGGGCCCTGGCGGTGGACGCCGAGGAGGCCCTGCTGGAGTACCTCGACATGTTCTACAAGCTCGGCGCGGCCGGCCGGGCGCTGCGCAAGCTCGGGGCGATCGACTTCGCCACCACCATCGCCCCGGGCCTGCGGGACGTCCTGCTCACCGGCAAGGTGAAAGAGGCGACCACCCGCACCGCCGGCCAGCGGCGCGCGTACGACGCGGTGGTGCTGGACGCGCCGCCCACCGGGCGGATCGGCCGGTTCCTCAACGTCACCGCCGAGACGGCCCGGCTGGCCAAGGTGGGCCCGATCAAGACCCAGAGCGAGGGGGTCGCCGCGCTGCTGCGCTCCCCGATCACCGCCGTGCACGTCGTCACCCTGCTGGAGGAGATGCCGGTCCAGGAGACGGTCGACGCGATCGCCGAGCTGACCCAGCTCGGCTTCCCGGTGGGGCGGGTGATCGTCAACGGCGCCCGGCCCCCGCTGCCCGCGGGACGGGTGGTGGCCGCCGACGAGCTGGAGCGGGGGCTGCGCGCCGCCGGGCTGCCGACCGACCGGGACACCGTCGCCGGGCTCGCCGCCGAGGCGCGCGACCAGGCCGTCCGTCGCGAGCTGGAGGATTCGCTCCGCGCCGACCTGGTGGAGCTGGGCCTGCCGATGACCGAGCTGCCGTTGCTGCCCGACGGGGTGGACCGGGACGGTCTGGACCGGCTCGCCGCGACCCTCGTCCGGGCGGATTGACTCACACCTGCGACCGGCCCGGGCGCACGGACCGACCCGGCCCGATACGCTCGATTGGTGCCTTCCGAAGACGCGGCGCCGCAGCTGGACGTCGACCAGATCCTCGCCGATCCGGGCGTCCGGATCGTGGTGTGCTGCGGGGCGGGCGGGGTGGGGAAGACGACCACGGCCGCCGCGCTCGCGCTGCGCGCCGCGGAGCGGCACGGCCGGCGCACGGTGGTGCTCACCATCGACCCGGCCCGCCGGCTGGCCCAGTCGCTCGGGCTGACCGAGCTGGACAACACCCCCCGCCAGGTCAAGGGGATCGACGTCGAGGCCAGCGGCGGCGAGCTGCACGCCATGATGCTCGACATGAAGCGCACCTTCGACGACGTGGTGCTCCAGCACACCGATCCGGCGAAGGCGGCGGAGATCTTCGCCAACCCGTTCTACCAGGCCATGAGCTCGACCTTCGCCGGCACGCAGGAATACATGGCGATGGAGAAGCTGGGCCAGCTGCACGCCCGGGGCGAGTGGGACCTGATCGTGGTGGACACCCCGCCGTCCCGCTCGGCGCTGGACTTCCTGGACGCACCGGCCCGCCTGTCCCGCTTCCTCGACGGGCGGATGCTGCGGCTGCTGCTGGCCCCGGCGCGGACCGGCGGGCGGAGCATGTTCAGCCTGGTCACGGCCTCGTTCGGGATGTTCTCCAAGGTCGTGCAGAAGGTGCTCGGGGCCCAGTTGCTGACCGACCTCTCCGGCTTCGTCGCCGCGCTGGATTCGATGTTCGGCGGCTTCCGGCAGCGCGCCGAGCAGACGTACCGGATCCTCCAGGCGCGGGAGACGGCGTTCCTGCTGGTCGCGGCGCCCGAGCCGGACGCGGTCCGGGAGGCCGCCTACTTCGCGGGCCGGCTGCGCGAGGAGAAGATGCCGCTGGCGGGCCTGGTGCTCAACCGGGTGCACCGACCGGCGGTGCCCGGGCTCGGCGCGGCGGAGAGCCTGGCCGCCGCGGAGCGGCTGGCCGGCCTCGGCGGGCACGAGGGCACCGTCGACGTGCTGCGGGCCCACGCCGCACTGGCCCAGCAGGCGGTACGCGAGCGGCAGGTGGCGGCCCGGTTCACCGAGGCGTTCCCGGCGGTGCCGGCGGTCTCGGTGACGGCGCAGCCCGCCGACGTGCACGACGTCGACGGGCTGCGGACGATCGGCGCGGCGATCAGCCGGCCCTGACGGTGCTCAGCCGGCGGTGGTGACGAGGATCTTGTCCTTGCCGGCCTTGTCCTTGGCGTTCTTCTTCATCGCGGCCTCGAACATCTTGCGCCAGCTCGCCACCTGGGGGTGACGGCGCAACAGCGCGCGGCGTTCGCGTTCGGTCATGCCGCCCCACACACCGAACTCGATCCGGTTGTCCAGCGCGTCGGCCAGGCACTCGTACCGAACTGGGCAGCTCCGGCAGATCCGCTTCGCCACGTTCTGTTCGGCGCCCTGTACGAACAACGCGTCCGGGTCCCCGTTCTGACACGCCGCCAGCGACGGCCAGTCAGTGATCATGCCCATCTGTACACGTCCCCCCTTGCAGTACCTACCGACCCCGTCGCGGACCAGCCGGCAATTCCCCCCGGTCGCCCTGCCCGCCTTCCCCAAGGCGGCACGGACGACATGTGGCGCTGTCGCCGCCCCCATCATGCTCTGTAGTCGACTGATTACGCAACGTTGTCGGCGAAATCCATCATTCCGGACACTCCCGGCTTCCCGGGCTTCGCGACCGCCGGTTACCCCGTCGGGGTCCGTGAAAACGCTGCGAGTCTCCTCCCGCAGGAGGGAGACTCGGCGGCGGATTCACGCAACCACGCACCGGGGGTCGTGCGTTTAGCACAACGAGGTCGGCGCGCGCAGGAAATGGGGAAAGAACGCCCCGGCGCCCCTCGTTCCCTACTCGCGTACCCTGTCGAGGTGACCTGGATGCGGAAACGTGACCACAATGTGCTGACCAACGCCGCATCGCTACTCATATGTGGCCTGTTGGCCGGCGTGGTGGTCGCGGCGGCGGCCTTCCCCGCGGTGGCGATGTCCGGACTGGCCGCGAAGGCCGGCGCCGAGACCTTCGGCGCACTGCCCAAGGAGCTGACCGTGGCGCGCGCGCCGCAGATCAGCTACCTTCTCGCAGCCGACGGCAAGACCCCGCTGGCGACCATGTACGACGAGAACCGTCGCGACGTGAAGCTGGCCGACATCGCGCCCATCATGCAGAAGGCGATCATCGCCGCCGAGGACCACGACTTCTACAAGCACAACGGCGTGGACCTCAACGGCATTGCCCGGGCCTTCGTCAACAACCAGTCCAACGCGTCCAGCCAGCAGGGCGCCTCGACGCTGACCATGCAGTACGTCCGGCTCGCCATCGCGTACTCGGCGAGCCACCCGGCGGACGTGGTCGCGGCCACCGAGGACACCAGCGCCCGCAAGCTGCGCGAGATGCGCTACGCGATCCAGATCGACAAGGAGCTCTCCAAGGACGAGATCCTGGAGCGCTACCTCAACATCGCCGCGTTCGGCAACGGCGCGTACGGCATCTACGCCGCCAGCCAGGTCTACTTCAACAAGCCGCCGAGCAAGCTGAAGCTCGAGGAAGCGGCCATGCTCGCCGGCATGGTGAAGGCGCCGAGCACCAACGACCCGACCACCAAGAGCGGCCACGCGGCGGCCCTCGCCCGGCGCGACTACGTCATCCAGAACATGGTCGAGACCGGCGCCATCACCCAGCAGGAGGCGGACGCCGCGAAGGCCACCAAGCTCGTGGTCACCGGCAAGCGGGCCCCCAACGGCTGCGTCTCGACCAACGAGAAGGGCTGGGGCTTCTTCTGCGACTACTTCTACCGCTGGTGGATGGGGCAGGAGACGTTCGGCTCGACCTCGTACGACCGGGAGCGGCGGCTGAAGAGCGGCGGCTACACCGTCATCACCACCCTGGACCCGCAGGCCCAGCGGGGCGCCGACAAGGCCGTTCGCAAAGCCAAGTCGGAGAAGAGCAAGGAAGCCGCCATGGTGGCGGTGGTCGAGCCGGGCACCGGCCGGGTGCGGGCGCTGGCGGTGAACCGGAACTTCAAGCTCGACGACCCGAAGAAGCCGGCCAACAAGCCGCACAGCGACCCGAAGCAGCGCAAGAAGAAGAAGCTCGGCAACTACCCCAACACCGTCAACCCGCTGCTCACCGGCGGCGACGGCATCACGGGCTACCAGGCCGGGTCGACCTTCAAGATCTTCACCATCGTGGCGGCGCTGGAGAAGGGCATCCCGCTCGGCTACACGATCAACGCCCCACAGGCCTTCAAGTCGGAGTACATCGTCGAGGCGGGCAGCCCGGCCGCCTGCCCCGGCACCAACAAGTACTGCCCGACCAACTCCGGCAAGAAGGCCGGCGGCGTGCAGAACATGTGGAGCGCCTTCGCCTCCTCCATCAACACGTACTTCGTGCCGCTCCAGCAGCAGGTCGGCGCGGAGAACGTGGTCGACGTGGCCAAGCGGCTCGGCATCCAGTTCCGGGTCACCAGGGAGAACGAGTGGGCCAACAACAAGGAGTACGCGCACGACTGGGGCGCGTTCACCCTGGGCGTCTCGAACACCACCCCGCTGGAGCTGGCCAACGCCTACGCCACCCTGGCGGCGGACGGCAAGTACTGCGAGCCCATCCCGGTGCAGGAGATCAAGGACCCGGAGGGCAAGAAGCTCGACATCGCCAACCCGCGCTGCGAGAAGCGGGTGAGCACCGAGGTGGCCCGCGCCGCCGTCGACGCCGCCCGCTGCCCGGTCGGTGACAACTCCTCCACGAGCCGGTGCGGCGGCAGCCGTACGGCCGCGAACGTCCGGGGCATCGTCGACGCCCCGGTGGCCGGCAAGTCCGGCACCACCGACTCGGAGAAGAGCGCGGCCCTGGTCGCGATGACCAAGCAGTACGCGGTGGCCGGCATCATGGCCGACCCGGACTGGCCGCAGACCAACGTCAAGATGAAGCACGGCCAGAAGGACGGCATCAACCCGCCGGTCTACGAGACGCTGCGCGACGCCATGAAGGGCAAGAAGCGGGTCAACTTCGAGCCCCCGGGCCAGAAGATCCGTGAGGGTGACCAGCGCCGGATCCCCGACGTGAAGTGCCTGGATCCGGAGCAGGCGAAGTCCCGGATCGAGGCGGAGGGCTTCGACGCGGTCATCTCCGACATCAAGGTCCCGTCGACCTGCCCGGCCGGCAAGGCCGCCGGCACCAGCCCCGACGGCCGCACCATCAAGGGCGGCGTGGTGACCATCCAGATCAGCTCCGGCGGCGGCACCACCCCGGGCACGACGCCCGACAACAACCGGCCGCCGACCAACCCCGGCCGACCGCCGGGCCGCTCCGGCGGCTGAGCCGGCCGTAGGAAACGCCACGGGCGGGCACCCTTCGCGGGGTGCCCGCCCGTTTCGCGTACGCGGGTCGGTGCGACTCGGGTCAGAGGCCGAGCTGTCGGCGTACCTCGGCGGCGACCCGACCGCCCTCGGCCCGGCCGGCCACCGCCGCCTGGGCCGTCTTCATGGCCGGGCCCATCTGCGACTTGCCGGTGAAGCCGCCCGCGGCGAGCGCCCCCGCGACCAGCTCGGTCAGTTCGGCGTCGGGGAGCTGCTTCGGCAGGTAGCGCTCCAGCACCTCGCCCTCGGCGACCTCCTTCGCGGCCTGCTCGGTGCGGCCGGCGTCACCGAAGGCGGTGGCGGCCTCCCGGCGCTTCTTCGCCTCCTTGGTCAGCACCGCGAGCACCTCGTCGTCGGTGAGCTCGCGCTTGGCCTTGCCGGCGACCTCGGCGGTGCCGACGGCGGCGAGCGCCATCCGCAGCGTGGAGGTGGTCAGCTCGTCGCGCGCCTTCAGGGCGGCGCGCATGTCGGCGGTCAGACGGTCCTTCAGCGTGCTCATGGTCGGTGAAACTACCCTGAACGGCATGCGAAAGCGCACACTATTCCGGCTCGCGACCGGGACCGCCGCCCTCGGCGCGGCGACCCTGGCGTACGCGTCACTCGTCGAGCGCAACATGTTCACCCTGCGGCGGTACGACGTGCCGGTGTTGCCGGCCGACGCGGAGCCGCTGCGGGTCCTGCACCTGTCGGACCTGCACATGATGCCCGACCAGGGGCGCAAGCAGCGCTGGGTGGCGTCGCTGGCCGCGCTCGACCCCGACCTGGTCGTGGTCACCGGGGACAACATGGCGCACCCCGGCG
This sequence comes from Micromonospora sp. NPDC047812, assembly GCF_040704175.1. Classification (NCBI taxonomy): domain Bacteria; kingdom Bacillati; phylum Actinomycetota; class Actinomycetes; order Micromonosporales; family Micromonosporaceae; genus Micromonospora; species Micromonospora sp. NPDC047812. The sequence goes on along the minus strand of NZ_JBEYRY010000008.1, from coordinate 91,313 downwards.
CCGTGCCCGGCGTGCTGCGCGCCCTCCAGCCGCTGCTCGACCTCCCGGGGGCCTTCGTCTTCGGCTCCAACGACTACACCGGGCCGGTCTGGAAGAACCCGTTCACCTACTTCCTGCCCGACCGGGAGTACACCGAGGGCGTCGAGCTGCCGCACGAGGAGCTGCGCGACGTCTTCGTCGGCGCCGGCTGGGCGGACCTGAACAACGCCCGCACCACCCTCAAGGCCGGCGGCCGGGTCGTCGAGCTGCTCGGGGTCGACGACCCGCACGTCGAACGGGACGACTACGACTCGGTCGCGGGGCCGGTGTCGCCCACCGCCGATTTGTCGATCGCGCTCACCCACTCCCCCGAGCCGGCCGTCCTCGACCGGATGGCCGCCGACGGCTTCGGGCTGATGCTCGCCGGGCACACCCACGGCGGTCAGGTCTGCGTACCGGGGATGGGGGCGCTGGTCACCAACTGCGGACTGCCCCGCTCCATGGCGCGCGGCCTGCACCGCTGGCCCGGCTCCGACTCCTGGCTGCACGTCTCCGCCGGGCTCGGCACCCACCCGACCGCGCCGGTCCGGTTCGCCTGCCCTCCGGAGGCGAGCGTGCTCACCCTGATCCCCCGCTGACCCGTACGCCTGCGATCCGCCGGGCCGCTGCCCACGGCCCGGCGGCCGGGCCGGCGATCCGCGCGGGGTGACCCGGGGGCGCACGCGGCACCGGGCCCGCCCCCGGCCTCGGCGTTGTCCGCCCTGTCGAGCTGAGTCGTTCACGACATCAGGCGCGGCGTGCGACCGGTCCCGCGCGCTTCCCGCGCGGTCGGGAGGGCCGGCACGGCGGTGGGGGTACCGAGTTGGACCCCCGACCGGGGTGGGCTACTATTTGTCGGCACGCCTCGGGGTGTGGCGCAGCTTGGTAGCGCGCTTCGTTCGGGACGAAGAGGTCGTCGGTTCGAATCCGGCCACCCCGACCGAGATGGGCAAGGCCAGGTGAGATGACTTCTCACCTGGCCTTTTGCCACATCCGGCTTGATCTAGCTCATTGAGCTACACCACTGTCGCCCCGCCGCCTTGGTCGTCGTTCTCGTCGGGAGTCAGCGAACGACTCCCGCACCCGGTCCGCGCCGGCCTCGAACGCGTGCGTGTAGCGGTCGAGCGTGTTCGAGATCTGCTCATGCCCCATCACGCGGGCACCGTCGTTGAGCGGCACGCCGTCCGTGATCAGTCAGGTGGCGTAGGAGTGCCGCAGGTCGTGGAAGCGGAGCCCGCCTTGCGCCATACGGGACAGGCGAAGCACGGGCAACCCGCCGGTTCGGGAGTTCCTCGCTGACCTCGTTGCCGTCGCGGTCGCGCCAGGTCGCGCGCCACGCGCGGGGGCCGACCTGGGCCACCTGGCCGAGAAGCCCGGCACGCACGAGCGCCGGTCGCCAGATCCAGGCTCTGAAGACGGTGCGGCGCATCGATTCGCCCGCTTCGTTGGTGAAGACCTCGCCGGCCGCGCCCGGCGGCACGGCCTTGCGGTGGCGCCGCAGTTCGCCCACCGCGAACGGCGGCAGCGGCACCGTGCGCCGGCCCGCGCGGAACTTCGGGTAGGGCTTGAAGGTTCCCCGCGATGATGCGATCCCGCACGGCCAGCGCCAACACAGCCCGCAGCACTCCCGGACGCTCGCCGGGGCCAGGCGCTGGTCCGGCTCGGTTGCCCACGCCACCGCGCTGTGGCCGCCCGGTACGACAAGTTAGCCTTGCGTTACGAAGCTGCCATTCACGTCACCGCCATCAACGAATGGCTACACGCACTTCGAGACACGCCCTAGCCGCGGGCGGGCGAGTCCAGGTGCTCCCCGAGCAGGCGCTGGGCGATGACCCCTTCCGAGACCGCTCGCTGACCGGCGTAGCAGACCCAGTGCAGCCCAGCGGCGTCCACACCATTGCATCCGCCCGCGATGTTGCCCTGATCGTCAACGAACGCGTGCTTGACGTTGGTGTAATCGGTCGCTGCGGGCCGGGGTGCCGTCTTCACCTTCTCCCGCTTAGCGGGATTGGGCAGCACGTCTGACTTCGGGGCGCGGCTGAGAGTGCAGTCGAAAACGACGTGGTCGGTCGTGGTGCACGACGGGTCGGTGCCCTCGAAGATCACGGCAGCGCCGGGCATGCCGCTGGCCACGGTTTCCTCGGTGAGGTATGCGACAGCGGCCGCCGTACCGGCACCGGCCGCAACCACTCCGGCGGTAATCGCTGTGATCAACCCGGCCCGCGACAGCCGGCGACGACTCCTGCTGACCGGGGCAATCTGCAGAGTGCGTTGTTCATTCATTGGCACGTGAACCTCCAGGTCGTGGCGCTTGCACCTGGTCTATGCCAGAAATCCAGTCCGATGTTTCACCGATGAAGACCACAGCCCAGAAGGGTGTGGTTTGAGCCTCAAGGCGGGCAATCGACCTGCTCTCCAGCGGAGCAGAAGCGGCATCGGCGGCTGGGCTGGTCTCAGTTGTGGCCTTATCCGGCGATTGGGGATTTCACCCCCTGCACCACCGGCACCTGATGACGCTGCGGACAGCCCCTGCCTGCTGCTGCGGTCAGCGGCAACCGGATCGGCCATGCCCCTACCGGATCGACCATGACCAAGACGCCTGGGACGTGCAGCAGCGCCCGAAAGGCTGTTGTCGTCTATCGAGCCTGCACGATTTGATGTCCACAGCTTTCCGGCCGGACGATCCCGGCTGGATACGGGAAGGGCCATCCACTGTGACAGTTACCCGGCCACGTCGTGGCCTCATCGGCGCGCTCGCGCTGACGCTGGGCGTCAGCGGGCTCGCCCTCGTCGCGACCGGCAGTCCCGCCGTCGCGGCACCGCACTACGAAAGCACTCCGTCGATCCAGGTCGGCTGGACCGACTCCGCCACGCCGCGCAAGGCGTACGGGTGGAACGACGAGACGCACATGCCGCTCGGCACGTCCGTGGACGACGCGGGTGTCAGCCACACCTCTCGGGTGTACGCCACCTTCGATCTGTCCGCCTACGAGGGCCGGAAGATCTACGGTGGGACGGTCTTCATCGAGGAGTACAGCGCCGCCGACTGCGGAAAGCGGGCGATCGAGATCTGGCGCACCAAGCCGGTGAGCACCACGCCCACCTGGAACAGCGCTCCTGAGCCGCTGACCAAGCTGGACGAGGTCCTCACCCCGGAATGGTGCCCGAAGGCGAACCTGTCGTTTGACGTCGGTGCCGCCGTGCAGGACGCTGTGGCGCACAAGCAGCGCCGGATCACGTTCGAGATCCGCGTCCCGGAAGCCAACGAGAGCGACTCGGCCTACGGTCGTCGGCTCAACTGGTACCGCAGCGTCGGCCTGACCACGCAGTACAACTCGGTGCCGAAGGGCGACAACGCCCACCTTTACAACGGCGGGTTCCCGTGCACCCAGTTCCGTCCGTACCCACGGCTGGGCGGCTTCGCCAACGTGCTCCAGGCCCTCGGCACCGACGCGGACCCGGATGACGAGTACCGCCTCACCAGCGAGTTCGCAATCTGGCCGACGGGCGATGCGGCGGCCCGACAGGTCTTCACCAGCGAGCACGCCGTCTCGGGTCGGGTGCACACGGCCAACCTGCCGGCGGGCACGCTCGTCGACGGCAAGTCGTACGCCTGGCAGGCCCGGGTGGGTGACGGGGCGGACTTCTCGGCCTGGTCGAAGAAGTGCTTCTTCACCTACGACGGCACCAGCCCCACGGCGCCGACGGTCGCCTCCGCGAACTACCCGGCCGACGACACCGGCGAGCAGGCCCCGGCGGGTGTGCCGGGCACCTTCACCTTCTCCGGCGGCGGCAACAAGGACGTGGCGGGCTTCCAGTACTCGTGGAACGGCCTCGGGGTGAACACGTGCGCGGCCTCGGGCGACCTGGGCCAGTTGGTCTGCCGCGATCCGTTCAGCCTGCCGAACACGGTCAGGGCAGACGTCCCTGGCGGCTCGGCGACCGTAACGCTGAACCCGACCGGGTCCGGGCCGCAGCAGTTGACCGTGCGTTCCCTCGACCTCGCCGGCAACATCTCGGCCGAGACCGTCTACAGGACGATGGTTCCTCGGTCCGCGCCGGATGTCCGGGTCGAGAACGGGGATCCGCAGTGGGGGCAGGAGGTGGTGCTGAAGTTCGCCCCGGCGGCCGGCGTCACCGGCGTCCGCGAATACGAGATCGTCCTGGACAACGGCGATCGCGAGACGAGGCAGGCCGCCGAGGACGGCACCGCGCACTTCAGCTTCATCGCCGGCAACCCGCATGGGCACTCGGTGCGGGTACGCAGCATCAGCGACAACGGCTTCGTCTCCACGGAGGCCAGTTGGTCGACCCACTTCTACCCCGGCCCGGGCGTCAGGTCGGACGTCTACGTCCAGCCGCCGGACGGTTCGCCGGTCGGCGGAGTGGGCGTCGCAGGCACCTTCACCTTCTCCCCGCCGCCGGGCTGGACGGACACCGTGGCCTACCGGTACTCCTTCGTCGACGGCGAGGAGCTGACCGAGATCGCGGCTGATGCCGATGGTCGCGCAACGGTCACCTGGACGCCGACGACGAGCGGTTGGGTGCTGTTGACCGTGTACGCCGTCAAGGCCGACGGCACCTGGAGCGAGTACGGCAACTGGTACTCGTTCGAGGTGGCGGCCAGTTCCTGAGCTTGCTCGTACCTGACGGAGGGCCTGGCACCAGCTGGGCCCTCCGTCACGTACGATGGCGCCTGTCAGTCGTGTTGCTCGGTGCGCGCGATCTCGGTGAACGCGGCCGTCAGGTAGCCGTCGAGGGGCCGTCCGGTGGCGGCGAGCAGGTCGGCGACGAGCAGCGGCGCGTGCCGCGCCACGGCGGGCGGGTCGGGTGGCGACTCGTCGCCGTCCGGGTCGTAGACGCCGAGGGCGCCCGCCAGCAGGACGAGCACCACGTGCGGGTCGACGTCGGGCTGCCACTGCGCGGCGTCGCGCACGCAGCCCTCGAGCACCTGGCGGACGTCGTCGCCGTCCAGGCCGTTCGGGTGGGTCTCCTCCAGCAGCAGCCGGACCACCGCGCCGAGCACCAGGCCCGACCGGTCGGCCGCCGCGAGCCGGGCCACCGCGACGTCGTACGCCTCGGGGGCGCGCTCGCGCGCGGCGGCGACCGCGTCGGTGGCGGCGGTGGCGATCTCGCGGGCCGGTGCGGGCAGGTGTCGCCAGGTGGTGGTCATCCCGACCAGGATCGCAGAGGGGTACGACGCCGGCAGACGCGCTTCCGGGTGTGACACCGCGCACACACTGCGCGTGAAACTACGGGCCTAAAAGGTCTCGCGCCGCGTCACACCCAGAGCACAGAATCGGGGGATGCTCAGTCGCGCCCTGCCCCGCCGCCCCGAAGCCCGGCGGATGCTCATCGGCACGCTGTTGTCGGCGATCGGGCGCGGCCTCACCCTGCCGTTCCTGTTCATCTACCTGACCGACGTCCGCGGCCTCACCGACACCCGCGCCGGCCTGGTGATCGGTTGGTACGGCGTGATCACGCTGGCGTTGTCGCCGATCGGCGGCACGCTCATCGACCGGTTCGGCGCCCGCCGGATCCTGCTGACGGGCCTGGTGATCGAGGCGGTCGGCACCGGGTCGCTGGCGCTGGTCGACTCGAGCGCCTCGGCGTTCGGGGTGATGACGCTGGTGGCGATGGGCAGCTCCGTCATCTGGCCCGGGCAGAACACGATCCTCGCCTCGCTCACCGACGCCGACGAGCGGCAGCGGGTCTTCGGGCTGAACTTCGCCCTGCTCAACCTCGGCATCGGCCTCGGCGGCCTGACCTCCGGCGCGATCGTCGACACGACCCGCGCGGTCACGTTCCAGACGATCTACGTGCTCGACGCGATCAGCTACCTGATGCCCGCGCTGATCCTGCTGACCCTGCCGCACGTGGGCCACCGGCTCGCCGCCGCAGCGGCCGCGGACCGGGCGTCGGCCGGCGGCTACCTCACCGTGCTGCGCGACCGCCCGTTCCGGCGGCTCGTCATCTTCGGCCTCGTCCTGACCACCTGTGGCTACGCGCAGATCGAGGTCGGCTTCACCGCGTACGCCGTGCGGGTGGCCGAGGTGACGCCGCGCGTGGTCGCCTGGGCGCTGGCCGGCAACACGGTGATGATCGTGCTCTCCCAGCTGCTGGTCCTGCGGCGGATGGAGGGGCGCAGCCGGACGGGCGGGCTCGCGGTCGTGGGCGCGGTCTTCGCGATCGCCTGGCTGGTGCTGGGGGCCGGGGGCGTGGTCGGCCCGAGCAACGCGCTGATTGCCGCCCTCTGCGTCGTGGCCTGCTCGGCGATCTTCGGCTTCGGCGAGACCCTGCTGTCACCGGTGATGCCGGCGCTGACGAACGCGCTCGCCACGGACGCGCTGCGCGGCCGGTACAACGCCATGAGTTCGATGATCTTCGGCATCAGCGGGGTGATCGGCCCCGTCACGGCGGGCCCGCTGCTCGGTGCGGCCAACGGCCGGATCTGGGTCGTGGCGGTCGTCAGCGGTTGCCTGGTGGCCTCGCTCATCGCGCTCTCCCTGCGCCGGCTGCTCACGCCGGCCCAGGACGGCCGCGCGCCGGCCACCCCGCCGGCCGCCGAACCGGCCCCCGCGCAGGCCTGACCACCGGACGGACAACCCGGCCCGGCCGGGCCACCGGACGGACAACCCGGCCCCGGCTCAGGCCCGAGCACCGGACGAAGAACCCGGCCCCGGCCCGCCAACGGACGGAAGACCGGCCTGGTCCAGGCCCCTCCACGACGGAGAACCCGGCCCGGCCACTGGACGACGACGGGCCCCGGAGCAGTCGCTCCAGGGCCCGTCGGTGCTTACCGCTGCCGTCAGGCGGCGGGGACCTCCGCGGTGGTGCGGATGCGGTCCAGGGCCGGCGCCGAGACCGGGGACTCGGCGGTCAGGTAGGCCACGAACGCGTCCAGGTCGATCATGCCGGTGACCGCGTTGGTGCCGCCGGTGAGGACGGTGAAGCCGTCGCCGCCGCCGGAGAGGAAGTTGTTCACCGTCACCCGGTACGTGGCGTCGGCGGTGACCGCCACCCCGCCGAGGGTGAGGCTACCCCGGACGACCCGGGTGCCGGAGCAGGCGTCGGCGGCGGTGCCGGTGGTGCCGGCGGGGTCGACGACGTACCGGACGGTCGACGACGGGTAGAGCGTCCGACCGGTGACGAACTGCTGCTCCAGCAGGCAGTAGAGCTGCGCGCCGGTGAGGTCGAGGGTCACGAGGTTGTTGGCGAACGGCTGGACCGTGAACGCCTCCTCGTAGGTGACCGGGCCGGCGTCGAGGTCGGCGCGTACGCCACCGGGGTTCATGAACGCGGCGACCGCGCCCTGCTCGCCGTCGGTGGCGGCGAGCTGCGCGTCGGCGATCAGGTTGCCCAGCGGGGACTCGCCCAGCGTCGTACCGAAGAGGGTCTCCTGGGTCTTCTTGATCTCCGTGGTGGTCTGGCCGACCTCACGGCCGGCCACCGGGCCGAGCACGGTCTTGTAACGGTTGATCAGGTCGGTCTGCGCCCGGTCCGGGGCGACGTCCCGGGTGACCACCACGTTCTCGGCCTTGGCGCTGATCACGTCGCCGGTGCGCCGGTCGATGGAGAGGTCGATGTCGGTGACCAGACGACCGAAGGAGCTGGCGCTGGTGACGAGCTTGCCGGCGATGTCGCAGTTGTACGCCTGGTGGGTGTGTCCGCTGACGACGACGTCGATCGACGGGTCCATCCGGTTGGCGATGTCCACGATGGGGCCGGAGATGCCCTTGCAGTCGTTGATGCCGCCGGTGGCCTCCTGCGTGCCGCCCTCGTGCAGCAGCACGACGATGGTCTCGACGCCCTGGCGGCGCAGCTCGCGGGCGTACCGGTTGGCGGTCTGCGCCTCGTCGGCGAAGGTCAGGCCGGCCACGCCCTGCTGGCTGACGATGCGCGGGGTGCCCTCCAGCGTCATGCCGATGAAGCCGACCTTGACGCCCTGCACCTTGTGGATGGCGTACGGCGCCAGCAGCGGCTGGCCGGTCGCGGTCTTGAAGGCGTTCGCGGAGAGGTACTGGAAGCCGGCGCCCTCGTAGGGGGTGCCGTCGACGCAGCCGTCGACCGGGTGGCAGCCGCCGTTCTGGATGCGCAGCAGCTCGTCGGCGCCCTCGTCGAACTCGTGGTTGCCGACGCTGGCGTAGTCGAGCCCGGCCAGCGACAGCGCCTCGATGGTCGGCTCGTCGTGGAACGCGGCGGAGAGCAGCGGGGAGGCGCCGATCAGGTCGCCGGCCGCCACGGTGATGGTGTTCTGCTCCTTGGCGGCGCGCTTGCGCAGCTCGGCGAGCTGGGTGGCGAGGTATTCGGCCCCGCCGGCGGGCTTCCCGGCGATGGTGCCGTTGGTGGTGCCGGACGGCGGTTCGAGGTTGCCGTGGAAGTCGTTGAGGGCGAGCAGCTTGACGGCGACCGGCTTCGGGCCGGCGTCCGCCTGGTCGGGGGTGGTCGTGACCGCGCCGAGGGCGGTCACGGCGAGCGCGGTCAGGCCGATGGCGGCCCGGCGCATCCCGGGGTTGGACATGGAACTCCTCGTGGGAAGCCGGCGCGGGCACCCGGATGACGGTCAACCCGGGGGCCGACCGCGCCGTCGACAGTGTTCGGTCGCGGTGACGTCGGTGGGGGGATCGCCGCCGCGTCACCGACAGCTTCTCATCGCCGCCCGTCCCCGTCGACCGGGGCGTGCCCCCGGAGCTGGGCATACCCGCGACCGGGGCAGGTCCGGAGGGGCGTTTCCGACATGCCCGGCAGTACCGCCGGCCCCGGTCGCCCGGGGCCGGCGGCACCCCTCAGCAGTACGTGTAGCTGCCCTTGCTCCCCCACGAGCAGGAGTCGATCAGGGTGCCGGACGAGTTGCGCAGGTAGGCCTTGTCGCCGGTGTTGTTCCAGATGTAGGCGCCCGAGCCCCAGTAGCGGTGGGTCGAGCTGTTGGTGCCCCTGCCGGTGTGCACGAAGACGCTGGCGCCCGGGGCCAGCCGGAAGTCGCCGGAGAACTTGTAGACGTGGTTGGACTGGTCGCGCAGCGTCCAGTACTTCAGGTTGACGGTGGTGGAGCGCCGGTTGGTCAGCCGGACGTACTCGGCGTTGAGGCTGGAGTTCGAGCGGTTGTCGGCGCCCGGCGAGTTGTAGTAGGCCTTGGTGATCTGGACGGCCGGGGTGGCGGCCTGGGCCGGGCCGGCGGCGGTCAGCGAGACGCCCACCGCGACGCCGAGCGCCACCGCGAGACCGATCAGCCTTCTCCTCATGCGATTCCCCCACACATACGGCCGGTCGTGGAGCCGGCGGATGAGCCGTGCCCGCGCACGACCGGCCGAGGTTATCGATCTCCGATGGTGATTGTGGACGGTGAAACGACCGTCCCGGACAATTGCGTCCGCCCGGTTGACCCGCTGCCGGCCGGCGGGACGTGCGCCGGTCGTCCGACCGACCGCCGGGGTGACCGGGCGGCGGCAGTACGGTCACCGAGCGTCCCGTCCCCGCGCGGCGTTCGGCGCTCGGGACCGTACGGTGCGTCGGTCAGCCCGGCACCTCGTGCCGGTCCGCCCCGGCGATCAGCGCCGCGACGGCCGCCGCGTCCCAGGCGCCGGCGACTCCCGGCCGGGCCAGCAGGTAGCGGGCGATCCGGTCGGCGTCCCAGCCGTGCGACTCGCGCAGGCCGCGGGCGATCATGTCGAGGTAGGCCGGGGCCGGGGCCCGCCACCGCACCTCGGACGCCGCCCACGGGGCGGTGAAGGTCAGCAGCGGGAGCCCGTCGAGCCGGCCGGGGCAGAGCAGGGTCTCGTACCGGCCGGGGCCGAGGGTGGCCCGTCCGGTGGCGACGGCCTCCGCGATCAGGCCGGCGTCGGCGCCGGGTTCCCGGTACATCTCCTGGGCGGCCACGTCGGCGAACTGCCCGACGTCGAGCAGGTAGGCCCGGGCCGCCGCCGCGCCGGGGAGCGCCGGGTCGTAGAACGCCATCCCGCCGGTCCACGCCCGGGACTCGCCGGCGAAGTAGACGCCGCCGGGCAGCGACACCGGCACCGTACGCCTGGGAGGTCGCGGGTCCCGGCAGCCCGGATACGTCCGCCGCCCGCCGGGCGGGCAGCCTCCCGCCAGGTAGAAGCCGAGCCGGGCGGCGTGCATGTTCGACCCGTACGCGACGTACCAGACCTCGCCCACCGCGACCGACCGTCCCGGCGGTCAGAAGCCACAGGTCATGCCGGCAGCGTGGCTGGCCTGCACCAGGTGCGTGACGCAGCCGCTCCCGGTGAGGAGGTGCAGCAGGAAGCCGGTCGGCTCGACGACCCAGCCGAACTGGTCGTCCGCGCTGGTGGTGAGGGAACTCTGCCGCCAGGTGCTCGGCGCCGTGGTGAGCACCGTGCCGGCGAAGTTCACGGTGACCGGGCGGTGGACGTGGCCGGCGACCACCCGGACGACGTGCGGATGGCGGGCGACCACCTCGGCCAGCTCGTCGCCGTCGGTCAGCCGGATGTCGTCGAGGAACGGGATGCCGACCGGTGCCGGCGGATGGTGCAGGCAGACCACGGCCGGCACCTCGGGCCGACCGGCCAGCACCCCGTCCAGCCAGCCGAGCTGGTCCTCGCCGAGGCAGCCGGCGCCGCCCCCGCCCGGCATCAGGGAGTCCAGCACCACGACCGTCGCCTCCGGGTGGTCCACGTGGTAGTGCGCCGAGAAGCCACCGCCGAGCCAGGGCGTGCCCCCGAACGCGTCGAGCAGCGACTCCCGGTCGTCGTGGTTGCCGGCGACCAGGTGCACCGGCAGCGGGAACCGGCCGATGACCTCGCGCAGCGTCGCGTACTCGTCGGGGCGGCCACGGTCGACCAGGTCGCCGGTGATCACCACGCAGTCGGGCCGGGGATTCAGCGCCAGCACCCGGCCCAGGGCGCGGTGCAGGCCGGCGGCCGGCTCGGCGGCGAGCACGCCGGTGGTCACGTGCGGATCACTGAGCTGGGCGATGAGCATCGGTGCCTCCACTCGACCGGGACCCTCACGCTATCGCCGCGAGCCCCGGCGCGCGGCCCGCCGAACCCACAGGCCCTGTCCACAGCCTGTGGATGGCACATGTGTACGAAAGCGTGGACGATCTTGGCCCGGGGTGGTCCCGCGCCTGTCTGAGTACCCTTGATCGCGGGCCCGCCCGCCGGTCGCAGCCCTCCCTACCTGGAACGACGTGCCGAGTGGATCACGAGCGAGTCATCCGTGACGTCACGGTCCGCCTCCCCATGGCGTCGACCGCCGTCGAGGCGTGCCGGTGGACGGTCACCGCGCTCGCCCGCCACGCGCCGGCCACCATCTCCGTCCTGCTGCACGTCCACGACCGGCTCCGCTGCGTCGCGGCCACCGGCTCCTGGCAGGTCTTCTCCACCGTGCCGCCGAAGACCGGGATCGTGGGCCGGGTGTACGCCTCCGGCGAGACCGCCGTCGTGCCCGACGTCGCCGCCGACCCCGACTACATCCCGGTACGCCCCGACGTCACCGCCGAGGTGTGCGTACCGGTGCTGGACCCGGCGGGCCGGCCCATCGGGGTGCTGGACCTCCAGTGGTGCGGCCCGACCGACCTCGCCCCGTGGCGCGACACCGCCGAGCGGCTGGCGGCGCGGCTCGGGGCCCGGATCGTGGCGCTCGGCGGGCCACCGGCGGAGAGCCGCAGCGAGAAGCTCCTGCGGCACGCCGCCGCGCTGACCTCCGCGTCGACGGAGTGGGACCTGTTCGCCGCCGCGATCGCCGCCGCCCGGGACGTGTCCACGCTCTCCGCGGCGGTACTGGTGCTCGCCGGCCCGGACGGGCCCCGCCTGGGTACGCCGCCGGCCACCCCGGGCGAGCTGGAGGCCCGGATCCGGGCGGAGCTGGCCGAGGCGGGCCCCGCCGCGCTGGACGGGCTGGTCGCCCGCGCCCACCGCCACGGCGTGGGCTACACGCTCGGCGAGTCGGGACACCCGCCCGTCCCCGACCACCGGCCGCTGACCCGGGCCGGGGTGCGCACCCTGGTCGCGGCGCCGGTCGGCCGGCCCGACGACGGCGGGGTGCTGCTGGTGGCCGACGAACGGCTGCTGCGCCCCGACCCGACCACGGTCAACCTGTTGGAGCTGCTCGCCGGCCAGGCGTGGAGCTGCCTCGACCGGCTGCGTACCCTGGCGCGCCTGCGCGAGCAGGCCAACTCGGACCCGTTGACCGGGCTGCGGCACACGGGGCCGTTCGGCCAGCGGATCGCGGCGGCCACCCCGGGGCGTACGGCCCTGCTGGCGATCGACGTGGACGGCTTCAAGGCCGTCAACGACACGTACGGCCACCAGGCCGGCGACCGCGTGCTCGTTCGGCTGGCCCGGGCCCTGGAGGCGGCGCTGCGGCACGGCGACGAGCTCTACCGCATCGGCGGCGACGAGTTCGTGGCGGTGATCGAGGTGAGCCGCCCCGACGAGGCGGTCCGGATCGCGGAGCGCCTGGCCGAGGCGGCGAGGCGGATCGGCCGCACGATCAGCGTCGGGGTGGCCCTCCCCCGCCCCGGCGAGTCACCCGAGGCCACGCTGCGCCGCGCCGACCAGGCGCTCTACGCGGTGAAACGCCAGGGCCGCGACGGCGTCCGCCTGGCCCCCGCCTGACCCCCACCCCACCCCTCACACAAACCCGTCGACCGTCCTGCGTCGATCATGAAGTTCTGGTGCCCCGCAAAAGCCACGAAAGGGCACTTCCGCCCACCACAAGTCCATGATCGACGCGTGGGGCGGGGGCGGCTCAGCGGACGGTCAGTTCCTTGGCCAGGAGTTCGGCTATCTGGGCCGTGTTGAGGGCCGCGCCCTTGCGGAGGTTGTCGCCGGTGACGAAGAAGTCCAGGGCGCGGGGGTCGTCGACGGCGCGGCGGATCCGGCCCACCCAGGAGGGGTCGGTGCCGACCGCGTCGATGGGCATCGGGAACTCGCCCGCCCCCGGGTCGTCGACCAGGATCACCCCGGGGGCGTTCCGCAGCACCTCGCGGGCGCCCTCGGCGTCCACCTCGGTGGCGAAGACGGCGTGCACCGCCACGGAGTGGCCGGTCACCACCGGCACCCGTACGCAGGTGGCGGAGACCTTCAGGTCGGGCAGCCCGAGGATCTTGCGCGACTCGTTGCGCAGCTTCATCTCCTCGGACGACCATCCCGCATCGGCCAGGGAGCCGGCCCAGGGCACCACGTTGAGCGCCAGCGGCGCGGGAAACGGGCCCACGTCGTCGCCGACCGCCTGGCGTACGTCACCGGGGCGGGAGCCGAGCACCCGGTCTCCCGCGATCTTGGTGAGCTGGGCGTGCAGGGTGTCCACGCCGCTCTGGCCGGCGCCCGAGGCCGCCTGGTAGGAGGCGAGCACCAGTTCGCGCAGCCCGTACTCGCGGTGCAGCGGGGCGATCGCGATGATCATCGCCAGGGTCGTGCAGTTGGCGTTGGCGATGATCCCCTTCGGCCGGTTGCGTACCTGCTCGGGGTTGATCTCCGGCACCACCAGGGGGACGTCGCGGTCCATCCGGAAGGCGCCGGAATTGTCCACCGCGACGGCCCCGCGGCCGACCGCGATCGGCGCCCACCGCGCGGAGACCTCGTCCGGGACGTCGAACATCGCCACGTCGACGCCGTCGAACGCCTCCGGGGTCAGCGCCTGGACGGTCAACTCCTCGCCCCGGCAGCGCAGCCGCCGCCCGACCGAGCGCTCGGAGGCGAGCAGCCGGATCTCGCCCCAGACGTTCTTCCGGCCGCTGAGCAGCTCGCACATCACCGTGCCGACGGCACCGGTCGCCCCGACCACGGCCAGGGTGGGCAGCGGCGACACGGTGGCTACCGTCCCGTCCCCGCGTAGACGACGGCCTCGGTGTCGCCGCCGAGGTCGAAGGCCTCGTGGATGGCGCGCACGGCGGCGTCGAGGTCGGTGTCGCGGCAGACCACGGACACCCGGATCTCCGAGGTGGAGATCATCTCGATGTTCACCCCGGCCGCGCCGAGGGCGGCGAAGAAGCCGGCCGCGACGCCGGGGTGCGAGCGCATGCCGGCCCCGATCAGCGAGACCTTGCCGACGTGGTCGTCGTAGAGCAGGCCCTTGAACTTGACCGACTCCTGGATCTTGCTCAGGGCGGCCATGGCCGTCGGGCCGTCGGCCTTGGGCAGCGTGAAGGAGATGTCCGTGCGGCCCGTGCCCTCGGTGGACACGTTCTGCACGATCATGTCGAGGTTGATCTCGGCGCCGGCCACGGTGTCGAAGATCCGCGCGGCGGCGCCCGGCTCGTCGGGCACGCCCACGATCGTGATCTTGGCCTCGCTGCGGTCGTGGGCGACCCCGGTGATCAGTGCTTGCTCCACAGGAAGGTCCTCCATCGATCCGGTGACCATCGTGCCGGTGTTGGTCGAGTATGACGAACGGACGTGGATCGGCAAGCCCGCCCGGCGGGCGTACTCCACGCTGCGCAGATGCAGGATCTTGGCGCCGCAGGCGGCCAGCTCCAGCATCTCCTCGTAGGTGATCTGGGTGATGTGCCGCGCGTTCGGGACGATCCGCGGGTCGGCGGTGAAGACGCCGTCCACGTCGGTGTAGATCTCACAGACGTCCGCGTGCAGCGCGGCGGCGAGCGCCACGGCGGTGGTGTCGGAACCGCCCCGGCCCAGCGTGGTGACGTCCTTGGTGTCCTGCGAGACGCCCTGGAAGCCGGCGACGATGACCACCGCGCCCTCGTCGAGCGCGCCCTTGAGCCGCCCCGGCGTGACGTCGATGATCCGCGCCCGGCCGTGCACCGACGTGGTGATCACGCCCGCCTGCGAACCGGTGAACGAGCGGGCCTCGTACCCCAGGTTGTGGATGGCCATGGCGAGCAGCGCCATGGAGATCCGCTCCCCGGCGGTGAGCAGCATGTCCAGCTCGCGGCCCGGCGGCAGCGGGCTGACCTGGTTGGCCAGGTCGAGCAGCTCGTCGGTCGTGTCCCCCATGGCGGAGACCACCACGACGACGTCGTCGCCGGCCTTGCGGGCGGCGACGATGCGCTCGGCGACCCGCTTGATCCGCTCCGCGTTGGCGACGGAGGACCCGCCGTACTTCTGCACCACGAGTGCCACGACGGTGCACTCCCTCCCAGCGACGACCCTGAGCGTGCCGGCGCCGCCGGATAGGAGCCGGCGGCGCGTGTCAGACGCACCCAGGGTATCGGTCGGCCGACCCGGCCGGGTCGGGTGATCCCACGATCCGGCCCGGCCGCCCGGGGCGGGGTGGTGCGCGACACGCCGGGGCGGCGCGCGTGGCAGGGCCCCCGTGCGCCGTTTGCGGGCCGCAGAATGGCCCCGTGCACGCCCATCTCCGCCCGGCCGGCCCTCCCGCGAAGCCCGCGCGCCCGCCGGTGCGTCCGGCCCGACGCCTGGCCGGTCCGCTCGCGCTCGCCCTGCCCGCGCTCCTCGTCGCCTGCACCGCCGACGAACCGGCCACCCGGCCCACGCCCACCTCGACACCGGCGCCGGCGGGGGTGGACGCGGCGCGCGACGAGTTGGCGGCGCTGGCGGCCGCCGCGCAGGATCGGCACCTGGTCGCCAGCTACACGCTGCGCACCCCGGAGTCCCCGGCCCGGACGATCCTGGTGACCAGCGCGAACGACGGCAGCTGGCGGGTCGACGTGCCGGGCGGCGCGCTCGGCGGCACCGCCGACGTCTCGTTCGCCGCCACCGCCGACGGGCTGTTCCAGTGCGCCCTGCCGTCCGCGGCCCGGCCCGAGCCGGCGTCCTGCGTACGCCTCGGCGACCGGGACGAGGCCGTGCCCCGCCGGCTCGACCCCCGGGTGCAGCACCCGTTCACCGACTGGCTGGACGTGCTGACCGACCGGCGGGCCCCGCTCGCCGTGTCCCCCGCCGAGCCGCCGCCCGGCGCGTCCGGCGCCTGCTACTCGGTCGAGACCACCTCGGCGTCGATCAACGCGCCGCTGGACGTGGGGATCTACTGCTACGACCCCGACGGCACGCCCACGGCGGTGCGCACCGAGTCCGGCACGCTGATCCTCGCCGGGACGCCCGCGCCCGCCCCGGCCACCGTGCAGCTGGCCGGGCCGGTGGTCGACGCCGAGCCGCTCGGCACGGCGGCGCCGGAACCGGGCGCGGAGACGACCGCGAGCCCGGGCGCGGGAACGCCGTGACGCCGCCGACGTTACGGGTGCCGTTCGCCACATTCGGACATCCCGCCCTTAACCGCTGAATCGCCCTTACGGGACACTCACCCCATGGCCGACCTCACCCCGCTGCTCGCGTTCCGCTGGAGCCCCCGGTCCTTCGACCCGGTGGCGGAGCTGTCCCGCGAGGACGCCACCGCGCTGCTGGAGGCGGCCCGCTGGGCGCCCTCGGCCGGCAACGCCCAGCCGTGGCGGTTCGCGCTCGGGCACCGGGACGACGAGACGTTCAAGCGGATCCTGGTCAACCTGCCGGAACGGGAGCAGCGCTGGGCGCAGCGCGCCGCCGCCCTGCTGCTCGGCGCGCACCGCACCGGATCCGCCGGGCACGCGTACGACCTGGGCCAGGCGGTCGCCCACCTCACCGTGCAGGCCACGGCGCTCGGCCTGCACGTACGTCAACTGCACGACCTCGACCACGCCGGCCTGGCCGCCGACCTCGACCTGCCGGCGGGCGTACGGCCGCACGTGGTGGCGGCCGTCGGGCAACTCGGCGACCCGCTCAGCCTCCCCGCCGACCTGCTGCGCTCCGAGACCGGGCTGCGCCGCCGGCTCCCCTTGGCCGAACTCCTGCTGACCAGCCAGGCTGCGAAATGCGTCTCATAGTCCGGACCGACCTTCCCGCACCCCGGCCCACCACGTAGGGTTACCTGGTCATGTGGCGGGCGTACCTTCTCCTTGGTCGCCGCGACGAGGCCTGAAGGCCGGCACCTCGTCGCGGAGTCGAACCGCGCCGTCCAGCACATCCGAACTTCCCATCGGCAACCGCCCGGGCACCGTCGCCCGGCACCTGGCCGACACCTTCCGATTGCTGACGCCACATGTTCCAGGGAGCACTCCGTCATGGCTCAACCCGTCACCGACGCTGACACCGATCCGATCGCCCGGCAGCGCCCCAGCCGGATGCCGTACCACCGCTACCAGCCGTACCAGCAGCAGTTCCGGCTCGACCTGCCCGACCGCCTCTGGCCGACGCGGCACGTCGAGGCCGCGCCGCGCTGGTGCGCGGTGGACCTGCGCGACGGCAACCAGGCGCTGATCGACCCGATGTCGCCGGAGCGCAAGCGCCGGATGTTCCAGTTGCTCGTGCAGATGGGCTACAAGGAGATCGAGGTCGGCTTCCCCTCGGCTAGCCAGACGGACTACGACTTCGTGCGGCAGCTCATCGAGCAGGACCTGATTCCCGAGGACGTCACCATCCAGGTGCTCACCCAGTGCCGGGAGCACCTGATCGACCGCACCTTCGAGTCGCTGCGCGGCGCGCGGCGGGCGATCGTGCACTTCTACAACTCGACCTCCACGCTCCAGCGGCGGGTGGTCTTCGGGCTGGACCGCGACGGCATCGCCGACATCGCCACCCAGGGCGCGCGGCTCTGCCGCAAGTACGCGGAGATCCACACCCCGGACACGGACATCTACTACGAGTACTCGCCCGAGTCCTACACGGGCACGGAGCTGGAGTACGCGCTGGAGGTCTGCGCCAAGGTCATCGAGGTCGTCGACCCGACCCCGGACCGCAAGCTGATCGTCAACCTGCCGGCCACCGTCGAGATGGCCATGCCGAACGTCTACGCCGACTCGATCGAGTGGATGCACCGGCACCTGCCCCGCCGCGACAGCCTGGTGCTGAGCCTGCACCCGCACAACGACCGGGGCACGGGCGTCGCCGCCGCCGAGCTGGGGCTGCTGGCCGGCGCGGACCGGGTCGAGGGCTGCCTCTTCGGCAACGGCGAGCGCACCGGCAACGTCGACCTGGTGACGCTGGGGCTGAACCTCTTCTCCCAGGGCGTCGACCCGATGATCGATTTCTCGAACATCGACGAGGTGCGGCGGGCCGTCGAGTACTGCAACCAGCTCCCGGTGCACGAGCGCCACCCGTACGCGGGCGACCTCGTCTACACCGCCTTCTCCGGCTCCCACCAGGACGCGATCAAGAAGGGCTTCGACGCGCTCGCCAAGGACGCGGCGGCGGCCGGGGTGCCGATCGACCAGCACACCTGGGCGGTGCCCTACCTGCCGGTCGACCCGAAGGACCTGGGCCGCACCTACGAGGCGGTCATCCGGGTCAACTCGCAGTCCGGCAAGGGCGGCGTCGCGTACATCATGAAGAGCGAGCACCAGCTCGACCTGCCGCGCCGGCTCCAGATCGAGTTCTCCGGCGTGGTCCAGCAGGTCACCGACCACGACGGCGGCGAGGTCGACCCGGGCACCATGTGGGAGATCTTCGCCACGCACTACCTGCTCGACCACCAGGTCGACCCGGCGCTCACCCTGGACGGCTACGCCATCGGCACCGCCGAGGGCAAGGTCGAGATCGAGGCCCGCGTCGGCCTGGGCGGGGAGCCCCGCTCGCTGACCGCCGTCGGCAACGGCCCGATCGACGCGTACGTCAACGCGCTCCAGGCGGTGGGCGTGGCGGTACGGGTGCTCGACTACCACGAGCACGCGCTCTCCTCCGGTGGGGACGCGCAGGCCGCCGCCTACGTGGAGTGCGAGGTCGACGGCCGTACGGTCTGGGGCGTCGGCACCGACGCCAACATCGTCACCGCCTCCGTGAAGGCCGTGACGAGCGCCGTCAACCGCGCCCGCGCCTGACGGCCGGAAGGGCACCCCGTTCAGGCGGGGTGCCCTTCCGGGCGCCGGGGTGGGCGGTGGATGAGCAGGGCCGCCATCGCCGCCCCGGCCAGCAGCAGGCCGGCGCACCAGAGCATCGCGCCCCGGTACGCGCCGGTCAGCGCGGCCGGCTGCGCGTAGCCGGAGCCGGAGAGCCCGACCAGCAGCGGGAGCGCCGCCACCGCCAGCAGGCCGCCCGCCCTGGATGCCGCGTTGTTGAAGCCGCTCGCCACACCGGCGAACCGGTCGTCGACCGCGGCCAGCACCGAGGCCGTCAGCGGCGCCACCACCAGCGTCAGCCCGATCCCGAAGAGCACCACCCCGGGCAGCACGTCCCGCCAGTACGACGCGTCGGGTTCGACGCCGCGCAGCAGCACCAGCCCGGCGGCGGCGACCACCGGCCCGACGGTCAGCGGCAGCCGCGGCCCGATCCGCGCCGACAGCGCGCCCGCCCGCGCCGAGCCGACCAGCAGCAGCACCGTCATCGGCAGCAGCGCGACCCCGGTGAGCAGCGCCGACCAGCCGACCACGTTCTGCAGGTAGACGGCGAGGAAGAACGTGAAGCCGCCGAGCGCCGCGTAGACGAGCACGGTGAAGACGTTCAGCACCGAGAAGAGCCGGCTGCCGAACAGGCCGGTGGGCAGCATCGCGCCGTCCCCCCGGCGCCGCTCGACCAGCACGAAGGCCACCGCGCCGGCCACGCCCGCCAGCGCGGCGGCGAGCACCGGCACCGAGTCGACGCCCCGGACGGGGGCGTCGATCAGCGCGTACGTGACGCCGGCCAGGGCGAGCGCGCCGAGCAGCGCGCCGGCCACGTCGAACCGGCGGCGGTGCCGCCCTGGCCCCCCGGTACGGGACGCGGCCTCGTCCCGGCTCTCCGGCACCCAGCGCAGCGCCGCCAGCACCACGAGCACGGCCAGCGGCAGGTTGAGGAAGAAGATCCACCGCCAGGAGAGCGCGTCGATCAGCCAACCGCCGAGGAACGGGCCGAGCGCGGTGGAGACGCCGGACAGCCCCGACCAGGCGCCGATGGCGCGGCCCCGGTCGTCCGGGTGGATGCTGGCCTGGAGCACCGACAGCGAGCCGGGGGTGAGCAGCGCGCCCCCGGCGCCCTGGAGGAACCGGGCCGCGACCAGCCACTCGGTGCCCTGGGCCAGGCCGCAGAGCAGCGACGCGAGAGTGAACCAGACCACACCCAGCAGGAAGACCCGCCGCCGCCCGAAGCGGTCGCCGAGCGCGCCCCCGAGCAGGACGAAGGCCGCGAGCATCAGCAGGTACCCGTTGACCGTCCACTGGAGACCGGCGACGGTGGCGTCGAGGTCCGCACCGAGACGGGGCAGCGCCACGTTGACCACGGTGGTGTCCAGGAAGACCATGCCGGAGGCGAGGACGGCGGCGAGCAGGGTGCCCCGTCCGTGGGCGGTGCCCAGCCGGAGCGCGGGCGTGGTTTCGGTCATGGCGTCCAATCTGCCCCGCGCGATATGAGAGACGCCACGAATCGCCGAAACCGGGCCCGGGTACTGTGCGGGATCGCCGGGAGCCCGCAAGCTGGAGAGGTGTCGTCTGTGCGTACCAGATCAGGACCGCGTGCCGCGGTGACGGCCGCGCTCGCGGCGGCGCTGGCGCTCGGCGCGGCCGGTTGTGTCGCCGTCGACGAGCCGGACGCCGCGCCGAGCAGCGGTGGCGGCGGCGGCAACGCCGCGCAGAAGCTGACCCAGCTCACCGTGGCCACCGCCGGGTCGATGAAGGGCTACAGCCGGGAGCGCTTCCCGCACTGGCGCGACACCGGCAAGAACTGCGACGTACGCGACAGCGTGCTCAAGCGCGACGGTGAGGACATCAAGCTCTCCGGCTGCAACGTGGTCGACGGCCGCTGGGAGAGCGTGTACGACGGCCGCGCCTTCACCGACCCGTCCGACGTGGACATCGACCACATGGTGCCGCTGGCGAACGCGTGGCGTTCGGGCGCCGACGAGTGGGACGACGCGAAGCGGGGCGAGTTCGCCAACGACCTGGACCGGCCGCAGCTCATCGCGGTTTCCGCCTCCTCGAACCGGGCAAAGGGTGACCAGGACCCGTCCCAGTGGAAGCCGGCGAACCGGTCGTTCTGGTGCCAGTACGCCGAGAACTGGGTGACGGTCAAGCACCACTGGCGGCTCACGGTGACCAGTGCCGAGAAGGCCGCCCTGACCGACATGCTGGAGGGCTGCACATGGGCGAGCAAGCCGTGACCGGCGCCGGGGCCACCCCCGCCCCGGAGCAGACGCCGGACGCCACCGGGCAGGACGCGGCGGCGGCCACCGGCAGCGCGCCGGCCGGCCCGGCCACGGCCGGCATGACGGCGGACGGCGCGGCCGGCACGACCACCGGGGTGCCGGGGGCGGGGATGGCCGCCGACGCCGAGGGCACGTCGACCGCCGCGCGGGAGCTGACGGCCGACGTCGTGCCCGGCCCGGGCGGGGTGATGACCGACGAGGTCGGGGTGGTCACCGGCGAGCTGACCCTGCGCACCGGATACGCCGACGGCCGGGCGACGCTGACGGTGCAGTACAAGGACGCCGACGAGTGGTACACGGTCACCGGCGGCAGCGTGGCGCTGGCCGACCCGGCCGGGCTGGACGCGGTGCACGGCATCGCGGTCGCCCTGCTGCACCGCCCCGAGGGCTGACCCACCGCCCGCCCGGACGCGGCCCCGTCGAGGGACCGCGTCCGCGACGGGGATCAGACGTACGAGCCGGGCTCGTTGGGCGCGGAGACGGTGTGCGGTTCCTCGCCCTCGCCGACGGGGCGGGTGAGCTGCACGCTGACCTTGTGCGGGCGCAACTCCCCGCTGGCGATCCGCTCGGCGAAGTGGCAGGCGACCCGGCTGCCGCCGACATCCCGCAGCGCGGGCCGCTCGTCGGCACAGCGGGTCGGCTGCGCCCACGGGCAGCGGGTGTGGAAGCGGCAGCCCGCCGGCGGGTTCGCGGGCGAGGGCAGGTCGCCGGCGAGCAGGATGCGCTCGCGGCGGTCCTCCACGTCCGGGTCCGGCACCGGCACCGCCGACATCAACGCCCGCGTGTACGGGTGCATCGGCTCCGTGTAGAGCCGGTCGCTCGGCGCCTCCTCGACCAGCGCGCCCAGGTACATCACGCCGACGGTGTCGGAGATGTGCCGGACCACCGCGAGGTCGTGCGCGATCACCAGGTAGGTCAGGCCGAGGGTGTCCTGGAGGTCGTCGAGGAGGTTCACCACCTGGGCCTGGATCGACACGTCGAGCGCGGAGACCGGCTCGTCGGCGACGATCAGGTCGGGCCCGAGCACCAGCGCGCGGGCGATGCCGATGCGCTGCCGCTGGCCGCCGGAGAACTCGTGCGGATAGCGGGAGAGCGCCCAGCGGGGCAGGCCGACCTTGTCCAGGGTCTCGCCGATGACCCGTCGCCGCTCGTCCCGGTTGCCGCCGATGCCGTGGGCCTGCAGGCCCTCGGTGAGGATCGACTCGACGTTCTGCCGGGGGTCCAGGCTCGACATCGGGTCCTGGAAGATCATCTGCATCCGGCGACGCATCGACCGCAGCTTGCCCGACGACAGCTTCGTCAGCTCGACGCCGTCGAACCGGACCTCGCCGCCGGTGGGCGGGGTGAGCTGGAGCAGCGCCCGACCCAGCGTCGACTTGCCGCAGCCGGACTCGCCGACCAGGCCGTACGTCTTGCCGCGCGGGATGCTCAGGTCGACGCCGTCGACGGCCTTCACGTGGCCGACCGTCCGGTCGAGGATCACCCCCCGCCGGATCGGGAAGTGCACCTTCAGGTCGCGGACCTCGACGAGGAATTCGCTCTCGGTCACGGCTTCTCCTCCTCGCGCGGTGCGGGCACCGGGCCCGCGGTCGCCTCCGCCGCCGGGGCGGTGGCGGCCGGCGCCTGCGCCGGGGCGGTGCCGGTGGCGGCCGGCCGGGGCACGGTGCCGGGCACCGGCGCCGGGTTGACGCAACGGTAGCTGCGGCCGTCGTGGGCGAGCACCAGCGCGGGCGGCTCCCCCACGCACTCGTCGATCCGCCGCGTGCAGCGCGGCGCGAAGGCGCAGCCGTCCGGCCAGGGCAGCAGGTCGCGGACCGAGCCCGGGATCGGGTTCAGCCGCTCGCCGCGCCCGGCGTCCAGGCGCGGCACCGAGCCGAGCAGCCCCACGGTGTACGGGTGCCGGGGCTCGCGGAACAGCGGGCGACGGCGGGCCGTCTCCACCACCCGGCCGCCGTAGAGCACGTTGATGCTGTCGCACATGCCGGCGACCACGCCCAGGTCGTGCGTGATCATCACCAGGGCGGTGCCGGACTCCCGGACCAGTTCCTTGAGCAGCTCCAGGATCTGCGCCTGGATGGTGACGTCCAGCGCCGTGGTGGGCTCGTCGGCGATCAGCAGCCGGGGCTTGCAGGCCACCGCCATCGCGATCAGGGCGCGCTGCCGCATGCCGCCGGAGAGCTGGTGCGGGTACTCCTTCAGCCGCCGCTTCGGGTCGGGGATGCCGACCCGGTCCAGCAGGGCCGCCGCCTCCTTCTCGGCCGCCGCGCCCTTCATCCCCCGGTGCCGCGTGAGCACCTCGGTGACCTGCAATCCGATCGGGATCACCGGGTTCAGCGACGAGAGCGGGTCCTGGAAGATCATCGCGACGTCGCGACCCCGGATGTCCCGCCGGGACCGGTCGTCGAGCTGGAGCAGGTCCGTGCCGTCGAAGACCGCCTTGCCGCCGACGCGCAGGCCCGGCTGCTTGGGCAGCAGACCCATGATCGCCAGCGACGTGACGCTCTTGCCGCAGCCGGACTCGCCGACCAGGCCGACCACCTCGCCCGCGTCGACGGAGAAGGAGACCCCGTCGACGGCGTGCACGGTGCGCTGACCGCGCCGGGCGAAGGTGACGGAGAGATCTTCGACATCAAGCAGAGCCATGTCGGGCCCGCCTTTCGTTCGCGACTGCGGGGCTCGCAAGCTCACTCCTCGCGCTCACCGGCCCTACTTCCGCAGCTTCGGGTCGAGTGCCTCGCGCATCGCCTCGCCGAGCAGGGTGAAGCCCAGCGCGGTGACGATGATGGCGAGGGCGGGCAGGATCGCCAGCCGGGGCGCGGAGTCGAGGTACTGCTGCGCGTCGGCGAGCATCACACCCCACTCGGGGATGGAGGCGTCGTTGTTGCCGAGGCCGAGGAAGGAGAGCGCCGCGGCCTCGATGATCGCGGTGGCCAGGGTGAGGGTGGCCTGCACGATGACCGGGGCGAGCGAGTTCGGCACCACGTGGGTCAGCGCGATCTTCGGCTTCTTCACGCCCAGCGAGACGGCGGCCAGGACGTAGTCGCTGTTCGCCTGGGAGATCATCGAGCCGCGCAGCAGCCGGGCGAAGACCGGCACCGACACCACGCCGACCGCGATCATGACCGTGGTCAGACCGGCGCCGAGCAGGGCGGCGATGCTGATCGCCAGCAGCAGGCTCGGCATGGCCAGCAGCATGTCGACGAAACGCATCAGCACGTTGTCGACCGCCCGGCCCCACCGGCCGCCGAGGCCGGCGGCGGCGCCGGCGATCCCGCCGATCAGCGAGCCGACCGCGAGGCCGATCAGGGTGGAGACCACGCCGACCAGCAGGGTCTGCCGGGCGCCGACGATCATGCGGCTGAACTCGTCGCGACCGATGTGGTCGACGCCGAACCAGTTCTCGCCACGGAAGCCGGGGAAGTCGCCGAGGCGGATCTCGCTCTTCCAGAGCTGGGCGTCCGGGGGGTGCGGGACGAAGAACGGCCCGAGGATGGCGACCAGCAGGAACAGGCTCAGGATCACCGCGCCGACGATCGCCGCCGGGTTGCGCCGCAGCCGGCGGAACGCCTCCTTCCAGAGGCTGACGCCGCGCTCGTCCTCCCGGGCCGCCAGTTCGGCGAGCCGGTCGATCTTTTCCTTCTTGGTGCCGCCGGTGATCGTCATCGGACCCTCACCCTCGGGTCGATCAGGCTGTAGGAGAGGTCGACCAGGAGGTTCACCAGCACGTACACCACCGCGATGATCAGGATGAAGCCCATCAGGACCGGATAGTCACGCTGGCTGATCGCCTCGTAGATGAAGGCTCCGATGCCGCTGAAGGCGAAGACGGTCTCGGTCAGCACCGCGCCGGAGAGCAGGCCACCGGTGAGCAGGCCGATCGAGGTGACCACCGGCAGCATGGAGTTGCGCAGCACGTGCCGGCGCCGGACCGTGCTCTCGGTCAGGCCCTTCGCCTCGGCGGTGCGGACGAAGTCCTCGTTGAGCACCTCCAGCACGCTGGCGCGGGTGATCCGGACGATGATCGCCAGCGGGATGCTGGCCAGCGCGACGGCCGGCAGCACCAGGTGCCAGAGCGCGTCGGCGGCGGCGTCCCACTCCCGGGTCATGATCCCGTCGAGGACGAAGAAGTTGGTGACCCGCGTCGCCCCGAGCGTCGGGTCCTGCCGGCCGCTCGCGGGGAACCAGCCGAGGTTCTCCGCGAAGATCGCCTTGAGCACGTACGCGAGGAAGAAGACGGGGATGCAGATGCCGATCAGCGAGCCGCCGACCGAGAGGTGGTCCAGCATCCGGCCGCGGCGCCGGGCCGCCAGGTAGCCCAGCGGGATGCCGACGCCGACCGCGATCAGCATCGCGGTGACGGACAGCTCCACCGTGCCGGGGAAGCGTTCGACGAACTCGGTGACGACGGTCCGCTTGGTGGAGGTCGACGTGCCCAGGTCGAGGCGGATCAGCCGCCGCACGAACCGGCCGTACTGCACCAGGATCGGCTCGTCGAGGCCCATGTTGCGCCGGATCTGGGCGCGCATCTCGGGCGTCCCACGCTCACCGAGGATGGCGGTCTCGGGACCGCCGGGCAGTCGGCGGAGCCAGATGAACAGCAGGAGGGAGAGCCCGAACAGCGTGGGTATCAGCTGGAGCAGGCGTCTGACGATGAACCGGAACACGGCGGCCTCGTAAGGGGTACGGAGGGTCGCGGGCGGGCGCTGCCGAAACAGCGCCCGCCCGCGGTCGGAGCGTCAGATCAGGACTTGAACTCGGCGGTGGAGAAGCGCTCGTCGGTGAGCGGGCTCGCCTTGACCCCGGTCACGTCCTTGCCGAACACGATCGCCGGCGGCGAGTGCGACACCGGGACACCGGGCAGGAAGTCCATGATGGCCTTGTTCAGGGCCTTGTACTTCTCGGTCCGGGCCGCCGCGTCGGCGGTGGTGTCGGCGTCCTGGAACTGGGCGAACAGGGCCGGGTTGTTGAAGCCCCACTCGTCCTTCTGCCGGTCGAACATGGTGCCGATGAAGTTGTACGCGTCGCCGTAGTCACCGGTCCAGCCGAGGAAGTGCAGGTCGTGCTTGGGGCCCGAGGTGGTGGCGTTCAGGTAGTCCGGGCTCCACTTGAGCGGGATGGCCTGGACGTTGATGCCGACCGCCTTGAGGTCCGCCGAGAGCAGCTCGAAGATGTCCTTCGGGTTCGGCATGTACGGCCGGGTGACCTCGGTCGGGTAGTGGAACCGCAGGGTCAGGTTCGTCGCGCCGGCCTCGGCCAGCAGCGCCTTCGCCTTCGCCGGGTCGTAGTTGTACTTGGTGACGTCGCCGTTCCAGCCCTCGACGGTGTCCGGCATGAAGTTGTCGGCGACCTTGGCGCCCGGGGGCAGCTTCGAGTCGACCAGGGCCTGCCGGTTCAGCGCGTGCGCGATGGCCTGGCGGACCTTGATGTCGGCGAGCTTCGGGTTCCCCTTCTGGTTGATGCCCAGGTAGAGGATGTTGAACGCCGGGCGGGTCAGGACGTTGAAGCCCTCGCCCTTCAGCGGCTCGACGTCGGCCGGGCCGACCAGGTCGTACCCCTGGATGTCGCCGGAGCGCAGCGCCTGCTTGCGCGCGTTCTCGTCCGAGATCGTCTTGTAGATGAGGGTCTTCAGCTTGGCCTTGGTGCCCGCGTAGTCCTCGTTGCGCTCGATGGTGAGCGTCTTGTTGGCGACGTCCCAGGACTTGAACTTGAACGGGCCGGTGCCGGTCGGGTGCGCCGTGGCGTAGGCCGGGTACTTGATGTCCTCGGCGGTGCCGCCCACGTTGCTGGCGTCGTACTTCTCCAGCGCGGTCGGGCTGTGCATGGAGAACGACGGCAGCATCAGCGCGGCCGGGATCTTGCTGGAGACCCGGGTGAAGGCCAGGTCGACGGTCGTGGCGTCCTTGGCGGTGCAGGACTTGAAGAGGCTCGGCGGCAGGTCCGCGCTCTCGTTCTTGGCGAAGCCGCCCATGACGTCCTGCCAGTACGGGGTCACGTCCGGGCTCTGCATGAGGCCCTTGGCGTTGTACCAGCGGTCGAAGTTCTTGCAGACCGCCTCGGCGTTGAACTCGGTGCCGTCGTGGAACTTCACGCCGGAGCGCAGCTTGAAGGTCCACGTGGTGCCGGCGGCGTCTGGGGTCCAGGTCTCGGCCAGGCCGGGGGTGACCTTGGTGCCACCCTCCTCCGGACGGACCAGCGTCTCGAATACCTGACGCGCCACGCGCAGCGACTCACCGTCGCTGGCGAAGCTCGGGTCGAGCACCTTCGGGTCTCCGGCTACGCCGAAGACGAGGGTGTCCTTCTTGCTACCGCCGGAACTGTCATCGCGGTCGCTCTCGGCGCAGCCTGCTACCGCGAGGGCCGCGACCGCGACGGCCGCGAGGGCGACCTTCGGCCTGGATGCACGCATGGGTGCTTCACCTCGTCCTTGGGGTTACGGACAATCGTGGTGACAGGGGTCACCGATCGCCGTGACCTTAGCCGCCGTTCGGACCGGCGGGAAACCATCGCGGAACCGGTTGGTACCGGATCGTGTCTTAACCGATGCGCCCCGCCGCCGAGGCCGTTCCGGACCGTCGACAAAGGGGGATTATGTCCGGATTGGGCGATGCCGATTTGTTACATCGATCGTCACCGGCATCACTCGCATGTCAGAACCCACAGTGGACGCGCGGGGCCCGTACGCCGACGGCCGGCACCGGGATCCGGTGCCGGCCGTCCCGGCGACTCAGACGGCGCGACGGCCCTCGAAGGCGCGGCCGAGCGTGATCTCGTCGGCGTACTCCAGGTCGCCGCCGACCGGCAGGCCGCTCGCCAACCGGGTCACCGAGATGCCCATCGGCTTGACCATCAACGCCAGGTACGTCGCGGTCGCCTCGCCCTCGGTGTTCGGGTCCGTGGCCAGAATCAGCTCCCGCACGGTGCCGTCGCTGAGCCGGGCCATCAGCTCGCGGATGCGCAGGTTGTCCGGCCCGATCCCCTCCAGCGGGTTGATCGCCCCGCCGAGCACGTGGTAGCGGCCCCGGAACTCGCCGGTCCGCTCGATCGCGACCACGTCCTTCGGCTCCTCGACCACGCAGAGCACCTCGTCGGTGCGGCGCGGGTCGCGGCAGATCCGGCACCGGTCGGACTCGGCCACGTTGTAGCAGCTGGTGCAGAACCGCACCAACTCCTTGACCTTGCGCAACGCCCCGGCCAGCCGGTTGACGTCGGCCGGGTCGGCGGACAGGACGTGGAAGGCGATCCGCTGGGCGCTCTTCGGGCCCACGCCCGGCAGCCGCCCCAGCTCGTCGATCAGGTCCTGGATGGCACCCTCGTACATCTGCCGCTCAGAAACCGGGCAGGCCGAGGCCGCCCATGCCGCCGGTGACCGGACCCATCTTCTTCTCGGTCAGCTCCCGCGCCGCCTCGGCGGCATTGTGCATGGCCGCGACGACGAGGTCCTCCAGGGTCTCCACGTCCTCCGGGTCCACCGCCTTCGGGTCGATCTTGATCGACTTCAGCTCGCCGGTGCCGGCGACGGTCGCGGTGACCAGGCCCCCGCCGGCGGTGCCGGTCAGCTCCGCCTCGGCGAGCTCGGCCTGCGCCTTGGCGATCTGCTGCTGCATCTTCTGCGCCTGCTTCAGCATCTGCTGCATGTTCGGCTGTCCACCTGGGCGCACGGATGGCTCCTTCTCGCACTCGTCTGCTCGGCCGCCGCTCAGCCTATCCGCTGTGAGCGGACTCGCCCCGCCCGGTGCTTCGCTCCCGCCGGGTCCGGGCGCACGATCACGGGACCGACCGGACGGAGGTGGCGGATGCCCCAGGAACAGGCCGCGGCGGCCATGGAACGGCAGGCCCGGGCCTGCGCCGACATGGCCGCCGCCCTCTACGCCCACCTGCTGGCGCGCGCCGCCGGGGACGTGCGCGCCGGCGGCCCGTGCGCCACCGTCATCACGGGGTACGAGGACGCCGACCCCGACGCCCTCGTGTCGCTACGCCTGCTCGGTGGGGTGCACGCGCTGGTGCTCTCCGGCCGGGCGCCGGCGCTGGCCCGGTACTACCCCAGCGCGGGCGGGGCGTACCGGGCGGTGGACGCCCCCGCCTGCTGGGCCGCGTTCCGGGCGGTCGTCGAGGCCGAGCACGACACGCTGCGCGGCTGGCTGCGCCGGCCGCCCCAGACCAACGAGACCGGCCGGGCCAACCTGCTGCTGGCCGGCCTGCTGCACGCCGTCCACGAGGTGGGCGGGCTGCCGGTGCGCCTCGTCGAGCTGGGCGCGAGCGCCGGGCTGAACCTGCGCGCCGACCGGTTCCGCGTCGAGGCCGCCGGCTTCGCCTGGGGACCGGCCGACTCCCCGGTACGGCTGCCGGACGCCTGGCGGGGCGGGGTGCCCGACTGGCTGCGGGCGGCGGCCGGCGCGTACCCCGAGCTGACCGTGGTGGAGCGGCTCGGCTGCGACGTCGCCCCGATCGACCCGGGCGACCCCGACGGCGCGCTCGCGCTGCGGGCGTACCTCTGGCCGGAGCACACCGTCCGCGCGGCCCGGCTGGCCGGCGCGCTGGAGCTGGCCGGGCGGCTGCCGGCCCGCGTCGTCGCGGCGGGGGCGGCGGACTTCCTCGCCGGGATCGCCCCGCGCCCCGGCACGCTGACGGTGGTGTGGCACTCGGTGATGCGCCAGTACGTCCCGGCCGAGGAGTGGGCGCGGGTCACCGCCGAGCTGGACCGGCTGGCCGCCGCCGGCGGCACCGACGCGCCGGTCGCCCACCTGTCCTTCGAGCCGCACCCGCGGGAGGCACGCAGCGACTTCCAGCTCCGCGCCCGGCTCGGCACCGGCCCGGAACGCCTGCTGGCCGAGGCACACCCCCACGGCCTCCCCGCCTGGCCCGCCTGACGCTCACCGCGCCATGTGCGCCATCGCCCGAGATCTTGGTACCGGAGCGCCCCTGGAGGGGCCGATTCCTGCCAAGATCTGCCGCCTTCGCCCCGCGTCGGCGTCGGGAGGGCTACCGGGCGTCGACCTCGTCGATCTTCTCTGCGCCGAAGGCCTCGCGCAGCAGCCGTACCGCCTGTTCCTCGCTGGACTCCCGCGCGGTCTGCTCGTCGATGACCTCGTCCAGCGGCTCGTCGCCCGGGTCGAAGCCCTCGAAGTTCGGGGCCGCCGGCCGGGCGCCGCCGGGGCGTCCCCCGCCGCCGCGCACCGGGCCGTCGAAGTCCGGGTCGTACGGCGGCTCGCCGGCCCAGTCGGCGTCCGCGGTCTTCCGGACCGGCTGGCCGGTACGCGGACCGCGTCCCGCCGCAGCCGCTCGCGCCGCCGCGATCGCGCTGCTCACCGGGGGCACGGCGGGCGCACCCGAGGGACCGGCGGGCTTCGGTACGGCGGGCGCGGCGGTCGCCGACGCCGTGGCGGCGCTCGCCGGCCGGGTGGTCGACGCCGCGCCGGGCAGGCCGGTCGCCGTCGGGGTGGCGGCCGCCGTGCCGTCGGTCGACGTGCCGACCGATGTGCCGCCCGGTCGAGCCGGCTCCGGCCAGTCGTCGCCGTCTCCGGCCGCGCCACCCGGGCGGGCCGGTTCCGGCCAGTCCTCGGCGCCCCCGGCCGCGCCACCCGGGCGGGCCGGTTCCGGCCAGTCCTCGGCCGCGTCGACGGCGGGAGCACCGGCCCTCGACGCACCAGCGTCGGAGGCGGGCCGGGTCGCCCCGCCCTGGCCGGCAGCGGCACCGCCCGCGCCACCAGGCCCGCCGGCCGCAGCACTCAGGCCATCCGGACCGGCCAGGCCATTCGCGCCGCCTGGGCCGCTCGGGCCGCCGGACAGGCCGCCGCCCGCGCCGCCGCCGGACGGGCTACCGGTAACGCTTCGGTCCTGGTCGGCGGGGGCTGCCGGCGGCGGGGACGCCGGGCGGGCCGGCGTGGCGGGCCGGGACGAGCCACCGAGTGACGCGCCACCCCGCTCGCCGGCCACCTCGCAGCGGATCTGCCAGCGGCCGCCGAACTCCTCGTACAGCACCTCGGCCAGCACCGACGTGTGGTTGCCCATCATCTGTGCGAGCACCGGCGACTTGACGGTCAGCACCAGGGTGTCGCCGTCCACGTCGCGGACCACCGCGTCGCGCATCAGCGCGGCGGCCGGCTTCTTGATCCGGTTGACCTTCGCGACGATGTCCGGCCAGACCCGGCGCACCGCGACGGCGTCCAGGGTGCCCGCTTCAGCCGCGCCGGGGCGGGGCGGGGCGGGCGTCGCCGGGTCGGGCATCACCGCCGAGGGCGGCACCTGGCGACGGGCGGGAGCATCGGCGGGCGGGCCACCGGCGGGCGCACTCACCGGTTCGGTAGCACCCGGGACGGCCTCCGCCGCCCGGGAACCGGTGGCAGCCGGGGAACCGGCGGCGGCCAGAGCCGCGGCACGGGCGGCCGCGGCACCGGACGGAGCGCCGGCAGCAGCCGGCGGGCCGGCGGGCCCCGGGTCAGCCGCGGTCGTGGCGGGGGCGGGCTCGGGGCGTACGGGAGGAGCGGAGGCGACCGGCGCGGGGCCGGCGGCGGCCGGCGGCGCGTCGGTGCCGGCGAGGGTGAGCCGGCGCTCCATGCGTTCGAGGCGCTGGAGCAGACCGCCGGTGCTGTCGTCGGCCCCCGGCAGCAGCATCCGGGCGCAGATCAGCTCCAGCAGCAGCCGGGGCGCGGTGGTGCCGCGCATCTCCACCAGGCCGTTGTGCACGATGTCGGCGCAGCGGGACAGCGTGGCGGGACCGAGCCGCTGGGCCTGGGCGGCCATCCGCTCGATCTGGTCGGCCGGGCCGTCGATCAGGCCCTTGGCGGCGGCGTCCGGCACCTGCTGGAGCACGATCAGGTCGCGCAGCCGCTCCAGCAGGTCGGAGGCGAACCGGCGCGCGTCGTGCCCGGCCTCGGCGACCCGGTCGACGGTCGCGTACGCCGTCGCGCCGTCCCCGGCCGCCAGCGCGTCGCACATCTCGTCGATGAGGGCGGCGTCGGTCACGCCGAGCAGGGCGGCGGCCCGGGAGTAGGTGACGCCCTCCGGCCCCGCCCCGGCGATGAGCTGGTCGAGCACGGAGAGGCTGTCCCGGGCACTGCCGCCGCCGGCGCGCACCACCAGCGGGAAGACCGCCGGCTCGACGGCGACGCCCTCGGCCTCGCAGAGCTGCTCCAGGTAGGGCCGGAGCACCTTCGGCGGGATCAGCCGGAACGGGTAGTGGTGGGTCCGCGACTTGATCGTGCCGAGGACCTTCTCCGGCTCGGTGGTCGCGAAGATGAACTTGACGTACTCCGGCGGCTCCTCGACCAGCTTGAGCAGGGCGTTGAAGCCGGCCGACGAGACCATGTGCGCCTCGTCGATGACGTAGATCTTGAAGCGGCTCTTGGCCGGCGCGAAGATCGCCTTCTCGCGCAACTCGCGGGCGTCGTCGACGCCACCGTGGCTGGCCGCGTCGATCTCCAGCACGTCGATCGAGCCGCCGTCGGTGGCCAGCTCTCGGCACGAGTCGCACTGCCCGCACGGCTCCGGGGTGGGGCCCTGCTCGCAGTTGAGCGAGCGGGCCAGGATCCGGGCGCTGGAGGTCTTGCCGCAGCCGCGTGGGCCGGAGAAGAGGTAGGCGTGGTTGAGCCGCCCGCTGCGCAGCGCCTGCGACAGCGGCTCGGTGACGTGCTCCTGCCCGATGACCTCGGCGAAGGTACGCGGCCGGTACTTGCGGTAGAGCGCCAGTGCCACTCGTCCCGCCTCCTCTCGACCGAGCCATTCTGCGCCGGTCGGGCGCGGGTGACCACCCACCACCCCGTGACCTGACCCGCAGGGACGTTACCGGGCCCCGGAGACAAAAAGGCCTCCCGTGCACCCGGCAGAGCCCGCTTATCCTTGCTGCCTTCCGGCCCTGGGGAGGTTCACGAGATACCGCCGCACGGGAGGTACCGCCAACCCTACCCGACGCCACGTCGATCTTCAGGGGGTGGTGGGGTGGCCCACCCGCCGGGGACCTGTATCCTCGTCTGCGGAGGATTCGCCTAGAGGCCTAGGGCGCACGCTTGGAAAGCGTGTTGGGTTAACACCCTCACGAGTTCGAATCTCGTATCCTCCGCTCGCTTGAGCAGGAAGAACGACAGGGCCGGCCCCCACGGGGACCGGCCCTGAGTCGTCTCTACGGTCGCTCTCGTCTCAGTTGTCGTCTCACTTGCCCTGTTCCGGCCAACCGGACTGCCCGTCGCCGGACTCCCGACCGCCGCGCGCCGCCCATCACGCCGCGCCCGGCCGCAGCCCGGCCCACCCCTCATGCGCCAGCACACCCCGCGTGCGTGTCGATGGCACAGACGCGCTGTCACCGACATCCACCCTCTTGTCGCTGACAAGCGGACTCCTTGTCAGCGACAAGAAGATCAACTGAATGCGTGCTGGCTTTCCGCGATTACCCGAACTCGATCGCACAACCGGTGCGACGCCGGGACAGTGCCCCCATTCAACATGACGGCGGCGCCCGAGCTGTCCCTCGGGCGCCGCCATGCTCCAACCATTCCAACCAGCAGAAGGAGCTTCCGTGAGGATACTCTCGACCGATCGCCAGATGGAACCCTCAGCCGAAGGAAAACCGCAGGCAGGGCGTCGCCCCCTTACATTGCGACGTTACGTCATCTGCCTTACATGCTTAGCAGGAGCTGCTGTAATCCTGCACCGCAGCGGGGATGCCGTCCTGTCCGCCGGGGCAGTGCCCGTACTGCACGGCTTTCTCAGTCACTGGATAGCTGAATAAACGCGGAACGACGGAGACACATGGCACCGTACTGGACAATCAAGGTGGAGTACGAGCGCACTCCGCCCGCCCGAGCGGCTCTACGGGCCGCGACCGAGAAGCTCGGATTGAGTGCGATGGAGGTAGACCGGCCAGCCGGTCCAACTGTGCTAGTCAGCGAGCGAGTCAGATGCCTTTGCGCGACAGAGGCACTGATTGAAGCGTGGGATCTCGTTCTTAAGATTCAGAGCAGGATAGGGCGAGACCACATCGCAATTTCCGTATTAACCCATCCCGAGCAAATACCGGAACCCACACCGCCAATGATGACGCTGGCGGAGATAGGCCTAGCGCTGGGCGTATCACGACAGCGAGCCCAGCAGCTTTCGCGGCAGCATGGCTTCCCTCCGGCTCTGGCCAGAACTCCAAGTGGGCCCATCTATGCGGCGAGTGACATATACCGGTACCACGAAGCCCGAGAACGTAAGAGTAATCGTGATCGAAATGGCGCAGTAATGCCGCCTGAGGTACCAGCTATCCGCCACGGTCGACCCTAGTTCGAAATGGTGCAGGGCTGGCTAGCACCAGCCCTGCACCGAAACCCTATTCCGCTTCGCCCCAGAGCAGCCCGCCCAGTTGCTGTGCAATGTCTCGGCGCACCTGATCGGTCATGTGCTGGTACCGGACGGCCATCGCCGAATTGGACCAGCCCATGATGCCCATCACGGCGCGGCCGGAGACGCCTAGCACCAGGAGGACAGTGGCGGCGGTGTGCCGGGCGTCATGCAACCGTCCGTCCCGCACTCCGGCGAGCTTGAGCAGCCGTTTCCACTCGTCGTAGTCGGTCGCCTGGTGGATCGTTTCGCCGGTCGGTGAGGCGAACACCCAGCCCTCATCGCGCCAGAGCTGCGCGGCGGTTTCGCGCTCAGCGTCCTGTTCCTTCCGGTGCTGCTGGAGTAGTTCGATCAGAGCGTCTGGCAGGCCGATGGAGCGTCGACCGGCGCGCGATTTGGTGTCCGCCGCTACCGGCCTTTCGTTCACCCGGTCGGGGCACTGGCCGGGCAACTTCTGCTCACACTTCCCGTCGCAGCCGTGCCGCCATTTCGGCCGCAGAAGCGCGCGGCGCACGGTGAGCGTCCCGTTGTCCAAATCCACGTCCGGCCACTTCAAGCCGAGCGCTTCGCCCTGGCGCAGGCCGAGTGCGAGCGCTACGGCCCACCGGGCGCTGTTCCGCCGAGATGCCGCCGCGCGAAGGATCGCTTGCACCTCGGGGACGGAGTACGGCTGTACCTCGGAGTCTGGGAGGCGGGGTGGCTTGGCCAGCGCGGCAGGATTTCTAGCGAGGTGCCCCCGGCGGACCGCCTCGCCGAGCGCTGTGCGAATGGTCCGGTGCGCCTGGTGGGCGGTGCCGGCCGCGCTGCCGTTGGCCATCATCCGTACGTACAGCTTCTCCAGGTGCTCCGGCTCCAGGCGGTCGAGGCGGTGAGCGCCGACACCAGGAATCAGATGCTTGCGGACCGCCACCCGGTAGCCGTCGAGGGTGTTCGTGCGGACCACCGGGCCGGCGATGTTCTCGACCCAGTGCGTGAGCCACTTCTCGACGGTCCACCTCTGCCCCGGCTTCCGTACCGTGCCGTTGTCCCGCTCCCGTTCCAGGGCACGAACCTTGCGAATCACCTCGGTCTCGGTCTTCGCCTGGACGTGCCGCCGGTCCGGCTTGCCGTCGTCCTTCACGCCGACCGTTACCCGGCCGTGCCAGTAGCCGTCACCGCCCTTGTAGATGCTGGATGCGCCGTTTGGCTTGCGTCCCATTGGCTGGCTCCTTTCGTCAGGCGGCGTGGTCGAGGGGCGTGGGTTCGGCGAGCAGGTTGCGCACGTACTCGTCCAAGCAGAAGGTGGGCACGCGGCGAAGTCGGCCGATGGTGACGGTGCGAATTTGGCCGGTCTTGATGAGGGCGTACATGGTGGTGCGGCCGATGCCGAGTCGTTGGGCGGCTTCTTCGATGGTCAGGACGACGCGGTTTTCTGGCGTGGACACGGTTCTCCCCGTAGTTCCGTTGGGTTGAGAGCGCCGGTGGCGGGCGTTCTCGGCGGGCGAGGGGCATTTGCTGGGTGGAGCGAGCGAATCGATGGAGGCCGCTAGGGCGGCCCGCTGAGAGCGCCGGAGAGCCAAGATCTCGGGCAGGCCGGTGCCAACGGGTAGGCCGGATCGGTTCAAGGGTTCTCAGCGGGCTGTCTGCGCGCGGGTCGGGTGCGGTGGTTGGTGCGTTGCTGCGCGGGAGGGCTGAACCATCTCCGCATCTCCGCATCTCCGCAAACATGGCTGTGAGCTGGGCGAATGCTTGCGGAGATGCGGAGTGCCACTGAGGGGTCATCTCCGCAAAGAGGGTTCATCTCCGCAGCGCGGTTGCGGAGATGCGGAGATCGATGATCCTCTAGGTTCTGATCTCCGCAGAGTGTTTCCCCTGGTAGAGCGCCGTTGCTGCGGCGTTGCGGAGATGCGGAGATGGTTCAGCGGGTTTCACCCCTGGTGGCGTTCGACCCAGAACACCGACCGGTCGCCCCGGTCGTTCTTGCCGGCCCGGATGACGTGATCGCCGCGCCAGCGTCCGGCCTGCCCGGTCAGCAGCCGGCCGAGTTGCAGCGGGTTGGGTAGGCGGCCGTTGTGGGTGGTGATGAATTGCCCGTCCCACGGGTCGTTGACGTCGCTGCCCAGGTGCATCGGTTCAGCGTCTTGGCGGAGTTCGGCGGCGGTCATCGCTCGGCCGCCGTGGCGGTCGTGCCAGCAGGTAAGGAACGCGCGCCAGCGCGTTTCGTCTTCATCGATCTCACGGATGTCGGCGGCGTTGGTGAGGAACCCGTCGATGCCGTGGTGGGTGAGGAACCCGCCGAGGGCTTGCGCCCACGGGGTGAACTGCCGCATCGACAGTCCGGTGACCCGAGGTGCTCCTCGGCGGGTCCAGTCGAGGACGAGGACCAGGAGGTGCCACAGGACGGTGAGTTGGTTGGCCGGGTCGGTGATCCATTGGTCGAGGTGGGGGATGCCGAACCCTCGTTGGTCGCGCAGCTCGGGGCGGGGCATGTTCGGGTCGAGGTGCACCCGCACCGTCCGAGATGCCATGTCTCCGCCAACCTGGAGGTTGTTGCCGGTGGCCATCCATAGCCGGTCGTTGACGGTGGCGACGTTGCGCGACGCGCCTAGCTGCCGGTCGGACCACACACCCGAGGTGACGAGTTGAGCGAGCACGGCGGAGTCGATGACGGTGCCCTCGGCGAGGTTGTCCCAGATGACCACCCCGACCTGCTCGGCCAGCACCGCGGTGATGCTCTTGCGAAGTTCTTCATCGGAGTAGGCCCAGGTCATGACCCGCTGTCCGTACAGCATTCCCGGCCCGGCGGTGAGGATCGTCTTGCCGGATGACGGCATGGTGGCGTCGATGAGCGCGAACGGCGTCAGGGATCGGGTGAAGTGCCGCAGGATCGGCGTTGCCAACAGCGCCACGTAGTTGGCCCGGTCAGCAGCGGACGCCCACGGGAAGTCACGCAGGAACCGGCCGAGCAGGAACGTACGCGCCTCGTCCACCTGCTCGGCGGTGGGTTCGTCCGGCACGGGCGGAAGCGCCACCTTAGACGCCAGGTAGAGGCCGGTCGCCGGGTCGTAGCCGGGCCGCTGCAACAGGGTGCCGTCACGGCGCAGCACCGGGGCACCGATGATCCCGCGCAGCGGCGGCACGCCCGGCCACGTCTTGCCGGCCAGCACCGACGAGAGGATGTCGCGGGGCGGGGTCACCTCGTCTTCGAACATCTCCGGGTCGCCGGTGTCGCTCTTGCGGGTCTTGAGCCGGTAGACGTAGGCGTGCTCGGCGAGCAGCCCGGCCAGGCCGGCGGGGTTGACCATGCTCGCGCTGACCGGCAGCGGGGAGTCTTCGTCGGCGGCGGTGGCGAGGCCGCCGGAGACGGCTTCCATGTGCACCAGCGACCCGGCTGACACGTACGTGTCGGGTAACAGTCCGTCGACGAGGGCGGCCTTGAGTACGCGGATGGTTTCCGGGCCGGAGCCGATCTGTAGGCGGGTGGTCATGCTGCCGCCTTTCCGAGGTTGGTGAGCGTGCGGGGGTTGCGTACTCCGGTGCGCAGGCCGGAGGCGATCGTGCGGGCGACCTCGGCGGGGCGCAGGCCGATCGACAGCGCGGCCGGTTCCAGGACGGCGGTCACGTCGTCGTCGGTGAGCGCGCCGCCGGCGGCCAGCTGGCCGAGGGCGACGGCGGAGGCGAATAGGGCGTGGTTGCGTTGCCCGTCGGGGGCGGCGGTGAGGTGGGCGACCTGGCGGCGGATAGCCGCAGCCACGTAGGGGCCGTGCCGGTCGGCGGGCAGCGCCACCGGGGCGGGCCGGTAGGCAGGTCGCGGGGCGGGGGTGAGCAGTCCTGCTAGCCATGCGGGCAGCGGCGCCGGGTCGCAGTCGAGTGCCACGGCGTAGGGGCGGCCGGCGACGGTGCTGCCGGCGGCGACGACGTAGCCGCCGTGGGCGCGGGTGTCGACCTTCCACCCCAACCCGCCCCGATCGCCGGTGGAGTTGCGCAGTTCCGGGCCGGCGGTCGGGTGGCGGTAGTACAGGTGGCTTCCGCCCCGCCCGGTGGTGACGGTGTAGGTGGTGTCGATGCTGCCGCCGTGGCGGCCGGCGAGGGCGGTGAGCACGTCCAGGCCGTCACGCGCCCCGGCCCAAGCGGCGGGCGGGGTGTCGTCGGTGGTCTTGGGCACGTCGAGGTCGACCACCGCGAGCCCGGACGGGCCGCAGGCGATGCCGACGCCGTAGGGGCGCGTCGACCACGCGCGGCGGATGCGGTCCGGGTCGGTGGTGGCGCGGGGTTCCCAGCCGAGGTGGCGGCCGGCGGCGCGGCAGCGCGGATCGTGGCCGGTGCAGGTGTCGGCGGTGTGGTCGGGGAACGCGGGCCGCTTGTCGTCGGGGCGCAGCGGGAAGACGTGCCATTCGCGTGCGGCGTGGGCAAGGGCAGCGGCCAACAGGCCAGGGTCGGGCATGAGGTCCCCTCCTTCGGTCGATGGCGGACAGATGGGGGTAGAGGGCGGCTCCGGCCGCCCCGCGAGCGCTGAGGGCGTGTGCGCGGGGCAGCGAGGGCCTTGTAGGTAGGGGCGGATGCCGTTCGGGCTGTGGCAGTAGCGGGCGGCGGTGCCGATCCAGTGGCCGCACCGCCCGCCGGTCACCGCCCGGCCCGCCCGGGTCGAGGCCGGGCCGCGATGGCGGCGCGAGTCACGGCCTGGCGCATGTCGCCGAGCAGCCCCACCAACTGGCGGCGGGCCGCGATCTCGCCGGGGGCGAGGGCCACGCGGACGCGCACCTCGGCGTGCTCGCGGCCAGCGGCGGTACGCACCCTGACGAGCACGGCGCGGGCGTAGCCGGCGTCGACCACAATTTCGTCGGAGCGGTGCTCGCCGAGGCCGCATCGGTGGTCCCGGCCGCACCAGTCGGTGTGACCGGCGCGGCCGGCGCGGCGGGCGGTCATTGGTGCCCTGCCCGGTATTCGGCGCGGATGTAGTCGATGAGGCGGCGGCCGTAGCGGACGCGGATGCCGGTGCCGTCGCAGCGGCGGCAGTCGCGGCGGGTACCGATGGCGGTGCGGTGGGAGCGGCGGCCGTGGCAGCGGCGGCAGCGTCCCCACGGGGAGGTGAAGCACACGGCCAGGTAGCACAGTGCGTAACCGAGGGCTGCGAGGCTAGCGAGCAGGGCAATGGTGGTCACGAAACGCCTCCACGAGCCGTTATGAGGGTGCGGAAGGCTGACGCCGCTAGGAACTAGGGCGCTGGCCAGGTATCGGATGGGTTGCTAGCGGGGGTGCTAGGTCTAGCGGGGGCTACCGCTAGACCTAGCAACCAACCGCTGTCCGGCTTAGGCGGCTTTGTCGCCTCGCCGCTTGTTACGCTCCGCGACCGCATCGGCGATGTGCTGCCGCTCGATACCGCGCCGGTTCGCGCCCTTGCCGGTCGTGGGGTCGGTGCCCCACACCTGCCCCGTGGTGATGCCGTACGGCTTGAGCGCCGCCGTGAGCTGATCGCGGGTCAGGTCCCCGTACGCGTCGGTGTTGAGGTCGGCGAGCCGCTCGGTGAGCGTCTCGGCCCACACCTTGCCCTCGGTCGCCGGGACGACGGTGAGGATGTCGTCGAGCAGGGTGTCTCGGCGGGCCGCCGGAGTCGGCGTCGCCTGCCCGATGGCGTGGCCGGTCAGCGTCCCGGCAGCCTCGCGCAGGGCACGCGCCCGGTCGATGACTTTCTCGGCGGTGGGGCCGTCCACGTAGAAGGTCCGCACGATCTGCGCGTCGTCGGCCGCGCCGACCAGGTAGCCGACGCCCTTGTCCTTCTTGGCGAACATGGTCGCCCGGATGCCGTTCTTGTACGCCGAGGTGCCAAGGATCATGTCGTTCTCGATCTGACCCATAACCCGCAGGCAGAACCGCGTACCCGCGTTCGCCGACACGCCGGTGGGCAGGCTCTTCGCGTCGGGCCGCTGGGTGGCCACGACGAGGATGACGCCCAGGGCGCGGCCGAGCTTGATGACCTTCTCGGCCAGTTCCCCGGCTTCCTTGCCGAACTCCGGGTGCGAAAAGAGTTCCTGCACCTCATCGAGGGCGACGACCAACCAGTGCAAGCCCAGCTTCTTGCGGCGGGCCAGCTCCGGGGTGACCTTGTTGTCCGGGCACACCGCCTTCGGCAGGCCCTTGATGACGGCGGCGCGGCGCTGGCACTCCTTGCGCAGCTCCCGCAACGCCATCAGGCCCTCTTCGGCGGTGTCGTCGTCCTGCCCCGACGCGTAGCGGGCGGAGACCTTCTCCAGGGGGTCGAGGCCGCCGGTGCCCTTGAAGTCGAAGCACCACAGTTCCGCATACGGGTCCAGGGCCGCCGCGAGCAGGGGGACCTGGGTGGCGGCCGTCTTGCCGTAGCCGGGAATCGACCCGATCAGCACGTTCGTGTACGGCAGTTCGAAGGAGATGACCCGCCCGCGCGGGTCGGTGCCGAACGGCACCGGCCGCCTCAGATCGAACCCGCCGGACGCCTTGAGCAGCGGCCACGGCTTCGGCGGCGTGGCGGCCATGTCCTGATCGCCCACCCACAACAGCAGCCGGCCCGGGTGCACCTCCGGCTGCCCCTCCGGCCACACACACCCGAGAGGGCGGGTGAGGCCGGCGGCGAGCCGATCTCGCCGCTCGATCACGTCTCCGGCGGTGACGCCCGGCGGCAGGTCGATGTCGGCGCGCCAGCCGGGGCCGTCGCGGGTAATCGGGGCGGTGAACGCGATAGCCCGCTGTCCCTGCTTGGCGATGGCCTGGGTGATGCCGGAGATGCCGAGCACCGCCAGGGCGCGCACCACCACATCCGAGGTCAGCCGCGCGACGCGGGGGATGACCACGGCGGTGTCGAGCAGCGGCTTGTCGGCCGGCTGACCGAACATCCCGCACAAGGTGACCAGCAGCGCGGGCACCGCCCACTGCGCCCATCCGGGCGCCCACATCATCGCCAGCCCCCCGGCCAAGGAGAGCGAGAGGGAGAAGGTGGCGACGATGCCCCGCCACCGCACCCGCCGGTCACGCTGCCGCGACAGCTTCAAGTACAGCTCCCCGTCGCGGGTCTCGGAGGTGGCCTGCCGCAGCCGCTCACCCTCCCAATCGAACACCCACCGGGTTGCCCCGGACAGCAACCGCCACGCCCCCGCCGGTGAGCGCAACGCCACCTTGCCGCCGTACTTCGGCAGGCGGGTGGCGTGGTAGGCGGTCGTGTGCAGCAGGTGCCCGACCGCCCACCGCATCGTGTCGCGCAGCTCGGCACGCGAGCGCACCCAGGCCGGCAGAATCGGGCGACGCTGGCCGGCGCGCACGCCGTCGAGGGTGAACCGCGGGGACTTCTGCGCGGCGGGCGAGTCGACCAGCACCGGCCCGCCCTCGTCGTCAGGGTCGGGGGTACGGGCGGCGCGGGCGGCGTCCAGGTCGACCACCTCCGCATCCGGGCCGGCGGTGATGTCGGCCTCTGCGGCTCGCCAGTCGAAACGGTCGTCATCTCGGGGGGCAGTCATGATGGGGGTTCCTCCAACTGATCCGTCAGGGTCGGGGGTGAGGGCCGGCGGCGCGGCGCGGGTTGGTCGCCAGGGGCCGCGCCGCCGGGCCGGGTCAGAAGCGGATGCGGATGGGGCCGGTCACGGT
Organism: Micromonospora sp. NPDC047812; assembly: GCF_040704175.1. Classification (NCBI taxonomy): domain Bacteria; kingdom Bacillati; phylum Actinomycetota; class Actinomycetes; order Micromonosporales; family Micromonosporaceae; genus Micromonospora; species Micromonospora sp. NPDC047812. Next base: position 49,349 of record NZ_JBEYRY010000008.1, on the reverse strand, counting down.
GTCGGCCTGGATGCCGACGCGGGCGTTACCGGTGACGGTGTTCTCGGTCCGGGCCGGCTTGGTGTCGGTGTCCTTGGGGGTCTTGCTGGTGTCGCGGCGGCTGGTGACCTCACCGGCCTGCACGGCGACGCGGTCGTTGCCGGAGGCGACGTTGCGCTTGCCCATAGCGGGGGTGCTCCTTCGGTTGGGCCGTCCAGGGGGTCTGGCGGCTTCCGCGCGTCACCGGGTGATGAGCCGGTGACGACGGGAGCGGTCAGCTCTTGACGGAGATGCGGTTGCCGCAGTGGCCGCAGGTCGCGTGGGTGCGCTGGTTGTCGGCGGTGATGTCGCGCCAGTGGGTTTCGTTGCCGCAGGCCGGGCACCACAGCTGCGAGGTGCCGGTGGTGATGCGTCCGCCGGTGGAGCCGATCGAGATGCTTGCCATCAGGTGTCCTTTCAGGGCTGGGTGGCGGCGTCGATGAGCGCCAGGTCGCGGTGGTCCTTCGGCCGTGCGGTGTGCCGCTTGGAGCGCACGACTTCGGCCAGTGGGGCGAACGGGATGCCGTTGTGGTGCTCGGCGGTGGCGATCAGGTGTGCGGTGTCGAAGCCGGGTAGCCACTGGTCGGCGGCTTCGATTTGCAGGCGCACCATCTGCCCGTGCCCGGACGGGGCGGGGGCCGGCGGGGACATCGCGGCGAGGCGGTGCCAGGCCGTGCCCCGGGCGACGATGTCCAGGTCCCCGAGCTGGGTGCGTAGGCCGTGGGCCAGCAGCGGCCCGGAGCCGAACACCACGTAGTCGTCGGTGGGTAGGTCGAGGGCGCGCAGCATGCGGATCAGCGGGTGCCAGTCCAGGCTGTTCATGCCGCCGCCAGCAGGGCCGCGACGAACAGGAACCCGATGTGCCATGACTGGTCCAGGGCGTAGAGGCCACCGCCGCGCTCCAACCAGGCGGGGTCCTTGCCGAGGGCATCGGCGAGACGCCGCAGCGGCACCCGTCGGTCGGCAACGTAGTGGCTGACGGCCGAGACGGTCAGCCCCACGGTGACTGCCCACGGGTCGAGCCGTAGGCCGGTGCCGGCCATGAGGAACAGCAGCGCGACGGCGGCGGTGAGGGTGTAGGTGGCGACGTGGGCGGCGCAGTGCCAGCGGGAGCGCCACACCGAGCAGTGCGGGTGCCCCGCGCGGCCGTGCTCCGGGTCGCACCCCTTGTGGGTGGCCTGGTGCTGCGTCTGCACCCAGTGGTCGGCGACCTGGTGGGCGACATAGAGGGCGACGAACACGGCCGCGAACGCGCCAGCGTGCGCGTCGGTGGGGTCTGGGAACATGGGTGGTCTCTCCCGAGGTCGATTGGCTGAGGGGTGAGGGCCGGCGGCACGGCACGGGTTCCTAGGCCTGAGGGCCGTGCCGCCGGGCGGGGCTACGTGCGGTTGCGGTGGCGGTTGGTGGCGAGCAGGGCGGCGGAGGCCATGACCATCAGTCCGTCGATGGCCAGGGGGCCGATGGCGACGGTGAGGGGGTCTTCGCCGAAGTGCTCCAGGAGTCCGGCGAGGTGCCGGTACGAGACGACGGCGGCGACCAGGGCGACGGGGAGCACGCCGACGATGCGGGCCATGAACCAGCGCAGGCCCTCGCCCCACGGGATGCGGGTCAGGATCTCGACCGCGACGAACAGGGCGACCGGCCAGAACACCGAGAACGCCACCGCCAGGGGTGAGGGGGACCAGTCCGGGGCCGGGGTCCAGTCGGCGGGTGCGCCCTCGGGCGGCTTCGGCAGGTAGGTGTGGGCCACGTTCGCGGCGATGGACACCACCCCGCCGAGGATCACCCCGACGTACGCCCATCCACGCCCCGCCGAGCGGGTAGCGGCCGGGGCGGTGGTGATGTTGGGACCCGGGTGACCGACCACCGTGACCTGCTCGGCCGCCTCGGCGACGGGGGCCGGCGGTGCGGGGGTCGGGGCTGGCTCGGCGACCGGCACGGACTCGGGTGCGCCCGGGTCCGTCCAGGACGTGCCGGCGGGCGGCAGCAGCGCGCCCCGGGCGGTCATCGCCGTGCGCAGCGTCTCGGCCCGCTCCGTCGTCTCGGTCGGTGCCGGCGGGGCCGGGTGCGGGCCGATCGGCTCGGCGTAGTCCAGCGGCACCGGGTCCGCCCCGTCGGTCGGGTCGCCGTCGATGTTGTCCAGCCTGCCGGCGGCCCGGCGCTTGTGGACCATTGCTACCAGGTTGGTCAGAGCCCCTGCTTGTTCCAGACTGATTCCGAACGTGGCCGCGTACTCGTCGGCGGTAGGTACCTCGCCGCGCTCGTCGGCGATCTCGACCGCTGCGGGAATCATCTCGGCGACACTGAGGCCGGTCCGGTCCGGCGGTGCGGGGGTGGCGTCCGGCTTCTCGGCCAGGTCGGTGCCGGCGAGCAGCCGGACCACCTCGGCCCGCACCGCGTCGGCCTTCGGCGCGCCGATGCGGTACTGCCGCATTAGGGCGTTACGCGACGGGATCTTGTGCTCCTGTTCGGCCCATGCCAGCGCGCGGGGCACCAGCTCGTCGATGGGCTGGGGGTAGCGGGTGCCGTTGAGGGTGGGGGCGGTCATGGGGTCACCTCGTCCAGGTGGTCGGCGAGCAGGTCACGGTGGGCGGGGAACACCTGGCCGTCGTAGGCGTCGGCCAGGTGGTCGGCGAGCACGTCGTAGTCGTCGGCGGGCAGCCACAGCGCCCGGCGGGCGTCGTCGGCACCGGTCACCGGCGGGAAGTCGTCGCGGCGGTGGTGGCCGATCCAGGTGCGGGCAAGGACGGTGACCATCCATGCCTCATCGCTGGCGCGGGGGTCGGGCACGTAGCGCGGTGGCGACAGCTCCCACCGGGCATCGGGAAGGATCAGGCCGGTTTCCTCGGCCAGCTCCCGCACGGCGGCGTCGGCCGGCGTCTCGCCGGGGTCGACCTTGCCCCCGGGCAGCGCCCAGCCGTGGCCGTCGCCGCGCTCCACCATCAGGATCCAGCGGTGCCGGTTCTCGTCCCAGAGCGACACCAGGGTGTCGGCGCAGACCTGCTCGCCCCAGTGGCCGAGCTGGTTGCGGCCGTAGCGGATACCGGTCGGCGCGTACGGGTTGACCGGCCGTCCGTCGACCAGCGGGAAGGGGATCGCGGCGGCGGCCCGGCGGGCGGTCCAGTCGATGGCGGCGGGGTCCATGGTCGGGTCGGCCCACGACGCCCCGGCGGCGATGCCGTCCAGAACGCTCGGGTGGGTGTAGGTGCGGGGGATCATGCGGCGGCCTCCATCGGGTGGGCGCATTCGAGGCACTCGCCGAGCGAGCGCGGGATGCAGTAGCTGCGGACCTGCCGGCAGGTTCGGCAGGTGCGGCGGGCGGTGAGCGCGGCGCGGACCGCCCGGAGTTGGGCGGGGGTGGCGGTGCGCTTGGGTCGGGCCAGGTCGACCCGGTACAGGTAGGCGGCGCGGGTACCGCCGACCCCTTGCCAGAGCACCTGCGCGGCGATTGGCTGACCGCCTGGGCGTAGGCCGGCGGCGGTCAGTTGGCGGCGGGTGGCGTAGCCGGCGGGGGCACCGCGCCACCAGTAGGTGGGGATGCCGTACCGCGTGCCCTCCGGATCGAAGTAGGCGGCGCGGATGCGCGACATCAGGCCGCGCGGTGCGGGCCGGCGAGGGTGCCGGCGGCCAACTCGGCGGCGGCGCGGGTGACGCGGGCCTCGGCCCGGCGCAGCCGCCGCCAGTCCAACGCGGTCGGGCCGCCGTGGTCCTCGGCGTAAAACATCGTGATTTCGGCGTCGAGCACGTCCAGCTCGGCGGCGATCAGCGGCCACTCCGCCTCGATCGCGGCCAGGTCGGCGGCGGTCGGCTCGGCGGTGATGGGGGCGAGGTGCTTCCTCACGGGAACCTCCGGAACGGGTCGATGGGAGCAGCGACGGCGCGAGCCAGAGAAGGCCCGCGCCGACGCGCCAGGTGGGTGACGAGCTGCACGGTGACCAGAGCCGTGCGCGGCACCTTTTCGGTGGGAGATGCGGCCCGATGAAGTTCTGAAGGAACGAGTGCGCAGCGGCTCGTGGGCGCGCAGCGCTGTGAGGCGCTGCCTTCCCCGGTAGCCAACCGGCGGCATAGCTAATTTCAGCGCTAAAATTAGCGCTGATGTTGTGCGGTGTCAACGAGGGGAGGGACTAGGATCAGCGGATCGGGCAGTCAGACAGGGAGGCGTCGGGTGGAGGATTGGCAGGCTGTAGCCAGCGCCATCAACGGCCGGATGGCCGAGTTGCCGATGACTCAGCAGGAGTTGGCCGAGCGGTCCAAGGTCTCAGTGGCCACCCTGCGCGAGCTGCAATACGCGACGGCGACTCGCAAGCGTTCGGCCCGTACGCTCGCCGCGATCTCTCAGGCTCTTAGCTGGCCGGACGACTACCTCCGCGCCGTGCTGACCGGGGCTACGCCGCCGCCGAGCGGTGGCGGGAGTGCCGGGCGGGTGGACAATTCCTCGCTGGTGCTCGCACGGCTGGATCAGCTTCACGCCGAGGTGCGGCGGCTCGCGGATGCCGTAGAGCGGATCGCGGTCGGTCATGGCGACAAGGACACCAGTTCCGGACGCGCATCCGAACGCCGTTCACCAGCCGGGTAAGCGCCGTTCACTAGGCATCCACTAGGCACGGGTGTGCATGGTCGATGCCTACGCCAGTAGAGGGAGGGCTGTTGTGCCTGCTCGCGCCAAAGATGCCAACCCGAATCTCGCGCTCTACAACCTTCGCGACGCTGCCGGCGAGACTCAACAGGACGTGGCAGATGGACTGAACCGCCTCGGGACAGGACGCGGGAAGAGGCTGGCCGTCACCGCCAACCAGGTGAGCAGATGGGAACGGGGAATCACGTTCCCATCGGCGCTCTACCGGCAGCTCCTTGCCGAGCACTTCGGCGTGTCCGTGCAGGATCTCGGCCTTACTCGGCAGCGCGTCACGCCGCAGCAACGAGACAGCCCCGAGAGCGATTCCGGAGGTTTCGCGATCTACCAGGATCTTGAGTCTCACCCGCACGCGGAGAAGAGCCAGGAGGAGTGGCGAGCGGTCCGGCGGAAGCTGAACACCCATCGGGTGCAGCTCGCGCGGGAGGCAGCGTGCCTCTACGACGCCGAGCAGCGAGTAGGCAACAGCGGACTGATCGCGCCACCGGAATGGCTGCCGTCGACTCCCGTCGAGCTGACGCAGTTCGGCATCGGACTCGCGCCGGAGGGAACCGCGCCCGTCGTCACCGGCACCGAGGACGCGTCAGCCGGCGTGCGGCCGTTGGCGTCGGACGGGAGGCGGCACCAGCGCTACAGCCTCGCCCTGCGGGACGTCGAACAGCCTCGACTCTTTGAGAACCGACTCGCGTGGCACCTCGCCGGAGTCGACTGGAGCCAGCCCGATCGGGCGCTCACCTTCACCACCGGTACGTACTTCGGTGGCGTCGACGTCTCGGAAGCGCTCGCACACGAAATGGCGATGTACCACGTTGCTGGCGATGGGAGCGGCATCCTGCCGGCGTCCTGGCGGAACTTGAACTTCCGGCGGTTCGTCGGCGACCCGTTCACGCCCAGCCGTCGGCCGACGGCACCGTCAACCGACACGCTCACCCTGCGGGTCGACGACGACGGGGTCTCCTTCGTGCTGCACAACCGCGCGGCCGGCAACGTGGCCGTGGCCGGGGGAATGCTGCACATCATGCCAGCGGGGGTCTTCCAGCCGTCGAGCGTTCTGCCGGCCGCCCAGGCGACCGACTTCAACCTGTGGCGCAACATGATGCGCGAGTACAGCGAGGAATTTCTCGGCAGCGCCGAGCACGGCGGCGAAGGTGAGCCGGCGGACTACAGCGCCGAGCCGTTGGCGTCCTTCGACCGCGCCTACGCAGCCGGCGGGGTGCGGGTCTTCTGCCTCGGCGTCGCGCTCGACGCACTTACCCTCTGGGGCGAGATTCTGACGGTCGCCGTGTTCGACGGCGCCACCTATGACCGTCTGTTCGCCAACATGGTCAGCGCCAACGCCGAGGGGACCGTGGTGAAGACCGGGCGGGTGCGGCCCACGTCGGCGCTGCCGTTCACCCGTCACACCATTGAGGAGTTGACCGCCGGCGGGTGCCTGGCCCCGGCGGCGGCCGGGTGCATCCAACTTGCGTGGGAGCACCGCCGCACCATCCTGGGGAGAGGTTGACGTGCACGTACTGGTAACCGGTGGCCTGGGCTTCCTCGGCCGTGCCGTCGGACGCGAACTACTCGCCACCGGCCACCGGGTCACCGTCATGAGCCGGGGCCGCGGTGACCGCACCCCGCCCCCGGGTGTCGAGCTGGTGACGGGAGACATCCGGGACCGCGCGCGGGTCGCTGAGATCGTCCAGGAGGGCGGGTACGACGGAGTCGTACACCTGGCCGCCCTGACCAGCGGCCGGGACTCGTTCGCCGACCCGCTGAGCTACTTCGACGTCAATGCGACCGGCACCCTGAACCTGCTCATGGCCCTGAACGCTGCGCGGACGACCACGGCACCGGCCGCGCTGGTCTTCGCCTCCACCAACATCGTCTACGGTTCGCAGCACCACGGCGCACTGTCCGAAGACCTCGACCCCCACCCCGAGAGCCCGTACGCGGCGTCGAAGGTCGCGGCCGAGCACATGGTCGCGGCCTACGCGGCAACCGGGGCAGTCGGTGCGATTACCGTGCGGCCCTTCAATATCGCCGGAGCCGTTGACGGCGTCACCGACACCGACCCCGCTCGGATCATCCCGAACGTCTTTCGCGCGATCACCGGCGAACTCGACCACGTCAGCCTCAACGGGGACGGATCAGCGGTCCGGGACTTCGTCCATGTGACCGACGTAGCCACCGGGATCCGGCTCGCCCTGGCCGCCTGCACCCCCGGAGTCTGTCAGACCATCAACCTCGGCTCAGGCGTCGGAACGAGCATGGCCACCGTTGTCGCCACCGCCGAGCAGGTCACCGGGCACCGGGTTGTCGTTCACCGTCAGCCGCCCAAGCCTGAGCCTCCAAACTTGATCGCAGACGCCAGCCGCGTCCGCACCGTTCTCGGCTGGGCCCCGGCAAGATCCAAACTGATCGACATCCTTGCGGACGCGTGGGAGGCGTGGCAGGGGAATATAGTCGAACCCCTCACTGCCATGTTACCGAACCGACCTTTGTAGGGAGCGAGCGCCTAAAGTGGAACCGGGTCATGCCTCGACTACAGGATGCTGATGTAAGACAGCGGCCGAGCGAAATGCCCGTGCCACTGCGCCTCACCTAGACGTCGCCCAAAACGGAGCAAACCGCCTCTGGGGACTTGATATGGGAGGACCTAATGCCTATGTACATGAGAGGACGAAAGCGCCGAGAAGTCGAGTCGCTCAATAATTGATACCAGGTGGTTCTCACAGTAGTGCTCCAGTGCGGTTTTGAACATTCCGGCGGCGACCTTCGTGGACGAATTCGCCGCGAAGCTAGCAAGTTTCGCATTCCTGTACACACTCATGTCGTGCCATTCGAGATGGAGGGCTTCCTCCCCGGCACCCCCGAACGAATGCCGCTTGACGCGCGCAAAGAAACCAAGGGATGCCATGCCAGCGATGGCGCTTATAATCTCGGGTCCGGGAATACCGGTATCACGTCGCATAAGGTCTAGATTAACGTGCGGATCGGTCAACTTCCCCTCTACGCACGCCATGGTGAAGACGTACCCAACCAGGCGGCGTTCGTCAACAGTCGCGCGCTTCAAACTACTCAGTAGCGATTCAGCAACCCGAACGCACCTCTTGCGGTCGGCTTCCGACCTGAGCTTCAGCATATTGAAGAGAAGGTCCGGGTTCGGCGGCAGGTAGTTCTTCCTAACAACGGGGCCTAGCTTTTTGGCCGCCAACTCAGCAACTTCACTCGCCGGTGTTTTACGAGCATCCAGAAAACCAACCGAGGGCAGCAATCCAGGCACTTCACTGTCATCGAAGATGACCGGAAGTATGTACTCCTTGCTCTCAGTCATGGCGCGTGCTTGCGCAGCCCGCCTCTCGTGGCTAGTCCACATCTTCTCCGCATACTCATTCGATGCGAATAAGATGCAATACTTCGCCGACTTCCGGTAGACCCACGAGAGGTGCTCATACAGATCCTTGCCCCACAGTTTAGCTTTCTCGTTCTCGTCATAGAATACCCGCATTCCCCGTAGTGACAACTCCGCTGCCACCTCTGAAACATAGGGGCGCTGCTCACCAGCAAACGACAGGCAGACGTCGTATTCACGCTCGCTTGAGTCCGGATTCTCAACTTTCCAGCCCATTTACACCCAATCCTTTGCCGGGACCGATCAGTCAGATGCCCTGCCGTGCGGCAATCCTATTCGACGGGACATGAGGAAGCAGCAGAGCATCAGGCCGAAATGACGGATTTGACAGGATTTCGATGCTACGAACGCGTCTAGCTCCTGCGGAGTCGGAATACGGACAGCGGCGAGTCATGGCCGCTGTCGCACCCTGGTGCTACGAAGATCAGGCAACTCGCCAACGCAGCCGCCCTAAGCAGCCGACCGTAGAGAGGGAACCATGGCCAAGTCGGTCTTCTTTAGCTTCCACTACGAACGAGATGTGCACCGGGTGCAACTCGTGCGGAACATCAACGCCCTGGAGGGGCAGCCACTTCTAAACGCTCAACGATGGGAAGAGGTTCGGCGGAAGGGCGCCACCGCCATTGAAGAGTGGATTCACGGCCAGATGGCGTACAAGAAGGCGGTCATCGTGCTGGTCGGCCAGGAGACCGCTTCTCGGCCGTGGGTCATCTACGAGATTGAGAAGGCATGGACTGACAAGAAACCACTGCTAGGCATCCGCATCCATGGACTATCATCGTTCGGCACGACCGACAGGCTGGGCGCAAACCCGTTCGAAAAGGCTAACATCGGAAGCAGTATCCCCATTTTTGACCCCACGGCAACAGACTGGCAGGGCAACATCGATTCTCAAACTACGTATAAGAACCTTGCCACTAACCTGGAGTGGTGGTCAGGGCAAGGGGTAATCCGCTCGCGATGAGATATGACGCCGACTGCCCGTTCTGCGAGATCGTCCAGCGACGGGACCCCGATACCCGAGAAATCTTCCGCAACGAACATGTAGTTGCATTCTTTCCACTGGAGCCCGCGACCTTGGGCCACACGCTTGTGATTCCGCGGGAGCATATCCCCGACATCTGGTCGCTAGGCGAGGATGCTGCTTCTCATCTGGCACGAGCGACCCTTGGCCTGTCACGCGCAATAAGACGTGCAACCGAGCCCGAGGGCTTAAACGTAATCCAATCAAATGGAACTGCGGCCACCCAATCCGTGTTTCACCTACACGTCCACATCGTTCCCCGGTGGGCGAACGACGATCTAGGGCGGATTTGGCCTCCGGAGACAAGCTACTCCGAAAATCAAAAGGATGAAGTCTGGGAACGGATTCGAAACGAGTGCCAGGAAGCGAGCAGGGAGTGACCTATCCCCCTGAGAAGACCGCCGTGGACCCCGACGACCGGCGAAAGCACTTGGACTACATCCAAGCTGTCGTGACGCGGATGTCTGCGGCTTCCTCGGCCGCGAAGGGCTGGCTACTTCCGGTAGTCACTGCAACCTACGGCTACTCCTTAACCAAAAAGGATAGCTCCGTCGCCATTTTGGGCGTTGGTGCGGTGCTATTGTTCGGCTTTCTTGATGCGAATTACTTGCGGCAAGAAAAGGCATACAGGCGACTCTATGACGCGGTCGCACGCGGAACTAGAGATATCCCACTTTTCTCGCTCGACCCGTCACATGCGGACGATCCGATTACCCCGGCGGCCACGCGTCTACGAAAGATCCAACTACGCGTGCGGCGGTGGTTCCCAGATCGCAACGTTTGGCTCTCATGGTCGGTCGCCCCCTTCTACGGAGCGGTCGTCATTGTCGGCTGCTTGATCGCGTTGTTGGTCCGGTGATGACTCGTCGCCTCGTCGCTGAGGGTAGCTAAGACGGCTGTCTCTAAGTCCAGACAGGCAGCGCGATCGTCTCAGTTTCCGTCTCGTTCGATCACGTGCGAGGTAGTCCGGCCGGGTTCAGTCCCTAACCGACACTGCTGCTCGGTACGAAGACAACCGCCTCCGGATGCGAGACGACAGACTTGGAAAGCGTGTTGGGTTAACACCCTCACGAGTTCGAATCTCGTATCCTCCGCTCGCTGAGCAGCACGAACGCGAGGGCCGACCCCATCGGGGGAAGGCCCTCGTACCGTTTCTGCCGATGCGGCCCAGGAGCGTTCGGAGGCCGGGGCCGGGCCGGCGCTTCTCCGGCTGGTGCTGGACATCGGCATCGAGTCGCTGGCGCCGCTCCGGGGCGCGCTACGCGGCCGTGACTGGTCACGGCGTGATCCCCGCCGCACGTCGATCAACGAGCGCCGCCCGCGTCCTACGCTGACAGCCGCAACCGGCAGCGAGACAACCGGGCGGCGGCGACCCGCGGGCGACGACCGGCCCGGGGAGAGCGCAGACACGAGTGAACGCAATGCTGAACGTCGCCGAAGGGCTGGCGGTGCTGGCCGCCGGGGTCGCGGCGGGAGCCATCAACGCGGTGGTGGGCTCGGGGACGCTGGTGACCTTCCCGGTCCTGCTCTCCCTCGGCTATCCGCCGGTGGTGGCGAACGTGTCGAACACCGTCGGGCTGGTGCCGGGGGCGTTCTCCGCGGCGTACGCCTATCGCCGGGAGTTGGCCGGGCACGGCGGCCTGCTGGCCCGCCTCGGTGTCGCCGCCGTGCTCGGCGGGGTCACCGGCGGCGTACTGCTGCTGCTCCTGCCGCCCGGCGCGTTCCGGGCCATCGTGCCGGCGCTGATCATCCTGGCGTTGGTGCTCGTGGTGGTGCAGCCGCGGCTGGCGCGGGCGTTGGCCCGCCGGCGGCCGGTCGCGGACGACGCGGGCGCGTCGTCGGCCGGCGGTCAGGCGGTACGGCGGGTGGGGCCGATGCTGCTGCTCGGCGTCTTCGGCACCGGGGTGTACGGCGGCTACTTCGGCGCGGCCCAGGGAGTGCTGCTGCTGGGACTGCTCGGGGTGCTGCTCTCCACCGACCTGCGCTGGGTCAACGGGGTGAAGAACGTGCTCGCCGGCCTGGTGAACGGGGTCGCGGCGGTCCTGTTCGTCGTGGTGGGGAACGTGGCATGGCAGCCGGCGCTGCTGATCGCGGTGGGTTCGGTGGCGGGCGGCCTGGCCGGCGGCCGGTGGGGACGCCGGCTCCCGCCGGTGGCGCTGCGCGCCATCATCGTGGTCGTCGGGCTCGCCGCCCTGGTCAACCTGCTGCTCTGACCACCGAGCCGGGCACCGGCTCGCACCCGATTAATCCGGGCGGCAGGGCGACGGGTGGGCGCGGCGCGGCGGGTGGTCATCCGCGCGGGCGGGCCCAGGAGAGGAAGCGGTCGGCCAGCCGGGCCGGGCTCACGCCGGGGTCGAGCGTGGCGAGCTGTGCGGCGGCCTCGGCCTGGAGGGTCGCCAGGTGGACGGTGAGCGCGGCGCGGTCGTGGCGGTACTCGCCGAGCAGCCGCAGCTTCGCCGCCGAGCAGGGCCAGGCGATGCCGCACGCCCGGCACCGCCACGTGGGCCGGGTCGGGGTGTGCTCCCGGCGGCGACTCACCGCGCCACCGGTCCCGCCGCTCCGGCCGGGTCCTCCGCTCCGGCCAGGTCCGCTCCGACCCGGGCCGCGCCGACCCGGGCCGCGCCGACCTCCGAGGCATCGGCCCGGCAGGCAGCGCTCCGACAAGTCCCGGTCCCGGAAGCAGCGTTCCCGGAAGCAGCAGCCCCGGCGGCAGCGGTGGCGACCACCCGGGCGCGGTCGACGCGGATCGAGGCGAAGCGCTCACGGGGGTGGACCGTCCCGTCGGAGTCCACCTGGTGGCCGCGTACCTCGGCCCAGAGGCGACCCTCGAACGGGCCGACGCTCAGCACCTCGGCGATGCGCAGCGTCAGCGGGCCCTCGCCGAAGCGGTAAGCGTCGTCGGGGACGCGGATGGTCGTACCCGGGGGCCAGCCCATCGGTCGGTTCCGGGCGGGGGCGGCGGGCGGGGGCGGATCGTCGCGGTCGACGGGGAGGCGGGGCTCGCCCCGGTGCTCGGTGTCTGGGGCGCGGCGGGTTGGCACGGGCGGGACCTCCTTGGAGGCTCGACAAGTTCGCCCCGAAGGCCGGGACGTCGGGCTGGAGCGGGGCCGCCCCGCCCTCCCCGCCGGGGCGGCCCCGCGACTGACGCCGACCGCCGGGCTCATACGCCTCCACCGGCCGCGCCGTCTTCGTCACCCCAACTTGCCGCGTGTGAGCAGACAGATACAGCCCGTAGAGATATGGTCGCCAGATATTTGGGACATCCGATGGGAGGAGCCCGTGAACGACGCGCTCCGGGTGGCGCTCAGCGACACCGGGCACACGATCGAATCGCTCGCCGAGACCGTCGGCGTCGATCCGAAGACGGTCGGGCGATGGCTGACCGAGGACCGCATACCGCACGCCCGGCACCGGTTGACGGCGGCGGAGGCCCTCCGCCGGGACGTGTCGGACATCTGGCCGGACACTTCGAGACGTCGTGACCCCATCTGGTTTCGTCCGTGGCAGGAGATCGAGCGCGAGGCGGTGTCGCTGCGGTCGTACGAATCGGTGGTCTTGCCGGGCCTGCTCCAGACCGAGGCGTACGCGCGGGCCGTGCTGACCGACGGCGGTCTGTTCCCCCGGGGCGACGTCGAGCGGCACCTCGCGGCCCGGCTCGCCCGCCAGGGCATCCTGCGGCAGGACGAGCCGCCGCAGTTCACGGCCGTGATCGACGAGGCGGTGCTGCGCCGGCCGGTCGGCGGGCGGGCCACCATGCGCGAGCAGCTCCGGGCCGTCGTCAATGCCTGCGCCGAGCCGCACGTGCGGGTGCACGTCGTGCCGTCGTCGGTCGGCGCCTACGCGGGCCTGAACGGGCCGTTCGTGATCGCCAGCAGCCACGACCACCGGATCGCCGGCTACCTCGACAACCAGCTCCAAGGCCAACTGGTTAGCGATCCCGCGGACATCGCCGCCATGATGGCTGCGTGGGAGAACGTGCGCGGCGAGGCGCTGTCCCACTGGCAGTCGGTCGATCTCATCTCGGAAGTGGCGGAGACATGGAGCTGAACGGCGCGCGGTGGCGCAAGAGCAGCCGCAGCAGCGGCAACGGCGGCAACTGCGTCGAGGTCGCCGACAACCTGCCCGGCGTCGTCGCGGTACGCGACTCGAAGGACCCGGCCGGCCCGGCGCTCGCCTTCCCACCGGCGGCGTGGCGCGCGTTCGTCGAATCCGTCGCCGCGCGCACCTGACCGGAGTCCGGTAACGGCGGAGACGCGCCCAGGGTGGGGTGCGAGTGGAACACCACGGTTGTCTCCCGGCGCGGGATACACCCGTGGTGTTCCACTCGACCCACCCGCCCGCAGGGCACGCCCGCCGGGCCCGCCCCGGACGCCGGCCACGGCCGCCGGGTGCGACCCGGAGGCCGGCCCGCTCCGGCCGTCACGCTGGGTGCTGCGCTCCGGCTCCGCGCCCTTCGGGCGAAGGCCGCAGTTCGTCGCGGAACGGGCTGACAGAGCAAATCGCGGGGCGGTGCCGGTAGGGGACGATTCGGTACGGTGCGGAGGGCGGCGGAGGCGGCATTCGTCGTACACATGTTCCATCCACAGGCTGTGGACGGCGGAGGGCTCCCATGGGTTACCAGCTCAGCGCGGTCGTCGCGGACGCCGAGCTGCTCCGCGAGCAGACCGCCGACCTCGACCACGCGGTCCTGGGCGAGCTGCGTCAGGACTTCGCGCTGCTGCCGGTCACCCCACAGCTCGTCGAGGAGCTGACCGGCGCGCTGCCCGACTTCTCGGTGGCGGAGCGGTCGCCGGAGGAGCCGTTCCACCTGTCGCTCTCGGCACCCCTCGCCGACGCCCTCGCACGGTGGTCGCGGTCGGGCCCGGTCGCGTACCTGGAGGCGGAGTTCGCCGGCGGCGCGGGCTACCAGTCGGCGGTGGTGTGGCTCGGCGGTCGGGTGAGCTGGGGGCCGGGGTTCGACCGACTCTTCGACGGGCCGCGCGCCCAGTGGCCGCTCAACGCGGCGCTCACCCGGCTCGGGGCGGAACCCGGCGCATGGATCGATCCGTTCGCCGAGCTGGGCCTGCACGTCGAGCGGAGCACCGCCGGCTGGCTGGCGCACGGGCGCCGGCGGCTCAGCGCCGACTACTGGGACGAACTGGCCGAGGAGTGGGAAAACCGGCAATCTGCGGGCGGGCAGCAACCTGAACGGCCCGGTCCCGTTGGGGACTGGGGGATTCCATGAAATTGCGACAATTTGGCTTTATCGCCGCGCTGACGACGGCTGCCTGGGTTTCGGGCAGCGGCGCACATCCGCCGTCGTCCGGGTTGGACGGTCGGCCCGTCGGGGCCGTCGAGGTGGTCGACCTCAACGGCCTGCGCGACGTCGAGTTCGGCGACACCGAGGACGAGCTGACCCGGCGGGGCATCCTGCGCTCCGACGTCGACGCCTGCGGCCCGGCGCTCGCCGGGTACGACACGACCAGTCCCATCTTTGTCGACGACCGGCTGGTGCTGCTCTGGCTCGGCGAGGCGACGCGCACACCGCAGGGAGTCACCGCCGGCATGCCGGTCGAGGAGGTCCGTAGCCGCTACCCGTCCGTGCGCGAGCTCGATGCTCCACAGGGGACGTACCGGCTCGACGGGCTGCTCGCCCGGCAGGGCGACCGGGCGTACCTCTTCCTGCACGACGGACAGGCGGTGAAGAAGATCATCGCCGGATACGCCGACTGGGCCCAGCGCCTCTTCCACGAGGGCCACAGCCCCTGCTGACTACGGGACCGGCGGCCCTGACCACGGCTGGCCCATGGCGGTGACCCGGCTGTCGATCTGCCGGGCGGCGTCCTCCGGGTCGGTCAGGAGGGTGTTGATGGTCAGGTCCGCGTGCCCGATGATCGGGACCTCGTCCCAGCCTTCCGTGTCGCCGGTGCCGCGCTGCCCGACCCGCGCCTCGGCGATCTCCCGGGGGCACCAGAGGAAGGCCACGAGCCAGCGCGCGTCGGGGAAGGCGCCGGTGACGGCGTCGATGCCCTCGACGTGGCGGAGGTGGACCACCGGGACATGCTCGGCGAGCCGCGCCGCGAGTCCCGGCCGGTCGATGACGTGGGCGGCACCGTGCCGCCGGCTCTCCCAGACGATCTCGCCCCGCCGGCGGAGTTCCTCGATCTCGGTCGGGGTGGCCCTCCGGGGGCCGTTCGTAAGGCCCGGCCCGGCTTCGAGGCAGGGGAACAGGACGTACCGCTGGTCCAGCACCCCCAGGTAGCGGGTGATGGTGTCCTTCCCCACCGCCGGTGGGCCGTAGAGGACGACGCCGCGCTTCAAGCCGGCGCTCCGACCCGAGGAAGACATGGTCGGTCCTCTCGACGAGGGCATCCGGCCGGGTCGCCGGATCCTCGGACGTTATCAGTCGCCCCGTGCCCGACCGAGCGCGATGCACACGACGGTCGACGGCGCGCCGAAGCCGTCGGAGGCTCGCGGGAGCATCCGAAGCCCCGGAAGCATGGGCCCGGGAGTGCCGGGTAACCGCCGGGCATGGCGCGGTACACGAAGCCCGAACTCCGGGAGCAGATCAAGGAAGAGGTCAAGGCCTCCGACAAGGGCGGCCGGCCGGGACAGTGGTCGGCGCGCAAGTCGCAGCTGGTCACCCAGGAGTACAAGAGGCGTGGCGGGGGCTTCGTCGGCCCGAAGGACGAGCGGCAGAAGTCCCTACAGCGCTGGGGCGGCGAGCACTGGCAGACCAAGGAGGGCGACACGCGGGCGCGGCACGGCGACGAGACCAGCCGCTACCTGCCCGAACAGGCCTGGAAGGAGCTCTCTCCCGAGCAGCGGCGCGCGACCGACGCCAAGAAGCGGAAGGAGTCGAAGTCCGGCAGGCAGTTCGTCGCCAACACCGGGCCCGCCAAGCGCGCCCGCCGCAACGTCACCGCAGCCGAGCGGCTGTCGGAGCTGCCGGTGGCCGAGGCGACCAAGCTGGTCCGCGACCTCGACAAGGGCCAACTGAAGTCGGCCCTGCGCCGCGAGCGCGACGGCAAGTCCCGCAAGACCCTCATCAACCGCCTGGAGAAGGAACTGACCCGCCGCTGACGGGCGGCGGAGGCGGGCGGATCAGCACACCGCCCACGTGAGTCCCAGCCGCCCCGCACGGCGCTTCTCCAACTGCTCATGATTCGCCCTGGTCGCGGCCCCTCCTTTCGAGCAGGTTCCTCGCCCTGCCCTCGGAATTCGCGTCGGATGTGACCAGCAGGGCGACCGCCGCCGTGATGATGGCCGCCTGGACGGCGCCCGTCGCCGGGGCGCCGGCGTCGATGGTGGGGAGTTTCGGATAGAAGAACCCGAGGGCGCCCAACGCCAGCGCCGGTACCACCCGGCGAAGGACTTCGACCAGACGGGTCCTGACGCTGCGCCGGCCCTGGCCGCTCGCATCCGGCCAGCCGTCGACGCACAGCGACTCGACGTCGAGCAGCATCTCCCGCAGGACACTGTCGACCTGGGCCGGGGTCATGGCGTCGAACACCCGACGCTCGTGCAGTTCGAGGCGGGAGGCGAAGACCTGCGCCCGGTCACGGTAGATGCCCCGGTCCTCGTTGCCGCCGCCGTAGCTGCGTACGCACCGGTCCACGTCGAGAACCATCTCTGCCCGGTTGAAACGCATCGCCGAGACAAGCCGTCTCTTCACGCCGCTCTTTCGGATCCTCGCGCGGTTGCCGTCGAGGAACACGATCAGATGCAGATAGACCTCCATGATTATATGGGCCGGGGGAAGATATCCGTGGGCCCGCCGAGCGAGTAACTCTGCGGGTGACCGGTAGCCGGAGATCCGGTGTACGAAGTCGACCAGGGTCGTCGTCAGCCCGTAGAGGGCCGCGGTCAGCAGCAGGGTATGCACCAACGCCGTCACCCTCGCCCGATCATCCTGGTCGAGGTTCAGGCCACCTTCGCCCAGGAAGGCGCTCAACTGCTCGTTCCCGCCGCCCCGGATCATCCACCAGGTGAGCACGCCCAGCACGCCGAACTCCAGCACGTCGGCAGGCAGCGGAACGACGGAGAGGGGCGGAACACGGGCCGCGGCGAGGAAGGCGCGCGTGACCACCGCCCACAGAGTGAGCGCGAGGAAGGAAGCCCCTATCGCGATCACGATCGAGATCTCGACGTCGAGCAGTGACGCCGCCAGAAACGGCATCCCGATCACTCCGGCAGCGACCAGCAGGCCGCCCCCCGTCGACAGCATCGCTCGCACGATCCATTTCTGCTGGATCGCCGAGTGGACGGCGATGCGACGTATCGCCGCGACGACGGGCTCCGGCAACCCCTTGTCGCCCGGACTGTGCCGCACGGCGACGCCCGACCAGTCCCTGCGCAGCGAGCGGGCCGACGGGAGTGCGCGGAGCGCCGGCCAATGCCGGATCCGCCCAAGGACGTTCAGCGCCGCAAGTCTGAGAAACTGCCCCTGCTCTTTCCACCGAGCGCTGACCGGCATCCGATGCTTCTCCCGTAAAGGCGGACCATCGGGGCAGAGGGTAGTGCCGCCTGTCAATTCGTGAGCTGACAGGCGTCCTCGCATGCAGCCCTCGCCGGAGCGGGTGCGAGTCGCGAGGGCCTGTTCACACCGGCCACAAGCAGAACGCCCGGTGCGATCCTCGCGGATCGTCCGGGCGTTCTCGCATGTCACGAGCGGTGGCGGCGGGATTTGAACCCGCGGAGGGCGTAAACCCTCACACGCTTTCGAGGCGTGCTCCTTAGGCCACTCGGACACGCCACCGCCGAGAAGGGTACATGACCCCGGGTTCGGACGCCGAACCGGTATGCCCCGGGGCGGCCTGGCAGGATCCTTGCCATGAGTACGCACATCGGCGCGAAGCCGGGAGAGATCGCCGAGCGGGTCCTGATGCCGGGCGACCCGCTGCGGGCCAAGTGGATCGCGGAGACCTACCTCGAGGGCGCGCAGTGCTACTCGACGGTCCGGGGCATGCTGGGCTTCACCGGCCGCCACAACGGCGTCGAGGTATCCGTCCAGGGCTCCGGCATGGGCATGCCCTCCGCCTCCATCTACGCCCACGAGCTGGTCAACGAGTACGGCGTGAAGAGCCTGATCCGGGTCGGTTCCTGCGGGGCCCTGACCGAGGACCTGCGGCTGCGCGACGTGATCGCCGCCATCGGCTCGTCCACCGACTCGAACATGAACCGGATGCGCTTCGACGGGCTGATCGACTACGCCCCGGTGGCCGACTTCGGGCTGCTGCGTACGTCGGTCGAGGTGGCCGAGCGGCGCGGCATCGCGATGCGGGTCGGGCCGATCCTGGCGGCGGACGCCTTCTACACCGACCGCCCGGACCTCTACGACGCCCTCGCCGACTACGGCGTGCTGGCGGTGGAGATGGAGTCGGCGGCGCTCTACACGATCGCGGCCCGCTTCAAGGCCCGTGCCCTGACCCTGCTGACCGTCAGCGACCACATCAAGACCGGCGAGAAGACCACCTCCGAGGAGCGTGAGCAGACCTTCAGCCAGATGGTCGAGATCGCCCTGGACACGATCGTCGCCTGAGTTCCACTCGGCAACCGCCCCGTCGTCCCTCCGGACGGCGGGGCGGTTTCGTGACCACGGTCACGCGGATAAACTGTACGAACGGTCGTGCTTATTTATTAGCCTCAGCCCATGACAGTCGACGGACGCGTCGCGCGGGGCGACCGGACCCGCGCCGCCGCGCTGGACGCCGCCGTGGTCCTCGCCACCGAGGTCGGCCTGCACGGGCTCTCCCTCGCCCAGCTGGCCGACACGCTCGGCGTCAGCAAGTCCGGCCTCTTCGCGCACTGGGGTTCCAAGGAGGCGCTCCAGCTCGCCACGGTCGACCGGGCGGTCGAGCAGCAGCGGGAACGGGTCATCGAGCCGGCCCTGCGCGCCCCCCGGGGCGTACGGCGGCTCTGGGCGCTGCACCAGGCCCGGATCGACTTCTTCGCCGCCCGGGTGCTTCCCGGCGGTTGCTTCTTCGCCAGCGCCGACTTCGAGTACAACGCGCGTCCCGGCCCGGTCCGGGACCGGCTCGCCGAGGTGTTCGGCCGCTGGACCGCGTTCCTCGAACAACTCGTCCGCGAGGCGGTCGCCGCCGGCGAGCTTCCCGCCGACGTGGACGTTTCTCAGCTGGCGTACGAGATCGACGCGCTCGGGATCACCGCCGCGATGCGCTCCCGCCTGCTGGACCCCGACACCGCCTACCGGCACGCCCGCCAGGGCCTGCTGAACCGCCTGCGGGCGCTGTGCCCCGATCCGAACCTGCTACCGGAAGGCATCTCATGAGCCACGCCATCGTCGACCAGCCCGCCGCCGAGTTCGGTCACGTCGCGCACGTCGCGGTGCACTTCGACGACCTCGACGCGTTCGGCCTGCTGCACAACGCCCGGTACGCGGTGCTGCTCGAACGGGCCCTGACCGGGTACTGGGCGGAGCACGGCGTCTCGTTCCAGGGCGGGCGGCACAGCGCGCCGGACGTCTTCCACGCCGTACGCGAGTTCACCATCAGCTACCGGACGCCGGTCACCGGGACCGGACCCGTGGCGGTGCACTTCTGGCTCGACCACTTCGGCACCAGCAGCGCCCGGTACGCCTACCGGTTCCAGTCGCTGGACGGCGGCACGGTGCACGCGGAGGGCGCGCGGGCGATCGTCCGGCTCGACCCGGCGACCCTGCGCCCCACCCCGTGGACCGACACCGCCCGCGCGGTGGCTGCGACCCTGCTCCGGCCCGCCCCGACGGGTGCCTGAGCCCGTCAGCGGAAGAAGGCGCGCAGGATGGCGGCGCTCTCCGACTCCAGGATGCCGCCGTAGACCTCCGGCCGGTGGTTGAGCCGGCGGTCGCGCAGCACGTCCCACAGCGACCCGGCCGCCCCGGTCTTGGGCTCCCAGGCGCCGAAGACCACGGTGGACACCCGGGACAGCACCAGCGCCCCCGCGCACATCGTGCAGGGTTCCAGGGTGACGACCAGGGTGCAGCCGTCGAGCCGCCAGCGGCCCAGCCGTTCGGCGGCCCGGCGCAGCGCCAGCACCTCGGCGTGCGCGGTCGGGTCGCCGGTCAACTCCCGCTCGTTGCGCCCGATCGCCAGCTCGGTGCCGTCCGGCCCGTAGAGCACGGCGCCGACCGGGATGTCGTCGGCGGCGTCGGGGCCCGCGCCGGTCGGGCTGTCGGGCCCGGTCACGGCCACCTCCAGCGCCCGGCGCATCCACAGCTCGTGCCGCTGCCGCCGGCCGGCGCCGTCCGGCTCGGCCAGCCCCTCGTGGGCGCCGGGTCCGACCCGGCCCGCCGCGCCCGGGGTCGGCTGCCCGGGGCGTACGGTGCCCAGCGCCGGATCGGTGGCGTCGGCCGGCTCGGCGCCGCCCGCCCCGGCCCGGCCCGGCCCGGACGGCTCAGACCTCACGCAGTTCCTCGACCTCGTCGGCGCAGCCGAGCACCTGGCACACCTCGGCGGTGACGTCGCCCGGCATCATGCCCTCCCGCGTGCAGAGGTTGAGCAGCTTCTGCGCGGAGATGCCCAGGTCGGCCAGGAGGTCGGCCTCGCCGACCGGGTCGGCCTCGGGGTCGACGGCGGGCTGCTCGGTGTCGTCGTCGCCGCGGCCGGACGGGCGCGGCTCCTCGGTGTCGTCCAGCCCGGTCACCGAGGTCTTCAGGTCGCCGACCAGCAGGGCGCCCAGCCGGGACTCCTCGGCGTAGGCCGAGTCGGAGCCGAAGACCCGCAGGTCCTCCCCCTCGTCCAGGCGCATGACCACCAGGTACGTGTCGTCCGCCTCGACGAAGAGCAGCGACAGGTCGGCGTCGGAGTCGACGTCGCGCAGCCGGTCGGCGACGTCCTCGATGTCGGTGACGCCCCGCAGGTTCACCTCGGCGGCCGTCCAACCGCTGTCGTCACGTACGACGGCCGCAGCGAAGTACGACACGGTTCCCCCAAAAGAGCCTCGGCAGGCCGACCCGTTACGCGTGCACGTTAGCCGGTCGGGTCGGCAGGCGACCGGTCAACGCCCCGAAGGGCCGGTCAATCCTGGGGAAAGTCTGCCTGTCGTCAGCCGGCGACCCGGCGCCGGGTGGCGATCAGCTCCCGCAGGCGCTCGCTGCGCACCCGCTGCGGCCGTACGCGCTGGCGTACCGCCCGGGCGCCCGCCAACTCGGCGAGGAGCTGCTGGCGACGGCGGCTGCGCTCGGGATCGAGCCGCGGAGTGGTCCAGGCCATACCGCCGAGGGTGCCGAGTTCGGGCGGCCACGTCAAGGCGGGATTCGCTGCGCAGCCGGCCCGCGACGCAGCGCAGCCACGGGCCCGCCGGAGCGGGTCCCGGGAGGCGGGTCGCGGCCCGGGTGGAAGGGGCCGGACCGGGCTCACCAGAGCGGCCAGTCCCCGCTCGACGCCCACCGCACCGTCACGATGGCGGCGGCGATGCTCCACCCGCCGGCGGTGACGATCGCGATCCCGGTGGCCACGCCCCGGTCGCCCGCGCGGACCAGCAGCAACGCGGCCAGCCAGGCCAGCCCGCCGGCCAGCAGCGTCCACCAGGCGTACCCGGACACGCCACGACCGAGCAGGCCGAACAGGAGCAGCCAGACGGCCGCCACGGCGGCGCCGGACGCGACGCCCGCGCCGGTGACCGGGTGCGGTTCGCGGTAGGTGGGCTGGGACGGCGGCCCGGACGGGAAGAGCCCCGAGGGGACCCGTGGCGCCGGCCGGAACCCGGCGTCCGGCTCGGGCGGGAAGGCGTACCGTCCGGTCGTCATCGACCCCTCCCCTTCTGCCGTGCGCCTCCACCACCGTACCGACTCTGTCAGGATGACCGGATGCCCTCGCCGACGATCGGACGCCGCGCGCGCCCGGCGTACCCGGTCCTGCTGGTGCTCGTGCCGGTGCTGGCCGCCGGCTGCGCGACGACGCGGCCCGGGACGACGCCCGGCGAACCCCGCCCGAGCCTGCCGGCGACGGCCGCGCAGCCCGCGCCGCCGGCCGCCAGCCCGACCGGCGCCGGCACCCCGACGGCCGCCGCCCCGACCGGCCCGTCGACCGCGTCGACCCGCGCCGGGCTGCCGCACGTCTTCCCGGTACGCGCGGCGAACGTCGCCTACCACCCGACCCACTCGGCCTACCCCGGGACGGACATCTTCGCCGACTGCGGCGAGCCGGTCGTGGCGGTGACCGACGGCGTGCTGCTGGAGGTCAGCCGGGTCGACCGGTTCGACAGGCGCGGGCCGCGGGGGCCGCACAACGGCGGGCTGTCGGTGTCGCTGCTCGGCGACGACGGGGTGCGCTACTACGGCTCGCACCTGCGCCGCATCGCCGACGGCATCGACGCCGGGGTACGGGTGCGCGCCGGGCAGCGGCTCGGCGAGGTGGGCCGGACCGGCAACGCGAACAACGTCTGCCACCTGCACTTCGGCATCTCCCCGCCGTGCACCGGCCGGGACGGCTGGTGGATCCGCCGGGGCGTGGTCTGGCCGGCGCCGTACCTGAACTCGTGGCGGCGCAAGGGCAACAAGGAACCGGCCGCCGAGGTGGCCGCCTGGCACCGCCGGCACGGCTGCCCGAAGGCGCCGCCGGCCGCCTGACGACCGCTCCCGTTTGTCGTCATCAGCGCTTCATCGGTCGGAAACATTGACGGAAGTCTCGGCGCTGGGCTAGCGTCCCGCTGCAAGAGAGCGCTCTCTGAGGCCCCTTTCCACACAATTCGCCCGCAGAACGCGCCCGTCCCCGACCGGCGCTCCCCGACCGGAGGCACTGTGACACCTCCTGCGACACGCCGCACCTGGGCCGTGGCGGCCACCTCCGCCCTGGCCCTCGCCCTCGGCGGCCTCGCCGTCGTGACCACCACCCCCGCCCAGGCCGCCACCGTCGGCGCCGGCAGCTACACCACGGACCGCGTGGGCCCCCTGCCCACCGGCTGCGGAGACATGACCACCAACCCCCGGCAGTTCGCCACCGCCGACGCGCCCGCCGGGCCGATCCCCACCAACGACTGGTGGTCGTCGCTGCTGTGGAAGCGGACCAACTGCTCCTACAGCGAGCCGCTGCACGCGCACCCGGTCTCCTACCAGCCGGCCGGCGACGGCCTCGGCCTGTCGGCCACCTCCACGCCCACGATCAGCGGCACCGCCACCGGCGTCGGCGAGTTCAAGTACACGTACTCCGAGGACATCCGGGTCGGCATCGCCGGGCTCGGCGCCCCGGTCGTCAAGGTCGACGGCTGGACCGACTGGACGGTCACCCCGTACTGGAACGACGGCGCCCGGACCCTGCGCGCCACCATCGGCCACGGCCTGCCGTTCGCGTACTTCCGCACCAGCGGCGGCGACGCCCTGGTCAACGCCACCGGCGGCAGCGCCACGGTCTGGTCGAACAGCGGCGCCACGATCGGCTTCACCGTCCGGGGGCACGACTACGTCGCGTACGCGCCCACCGGCGCCACCTGGTCCGTCAACGGTGGACGGATCACCTCCAACCTGGCCGGCAGGGGCTACTTCTCGGTCGCCCTGCTGCCCACCACCCCGAGCACCGACGCCGCGTCCCGCGCCGAACTGGCCACCACCTACGGCCGGTACGCCCACGCGCACGTCACCGGCACCCGGGTCTCGTACGCCTACGACCAGGCGACCAGCACCGTCAACACCACGTACGCCCTCACCACGACCGCCCGGGAGGGCACGGCGAACCAGACGGTCGTCAGCCTCTACCCGCACCAGTGGCGGTCGCTGACCGGCTCCACCCCGCTGGTGCTCACCTACCCGTCGGCGCGCGGCCGGATGAAGGTGCTCACCGGCGTCAACGCGTTCCGCACCTCGATGAAGTTCAACGGCGTACTGCCGGAGGTCCCCGCCGTCGCCACCGGCACCGGGGCGGACCTGACGACGCTGCGCAACCACCTGGCCGCGGTCAGGGGCAACCCGATGGACCAGCGCGGCGGCGACACCTACTGGACGGGCAAGGGCCTGGGCCGGGCCGCCCGGATCGCCGAGATCGCCGACCAGGTCGGCGACGCCGAGACCCGGACCTCCGCGCTGAACGCCATCCGGAGCACGCTCAACGACTGGCTCACCGCCACGCCCGGCGAGACCGAGGGCGTCTTCCACTACGACCGCAACTGGGGGACCCTGATCGGCTACCCGGCCTCCTACGGCTCCGACCAGGAACTCAACGACCACCACTTCCACTACGGCTACTACATCGCCGCCGCCGCCACCCTGGCCAAGTTCGACCCGACCTGGGCCCGGCAGGACCAGTACGGCGGCATGATCGACCTGCTGATCCGGGACGCGAACAACTACGACCGCAGCGACAACCGCTTCCCGTACCTGCGCGACTTCGACATCTACGCCGGGCACGACTGGGCCGCCGGGCACGGCTCGTTCAACGCCGGCAACAACCAGGAGTCCTCGTCCGAGGGGATGAACTTCGCCAACGCCCTCATCCAGTGGGGGCAGGCCACCGGCAACACCGCCGTACGCGACGCCGGCATCTTCATCCACACCACCCAGGCCGCGGCGATCCACGAGTACTGGTTCGACGTGACGAACGAGAACTACCCGGAGGCGTTCGGGCACTCCACGGTCGGCATGGTCTGGGGCGACGGCGGCGCGTACGCCACCTGGTTCAGCGCCGACCCGGAGATGATCCAGGGCATCAACATGCTCCCGGTCACCGGCGGGCACCTCTACCTCGGCCAGTACCCGGCCTCCAACCGGGCCAACTACCAGGAGCTGGTGCGCAACAACGGCGGGGAACCGACCGTGTGGCAGGACATCCTCTGGCAGTTCCTGGCGCTCGGCGACCCGGACGCGGCGCTGGCGAAGCTCCGCGCGAACCCCGGGTACACGCCCGAGGAGGGCGAGAGCCGGGCACACACCTTCCACTGGATCCGCAACCTCGCCGCCCTCGGGACGGTGCACACCCCGGTCACGGCCAACCACCCGCTGGCGGCGGTGTTCCAGCGCAACGGCGTCCGCACCTACGTGGCGAGCAACATCACCGCCGCGCCGCTGACGGTCACCTTCTCCGACGGCACCCGGCTCGCCGTGCCCGCCGGGAAGACGGCCACCAGCGGGGCGTACACCTGGAGCGGCGGCACCGCGACCGGTGGGGTCACCGGCACGCCGCCGCCCACGACCACCCCGCCGACGACCACCCCGCCCACCACGGCCCCGCCGACGACCCCGCCGCCCACCACCCCGCCGCCGTCGGCGGACTTCCCCACCCGGTACCTGCTGCCGGGTGGCGGGCTGGCCGCGGCCGGCGGCCCGGCGACCGCCACGGTGGCCGGCGCGGGCGGCGCGAACCGCGACGGCACGCCGACCAACCCGCAGGTCTTCACCGCGACGGGCCTGGACCTGGCGTACGGCGGCGGGCAGACCGCCTTCGACCTGTTCCTCGACGCCGGCAACGCGGTCGGCAACGGGGTGCAGGTGCGGGTCTCCTACGACCTGACGGGCAACGGCAGCTGGGAGCGGGTGGAGACGTACCGCTACTTCGCCACCGACCCGGTTCCCGGGTACGAGCGCTACACCCAGCAGAGCGGCCTGCACTCCGCCACCGGCGCCCTCGGCAACCTGTCGAACGGCACCGTACGGGTGGAGGTCTGGTCGGCGATCGGGAACAACCCGACCACCCTCGGTATCGGCGACCGGTCGCTGGTGAAGCTGCCGCACTCCTGATCCCGTGAGCCTCCGCGCCGTCGGTCGTCTGACGACCGGCGGCGCGGAGGCGTATTTTCCATGGCATGAGCGCCCGGGACCCCATCGCCGACCTACGCCGGATCGCCTTCCTCCTGGAACGGGCGAACGAGGCGACCTACCGGGTCCGGGCGTTCCGGTCGGCGGCCACGGCCCTCGCCGCGCTGCCGGGAAGCGAACTGGCCGAACGGGCCCGCGCCGGCAAGCTCACCGAGCTGTCCGGGGTCGGCGACGTCACCGCCCGCTGCGTGGCCGAGTCGCTAGCCGGCGAGGAGCCGGTCTACCTGCGCCGGCTGCTCGCCACGGAGGGCACGGACCTGGACGCGGCGGCCACCGCGTTGCGCACGGCGCTGCGCGGTGACTGCCACACCCACTCCGACTGGTCCGACGGTGGCTCGCCCATCGAGGAGATGGCGCTCGCGGCGGTCGAGCTGGGCCACGAGTACGTGGTGCTGACCGACCACTCGCCCCGGCTGAAGGTGGCCCGGGGGCTGACCGCCGACCGGCTGCGCCGGCAGCTCGACCACGTGGCGAAGGTCAACGACGCGCTGCCGGAGGGCTTCCGGATCCTGACCGGCATCGAGGTGGACATCCTCGCCGACGGGTCGCTCGACCAGGACGAGGAGCTGCTGGCCCGCCTCGACGTGGTGGTCGGGTCGGTGCACAGTGGCCTGAACGACGACCGGGCGAAGATGACCCGGCGGATGCTGACCGCGATCGCGAACCCGCACCTGGACATCCTCGGCCACTGCACCGGGCGGATGGTGGCGTCCCGGCCCGCCGGGGTGAAGGGACCGGGCGACCGGGCGCACCGGCCGCGTACCCGGGCGGAGAGCGACTTCGACGCCGACGCCGTCTTCGCCGCCTGCGCCGAGCACGGGGTGGCCGTCGAGATCAACTCGCGGCCGGAGCGGCAGGACCCGCCGAAGCGGCTCATCCGCCGGGCGCTGGAGGCGGGCTGCGACTTCGCCGTCAACACCGATGCGCACGCCCCCGGGCAGCTCGACTGGCAGCGGTTCGGCTGCGAGCGCGCCGCATTGTGCGGGGTGCCCGCCGACCGGGTGGTCAACACCTGGGACGCCGACCGGCTGGTCGACTGGGCCCGCGGGCACGCCGCCGGCTGACCCCTGGCTGCCGTACTGCCGGACGGCGCCCTGGCCGGCGACCCGGACGATGGCCCCCCGCGACCCGGGTGGTGGCCGGCGATGGCCGGCGGTTCCCGGGCGATGGCCGGCGGTTCCCGGGCGATGGCCGGCGGCCCGCTGTCGAGCTGCCCCGTCCGTGGGACCACGTCGCAGCGGGCCCGACGGTCCCCGTGGTGACGGCCGGGGCCGCTCAGCAGCGGGCAGCCGGCGCGGCAGGCACCGCCGGGTCGGCCGCCCCGGAGGAAACGGGCTGCACGGCGGCGGCCGGCACGGTCGTGGCATCCGCCGGCACGGTCACGGTGGCGGCCGACACGGTGGTGGCGGCGGGCACGGACGGCTCGGGGGCACGGGCCGTGGACGGCCCGGCGACACCGGCGGGTGCGGGCCGGCGGCCGATCAGGCCCTGCGAGACGGCGACGCCGAACAGCACGATGAGCGCGCCCACCGGCTGGTGCCAGGTGAGCCGCTCGTCGAGGGCCAGGGCGCCGATCAGCACCGCGAACACCGGCACCAGGTAGGTCACGGTAGAGGCGGTGCTCGCCCCGGCGACCCGGATGTTGCGCAGGTTGATGACGAAGGCGAGGCCGGTGCCGAGCGCGCCGAGCGCGAGCACGCTGCCGAGCACCTCGGCCGAGAGGCCGGTCGGGGCCGGCGGCGCCCCCGCCACCAGCGGCGCGACGACCGCGAGCTGGGCGGTCGCGACCAGCAGCTGCGCCGCCGAGAGCGAGAGCCCGGAGTGCGCGCTGCCGGCGACGAACTTCTTCTGGTACGGGATGGCGACGCCGTAGCAGGCGGCCGCGCCCAGGCACATGAGCTGCCCGGTGAAGTGGGCACCGCCCACCCCCTGCCAGACCCCGAGCACCACCAGCACCCCGGCGAAACCCAGCGCCATGCCGACCGCCCGACGCGCGGTCAGCCGCTCGGTGCGGAACACCAGCACGGCCAGCGGCAGCACGATGAGCGGGGTGGTGGCGTTCCAGATGCCCGCGAGCATCGACTCGACGCGCTGCTCGCCGTAGCCGAACAGGGTGAACGGCACGGCGACGCCGAACGCGGCGACCACGGTCAGGTGCGCCCAGACCCGGGGCTCGGCGGGCAGCCGGTCGCGGAGCACGACGAGCACCAGCAACAGGGTCGCCGCGCCGGCGGCGACCCGGTAGAGGGTGAGGTGGAGTGGATGCAGCTCCCCAATGCCGATCTTGATGAACAGGAAGCTGGAGCCCCAGATGGCGGCCAGCGCCAGGAACCCGGGCAGCCAGCTCCGCAGCGCCGCCCGGTCAGGAGTGGAATCCACTGTCACCCCTGACACTCTGCCGCAGCCGTACGACGAAGTCCCGCGACTTTTTCCACGCCGTGTCGATCACCACAGAAACCGCCTAGCCCGGTGACGCGTTGGCCACTGCGAGGAGGCGCACGCCGTGGCGTGCCGCCCTGAACACGCAGAACGCGTTCGACAACCCGGCGGTGCCCTCACGTAGGGTCGCAGCGTGGGACGAATCGATGACCTCGCGAACCGCTACGTGGCCGAGTGGGCGCCGCTGAGCCCGATCGGCGCCACCTACGTCGGCATCGCCGGCTACGACGACCAGCTCGACGACCTGTCGCCCGACGGATACACGGCCCGCGCGGAGCTGACCCGGCGGACGCTGGCCGAACTGGACATGACCGAGCCGGAGTCGGAGGCGGAGCGGACCGCCAAGGAGGCCATGCAGGAGCGGCTCGGCCTCGACCTCGCCCGCTACGACGCCGGCGAGGCGAGCAGCGAGGTCAACGTGATCTCCAGCGGTCTGCACGAGGTCCGCATGGTCTTCGACCTGATGCCGACCGAGGGTGACGACGCCAAGGCCAACGTGGCGGCCCGGCTCAACCGCTTCGCGAGCACCCTGGAGGGCTACAAGGCGACGCTGCGCGAGGCGGCCGCCGCCGGCCACGTCAGCGCCCGGGTCCAGCTCGTTGAGGTCGCCAAGCAGTGCGACATCTGGGTCGACCCGGACGGCGACAACTTCTTCCACGGGCTGGTCGAGCGGCTGGGCGCCGACGGCACCCTCGGCGCCGAGCTGCGGCGGGGCGCGGCGGCGGCCACCGCGGCGACGGCCGAGTTCGGCCAGTTCCTCCGCACCGAGCTGGCCCCGCTCGGCCGGGAGAAGCAGGCCGCGGGTCGCGAGCGCTACGAGCTGGCGTCGCAGTACTTCCTCGGCGCCAGGGTCGACCTCGACGAGACGTACGCCTGGGGATTCGAGGAACTGGCCCGGCTGGAGGCCGAGATGCGGGCGGTGGCCGGCCGGATCGTCGGCCCGGGCGCCACCATCGACGAGGCGGTCGAGGCGCTCGACGCCGACCCCGCCCGGACGATCCGGGGCAAGGAGGCGTTCCGGGACTGGATGCAGGCGCTCGCCGACAAGGCCATCGGCGACCTGCACGGCACCCACTTCGACATCCCGGAGCAGGTACGCCGCATCGAGTGCTGCCTCGCCCCGACCAGCGACGGCGCGATCTACTACACCGGCCCGAGCGAGGACTTCTCCCGCCCCGGGCGGATGTGGTGGGCGGTGCCGCAGGGCGTCACCGACTTCTCCACCTGGCGCGAGGTGACCACCGTCTTCCACGAGGGCGTGCCGGGTCACCACCTCCAGGTCGCCCAGACCGCCGTCCGGGCCGAGCTGCTCAACCGCTGGCAGCGGCTGCTCTGCTGGGTCTCCGGGCACGGCGAGGGCTGGGCGCTCTACGCGGAGCGGCTGATGGACGAGCTGGGTTACCTGGAGGATCCGGGCGACAAGCTCGGCATGCTCGACGGGCAGGCGTTCCGGGCCGCCCGGGTGATCGTCGACATCGGCATGCACCTGGAGCTGGAGATCCCGAAGGACAACCCGTTCGGCTTCCACCCCGGCGAGCGCTGGACGCCGGAACTGGGCTGGGAGTTCATGCGGGCGCACTGCCGGGTGCCGGACGAGAACCTGCGTTTCGAGCTGAACCGCTACCTCGGCTGGCCGGGGCAGGCCCCCTCCTACAAGGTGGGCGAGCGGATCTGGCTCCAGGCCCGTGACGAGGCGAAGGCCCGCAAGGGCGCCGACTTCGACCTCAAGGAGTTCCACCGCCAGGCGCTCGACCTCGGCTCGCTGGGGCTCGACCCGTTACGCAAGGCGCTCGCCCGCCTCTGAGCCGGCGGTGCGGGGCCGGAGGGACACCGGCCCCGCACCGGGTGGTGGTGGAGTGAGGTCAGGAGAGGGTCAGCTCCAACGCCGGCCGGGCGGTCAGCGTGTCGCTGGTGACGAACGCCAGCTCCATGGCCGGCTCGGTGAAGGTGATCGGAACGGGTGACGTGACCGGCAGGCCGTCGGGGAACGGCAGGTCCGGGGTCAGCGTGATCTTGATGCCGAGCAGCCGCCCGACGAACCGGGTGGCGTAGAAGGCGACGTCCCCCTGCACCGTCAGCTCGTCCGTGGCGAACCGCATCGTCCGGTCGGCCGGCCCGGGTGCGCGGAGCAGGAAGTCCTCGGTCACCGCCCGGTCCATCGTGAACTTCAGGACCCGCAGGCTGCCGTCGGCGGTGGGCAGGTCGACGATGCCCTCGAACCGCAGCCCGTCCATCGTCACCTTCGAGCCGGTGAGCTTCGACGGCACCGCCGCCACCACCGGCTGCCCGGGATCGGGGGCGACCCGCGGCAGTGGTTCGCCCGCCACCACGTCACCGGGCCGGCCCGGCGTCGGGCTGGCCGGCGCGCACGGCGTGCCGGGAGCATCAGGCCGAGCCGAGGCTGTGGCGGTGGGCCTGGCCGTCGTCGAAGCGGTGGGCCTGGCCGGGACGGTGGGCCTGGCCGTCGTCGAAGCGGTGGGCCTGGCCGGGACGGTGGGCCTGGCCGTCGTCGAAGCGGTGGGCCTGGCCGGGGTGGTGGGCTCGGCCGGGGCTGAGGTCGGGGCCGGGGTCGTGGGGCGGATGGTCGGGGCGTCCGGCAGCGTCGCGCGGGGGGCCTCGTCGTCCTCCCGGCCGCCGCCAAGGCGGTCACCGATGCCGTCGAGGACGGCGTTCCCGTCACCCGTAGGAGGGGGCGGGGCGGCGCCGGTGGCGCTCGGGAACGGCGCCGCACCCGGTCCGCCCCCCGGTGCCGGAGGCGCGCTCGTCGGTGCCGGAGGCGTGCTGGTCGGTGCCGGAGGCGTGCCGCTCGGCACCGCAGGCGTACCGGTCGGTGCCGGACGCGTGCCGTCCTGGCTCGGAGTGGGGGTCGGGCAGTCGGGAGTCCGCGGCGCCACGGCGTGCACCGGCGTCGGGCCGGGCGCGGCGAGGAAGCCGCCCAGGTTCACCCCGATCAGCGAGAAGAGCGCCGTGACCGAGGCGACCACCGCGTAGGGGATCCGCTGCACGGTCTTCCTCCTCCGGGGGCTTCCGCGCGGGTCGCCCGATCGGCCGGCGACGTCCCCGCGCCCGAGCGGCCACAGTTACCGATGAGTAACGAACGTGCGACGATGATGCCCCGCCGAGACGTGGGCCACAAGGCCCGGATCGACGGTCGGCACGGCCGGAATGACGCTCGGTGACGCCCCGCCACAGGACCCTCCGAGGCTTATCGATGCCTATCTATTACTTTCCTCGCAAAGAGGGCGCATCGCCGCCCGCCCTGCGACCGTCGGTGACGGGAAGCCGTGCAGGTTACGGTTCCGTAACGACGAGTCCCGTACGCGCAGAAAGGCCGCCACCGTCGCCCCGCGTACGAGGACGACGGTGGCGGCCCGTCATCTGGCAGCCGGTGATCGACGCCCACCCGTGGGCGTCGGTCGACGGCCCGCTACCGGCGCCCGGCCTCGCCGTCGCGCCCGGACGCCCCGGAGGTCACCTGCTCGGACGACGTCCGCGGCGCGGGCGCCGTGGCGGCGTCGGCGTCCCCCTCGGCGGCGCGGTGCCGCGCGGCGGCGGTGGCCCGGCGTCCGGCCAGCACCAGCCAGAGCCCGACGATCAGCGCCAGCGCGCCGACGACCGTCAGCACGAGCGGAATGGTCCGCCCGATCAGCAGCAGCTTGTCCCGGTTCTTACCGGCCGACTCGACGCTGTTCGCGATGGTCTGGTCGGTGTAGACGAAGTCGGCGTCCAGCAGCGCGGTGGGCGTGCCCTGGTTCGGCACCAGCGTCTTCTTCTGCTGTTCCCGCACCTTGACGAAGTTGCCGCTGACCGGCTCGACCCAGATGGTGCGGGTGTTGCTGTACATCACCTTGCCGCTGGTCGCGCCCGGAGCGAACGCCCCGAGCAGGCCACCGACCCGCTCAGCCGGCATGCCCAGGTCGGTCTCCTCGATGACCTGCTGGAACCGGTACGCCTCCGTGCCGTTGATCTTCTCGGTGCCGTCGAACCGAATCGGCAGCGCCTTGCGCACGTCCCGGTCGAAGTACTCGTAGTCCTTGCGCTCCGTGTGGAACGGGAACTTGTAGGTCTGCCCGCCGAAGGCAACCTCGCTCGGCCCCTCCGGGCCGTCGGCCTGGAGGAACTGCTTGTCCCAGCCGACCGCCGCGGCGGTGCGCCGGTCCAGGGCCAGCTCCGCGGAGTACTGGCTGATCACCTCGCCGGTCTGGACCCACTTCACCGTGCCGTACGCGCCCCAGACGACCGCCTTGCCCTCCAGGTCACCGGTCATCTCCGCCTCGGTGTTGCCGGCCTGCGGCGCCACCTCGGTGGTGGCCTCCAGCGAGCCGGTCTGCACCGTCGGCGGGGCATCCTTCTTGAGCTGCAGGAACTTGGCGTTCTCCGCCACCGCGACGCTCGACTTCAGGCAGCCCTCCGGCTTGCCCTCCGCGTTGCACAGCTTGAGGTCGTACGGCAGTTTCGTCACCGTCGGTGCCACGAAGAACGCCGCTCCCGCGGCGAGCACAAGACACAAGACGCCTATCCCGAACAGCACGGCGCCCAGACGAGCCTTCACTGATCCTCCCAACAAAGACAGTCAGCCGGTGTCCGGCGAGCGGTCCTGTCCCTAAACTTGGCCGCAGGTTACTCCCGGGTTACATATTCACGCGACCCTCTGGACGGTTGATGTCTGCCCCAACTCCGGATCACGACCTCCGCCGACTGCCCGCGCTGGACGCCGTACGGGTGATCGGCGCGCTGGCCGTCGTCGGGCACCACGTCGGGTTCGCCACCGGTGCGAACACCGGCGACTCGGGGCTGGGCAGCTGGTTGTCCCGCCTCGACGTGGGCGTCGCCGTCTTCTTCGTGCTCTCCGGCTTCCTGCTCTTCCGTCCGTACGCCCACGCGTCGGCCACCGGGCAGCGGTCCCCCTCCGCCCGGCGCTACCTGTGGCGCCGCGCGACCCGCATCCTGCCCGCCTACTGGCTGACCGTGGTGGTCTGCCTGCTGGTGCTGCCGCAGAACCAGCCGACGGCCGCCGGCGACTGGTGGCGGCACCTGGCGCTGGCCCAGATCTACGAGCCCCGGCAGTTGCGCCACGGCCTGAGCCAGACCTGGAGCCTGGCCACCGAGGCGGCCTTCTACCTGCTGCTGCCGCTGCTCGCCGCGCTGCTGCTCCGGCGGCGCTGGCGTCCCGGCCGGTCCGCCGTCCTCATCGTCGCGGCGGGGCTGGCGATCACCGCCGCCTGGGTGGCCCTGATGGGGTTCGGCCTGCTCGACCTGGGCCTGCACACCATGTGGCTGCCCTCGTACGCCGGCTGGTTCGGCGCCGGCATGGCGCTGGCGACCGTCCACGTGTCGCTGCGCACCGGCACCGGTCACCGCTGGCGGTGGCTGGACGACCTCGGCGCCGCGCCGCTGGCCTGCTGGTCGGTCGCGCTGGCCGCCCTGGCCGTGGCCACCACGCCGATCGTGGGTCCCCGCGACCTGGCCGAGCCCACCGCCGCCCAGTTCGGGCTGAAGATGGCGCTGTACGCCCTGGTGGCGGTGATGCTGGTGCTGCCGGTGGCGTTCGGGCCGGCCACCCGCACCAAGGCCGTCCTCGGCGGCGCCGTCGGCCGGTGGCTCGGCCGGGTGTCCTACGGGCTGTTCCTCTGGCACCCGTTCGTGCTGGAGGGGGTGTACATCGTGGGCGACCGGCCGAACTTCACCGGCGACACGGGCGAGATCTTCCTGCTCACCGTCGCCGGTGGGCTGGTCCTCGCCGCCGTCAGCTACTACGCCGTCGAGCGCCCCTTCCAACGCTGGAACGCTCCCCGGCCGCGCCGCGGCGCCAGCACGAGGGAGAACCAGAGCACCGTCACGGCGGCGACCGCCGCCAACTGAGGCGCCGCGTCGGTGTGCCCGCCCCGGGTCACCGCGTACCAGCCGGCCAGGCCGAAGCAGGCCACCGGCAGCCAGCGCCCGGCCACCCGGTAGACCCGGCGCAGCCCGCGCCGGTCCGGCGGGTGCAGTTGCGGCGCCAGCGCGTGGCCGGCCACCACGCCGGCCGCCGCCAGCAGCGCCACCGCGACCGCGGCCAGGCCGCCGACCAGCAGCAGCGCCGCCCCGCCGAACACGAGGGCGAGCAGCCGGTGCCGTCGTCGACGCGGCGGCCCCGCCACCGCCACCGGCACGCCCCGGCTCGGGAGCAGGGCGGCCACCGCGACCCCGCCCAGCGCGACCGCGCCGGCGCCCAGCGCCAGGACGTACCCGTCGTCGGGGGCGAACCGCAGCAGCACCTCGCCGGAGAACCCGGCCGGCACCAGCCAGCCCTGCTGCCAGCCGTCCACCACGAACGGGGTGAGTCGCTCGCCGCCCGCGGTGGCCTCCCACCCGGCGTTCGCGTTCTCCCGCAGGGCCAGCACCCGCTGACCCGGGTACCCGTCCAGGTGCAGCGACCGGCGGGTGGCCGACCAGCCGTCCACCCGGACCGGGGTCTGCACGGCGTCCGCCACCTGCGCCGAGCCGGCGACGCCCGCCGAGCCGGCCGCACTGCCGTCGGAGGGCCCCGGGACCACGGCGTGCGGGGTCAGGACGAGCCGGGTGGGCGTCGCCAGCCGGCTCGCCGCCGCCACCACCCGCACCTCTCCGCCGGCCAGCGGCAGCGGATCCTTCGCGCCGGCGCCGCACAGGAGCGCGTCCACCTCGCGCAGCTCCGCCAGTTCCCGCCGGCTGGCCACCAGCGCCGTACGGCGCCGTACGGCGCCGACCTCGACGGTGGGCCCGGAGCCGCAGGGGAGCGTGACGCGCGCCTCCGGGTCGTTGCGGAGCACCGGTCCGTCCGGCAGCACGGTCAGCTCGCCGACGCCGACCGGCAGGCCCTGTGACAGCCGCCGGTACGGGTCGAAGGTGTTGGCCGGCACCACGTCGGAGATCAGCACGGTGATCTCGTCCGTCTTCAGCGGCCGGTCGAAGACCAGGCTGCCGCCCTCGTCGAAGACGCCGCCGCGCATGCCGCCGTCCCCGATCACGGTCGCCTGCCACGGGCGGGCCGCCGCCGCGGTGGGCGGCAGGGTCACCTTCAGCCCGGCGATCTGTTGGGGTTTCGGCCAGGTGAGGCGCAGCCACGGCTGCCGGTCGGAGCCGGCGGCGTACCAGGTCGTCGCCGGGTCGCCGTCGACCACCGCGCCCGGCCGGGCGGCGGGGTGCGCAACGCCGACGCTGGAGGCGACGACCACCGGGCTGACCCCGCGTGCGACGGCCGCCGCGCCGCCGCCGTCCAGCAGCGCGTTCAGTGCCCCGCCCGCACGCGGGCGCACCCGCAGCGCGACGTCGTAGCCGGCGGCGACCGGCAGGCTCAGCGTCCGGTCGATCCGGTCGCCGTCCTCGGACTCCCGGACGAGCCCGCCGTCGCAGATCGGCCGGCCCTCGTCGAAGACGCAGGGCGAGGCGCCGGCGGCGGCCGTGAGCACCACGGAGGCCGGGGCGGCGGTCGCCGGGGGCGCCGGCACGGCCAGGGTGCGCTCGGCCCGCACGCCCGGGATGGTGACCTCGGCGATGCCGACGCCGCCGAAGCCGGCCCGGATGTCGAAGACCGCGTCGATGGAGATCCGCACCCGCCGGGTCGGGTAGCCGGCGGGCACGGTGACCTGCACGCTCTGGCCCGGGTTCTCCACCACCGCCTGCTGGTTGCCGGCGCTGACGGTGATCCTCGTGGGCAGGGAGTCGGCGCCGGTGTCGAAGACGATGCCCACCTCGCGGACCACCTGCGGCTCGGTCAGCTCCACCTCCAACCACTGCTGGGTGGTGACCGTCCCGGGCGCCGAGCGCCAGGTGGTGGCGAGGCTGCCGTCGAGCGCCGCGTACGGCTGGTGCGCCGGCCGGCCGCCGACCAGCGGCTGGGCGTCGGACCAGGAACTCGACGCGGTGACCGACCCGATGCCCAGGTAGCGCACGGTGGTGGCCTGCTCCTCGCCCCACGGCGGCAGGTAGTCCCGGGCGGGCGCGCCGAGCCTCGCCTCGTCGGCGGAGGCCATGGTCGCGGAGGCGTTGTCGTGCGGCTGCCCGAACGCGACCTCGCGCCGGCGCATCCCGTCGGTGAGCACCACCGGGCCGTCGGCCAGCCCCGCCGGCCGGTCCCCGGCGAGCACCGTCGGGGCGTCGGAGAGCCGGCCGGCCGCCGCGATCTGGAGCAGCGACTCCGGCCCGCCCACCACCGTGGTCAGGCCCTTCGCGTCGTACGCGACGACGGGGCTCACCGGCCGCGCGACCTCGTACACCTCCAGGGCCCGGACCTTCACGTCGAGCCCGTGGTCGACGAAGTTGCCGGGCAGTTGGCCGCCGCCGACCTCCGGCCCGAAGGCCCGCACCGGACGGATACCGGGCGAGCGTTGCAGCGCCTGCCGGACCACCACCGGTTGGGTGGCCCCCGAGCGCCCGTAGTCGAGATCGGAGCGGAGCAGCAGGTACCGCACGCCGGAGCGGGCGAGCAGGTCGGCCAGCCCGGCGGAGCCCTCGCCGTTGGCCAGCGCCGACTCGACGGCGTCGAGCAGCCGGATCGTGCCCGGCGGGGTGAGCGGCACCGAGCTGCGTACCGCCCAGGGGCTCTCCAGCAGCGGCTGGGTGACCTCGTCGCTCGGGCTGCCCCACAGGTAGCGGGGGAAGCGGGCGGCGGGCACCACCAGCACCCGGTCGTCGCCGAGGTTGCGGTCCAGCCAGGAGGTCGCCTGGTGCCAGTAGCCGGGCACCTCCCGGAAGCTGCCCTGGGCCGGCAGTCCGGCGGCCAGTGCCGGCGCGGCCACCCCGGCGACCGCGACGAGGGCGGTGCCGGTGACCAGCACGGCACGCAGCCGCACCGGCTGGAGCAGGCGGGGCAGGCCCGGGTTCACATCGGGCCGGTCGCCCGCGCGGGCCGCCCGGGCCACCAGGCCGAGCAGGTGGGCGAGCCCGAGGATGAGCGGCAGCCGCAGCACCACGTCGAACTTGTGCACGTTGCGCAGCGGCGCGCCGGCCGCGTCGAGGAAGTCCCGCTGCGTCTGGGCGCCGAACCCGTCGACCGCGCCGACATGGCCTAGCCCGACCAGGGCCAGCCCGACCAGCAGGCCGGTGACCAGGAAACGCCGGTGCGGCATCCCGCGCCGGGCCAGGCCGGCGAGGCCGAGCCCGGCGACCACCAGGGTGGCGACCACCAGCGGCTGCTCGGTGGCCAGCCGCCACCCGGCCGACCAGGACGGCCCGTAGGCGCCGTTGAGGTACGCGTGCCAGTGCGAGGCGCCGCGCAGCACGGTGGTCATGTCGGTGGGGGCCGTGGTGACCGGCGCCGTCTCGATGTAGTCGAGGAACGGCGGGCTGTACCGGCCCAGCAGCAGCAGGGGCACCAGCCACCAGGCGGTGGCGGCGCCCACCGCCAGCCCCCAGGCGACCAGCGCCCGGCTCCGCAGCCGGAACGGGTGCAGGCCGACCAGCCAGAGACCGGCCAGCGGCACGACGGCCAGCACCGCCGTCGCGTTGACGCCGCCGGCGCACGCCACCACCAGCGCGGACAGGGTGACCGCGCGGCGTACGGAGCCACCCCGGGCCAGCCCCACGAGGGGCACCAGCACCCAGGGCGCGAGGGCGCTCGGCCACGCCTCCACCGAGATCGGGCCCAGCTCGGTGACCAGCCGGGGGGAGAGCGCGAAGGCCACCCCGGCGACCAGGCGGGCGGCCGGCGTGCCGATGTGCAGCCGCTCGGCCAGCCGGACCACGCCGGTGCAGGCCACCGTCATGAGCAGCGCCCACCAGAGCCGCTGCACCACCCAGGCCGGCATGCCGAGTTCGTCGCCGAGCAGGAAGAACGGGCCCATCGGCCAGAGGTAGCCGTACGCCTGATTCTGAAGCTGGCCGAAGGTGCCGTCGGGGTCCCAGACGTGCAGGGCGCGGCTCAGCCATCCGGCCGGATCGACCGCCAGGTCCACCTTGGTGTCGATGACGATCATGCCCGGATCCTGGAGGAACGCCAGGGCCGACAAACCGAGACAGACCGCGACCAAGCGCAGACGCCACACCCTTCTCGATGTGGCGTCCGGTCGGTCGGTCAGCTCCGGGCGGGCCGGCGCCTGCTGCATCTCGCCTCCGATCGGGCATTGCGGGGGCCGTGACGAAGCCCATAGTGTGACGCGACGCGAAGACTACTCGGCAGTAGGAGTAAGTGTGGAAGCACCGCCTGCCGCCACCCGGCACGTACTTTTCCTCAACTGGCGTGACACCCGGAACCCCGAGGGCGGCGGTTCGGAGGTGTACGTCGAGCGGATCGCCGGTGAACTCGTGCGCCGGGGCCACCGGGCCACGCTGCTCTGCGCAACCCACTCCGCCGGCCCCGCCGAGGAGACCACCGCCGCCGGCGTACGGGTGCTGCGGCGCGGCGGCCGACACACCGTCTACCTGCGCGCCGCGCTCGTCTACCTGGCCGGCGCGTTGGGCCTCGGGCCGCTGACCCGGCGGCGGGGCGGTCGCCCCGACGTGATCGTGGACGTCGGCAACGGCCTGCCCTTCCTGTCCGCCCTGTACGCCCGCCGACCGGTCATCGCGCTGGTGCACCACGTGCACCGCGAGCAGTGGCCGGTGGTGCTGGGCCGCTGGCTGGCCGGCTTCGGCTGGTGGGTCGAGTCCTGGCTCGCCCCGCGCGTCTACCGCCACTGCCAGTACGTGACCGTCTCGGCGGCCACCCGGCAGGAGCTGGCCACCCTCGGCATCGACGCGTCCCGGGTCGCCATCGTGCACAACGGCACCCCCGACATGACGGTGGGGCCGGTGCCCCGCACCCCGCAGCCGTCCCTGGTGGTGCTCGGCCGGCTCGTGCCGCACAAGCAGGTCGAGCTGGCCCTGCACGCGGTCGCCGGGCTCACCGGCGAACTGCCCGGGCTCACCCTCGTGGTCGCCGGCCAGGGCTGGTGGGAGCCGCAGCTGCGCCAGCTGGCCGGGGAGCTGGGCGTCACCGACCGGGTCCGGTTCACCGGCTTCATCAGCGACGCCGAGAAGCGGGAGCTGCTGGCCAGCGCCTGGGTCGCGCTCACCCCCTCGCTCAAGGAGGGCTGGGGGCTGACCATCGTGGAGGCCGGGGCGGTCGGCACGCCGACGGTGGCGTTCCGGGGCGCCGGCGGGGTCGAGGAGGCGCTCGTCGACGGCGAGACGGGTCTGCTCGCCGACGGCGTCGACGACTTCGTCGCCAAGGTGCGGCTGCTGCTGACCGACGACGGCCGGCGTACGGCGATGGGCACGGCGGCGCGGGCGCACGCGGCCCGCTTCACCTGGCCGGTCTCGGGCGAAAAATTCGCGGCCCTCGTGACGAGGGCCGCGAACGTTCGGGCTGTGGTGCCGGCGGAGCAGTTGGAGCCGGTGGAGCCGTCCTACCTCGTGCCGTAGACCAGCGGCTTGTTGGCGCCGCCGCCACCGTCCGAGCTGGTCCGCGCGGCCTGCTCGGCCTTGGCGGCCTCGGACGACGAGGTGCCGGTGAGGGTGGTGGCCAGGGCCACCGACCCGAAGACGCCGAGAGCGACCGCGATCACTCCGGCGAGAACCAACGAGAGAGCACTGCGCATGGTGCTGACTTCCTCCTCGTGAGCTGCGTGCGCGGGACGTTACCACCAAGTAGCGTCAGTGGGGAGGGCCGCGAGGACGATCGATACCGGCCCGGCGGCGGGAACCGGCGGCAGCTCACCGCGCGCCGGGGCCGCGCGCGGCCGGGTTCTCGTACAGGGTCAGGTCATCGCCGACGTACACCTCGCGCAGCCCGACCAACGCCGCCGGGTCCGCCCGCTGCCCGCCGGCCACCCGCTGCACCACCACCCAGCGCACCCCGGTGTCCCGCACCGGGGCACCGGCGTCGAGCACCCGCCGCACCTGCGCGACGCGCGGGTTCTCCCCGCTCACCTCGCTCGTGCCCACCCAGAGCGTGTCGTCGACGAGGACGTCGGCGTCGACGTAGCGGGGCAGCGGGTCGAGCGCCGTCCGGCCTCCGTTCCAGGGATACGCCCGGTAGGAGCCCAGCGGCAACGAGAGCACCTCGCCCGGCTGACCGTCGAGGCGGGCGGCGACGGCGTCCCAGTCCGCCGGATAGGCCACCGGCCGCAGCCGGCCGGCCGCGCCGAAGGCCAGGTCCGGCAGGACCACCACCGGCAACGCCAGCGCGCCGGCCAGCACCGCGCCCGCGCCGGCCCGCCCGGTCCGGCCCGCCGCCGCGGCCAGCCGTTCCGCGCCGAGCGCGAACCCCAGGGCGACCAGCAGGGCGTACGGGACGAGGAACTTCTGCCCGTCGCGCAGCACCCCGGCCCCCGGCACCGTGGCCACCAGCCACTCCAGCGACGCGCCCAGGCCGGGCAGCACGCCCAGGGCGGCGAGCAGGAAGCCACCGGCCGCCAGCACGGCCAGCCGGTCACCGGTCCCGTCCGGCCACCGGCGGCGCAGCGCCCGGTAGCCGAGGACCGCCACGGCCAGCACGACGGCGGTGGCCAGCGGCGCCAGCGGGGACGACCGGCTCGCCGGCGTGGTCTGCGCGTTCCAGATCCCACCGGTGCCGGCCAGGGCGCCGAGCGCTCCGCTCCAGTTCTCCGCCCGGGCCGCGAACGCCGCCACCCCGTCGGGGTCGGTCCGGGCGTCCGCCCTGGTCAGTGCCGCCGCCACCAGCCACGGCGCGTTCAGCAGCAGCACCGCGGCGATCGCGGTCGCGGCGACCCGGCCCCCGCCCCGCCGCGGCACCAGCACGACGGTGGCGGCCAGCGCGATGAGCCCACCGGTCGGGGTCACCGCGGCCAGGGCGGCGGCCAGCACCAGCAGCGGCAGGGCCCGCCGTCCACCGGCCCGCAGCCGGATCACCGCCAGCACCAGCCAGGGCAGCGACGCGTACGCCAGGAGCAGGCCCCAGTGCCCGATCAGCAGCCGCTCCGCCAGGTAGGGCGTCCACGCGTACCCGACGGCGGCCACCAGCCGGGTGACCGGGTGCCGGGCCGGCACCAGCAACCCGGCGCCGACGGTGGCGAGCAGCAGCACCGCGACCAGCGCCAGCCGCTGCACCAGCCACCCGGGCACCACCTGGCTCGCCAGCGACACCAGGGCGTCCAACGGCACCGCCCGGGGCAGCGAGTCGGACGGGGCGACGAGTTCGGCGCGCCACGGCTGGTGCGGCACGAAGACCATGTCGTAGCTGAGCACGTAACCGGGTGCCGCCAGCGGAGCCAGCACCAGCAGGGTGACGGCCAGCCCGAGCCCGACGAGCATCGACCTCTCCCGCAGGGTTGACCTCCTCATTACGCTGACCGGGCGTGGCACCGGCGTGGCGCCACTGTACGCGCGCCCGTTGCACAGCCGGGAGTGCCGGCGACACGGGACGGTTCATGGGTACGGATTCGGAGCAGCCCGGCCGGGCGGGGAGTCTCGGCACCGCCGGCGTCGCGGTGACGCTGGCCGGCGTGTTCGTCAACGGGCTTGCCTACGTGGTGCCCGTCCTCGGCGCGCGGCACCTCGATCCGGCGGAGCTGAGCGCGCTCGCCACGCTCCTGGCGTTGGGTGCGATCGGCGGCGTGGCCAGCACCGGGCTCCAGATCGCGGTCGCCGTGCACCGGGCCCGGCACGGTCGCGCCGCCACCGCCCGACCGACCCTGCTCACGGTGCTCGTCTCCGCCGTGCTGCTCGCCCTGGCGCTGCCGGTGGCCGCCGTCCAGCTCCGGCTGTCCGCCCCGGCGGTGCTGCTGCTCGGCGTGCTCACCGTGGCGGTCGTGGCGGCCGGCCGCTGGCTCGGCGAGTTGCAGGGCGACCAGCGCTTCCTGCGCCTCGCCGGGGGCATGGCGCTGCTCGGCGCCGGCCGCTACGGGGGAATGGTCGCCGGGCTCACGCTCGGCGGCGGGCTCACCGGGTCGCTGCTGGCCGGCGCGCTCACCTCGGTCCTGGTGCTGGCCCTGCTGGTGCGCCTCAACCGGGGCGCCGGCATCGACCCGACCGTGCCCTCCCTCGCCACCCGGACGGTGCTCATCGCCAGCGGGGCCACCCTGGCGATGCTGGTGGTCTCCTACGCGGATCTCCTGCTCGCCCGCCGCTTCCTGCCGCCGGACGTCTCCGGCACCTACGCCGTCGGCACCGTGCTGACCAAGGGGGCCCTGTGGGCGCCGCAGGTGGTGACGGTGATCGCGCTGCCCCGGCTGGCCAGGGGTGACCGGCGGGCCCTGCTCACCGCGCTGGCCCTGGTCGCCGGCGCCGGGGCGGTGCTGGTGCTCGGCTCGGCGCTCGCCGGCGGGCTGGCATTCCGCCTGGCCGGCGGCCCCGACTACGCCACGGCCGGCCGCTACGCCCCGCTCTTCGCCGCCACCGGCGCCCTGTACGCGGTCGTGTTCATCCTGGTCAACGCCCGGGTCGCGGCGTCCGCCCGGTGGCCCGCCGCTCCGCTGTGGACGTCCACGGTGATCTTCGTGGCCGCCGTCGCGACCGTCGTGCCGCGGACCGTCGCCGGGATCGCCGGGGCCGCCCTGGCGACGGCGGCGGTCACCGCTGTCGTCACCGGGTTCCTGACATTGGCCCACGAACGGGACAGCAGGCCGAAACGCACCCGTACGGCCACTACCACCCCCGCGGGAGGACATGTCACAGTGCGGGACGGATAACCAGGAGACGGGGGTTTCTGGTGAGCGTCAGCACGGCCACGACCGGATCCGGGCCAGGGAAGGGCCGCACACACGCACGCTGGTTGCTCGTGTTGTACGCCACCGCGCTGGTGCTCACCCTGACGGCCGGCGTACCGGGCCGGGCGCGGGCCGAGGGCGGCATGTCGGCCGACCGGCTCACCGCCCTCTTCGAGCGCTACGGCGACACCTCCGGCCGGTGGAACGGCGCCGACCGGACGGCCTCGGTCCGGCTCCCGGACGGCCGGCTCCTCTGGCTCTTCTCCGACACCTTCCTCGGCCCCGTGGGCCCGGACGGTTCCCGCCCGCGCACCGCGTCGTTCATCAACAACTCGGCCGTGGTGCAGCAGGGCGACGAGCTGCG
Source organism: Micromonospora sp. NPDC047812 (assembly GCF_040704175.1). Classification (NCBI taxonomy): domain Bacteria; kingdom Bacillati; phylum Actinomycetota; class Actinomycetes; order Micromonosporales; family Micromonosporaceae; genus Micromonospora; species Micromonospora sp. NPDC047812. Next base: position 6,145 of record NZ_JBEYRY010000008.1, on the reverse strand, counting down.
CGAGACGGTGCACGGCGGCACCGCCGACGACCCCGCCTCGCTGGTGCCGCCGCCGGCCGCCGACCAGTTCCACTGGATCGGCGACGCCCAGGTCGTGGGCGAGACCCTCCAGGTGCTGGTCAACCGCTACCGCCGGACGGGCGACGGCCCGCTGGACCACGTCCTGCTGGGCACCTCACTGGCGACCTTCGCACTGCCCGGCCTGACGCCCACCGGGGTCCGGCCGCTGCCGCTGGGGGAGCGCGTCTCGTGGGGCTCCACCCTGCTGCGCGACGGCGGACACACCCTGATCTACGGCACCGAGGCGAGCGGCGAGACGAAGTTCGCGCACGTCGCCCGGGTCGCCGGGACCGACCTCAACGGCCCGTGGGAGTTCTGGACGGGCACCGGCTGGACGCCCGCGGCGGACCGGTCCGCCCGCATCCTCAGCGGGGTCGGCACGTCGTACGGGGTGCAGCGGGTCGGCGACCGGTACGTGCTCGTGACCCACGAGAACAACCTGGTGTTCAGCGCCGACCTGGTGGCCTACTCGGCCGACGGGCCGACGGGGCCGTTCGACGGGCCGGACTACCTGCACCGCGCGCCCGAGACCGACGCCGGGCACCTCGTCTACGACGCCGACCTACACCCCGACCTGGCCCGCCCGGGCAAGCTGCTGGTCTCCTACAACGTCAACAACGTCGACGACGCCGTGACGTACGCCGACGCCGGCCTCTACCGGCCCCGCTTCGTCGAGGTCGACTGGCCCCGCCCCCGGCCGGACCGGGCCGACGTGCCACCGGCGCCGGCGGCGCTCACGGCCGAGGCGCGGGGCGCGGGCAACGCCGAGCTGCGGTGGCGTCCCGTCCCGACCGACGACGAGCTGCGCTACCTGGTGCACCGCCGGAACGTGACCGCCGGCCAGACCCACTTCGTGCGGATCGGCGAGCCGACCGCCGAGCCCCGCGCCTCGGCCGACTTCCTGGTCAACGGGCACCAGTACGAGTTCCGGGTGACCGCCGTCGGGCGGCGCGGCGAGAGCCCTGCGTCGCCCGTGGCGCGGATGACCGCCACCGTGCCGCCGCCACCGCCGCCGGGCGGGGTGCGCGCCGAGGCCGGCCGCACCGGGGACGTCGCGGTGCACTGGGAGCCGGTGCCGTTCGTCCAGCTGTTCCGGCTCTACCGGCGCGACGTCACGGCGGGGCAGCGGGAACCGGCCCTCGTCGGCACGTTCACCGGCACCAGCGCGACCGTGGGCTCGCTGTGGCACGCCCGGACGTACGAGTTCACCGTCGTCGCGGTCGGGGGCGGCGGGGACAGCCCGCCCTCGACGCCCGTCCGGGCCACCGCCTCGGTCAGCCCGCCGGCCGCGCCGGCCCGGCTGACCGTCCAGGCCCAGCCGGACGGCAACCTCCGACTCGGCTGGGCCAACCTCGGGCCCGGCGTCTCCTACCGGGTCTACCGGCGCGACGTGACGGCGGGCCAGAGCCGCCTCGGCCCACCCGCACTCGAGAGCCGGCCGAGCCACCTCGCCCGTCACCTGGAGCACGGCCACGAGTACGAGTTCGCCGTCAGCGCGGTGGACCGCGACCGCGAGGGTCCGCTCTCCCCGCCGGTGCGGGCGCAGGCGCGCTTCACCGCGCCGACGGTGGTGCCGACCGACCTGCGGGTGACGAAGATCGGGCTGGGCGAGGTGGAGCTGACCTGGCGGTCGGCCAGTCCCGGCGGATGGCACCGCGTCTACCGGCGGGACCTCACCGCCGGGGAGCGGGAGTTCACCGAGGAGGAGGTGCCCGTGCAGGGCACCGAGGCCACCATCCGTCAGCTGCGCAACGGCCACGAGTACGAGTTCGTGGTCGCCGCGGCCAACCAGGCCGGCGCCGGGCGGCAGAGCAGGCCCGTCCGGGCCGTCCCGCGGCTGCCCACGCCGGCCGGGCTGGCGGCGACGGCGGCCGGCAACGGCGAGGCCCGGCTGACCTGGCGTCCGGCGGGGCAGGGCCTCGCCTACCGCGTCCAGATGCGGGACGTCACGTCCGGCGGGGAGTGGCGGACGGACCCGGTGCCGGTGGGCGGGACGGACTTCACCGCCGTGCTGCTGGTCCGCGGGCACCGCTACGAGTTCCGGGTCGCCGCCACCGACGGCGTCGACACCGGTACGCCGTCCGCGCCGGTCGCCGTGGTCGTCCGCTGAGAAACCGGCGACGGCCGCGTCGCGCCGGAGGAGCTGGCCCGGTCAGGCCCCGGCGGCGAGCCAGGAGTGCAGCAGGTGGTGGTCGATCGAGTCGGCGCGGCCCAGCGGCCGTCCGGCGACCGCCCGCTCGCGCAGCTCGTCCCGGGTGAACCAGCGCGCCTCCAGCAGTTCCTCGCCGTCCACCCGCACCTCCTCGGACGCGGCGGTGGCCCGGAAGCCGATCATCAGGCCGGCCGGGAAGGGCCACGCCTGCGAGCCCACGTACGCCAGGTCGGTCACCGTCACGCCGGCCTCCTCGGCCATCTCCCGCCGGACGGCGTCCTCCAGGCTCTCGCCCACCTCGACGAAGCCGGCGAGCGTCGAGTACGCCCCCTCGGGCGCACCCGCGTGCCGGGCCAGCAGGCAGCGGTCGGGGGCACCGGGCGCCTCGATCAGCACGATGACCGCCGGCTCGATCCGGGGGAAGAGGAGCCGGCCGCAGTCCGCCCGCGCGCACGACCGGACGTGTCCGCCGCCCCGGGCGACTGTCGACGCGCCGCACGTGCCGCAGAAGCGCTGCTGGCGGTGCCAGTGCAGCAGCCCCCGCGCGTACGCCTGGACGGCCGCCCCGGCCGGGTCGAGCCGGCCCACCAGCGCCCGGACGTCCACGGCGGCGTCCGCCTCCGCCACCTCGACGGCGGCGGCCTCGGGCAGCCCGGAGAGGTCGACGGCGAAGACGGCCGAGCCCTCGTCCATGCCCAGGAAGACGGTCTCGTCGGCGACGGTGAGCGCCTTGGCCGCCCGTTCCCCGGTCAGCCGCACCGGCACGCCCCCCGCGACCAGGCAGCGGTCCCGCCAGAGCGGCAGCAGGGTGCTCGCCGGGTCCGCCAGCAGCGCGGCGATCCGTTCGGGGTCGGTACGCAGTTCCCCCGCCCGGTCCAGCCAACCGCCCCCGTACGCCAGGACCGCCTCGTCCGTTCCCATGCCCCCTACCGTGCCATGCCCGACGGCCCGTCCGACGACCGGCCGGTGGTCCGCGACACGCCGTGCGACACGCCGCGACGCGACGGGTGGGGCGCTGGCTCCCGCCCCGCCGGAGCGCCGGTTACCGTAGGTGTCTTCCGGGCGGAGGCGCGCTCCGCCCGTTGTGGTACGTCCGATCGAGGTGACCGTGACGCTGTACGGCGAGCAGACTCCACCCGCCGACGACCGGCCCACCGTGCAGGTCAAGGCTGTGACCTGGCCCGGTGACGAGCCGGAGCCGGCCGCGCCGACGGGCAGGCCGGGCGGGTCACGGTCCCGCCGGATCCGCCTGCTGCTGGCCGCCGGGGCCGCCACGGCGGTGCTGGCCTCCGTGGCGGGGGCGGGCGCCTACGCGTACGCCGGTGACGTGCCGCGCGGGACGACGGTGCTCGGCGCGGAGCTGGGCGGCCGGAGCCGCGCGGACGCCGCCCGGGAGCTGCGGACCGAGCTCGAACGCCGCGCCGGCACGCTCAACGCCCCGCTGTCGGTACGCGTCGGCGAGCGGACCGCCACGATCGACCCGGCCACCGTCGGCCTGGCGGTCGACGTCGACGCCACCGTGGCGGCGGCGGCCGAGGCCGAGGCGCACGCCGTCGACCGGCTCGTGGGGTCCCGGGCGGTGCAGCCGGTGGTGACCGTGGACGCGGCCCGGCTCGACGCCGCCCTGGAGAAGATCGTCGGTGACCAGGGCCGGAAGATGACCATGCCGGCGATCACCTGGAAGGGCACCACGCCGAAGGCGGTGCACCCGAAGCCGAGCCTCGCGCTGGATCCGGAACGGTCCGCGCAGGTGGTGCGGGAGGGCTGGCTCAGCGGCCAGCCGGTGACGGTACCGCTGGTCGAGACGCATCCGGCGACCACCGCCGAGGAGGTGGACCGGCTGGTCGCCGAGCTGGCGAAGCCGGCCGTCGCCGCCCCGGTCACGCTGACCACCGGCAAGGGCTCGGTGCAGATCCCGCCGAGGGCGATCGCGAGGAGCCTCCGGTTCACCGCCGACAAGACCGGCAAGCTCACCCCCCAGGTCGACGTGAAGCGGCTGCGGGCCGCGCTCGGCGACGACCTGGCCGCGATCGAGGTGCCGCCGAGGGACGCTCGGATGACCATCTCCGGTGGCAAGCCGAAGGTCGTCGACGGCAAGCCCGGGCAGCAGCTCGACAGCGCGGCCCTCGGTCGCGACCTGCTCGCCGTCCTGCCGAAGGCCGACGACCGGAAGGTCACCGGCGAGCTGAAGCCGGCGGAGCCGGAGCTGACCGCGGAGAAGCTGGCCGGCCTGGGCATCAAGGAGCGCGTCTCCACCTTCACCACGCACTTCACCGGTGGGCTCTCCTCGCCGCGCAGCCAGAACATCGTCACGATCGCGAAGGACGTGGACGGCACGGTGGTGCTGCCCGGCGAGACGTTCTCGCTCAACGGGCACACCGGCGAGCGCGGCTACGCCCAGGGCTACCGGGACGCCCCGGTCATCCTCGACGGCAAGCTGGTCCCGGGGGTTGGCGGCGGCACCTCGCAGTTCACCACGACGCTGTTCAACGCGACGTACTACGCCGGGCTGGAGGACGTCGAGCACAAGCCGCACTCGTACTGGTTCAGCCGGTACCCGGCCGTCATCGAGTCGACCATCTTCTGGCCGGACCTGGACTTCAAGTTCCGCAACAACACCGAGCACGGCGTCCTGATCGACACCTCCTACACGTCGAGTTCGATCACCGTCTCGATCTGGAGCACGAAGATCTGGGACAGCGTGAAGACCGAGTACAGCCCGCGCCGCAACATCACCCACCCGAAGACGGTCTACCTGGAGCCCGGCCCGACCTGCATCCCCGCCAGCGGCAGCCAGGGGTTCACCCAGGACGCCTTCCGGGTGTTCAAGAAGGACGGCAAGGTCGTGAAGCGGGAGAAGTTCACCTGGCGCTACTCCGCCGAGCCGCGCTTCATCTGCGGTCGGGAGCCGTCCTGACGGCCGCCTGACTCACGCTCGGGGAAGCCCCGCCGGCCACGTCGCCGGCGGGGCTTCCTCCTGTCGTACGCACACCGCGTCGCGGCCTCCGTGGCGTGCGCGGCCGGTCCCTGTGCCTGCCTACCGGTGCCGAACCACAGGTTGGGCTCGGTGTAGGTGCCCTGGTCGAGTTCGCGGTCGACCCGCAGCGGGGCGAGACCGTCGGGGATGACGTAGTCGCCGCTGTCGGGGAGGACCATGCCGGTCCACTGCTCCCACTCGGCGACGGTGCCGGTCATCGTCTGCGACCGGGGTGCGGTGGCGATCAGCCGGGCGCCGAGCCGCCAGTGTGTACGCACCCAGGGATCGAGCGGGGCGCCGTCCTCGCGGGTCCAGGTGGCGAACCGCTCGATCGGGGTCAGGGGGTAGCGGGCCTTGAGCGTGGGCCGTACCGGGGCGACGATCCGCGGCCAACCGCGCTGGTCGGCCAGCGACCGCAGGGCCGTGAGCAGGGCACCGGCCAGCCCCCGGCCGCGTAGGTCGGGACGGACCTGGGCGGCCATCACCACCAGGGTGTCGGGGCGCTCGCCGCGGTCGTGGCCGTCGAGGGCGTGCCGCAGCGAGTCGGTGTATCCCTCGGGCAACTGCGCCGGGTCGCCGTCCCAGCGGATCGGCACACCCCACCCCGCCGCCACCAGCTCGTCGTCGCCGTCGAGCAGCACCAGCTCCAGGTCGGCGAACACCTCCCGTACGCGGCCGAGATGGCGACTCGCCTGGCGGTCGACGCCGATGAAGGCCGGCCAGCCACCGGAGAAGAGCCGCTGCATCTGGTCGTCGGGCCGGGGGCGGGCGTTCAGGGGTTCCACGACGGTCCGCACAGCGCCCTCCCCGAAAAGGTCCGTAACGCAGTTCAGGGCCACCCCTTGCGGGGTGACCCTGAACGAAAGATTGTCCGGCGGTGTCCTACTCTCCCACACCCTCCCGAGTGCAGTACCATCGGCGCTGGAGGGCTTAGCTTCCGGGTTCGGAATGTAACC
>NZ_JBEYRY010000007.1:0-232573 GCF_040704175.1 Micromonospora sp. NPDC047812 | reverse complement strand
CGTGGGTGAAGGCGACGATGTCGTCGCGGTTGTCGCCGTTGAAGTCTCCGGTGAGCAGTGTTTCGCCGTTGAGGCCGAAGAAGTCGTTCCATTTGACGGAGGTGCCGGCGAAGTTCGTGCCGGTGGAGGTGGAGACGTAGACGTCGTTGAGGGTGCCTTGGGTGAAGGCGACGATGTCGTCGCGTCCGTCGCCGGTGAAGTCCGTCGGCGAACCCGCCAGATACCGGCCGCCGGACCCGCCGCCGGCGTTGACCAGCGCGATGTAGTGGTTCCAGTTCCAGTGCGGTCCCGGGTCGGTGTGGTCGTTGCCCGGCAGCTCGTGGTGGCCCCGGATGGCGGTGCGGTTCTTCGGCAGGCCGTACTTGTCGCAGAGGTAGCGGGTCAGCGCGGCCGACGAGCGGTACATGGACTCGGTGAACCAGCTCGGGTTGTCGACGTAGCCCTCGTGCTCGATGCCCACGGAGTACGGGTTGGCCGAGCGCGCGTGGTACGCGGTGTCGCCCTCGCGCACCATCTGGGTGATCTCGCCGTTGCTCGACTTCACCACGTAGTGCGCGCTCACCCCCGCCGACGGGTTCTGGAACCAGCTGATCGTGCCGGCGTACGAGCCCTGGGTCACGTGCACCACGACCGTGGTGATCCGCGAGGAGCGGCCCGTCGCGTAGTTGCCGCCGTACGCCGGGATCCACCGCGCCGGCGCGTACTCCGGCACCGCCGCGGCGAGGGCGGCCGGTGCGGCCGTCCCGGCGGGGGCGACGCGGGCGTAGCGGCCGAGTTCCGGCTGCACCCGCCGGGGCGCGACCCGCACGGAGGGCGCGCTGATGCCGTCGCGCAGGAGGTCGTAGACGTGGTCGGCGTACAGGCGGGCCGTCGCGTCGTCGGCGGCGTGCGCGTACCGCGCGACCACCGGATACCAGGCGGAGAGCCGGTCCCGGTCGGCGGCCGTGAGCCGCTCGGCGTCGGCGAGGTCCCGCAGGAGGGCCGCGCCGCCCCTGATGTTGGCAGAGGTCACCGACTTCAGGGCGGCCACCGGCTGCCCGGTCAGCTCGGCCGCCCGCTCCAGGCTGCGCTGCCGGGGATTGCTGACCAGGTGCATGACGCCGTAGCCGTTGGCCTGGCTGGGCCGCCCCTCGTGCCCGTCGAGCCGGGTCTCGCCGTAGCCGACGGCGACCAGCAGGTCCCTGGGCACGTCGAACTCGCCGGCCGCCCGGGTGAAGGCCGTGTCCAGCGGCCCGGTGGGCCCGGCCGGCGCGGCGGTGGCCGGCGCGACGGGGCTCAGTAGCGCCGCCGCGAGGACGGCGGCGGCGCCCCCGCGCCAGGAGAGTCTGCTGGGTCTCATGGTGGTCTCCCGTCCGCGGGTCACAGGGTGGTCTCGCCGTTCAGGCCGAAGAAGTCGTGCCACTTGGCGCTGGCACCGAAGCCGGTGCCGGTGGAGAGTCCGACGTAGACGTCGTTGGTGGTGCCCTTGGTGAAGACGACGATGTCGTCCTTGCCGTCGCCGTTGACGTCGGCGAGGTAGGGGAACTCGCCGGCGAGGCAGAAGAAGTCGTTCCACTTGACGGTGGTGCCGGCGAACGACGTGCCGGTGGAGGTGGCGGCGTAGACGTCGGCGTTGGCGTCGCAGGTGAAGGTGACGATGTCGTCGCGTCCGTCGCCGTTGACGTCGCCGACGCGGGGCAGTTCGGCGCCCACGGCGAACAGGTCGTGCCACTTCCGGGAGGCGCCGAAGGCGCTGCCGCTGGAGAGGGCGACGATGACGTCGGAGGCGGTGTCGGGGCCCTGGGTGAAGGTGATGATGTCGTCTCTGCCGTCGCCGTCGACGTCGCCCAGGGCCGGGTACTCCCCGGTGATGGAGAAGTACTCGTGCCACTTCACGGCGGTTCCGGCGAACGAGGAGCCGGTGGACAGCGCCACGTACACGTCGCCGGCCGCGTTGTGGGTGAAGGCGACGATGTCGGCGCGTCCGTCGCCGTTGACGTCGCCGACCGCGCCGATCTCCGCGCCGGGGGCGAACCAGTCGTGCCACTTCTGGCCGCCGCCGAAGCTGGTGCCGTTCGACAGCGCCACGTATACGTCGCCGGTGTTGCCGTGCGCGAAGGTGACGACGTCGTCCCTGCCGTCGCCGTCGACGTCGCCGGTCGAGGCCGTCTCGCCGCCGATGGAGAAGAAGTCGTTCCACTTCACCGAGGTCCCGGCGAAGCCCGCGCCCGTGGACGTGCTGACGTAGACGTCGGCGAGGGCGTTCTGGGTGAAGCTGACGATGTCGTCGCGCCCGTCGCCGCTGACGTCGGTGGCGGAGCCGCCGGCGATGGCGTGGGTCCGTACCGCCTCGTTGAGCAGGGTCCGCGCCTTGGTCGCCACCTGGTCGTAGCGGTCGGGGAAGCCGGAGCGCTGCACGCACTGGGCGACCTGACCGGCGGTGTAGCGGGGGTTGTTCCGGTCGCAGACGATCGCGCGGGTGATGTACTGCGTGCTGGCGTAGACCGGGTCCATGATCTGCTCCGGCGTGCCCCAGCCGTAGTCCCATCGTTGCTGGAAGACCCCGAGCGAGGACTTGTCGCCGCACGGCAGGTTGTTCATGTGCGACTCGACCCAGCCGGCCTCGAACGCGGAGAGCATGACCTTGTCGTTGACGTTGTGGGCACGGGCGACCCGGTAGACGATCACGCTGATCGCCGGGTCGTGGTTGGCGGGGATGGAGGAACAGGCCAGCGTGCCGATCGGAGCGTCGGCCTGCGCCGGCGCGGTCGCCACGACCGACGCGAGCGCGGTGCAGAGGCCGACCAGCAGGGCGAGGGGAGTACGTCTCACGATGCTCCTCTGAGGGGTGTCAGCGGTGCGGCGAGCGGTTCCGCCACGGGGGTGCGCTGCCGCCAGGAGGGCCGCCGGGCTGACGGACGCGCCGCCGCGTCGACACCTCCTCGTCGGTGGGAAATCGATTGCCGAGGAGTATCGCCAGGACCCTGACGGCTGTCAATGCGTCCTGGAATCTTCCTTCGGCAACTGAGCGGTGGCGGTAAAGTATTGACATCTCGCGATGTCCCCCGGTTAACTCCCGAGCAATCGATTTCTCGCGGCCCCGACGGTCACCCTGGAGGGACATCCATGAAGCCCCACCTCCGCCGCTGGCTGGCTCTGGCCGCGGCGCTGGCGACCGTGATCCCGCCGACGGGGGCGTACGCCGCCGAGCCCGCCCCGACCCCGCGCGGTGCCGGGGCGCTCGCCGTCGTCGACGACAAGGGCCCGGTCGGCTGGGACGTCTACCGCCGCCTCGACCGGCTGCCCGAGCTGGCCGCCGGCAGCCGTACCCGGCAGTTCTCCAGCTTCGCCCGGGACGGCTCCAACGACGACGGCTTCGTCGGCACCTACTCGTGCCTGCGCCAGTCCGGCGGCTGCGTGATCGCCGAGGACCACGGAGCCGGCGAGGTGCAGTCGATCTGGTTCACCCGCGACGACGGCAACGTCAGCGCCACCGGCTGGATCCGCGTCGAACTCGACGGCGTCACGGTGGTCGACACCAACCTCCAGCGCCTCGTCGACGGTGGCCTCGGCCACCCGTTCGTGTTCCCGCTGGTCACCAACGCCGACCAGACCTCCGGCGGGGTCACCGTCAAGGTCCCCATGCCCTACCGCGAGTCCATGCGGATCACCACCCAGTCCAACCCGCTCTTCCACCACGTCACCTACCGCACGTTCGCCGACGCGGTCGGCGTGTCCACGTTCGACCCCACCGACCCCGCCACCGACGTGGTGGAGAAGCTGCGCGCCGCCGGCCAGCGCGACCCGAAGCCGAGCCAGCCCGGCGCGAGCACCAGGACCGCCCGGGTCGACGTCCCGGCGGGCGGGCAGGCGACGCTCGCCACGCTCACCGGTCCCGCCGCGGTCACGGCGCTGCGGCTGCGGCTGCCCGACGCCGCGGCCACCGCCTCGACGTTGACGGGCCTGCGGCTGCGGATCACCTTCGACGGGCGGAACACGGTCGACAGCCCGGTGGGCGAGTTCTTCGGCGCCGGCCTGGGCGAGCGTTCCGTCCGCTCCCTGCTGTTCGCCATGGACTCCGCGCCGGGCGGCTGGTACAGCGCCTGGTGGCCGATGCCGTTCCGCTCCACCGCGACGGTGTCGGTCACCAACACCACCGGCGCCCCCGTCAGCGGCGTCCAGGCGGAGGTGACCACCGCGCCGGGCACCGCCTGGACCGGCGCGCTCGCCCCCGACGGCGCCGCCGGCTACTTCACCACCCAGTCCCGCCGCGCCGAGACCACGGGCGGCAGCGACTGGATCGTCGCCGAGCAGGCCGGCCGGGGACGCTTCGTCGGCGTGTCCCAGACCGCCCGCGGCCACATCATCGGCGGGAACACCCGTAACTACCTGGAGGGCGACGAGCGCGTCCACGTCGACGGCTCACCCACGCCGCAGATCTACGGCACCGGCACCGAGGACTTCTACGAGTCCGGGTGGTACTTCAACCGCGGCGAGTACAGCGGCGTCTTCACCGGCAACACCGCCCACCTGTTCCGCTCCGGCGGCTGCGTCGACGAGTGCGACGCCATGTACCGGCTGATGATCGGCGACGCGGTGCCCTACGCCACGGCGCTGCGTTTCGGCATCGAGCACGGCCCCGCCAACGACATGCCGGCGAACTACGCCTCGACCGCCTTCCTCTACACCCAGCCGACCGTCGCCCTGCGCCGCACCGACACGCTGGTCACCGGCGACGCGGCCAGCCGCGCCGCGCACGCGTACACCGACTTCGGGACCCAGTACCCGCTGACCAGCCCGTACGAGGGCGACGACGACAACGTCGCCGTCACCGGCCAGGTCCGCGCCACCGGCGGCGCCGCCAGCTTCCGGCTCGCCGTCGACCCCGCCAACCAGGGCGTACGGCTGCGCCGGCACGGCGACCAGGCCGGCGCGTACCAGCAGGTCGCCGTGTCGGTCGACGGCCGGCCGGCCGGGGTGTGGCGCCAACCGCTGGGCAACGACCGGCAGCGCTGGTCGGCCGACGAGTTCGTCCTCCCCGCCGCGCTGACCGCCGGACGGCCGTCGGTCACCGTCACCCTCACCCCGGCGGCCGGCGCCCCGGCCTGGACGGCGGCCCGGTACGAGGCCGACAGCATGGTCCCCCCGTTCCTCGACGCCACCGCCCCGGGCGCGGTCACCGGGCTCGGCCTGGCCGGCGGTCGGGTGCACGCCCTCGGCCTGTCCTGGTCGGCGTCGCCGGACGACGTGGGAGTCGCCAGCTACCGGGTCTACGCCTCGCGCAACCCCGGCGTCGCGATCACCCCCGCCAACCTGGTGGGCACGACCCGGACGACCACCTTCCGGCACGGCCCCCTGCCGGCCGGACAGACCCGCCACTACCGGGTCGTCGCGGTCGACGGCGCCGGCAACGCCTCCGCGCCCTCGGCCGAGGTGTCGGCCACCACCCGCACCCGCAACACCAGCGACGCCAACGGTGACCGCCGCGACGACGCCGTCGCGTTCACCCGGGGTGCCACCGCCGACGTGACCACGTCGGTGTCGGACGGCACCAGGTTCGTGCCGGACGCCCGGACCTGGAACGACTACTTCGCCGTCGGCGAGGAGATCCCGTTCACCGGCGACGTCGACGGCGACGGGCGGGCCGACATCATCACCTTCACCCGCGGCGACAGCGCCGACGTCTACGTGGGGCTCTCCACCGGCACGACCTACGCCGCCGGGGCCAAGTGGCACGACTTCTTCGCCACCGGTACGGAGGTCCCCGCGGTCGGCGACGTGAACGGCGACGGGCGTACGGACATCATCACCTTCACCCGGGGCGGCGCCGGCGACGTGTACGTGGCGCTGTCGACCGGCAACGGCTTCGGCCCCGGCGTCAAGTGGCACGACCACTTCGCGCTCGGCGACGAGCTGCCGGCGGTGGGAGACGTCGACGGCGACGGGCGCGACGACGTCGTGACGTTCACCCGGGGCGCCACCGGCGACGTGTTCGTCTCCCTCTCCGACGGGACCCGGTTCGTCGAGGACGGCTGGAAGTGGCACGACTCGCTCGCGCCCGGCGACCAGATCCCGGCGCTGGGCGACGTCGACGGCGACGGGCGCGACGACGTCGTGACCTTCACCCGGGGCACCACCGGCGACGTGTTCGTGGCGCTCTCCGACGGCACGCGGTTCGTCGCGCAGGCCGGCAGGTGGCACGACTGGTTCGCGGTGGGCGACGAGCTGCCCGGCATCGGTGACTTCAACGGAGACGGAAGGGCGGACGTGGTGACGTACACCCGGGGAACCAGAGCGGACACGTACGTGGCGCTGTCGACCGGCGGCGGCTTCGGCGCCGGCGTCCGGTGGCACGACCAGTTCGCGCCCGGCACCGACCTGCCCCGGCCGAGCGTGTCGTGATGCGCGCGCCCCGGATGCTCGCGGTGCTCCTGCTCGGCGCCGCCCTGGTGACCGTCCCGGCCGGACCGGCCGCCGCGGAGGACGTCGTACGGGCCGAGGCGGAGTCGCTGGCGGTGACCTCGTCCACCGCCCCGGTCGAGGCGCAGGCCAACTGCTGCGGAATCGCCTGGTCGGCCGGCCGCCAGCTGTGGCTGCGCGCCGTCCGGGCGGGGGACTCGGTCACCGTGTCGCTGCCGTCCGTGCCGGCCGGGCAGTACGACATCGGTGGCGTGCTCACCCGCGCCGCCGACTACGGCACCCTGCGCTTCGCCGTCGACGGCGTGGCCGTCGGTCAACTCTTCGACGGCTACGCCCCGACCGTGCGGCGCGTCGAGGCCGTACCGCTGGGGTCTGCCTCGCTCGCCGCCGGCACCCACCGGCTGACGGTGACCGTGACCGGCCGCTCGGCGTCCTCGACTGGCTTCCTCGCGGGCCTGGACACGGTCACCCTGCGCCGCGTCGGCCCGCTGGCGGCGGTCACCACCACGGCGTACGAGACGGTGGCCGAGACGCCGGCGCGGGGCCCGCTGACCCGGGTCTACGACCCGGGCGTGGGGGAGCCGACGGCGTGGTACTACAACGACCACACGATCGTGCGCGACCAGCGGACCGGGCTGTGGCACGCCTTCGCCATCGCCCACGCGGAGCCCGGCGCGCCCCAGGACGAGAAGAGCTTCGGCCACGCCACGGCGCCCACGCCCACCGGGCCGTGGACGAAGCAACGACCGGCGCTGACGGCCGACCCGGCGAGGGGCGAACAGTGGATCTGGGCACCCCACGTCGTCTACGACCAGGGCGTCTACCACATGTTCTACGCGGCCGGCAGCCCCGACTACGCGAACTACCGCATGCACCTGGCCACCTCGACCGACCTGTTCACCTGGACCCGCAGCCCGGCCAACCCGCTGTTCACCGACGGCTGGGAGGGGCGCGACCCGATGGTGACCCGGGTCGGTGACCGCTGGGTCATGTACTACACGGCGACCTCCGACCCGCAGGGCGGCAACCACGTGGTCGCGTACCGCACCAGCGCCGACCTGCGGACCTGGAGCGGGCGGGGCGTCGCGTACGCGTCGCCGCACACCGGACGCGCCGCCGGGCAGACGGAGTCGCCGTTCGTGGTGCGCCGGGGGGACTGGTGGTACCTCTTCGTCTGCTGCGACGGCACCGACTACGGCGCGGCGTACCGGCGCACCGCCGTCTACCGCAGCCGCGACCCCCTGCGCTTCGACGGGGCGGAGAAGGTGACCGTGCTCGACGCGCACGCCGCGGAGGTCGTGGTGGACGGTGGGAACTGGTACCTGAGCCACGCCGGCTGGGGCCAGGGCGGGCTGTGGCTCGCTCCGCTGACCTGGTCCACTCAGGTCGTCGCCCGCGGCTACCAGGTGAGCACCGGCTTCCTGCGCGCCGACGTACGCACCTGGCCGCACACCCGCATCGCGTCGCTGGCGGTCGATCCGGCCGGCGGCGGGGCGTACCGGCCGGCGCTGGACTCGTCGCACCGGGGGACCGGGCCCTACCTGGCGGTCGGCCGCTTCGACGTCACGGACCGGGCGGGCCCGCCGGCCCGGGTCGACGTCTCCGCCGACGGTTCCCGGATCAACCTGGTCGGCATGCGGATGGGCGACGAGCCGGTCACCGCCGACTGGCTGCTGACGGTGGCGCCGCGCTGGAGCGGGCCGGCGTTGCAGAGCGACGTCACCTGGTCGGTGACGGGTCCGACGACCGCGCCGGTCTGGGAGGTGGCGTTCAACGTCGACGGTGCCCTGCCGTCGGTCGGCGATCCCGCCGTCGCGGCGCGGCCGACGGGCGACGTCACGGGGATGCCGACCTGGACGATGACCTCCGGGGCGAACCTGTCCCTCGTGGCCGCCCACCGCTGGGCCTCGGCGTGGCGCGGCGACAACACCTGGTACGACGCCGGCCACGCGATGGCGGCCTGGCAGCCGCTGTGGCGCAACGGGGGCACCGCGTGGCCGGCGGGGTCGTACCCGGGTGGGACGTGGCGGTTCGCCGCCAGCGGGACGGCGCGGGACACCGCGTTCGCCGAGACCGTCCACGCGGCAGTCAACGCCGTGCCGTGAGCACCGGGGCCTTGACATCAATTAGACGCTCCTCTATGTTTCGCCAGAAATCGATTTCCGATCTCCCTCGGAGGCCCGCATGAGCGACCAGGTGATCGTCGCCATGTCCGGCATCGCCAAGCGCTTCGGCGGGGTGCACGCCCTGCGCGGCGTCGACCTCACCCTGCGCGCCGGCGAGGTCCACGCCCTGCTGGGGGAGAACGGGGCCGGCAAGTCGACCCTGATCAACATCCTCTCCGGCGTCGTCACCGACTACGACGGGGAGATCTCGATCGGCGGTGCGCCCGCGCGCTTCGCCGGCCCGGCCGCCGCCCAGGCCGCCGGCATCGCCACGATCCACCAGGAACTCGACCTGGTGCCCGCGCTGTCCGTGGCCGAGAACCTCGTGCTCGGCCGGGAACCGCGCACCCGGCTGCGGACGCTCGACCGGCGGGCGATGACCCGCGCCGCCCGGGACTGGCTGGGCCCGCTCGGCGCGCAGATCGATCCGCGCCGACCCGTCGGTTCGCTGCGCGTCGGCGAGCAGCAACTCGTCGAGATCGCCAAGGCGCTCTCCCTCGACGCCCGCGTGCTCATCATGGACGAGCCGACCGCCGCGCTCGCCGACGCCGAGGTGCGGCGGCTGATGTCCACCATCCGCGCGCTGCGCGAGCGCGGCGTGGCCGTCGTCTACATCTCCCACCGGCTGGAGGAGATCGAACACATCGCCGACCGGGCCACCGTCCTGCGCAACGGCGAGGTGGCCGGCACGCTGCGCCCGGACCGCGCCGACCGGCAGCGGATCATCACCCTGATGGTCGGCCGCCCGGCGGAGACGCTGTTCGGCGCGGGATCCGGCGGCGCCGGTGCGGCGAGCCCCGCCGGGCCCGCCGTGCTGGAGGTCGACGACCTCGCCGTACGGCCCCGAGGCACCCGGCCCGGGCGCTGCGAACCCGCCGGCGTCACCCTGACCGTCCGCGCCGGGGAGATCGTCGGCCTGGCCGGCCTGATGGGGGCGGGCCGCACCGAACTGCTGGAGACCCTGTACGGCGCGGGCCCGCCCGGTCGCCGCAGCGGCCTGGTCCGACTCGCCGGCCGCCCGTACGCCCCGCGGGGCCCCCGGTCCGCGCTGCGCGCCGGCGTCGGCTTCGTCCCGGAGGACCGCCGCCGCTCCGCCCTGGTCCTCGAACATCCCGTCGGCCGCAGCATCGTGCTGGCCGCCCTGCGCCGGCTCAGCACCGTCGGGGTCGTCCGCAACGGACGCGAGCGGGACGCGGTGCGCCAGCAGGTCGCCACGTTGGCGATCAAGACGTTGTCGGCCGCCGCGCCGGTCGGCTCGCTCTCCGGCGGCAACCAGCAGAAGGTCGTCTTCGCCCGGCACCTGCTCACCCGCCCCCGCCTGCTACTGCTCGACGAGCCGACCCGCGGGGTCGACGTCGGCGCCAAGGCGGAGATCTACCGGCTGCTGCGCCGGCTCGCCGACGACGGGATGGGCATCCTGCTCGCCTCGTCGGAGCTGCCCGAGCTGACCGGCGTCTGCGACCGGATCGTGGTCCTGCGGCGGGGGCGGACCGTCGCGGAACTCCCGGCCGACGGGTGCACCGGCGAGGACATCCTGACCGCGGCCATGGGCGGCACGGCCGCCGGAAGGGACGACCGATGACCCACCTGCGCGCACCGGACCAGGGGCCCGGCACCCCGCTCGCGCCGGCTGGCGGCGGCCCGGCGGCCGGCGCCGGCCGGTGGCGTCGGCCCGGCGGCCGGGGCGACCTCGTCGAGCGGCTCTTCGCCGTGCAGAGCCTCTTCGCGCTGCTGCTGGTGTTCGTGCTGGCCATCGCCGTGTCGCCCCGCCGCAACGGCGAGATCCTGTTCCTGTCCACGGAGAACCTCGGCAACATCGTCCGCGCGGTGTCCGAGATCGGGATCATCGCGATCGGCATGACGTTCGTCGTCCTGCTCGGCGGCATCGACCTCTCCGTCGGCGCCGTCCTCGGTCTCTCCGCCGTCGGCACCGCGACGCTGATGGTCGACTCCGGGCTCGGCATCCTGCCCGCGGTCACCGTCGTCCTGCTGATCGGCGCCCTCTTCGGTGCGTTGCAGGGCTACGCGACGGCCCGGCTCGGCATCCAGTCGTTCATCGTCACCCTCGCGGGACTCCAGGTCGCGCGCGGCCTCGCCCGGATCTGGTCGGGCGGGCTCGGCATCCCGATCGCCTACGGCGACGGCCCGCAGGAGGCACCCCCGGCGTTCGAGATCCTCAACGGCACCGTCAACGGGGTGCTGCCCGTCCCGGCGGTGCTGTTCATCGGCATCGGCGTGGCCGCGATCGTCGTGCTGCGCAAGACGGCGTTCGCCCGCCACGTCTACGCCATCGGCGGCAACGAGAAGGCCGCCCGGCTCTCGGGCGTGCCCGTGCTGCGGGTGAAGGTCGCGGTCTTCGCGATCGCGGGCCTGCTCGCCGCGGTGGCCGGCATCATCCACGCCGGGCAGCTCAACCAGGGCAGCCCCAACGACGGCGCCGGCTACGAACTGGACGCCATCGCCGCGGTGGTCATCGGCGGCACCAGCCTGGCCGGGGGCACCGGCTCGATGGGCGGCACGCTCGCCGGGGCGCTGCTGCTCGGCATCCTCAACAACATCCTCGCGCTCAACAACATCGACGCCAACGTGCAGCTACTGATCAAGGGACTGGTGATCGTGGCCGCCGCCGGGCTGCAGAAGCTACGCCGCAGCATCGTCTGAACCGCCACCGAACAAGGAGCGTCATCATGCGCACCCGTACCGTCCTTCTCGCGCTGCTGTGCACCGGCGCGCTCGTCACCTCCAGCGCGTGCAGCGTGGAGAAGCCGTCCGACGGCGGCGACGCCGCGGCCGCGAACTGCGGCGCCGGCAAGGACTTCCTCATCGGCATGTCGCAGGCCAACAACGCCGAGCCCTACCGGCAGGTCATGAACAACGACGTGCAGACGGCGGCGAAGTCCGTCCCCGGGTTCACCGTGGTGGTCTCCGACGCGGCGCAGGACAACAGCAAGCAGGTCGCCGACGTGGAGAACTTCCTCACCCAGAAGGTCGACCTGCTGATCATCTCGCCGAACGAGGCGAAGCCGCTGACCGCGGTGGTGCGCAAGGCGTACGACCGGGGCATCCCGGTGATCGTGCTCGACCGCAAGGTGGAGGGCGAGGCGTACACGGCCTTCATCGGCGGCGACAACGTCGCCATCGGCAGGGCCGCCGGCGAGTTCTACGCCAGCACGCTGCTGCCCGCCGGCGGCAAGGTCATCGAGATCGCCGGGCTGCCCGGCTCCACGCCGGCGGCCGAACGCGCCCAGGGCTTCCGGGAGGGCATCGCGGGCAACCCGAAGATCGAGGTCGTCGCCTCCCAGCCCGGGGACTGGCTGCGGGAGAAGGGCCAGTCGGTCGCCGACGCGCTGCTCAAGGCGCATCCGGACGCCGCCGCCGTCTACGCCCACAACGACCCGATGGCCGAGGGCGCGTACCTGGCCGCGAAGGCGGCCGGGTTGCACACGAGGGTGAAGTTCACCGGCATCGACGCGCTGCCGGTGCCGTCGGGCGGCATCAAGGCCGTCGAGCAGGGCCGGCTCGCGGCGACCTTCCAGTACGCCACGGGCGGCCGGGAGGCCGTCGACCTCGCCCGCCGGATCCTGGTCGAGTGCGACAAGGACGTCCCGCGTGCCACCACCCTCGACACGATGCGGATCACCAGGGAGAACGCCGCCGAGACGTACGCGAAGCTCGGTGGCGTCGCCTGACCGCCGAGCCGGCACGGCCCGACGGGCCACGACCCGGACCTGGAAGATCGGGGGAGACCTGCATGACGGTGGCCGCGGTGCTCGGGGTCGACATCGGCACGTCCAGCAGCAAGGGCGTCCTGGTCGACCTGACCGGGCGCGTGCTGCGCGCCGCGGTGCGGGAGCACCGGGTGGACCGGCCGCGACCCGGCTGGGTGGAGATGGACGGCCGCGTCTGGTGGGACGAGTTCGTCGCCCTCACCCGTGAGCTGCTCGCCCCCGGCGACGCCCACGTGGTGTCGGTCGGGGTCAGCGGGATGGGGCCGTGCGTGCTGCTCACCGACGCCGCCGGCACGCCCCTGCGTCCGGCGATCCTCTACGGCGTCGACACCCGCTCCACACCGCAGATCGCCCGGCTCACCGAGCGCTTCGGGGC
Source organism: Micromonospora sp. NPDC047812 (assembly GCF_040704175.1). NCBI lineage: Bacteria > Bacillati > Actinomycetota > Actinomycetes > Micromonosporales > Micromonosporaceae > Micromonospora > Micromonospora sp. NPDC047812. Next base: position 219,905 of record NZ_JBEYRY010000007.1, on the reverse strand, counting down.
GGACGAGATCCTGCGCCGGTGCGGCTCGACGCTGTCGACCCAGGCGGCGGGGGCGAAGGTCGCCTGGGTCGCCGACGCCGAGCCGGAGCTGTTCTCCCGGGCCCGGCGGCTGTTCATGCCGAGCTCCTGGCTGGTCTTCCGGCTGACCGGCCGGTACCTGCTCGACCAGCACTCGGCCAGCCAGTGCACGCCGCTGTACGACAGCGCGGCGCAGGGCTGGTACCGGCCCTGGGTCGACGAGATCGCCCCCGGGCTGGAGCTGCCCGAGCTGCGGTGGCCCGGCGACGTGGCCGGCGCGGTCACCGCCGGGGCCGCCGCGGCCACCGGGCTGCCGGCCGGCACCCCGGTCGTGACCGGGACGATCGACGCCTGGTCGGAGGCGGTCAGCGTGGGCGCGCAGGGCGTCGGCGACCTGATGCTCATGTACGGCACCACGATGTTCCTCGTGCACACGGTGCCGCACCGGCTGACCAGCCCGTCGCTGTGGGGCACGGTCGGCGCGCTGCCGGGCACCCGCAACCTGGCCGGCGGCATGGCGACCTCCGGCGCGATCACCGGATGGCTGCGGGAGCTGTTCGACGAGGCCGACTACCCCGAGCTGCTGCGCCTGGCCGAGCTGTCCGGGCCGGGCGCGCGGGGGTTGCTCATGCTGCCGTTCTTCGCCGGCGAGCGGACCCCCATCCTCGATCCCGACGCCCGGGGCGTGATCGCCGGCCTGACGCTCTCGCACGGGCGCGGCGACATCTACCGCGCGGCGCTGGAGGCGACCGGGCTGGCGGTGCGCCACAACATCGAGACGATCGAGGCGGCCGGCGGCGACATCCGACGCGTCGTGGCGGTGGGCGGCGGCACCCGGGGCGGCCTCTGGACGCAGATCGTCTCGGACGTCACCGGCCGGGCTCAGCACATCCCGTCGGTCACCATCGGCGCGAGCTACGGCGCCGCGTACCTCGCCGCCGGCGCCGTGCGGCGGGTCGACATCCACCGGTGGAACCCGATCCGGGAGGTCCGCGAGCCGCGCCCGGCCCTCGCCGCCGACTACGCGGAGCTGTACGGGCTATACCGGCAGCTGTACGCCGGCTCGAAATCCGTCGCCCACGCGTTGGCCGCCCGGCAGACGCGCCTCGCGACCCCGCCCCAGCCAGGTACCGACGAGCCAGTGGAGGAAGTCAACCCGTGAGCAACTACACCATGCCGGTGCTGGTCGATCCGCCGGCCGCCGCCCCCCGGACGGTCTACACGGTCGCCAGCGGCGACCTTCGCCCGGCCGCGAACGTCACCGGTTGGCCGACCCAGCAACGCCTGGAGGCGGACCTCGCCGACGCGGTCACCGCCCTGGGCTGGCAGACCCGGCGGGCCCATCCGGTGGACGCCGACGCGGGCCACGGCTTCATCGACAGCCAGCGCGCCGGCATCGAGATCTTCCAACAGATCCCGGTCGACGCCCCGCTCGTCGTCGTGGAGGCGGTGTGGCAGTACAGCCACCACGTGCTGGCCGGGCTGCGCGCCCACCGCGGCCCGATCCTGCTCGTGGCGAACTGGAGCGGGGAGTTTCCCGGCCTGGTCGGCCTGCTGAACCTCGCCGGCAGCCTCACCAAGGCGGGCGTGCGGTACTCGGCGCTGTGGAGCGAGGACTTCACCGACGAGTGGGCGCGCGACGGGCTGAAGGCCTGGCTGGAGACCGGTGAGGTGGTCCACGACGAGAGCCACGTGCGGGACCTGCCGCCGCTGCCCTCCGATGACGAGGTCGAACTCGGCGTGGCACTGGCCCGCCAGCTGCGGCGCCGACCGGCCGTCATCGGCGTCTTCGACGAGGGCTGCATGGGCATGTACAACGCGATCATCGACGACGAACTGCTCAACCCGCTCGGCATCTACAAGGAGCGGCTGTCGCAGAGCGCGCTGGTCGCGGAGATGTCGCGGGTGCCCGACGAGGAGGCGCACGCGGTGCGGGCCTGGCTCGACGCCGCCGGGATGACCTTCCACACCGGCACGGACGAGGCCACCGAACTGACCGACGCCCAACTGCTCAGCCAGTTCAAGATGTACGTCGCCGCGCTGCGCATCGCCGACGACTTCGGCCTGGACGCCGTCGGCATCCAGTACCAGCAGGGACTCAAGGACACCGTCCCGGCGAGCGACCTGGCCGAGGGGCTGCTCAACGACGTGACCCGGCCGCCGGTGACCAGCCGGGACGGCTCGCGCGAGCTGTACGCGGGGCGGGCCCTGCCGCACTTCAACGAGGTCGACGAGGGCGTGGCGGTGGACTCGCTGGTCACCAACCGGATCTGGACCGCGATGGGGATGGACCCGGCCACCACCCTGCACGACATCCGCTGGGGCGAGTCGTACGGGTCGGACTTCGTCTGGGTGTTCGAGATCTCCGGCTCGGTGCCCGCCTCGCACAACGGCGGCTACGACCGGTCGTACAGCATGCGGCAGCCGCCGATGTACTTCCCGCTGGGCGGAGGCACCCTGAGCGGTGTCTCCCGGCCGGGCGAGATCGTCTGGTCGCGGATCTTCATCATGGACGGGGTGCTGCACGCCGACCTGGGCCGGGGCACCGTGGTGGAGCTGCCGGCCGCCGAGACGCGGCGCCGGCTGCGGGCCACCACCCCGCAGTGGCCGATCATGCACGCCGTGCTGCACGGCGTGGGCCGCGACCAGCTGATGGCCCGGCACAAGGCCAACCACGTCAACGTGGTCTACGCCGACGACGCCGACGCCGCCGACCGCGCCCTGCGGGTCAAGGCCGCGATGCTCGACGCGATGGGGGTACGGGTGCACCTGTGTGGCGACGTGGCGCTGTGATCCCGGGCGGGCCTCCGCGACGCCGGCTCACCGGGCCCGGGCGGACCCACCCGCGCCGTCCGCGGGCTGCCCGTTCGCCCGGGGCAGGGACCGGACCGAACTCTCGCGGACCCGCAGGGTCGTGCGCAGGGTGACGGTCGAGGACGCCTTCGCGGGGTTGGCGATCCGCTCGGTGAGCAGCGACGCCGCGGCCCGCCCCAGGTCGTACGTGGGCTGCGCGACGGTGCTCAGCGAGGGCCGCACCAGGTGGGCCCAGGGGATGTCGTCGAACCCGACCACGCCGCACCGGGTGGGCACGACGACACCCCTGTCGACCAGGCACTCCACCGCGCCCACCGTCATCAGGTTGTTGGTGACGAAGACCGCGTCCGGCGGCTCGGCCGCGTTCAGCAGGGACGCCATGGCCTGGTAGCCGCCGTCCTCCCGGAAGTCGGCGTACCGGATGAGGTCCTCCGGCACGCTCCGGCCGGCCGCGCGCAGGGCCTGCTGGTATCCGCGTAGCCGCTGCACGGCGGTGGAGATCCGACGCGGTCCCGTGACGCAGGCGATCCGGCGGTAGCCGCTGGCGATCAGGTGGGCGGTGGCCGTCTCGGCGCCGTGGACGTTGTCCACCAGCACGGTGTCCACGGCCACTCCGTGGGGCTGCCGGTCGATGGCCACGACCGGCATCCCGGCCTCGGTGAGCCGGTTGATCAGGGCCGGTCGCCCCGACGGCGAGATGATCACGCCCGCCATCCGCTCGGCCAGGGCCGCCGTCACGTAGCGGGTCTCCTTCTCGGGATCCTCGTCGCCGTTGCAGAGGACCACGGAGAAGCCCGCCTCCTGCGCCACGTCCTCGATGCCGCGCACCAGCGAGGTGAAGAACGGGTTGCCGATGTCGGAGATGATCACCGCCCAGAGGCTGGTGCGTTGCCGGCGCAGGCTGCGGGCCACCGCGTTGGGCCGGTAGTCCAGGTCGAGCATCACCTGGCGGACCCGCGCGGCCAGGTCCGGATCCACCGACGAGTGCCCGTTGAGCACCCGGGACACCGTCGACGCCGAGACCTCGGCCACCCGCGCCACGTCATAGATGGTCGTCATGCGGTCGTCCCCTGTCGGTGTCTCACGTCCTTGTCCCGCACCGGACCCCGGCTGCGACCGCGCGGGCACCACCGTCCGTTGCGGCCCGCCGTCCGAGAGTGGTCGGCCCTGAGATCCTATATGGCAGGGAATCGATTTCTCTTGGGCGTCCTGGCCCGCGTCGGAGGGGGCGGCCGTCGTCCACCTGTCGGCACGGCGCCCCGCACGGCCGACCCGGCGGCACGCGCACCGACCGCCCGTCCGGTCACCGGGCGGCGGGGAGCCACCCGGTGACCGGACTGGGCGAAACGGTGCCGTCGACGTCGGCCCGCGGGACCGGCGGTGTCGGCGTCAGCCGCAGGAGGCGTCGCGGCAGGTCACCTCGACCTCGTACAGCCGGGCCTGTCTGTCCCGGCTGGCGAGGACGTCGAGGCGGACCGCGGTCGCGCGGACCGGCGCGAAGGTGTGCGTGGTGACCTGGGTCGTGTTTCCGGTGACCTCGCCGAGCACCTGCCAGGCGCCGCCGACCAGCCCGGAGATCCGGTACGAGGTCAGCTCGTACCCGCCGTACTGGTGCAACCGCACGGTGTCGACCAGCTCCGCACCGGCGAACTCGACCTGCAGCCAGTGGCTGTCGGCCGGCTCGGTGATCCAGCGGCTGCCGGAGCTGACCCGGTTGCCGTCGATCACGTGCGAGGGCACGTACTGCCGCCACCAGCCCGACGCGGTCGCCTCGGCGCCCTCGGCGGCCAGCGCCACGTTGCGCCACACCGCACCGACGGTCGTGGTGGCACTCGCGGCTAACTGGCGGGGCTGGTCCGGCCGCGTCCCGTGCGGGGCGTCGACCGTGACGGTGGCGCTCTGCTCCGCCGCGAGCCCGCGGACCCCCACCGTCAACGGGACCTCCACCACCGCGAACGGCGCGAGCCGTACCTCGGTCGGCGCCGGGGCGACCCACCCCTCGGGGACGACGGCGCCGAGCTGGGCCGTCACCGGTGCGCCGACGTCGTTGCGCAGCACCGCGGTGATCCGGGTGTCCACGTCCGAGTCCGGCCGGACCGTGATGCGCACCGGCAGGGCCGAGACGGTGAGCAGCGCACCGCGATCGGCCGGGGCCGTGCTCAGTGCGAGCGTGGGGAAGGCCTCCAGCTCCTGGTAGCGCGACCAGGCCAGCGTCATCTGCCAGGACTCCAGCCGGTGCACGACCGCGGTCACCTCGTGCCGGCCGTCGTTGCCGGCGCGGACCGGGGTGCCGGCGAACTCGTCGGCGAAGAGCTGGTCGGCGAGGCCTCTGGTCCGCTGCACCGCGAGCTGGTTGGCGCCCTCGAACACCTTCGTCATGTACTGCGGATCGTCGCCGTTGTCCCGGGCGTACGCCTGGACCTGGCTGAGCACCTGGTTGCGGTAGACGTCGGTGTGGGCCAACTCCTGCAGCGTCAACTCGACGTGCGCGGTGGCGGCACGCAGCAGGATGCCCTGGCGCGCCTCCTGGAAGGGGATCCCCTTCGCCTGGCCCGGGAAGCCCGGCAGGCGTCCGGTCCGGCTCGCCTGCAACAGCGCCGCGCGGACCACCGACTGGGAGATCGACAGACCGATGTTCCAGCCGGACCACCCGGCCAGTTCCCCGAAGCGGACCCGGGGGGCGAGCAGCGTACGTAGCTCGCCGTCCACCTTTCCGGCCAGCGCGTCGTCACCGACCGCTACGAGCCGGCCCCGGGCCACCGCGTCGTGGATCCGGTCGGCGAAGGGTTCCAGGTTTCCGCCGCCGGCGGTGTTCGCCATCAGCAGGATGTCGGCGTCGGGACCGTCCGAGCGTCGGGCGCCGAGGGTACGCACGTACTCGTCGACCAGGGTGGCGTAGGGGACGTCCTGGTAGGGCGCCACCCACTTCTCGCCCGGGGTGCGGGACCACTCGACGTCGACCGTCGGGGCGGCGCCGAGCCGTTCGGTGACATGCTTGGCTACCAGCAGCGCGCCGAGGATGTCCGCGCCCGGATAGATCCTGACCCGGTCCTCGACCCCGAGCTTCGCCGCGAGCGCCGCCAGGGCCGCCTTCTCCAGGCGGTGCGGGCCGTGCTCGGTGGCGTCGTCCTGGCCCAGGATCAGGTAGTCGATGGTGCCGTCGGCGACCCGCTGGACCATGTCCCGGTTGATCTGGTGGTCCCGGGCCCGGGCGCAGAGGAAGTCCGCCTTGATCTCCTCGGGGATCTCGCTGGCGACCTGCTCGTACTCGGCCCGGCGCTCCTCCTGGCCGAGGTTCTCCACCTGGTCCATCAAGACGGCCCAGCGCCGGATCGGGCCGGAGTGGACGCCCGGGTAGCTGCTGGTCGGCTCGATGGTGAGGCGCATGATCACGTCGAAGGCGTACAGGGGCTTGTCGGGGTTGCTCCGCTTCACCTCGTCGAGCACGGAGAGCCGCCGCCGGGCGTCGGCCAGGCTGGTCTGGCAGGTCCGGGAGGCGACCAGGCCGCCGTAGGCGAGCATCGGGGCTGCGACGACCGAGCCGTCCGCGTCGGCGGCGGCCTTGCGCCACCAGGCGCCGACCGCATCGGCCTGACCGTAGGTGAAGTACTCGCCGAGCAGGTCCTTCGGGGGTGTCAGCGCCTCGTGCCCGCCGGCCTCGGCGACCGCCACCGGCGTGTGCGCGGTGAACGGCCGGTCGTCCAGCGGTACGACGGCGAGCCGGCCCAGGTTTGCCGGCGCCGCGGCGGCCGCGGCCGGTGAGCCCGGCGGGGCGACCGCGAGGGTGAGGGTCACCGCGGTCGTGGTGATCATGCTGAGGACACGGGATGTCAGTCGTCTGTCGCGACGCATCGGTTCACTTTCGTCGTGGTGGTGGTGCACGGGGTCATCGTTCGGCGCTCGGTGGCGCGGTCACCGGGTGCCGGCGTATCCGACCGCCTTGAGGATGCCGAGGCCGTTGTGGGCGACGGGGAGGGTGCCCCGGGTGCCCTTGCACAGCTGTTCGGTGGTGTCGCCGTCACCGTCGAGGTCGTCGGCGTCCCCGGCGGGCAGGAACATCGCGGCCAGCGAACGGTCGAGCAGGGCGTAGAGGGCGTCCTGACGGTCCGCCTGCTGCAACCGTTGGTAACCCGCGGCGAACTTGGCTGGCACCACCTGTTCGCGCAGCTCGGCGAGGATGCCGAAGCCGACGATGTCGTAGTACTTCGCCTCGGCGTTCTCGTTGGGCGGGGTGAGGCGGAAGAAGCCGCCGAAGGACAGGTGCGGGTCGTAGTCCCGCGCGTCACCCGACGGCGTCGGACCCTGGTTGTCCGGCGGGTAGTACGGGTCCACGGCGCCGGCCGCCGTGTCGTCGACGCAGTCGAGCGGGTCGCTGGCCGAGGCGGTGTGCCAGCCCGGGAGGCTGGTGTACGTGGTGTAGAGGCTCGTCACGGCGGCAGCCGCGGCACTGGCGCCGTGGAGCTGGCGTTCGTGGTCGTAGAGTCCGGCCAGCCCGTACTCGATCATGTCGGTGCCCAGGGTCCCGCCCGCGATCTGGCCGCCGGTGTAGGCGCAGGAGCCCTTGCGGTGCCACCGGTTGTCACGGCAGTCCGCGCTGTACGCGCTCTGCGCGACCACCCGGTTCTGGCTGGTGGTGGGGGAGTCGAAGTCGAAGGTGTACCAGTCCGCGCCGAGTTGGAGTCCCGTGCCGAGGAACTGCCGGGCGGTGGCGGCCGACTGGCCGTACCGGTCGTCGGGCGGCGCCACGGCCGTCTCCAGCCGTTGCAGGAACGCGATCGCGGTGAGGTTCCAGGTGGACATCGTCGAGTAGAGGTTGCTCCAGCTGGAGATCTGGTCGACGTAGCCGCCCGGCGGGGTGGTGGGCTGGCCGAGCCCGTCGACGAACGGATGCACGCCGTAGGCCTGGTAGTAGGCGCGCGGGTCCTGCATCCGCAGCAGGAACTCGCCGATGCCGGTGGCGGCGTCGAGGTAGGTGGCGGCGCCGGTCGCCTCGTGGGCGGCCAGCAGCGCCTCTCCGCAGGCCGCGTTGCCGAACGAGGTGAAGTAGCGGATCTGGCCGTCCGGGGTGCTCGCCACCGCGTCGTCGAAGATCTTCGGCGCGTTCGGGTCCTTGGGCAGCCGGTGGGCGAGCACCGCGCCGGCGAACTCGTCGACCAGTCCGGTCTCCACGCTCGACAGCGACCGCTGCTCGTACGCCGCCCGTTGGTCCAGATAGACCGAGATGAACTGCAGCGAGGTGCAGGCGGCGGTACTCTGCCGCGGTCCGCCGATGGTGCACGGACTCGCCGTGGTGCACGCTCGGCCGGCTATCACGAGTTGGTCGCCGTGGACGTGTTCGACGTCCCGGCGCAACCCGTTGCGGACCCCGTCGTACGACGCCACGAGCCAGTCGAAGTAGCTGTCGACGAGGGGGACGGCAGCGGAGGCGGCGGCCGGCGCGGTCGGGACCGGCAGCGCGACGCCGACGACGAGCGCGGCCAGCAGCGCGGCCGCCCGCGCCCTCACCGTGGCCCCCCGTCCGGGGTCAGGACGATCCGGGGCTCGGCGGCGATCTCGCCGGTGCGGTTCCACGGCAGGTAGAGGTGCCAGGCGTCGAGCCGGTCCACGCGGGCCGTCACCGGCGCCCGTCCGTCGCTGCCCAGGACGAGCGTGGCCCCGGCGAACTCGTCGGCGAACAGCTTCTGCGCGTGCCGGGTGGTGTTGTCGACCGCGTACGCGTTGATCTCGGGGAAGTGGGTCGCGATGTTCTGCGGGTCCGGCTCGCCCAGCGCGGACGCGTAGGCGGTGGTGGCCGCGCGGACGTCGTTGCGGTACGAATCGGTCTGCACCAGTTCCGAGACGGACAGTTCGATGCTGGCTCGGGCCGCGTCGTGCAGGAGGGCCCGCCGGGCGGCCAGGACCGGCTCGCCGAGGGTGCCGGGCGCACCGGGCGGCAGGTCACCGCGGACCGAGCGCTGCCGCAGCGCCCAGCGGGACGTCGCCTGGGCAAGGCTGATCCCGACGTTCCAGCCGGAGTATCCGGCCAGCTCGACGTACCGGATCCGGCCGTTGAGCAGGGACAGCAGACGCCGGTCGGAGTGCCCGGCGATCGCGTCGTCGCCCAGGGCCACGGGGCGTCCGGCCCGCACGTGGGCGACCAGGCGGTCGGCGAACGGCGCCACCGACGCGGAACTGCCACCCGTGTTGGCCATCAGGACCAGGTCGGCGTGCTCCGGCCGGTCCACGACCGTGCCACCGAGGATGTCGACGTAGCCCTGGATGAGCCGGGCGTACGGGATGTTCTGGTAGGGGGCGGTCCAGGTCTCGCCCGGCGCCCGGGAGTACTCGACGCTCACCCGGGGGCGCACGTCGGCGTCCCGGACGGCGATCTTGGTGATGAGCAGGGCGGCCACCACGTCGGCACCCGGGTAGATCACCACCCGGTCCTCGACGCCCAGCTCGGCGATGCGGGCGGCGAGTGCCTGGGACTCGGGTCGGTGCAGGCCGTGGCCGGTCGCGTCGTCCTGGCCCACCACGAGGAAGTCGAAGATCCCTTCGGCCGCCCATTCGATCATCGTCAGGTTGAGCCGGTGGTTGCGCGCCCGGGTGGCCAGGTAGTCGTCGCGCACGTCGGCCGGGATCTGGGACTCCAACGCGTCGAGTTGCGGGCGCTTCTCCACCATGGCGAGGTTGTCGACCTCGTCCTTCACCGTGGCCCACGCCCGCAGCTCGTTGCGCCACGGCCCCTCGGGGGTGAGCCGCATGATGGTGTCGAAGGCGTAGAGCCGCCGGTGCGGGCGGCGCCCCCGGACGGCCCGTACCGCCGTCAGCCGGGCGAACGCCTCGGCCTCCGGTACCGAGCTGTTGCGGGAGTTGAGCAGTCCACCGTAGGCGAGCATCGGTAGGGCGACGACCAGCGCGTCGGCCTGGGTGGTGGACGAGGTCAGCCACCGGCCGACGGCGCGGCCGTCGCCGGGGGTGAAGTGCCGACCCAGGGTCTCCCGGGGCGGTAGCACGGTGTCGTAGCCGGCGCCGGTGGCGATCTGTTGCGGGGCGTACCAGGTGTAGGGCCGGTCGTCGAGCGGGACCAGGGCGATCCGGCCGAGCCGGGGGGTCTTCGGCCGGGCGTGCGCCGGGGATCCGAGGGCGGCGAGTCCGGTGAGGCCGGCGCCGGCGAGGCCGGCTGCCCGGAGCAGGCCGCGGCGGGACAGGGTGTGATCAGGCATGTCGGCTCCTTGCGTTGCCGGGGGATGCGCTGAGTCTTGGATCAACAAGAACCCCGGGTCAAGACCGCCGGAGCCCGTAATACGTATTACTCTCGCTGGTCGCCCTTGACACCGGTTCTGCGGGCCCGGCAGCATCCACGGCGACAATCCTCGATACGCGACGCTTCAGAAGGTGGCCGATATTCGTGTCCGCAGGGCGGGGCAGGCTGACGCAGCACGAGATCGCGCGGATGGCCGGGGTCAGCCAGACGACCGTGTCACTCGTGCTCAACGACCGGTGTGAGGCGGCCTGGCGGATCGCCCCGGAGACCCGGGAACGGGTGCTGCGCGTCATCCGCGAGACGGGTTACGTCGCCGACCCGCTCGCCCGGCGGCTGCTGCGACAGCACAACCAGATCCTGGGCGTGTTCACCTACGAGTCGGTGTTCCCGAGCACCAGCGCGAACTTCTACCACCCGTTCCTGTCCGGCATCGAGGCGTGCGCGGAGAGCATCGGATGCGACCTGCTGCTGTTCACCAGCGCCCCCGTGCGCGGCGGCAGCCGGCGGATCTTCCACGACAACAACCGCATCCGGCTCGCCGACGGATGCGTACTGCTCGGTCGGGAGATTCCCCGCGACGAGCTGGCCCGGATGGTCGCCGGCGACATGCCCTTCGTGTCCGTCGGTCGACGCGACGACGCCCACCTACCCTCCGGTGAGGGCGGTCCGGTGCCCTATGTCGGCGCGGACTACGCCCAGGCCACCGCCGCCCTCGTCCGCCGCGCCGTCGACCTTGGACACCGGGTGCTGGCGTACGTCGGCGCCGGTGCGGGCGCCGAGTCGGCCACCGACCGGCTCGCCGGCTTCACCGCCGCGGTCCGGGAGACCGGAGTGGACGGTCGACACGAGCCGGTCGGCGGCAGGACCTCGGCGGAACTGCTCGACGCACTGCGCCCGACCGGGGTCACCGCCGTCTTCTGCGAGGAACTGGTCGAGGCGGCGGCGGTGGCCGAGGCGGCGCGGGCCCGAGGTCTGTCCGTGCCCGGTGACCTGTCCCTGGTGGCCCTCGGCGATCCCACCCGTCAGGCCGAGACCGACCTCGATTTCACTGGCTTCCACATCGCCCGCAGGGAGATGGGCTGGCAGGCCATCGAGGTGCTCGACGACATCCTGCACGGCCGGAGCAGCGAGCACCAGCGCCTGCTGCCCTGCGAGCTGGTCGAGGGTGAGACCCTCGGTCCCCCGAGCCCGGCGACCGGTCGTCCCTGAGCACCGCAGGGCGCGGGGGAGGAGCGGGCAAGTGACGCCGGCGGCGCGGACGACCCCTGTCGGGGACACCGCCCGGACCACGTCAACCGGGAGACGGCGGGTCAGGCCCGGGTGATCCTGACCGCGTCGGCGACCACGTAGCCGCTGCCGCTGGTCCAGCGGCTCACCCCGACCTTGTTGGCGTCGCCGGCCGCGAGCGTGAACACGCCGATCGACACCCACCGGCCGCCGTTGACCCGCTGGTCGACCGTCACCGACTGGTTGCCCGAGGCGGTGGCGACGAGGTACGGCGTCTGGCTGTTGTATCCGGGGTCGGCGGGGTACCAGACCGAGATCTCGTAGCTCCCCGTCGCCGGGATGTTCGCCCGGTACCAGGCGACGTCGCTGGCCGACGTCGGGTTCGCGAACCGGTAGTCCGTGCCGAACCGGCTGCCGGAGTACGACGACGTGCTCCAGTTGGCGCTCGCCGTGAACCGGCCGGAGGTGGTGTTGTCGATCGTGGTGCTCCACTGCTGCGGTGGCGGCTGCTCAGACGTGCTCACGTCCAGGTAGTTGCGGTCGATCTTCATCGTCACGCCGCCCCAGGTCTCCGTCACGTCCCCGGCGTACTGGTGCAGCCGCTGGTGGTTCGCGTAGTACGCGTCCGAGCAGTAGGCGCCGGCGTCGGTGTCGGCCACGCCGTTCCACCAGGCGATCCAGATCTGGTCCAGCCTGGTGTAGCTCGGGTTGTGGTACTCCAGGCAGACGTCCCTGATGCCGGAAGACCCGCTGGAGTACATGCCGGCCAGGTAGCCCCGGGTGTGCAGCTGCTCGACCCACCCGGACAGGAACGACAGCACCGCGGCGCGGCACGCCGTGGTCGTCGGATAGTGCTCGATGTCGTTGTAGATGGTGCTGCCGGCGCCGATGCCCAGCGCCCGCGCGGCGTTGGCGGCGCTGTCGGCGGCGGTCCGGCCCTGCGACCGCGCGGTGCCGGGATCACCCGACATCTTCGGCGTGCGGGTGCCGCAGGGCGCCTGGTAGCCGAGCTCGATGGGGATGAGCCGCCAACCGTTGGCGGTCTGGTTGGTGACCCAGGTCGCGGTCAGGTTGGGCTGCGCACACGTGCGGCTGGCCCCGCTGATGTAGATGCCCACCGCGCGGTACGGCGAGCTGGCGCGCCACGCGTCCATCGCCGACTGCGACGGGGCGGTGCAGGTGTCGAAGCCCTTCCCGACGAAGGTGCCGGGCTGCGGACCGACGGCCGACACCGCCACGGACTGCGCCTGCGGCCGCGGGGCCGGCGCCGACTGGGCCACAGCCGCCGAGCCGAGTGTGATGGTGAGCCCCGCCGTGGTGGCGAGGCCCACCAGCCAGGTGGTGGTCCTTCTCATCGGTCCCCCTCGAAGGATTTCTTGCACGAGGTTGAAGTCAGTGAAGAACTTTTACACACGCATCGAAGGTTGGCAATAGCGACGATCTGGTGAACGCGCCGTTACCAGGCGCAGGGCGCGTAGTCCTTGAGGAAGCAGCCGTACAGGTCCTCGCCCTGCTCGCCGCGGACGATCGGGTCGTAGACCCGGGCCGCGCCGTCGACCAGGTCCAGCGGGGCGTGGAAGCCGGCGTCCGCCAGCCGCATCTTCGTCGGATGGGGCCGCTCGTCGGTGATCCAGCCGGTGTCGACGCTGGTCATCAGGATGCCGTCGGTCAGCATCTCCTGGGCGCTGGTGCGGGTCAGCATGTTCAGCGCGGCCTTGGCCATGTTGGTGTGCGGGTGCCCCGGCCCCTTGTAGCCGCGCCCGAACTGGCCCTCCATCGCCGAGACGTTCACGACGTACTTGCGGCGGGCCGTCGCCGCGGCCATCGCCGGCCGCAACCGGCTGACCAGCACGAACGGGGCCGTCACGTTGCACAGTTGCACTTCCAGTAGCTCCACCGGGTCGACCTCGTGCACCCGCTGCACCCAGCTGTTGACCGGGTCGAGGTCCGGCACCAGGCCGCCGGCGTCGATGGCGGTGGCCGCCGCGATCCGTTCCGGCGAGGCGGAGCCGCTGGTCAGCGCGAGCGCGGTGAGCGCGTGCGGGGTGAGCGGGGTCGACTGCGGCGAGGCGGTCAGGCCGCCCGCCGGGTCGCCCCGGCCGGCCGTCTTGGCGAACGTGACGACCTCCGGCAGGGGGCCCTCCGGCAGGGCCGCCGCCTCCGCGGCGACGAGCTGCGCGTACGCCCCGGGGCTGCGCCGCACGGTCTGCGCCGCGTTGTTGATCAGGATGTCGAGGGGGCCCTGTTCGCTGACCGAGTCGGCGAGCGCGATCACCTGGGCGGGGTCGCGCAGGTCGATCCCGACGATCCGCAGGCGGTGCAGCCACTCCCCGCTGTCGGGCATCGCCGCGAACCGGCGTACCGCGTCGTGCGGGAACCGCGTGGTCACCGTGGTGTGCGCGCCGTCGCGCAGCAGCCGCAGCGCGATGTACATGCCGATCTTCGCCCGGCCGCCGGTGAGCAGCGCACGCCGGCCGGTCAGGTCGGTGCGGGCGTCGCGGCGCTCCCGGTTCAACGCGGCGCAGGACGGGCAGAGCTGGTGGTAGAAGGCGTCCACCTCGCGGTAGCGCTGCTTGCAGATGTAGCAGCCGCGCGGGTTGTGCAGGAAGCCGGCCGTCGTGCCCTCGGTGGGGGAGGCGAGCGGGATCCCCTGGGTCTCGTCGTCGATCCGGCCCGGCGCGCCCGTGGCGGTGGCGGCCGTCACCGCGCGGTCGGCCGCCGCGATGGCGTCCCGCCGCTCCTCGCGTCGGCGCTGCTTGATCACCTTGTAGAGCCGCGCGGTGGCCCGCTGCACCCGTACCACGTCGGGGTGATCGGGAGGCAGGTCCTCCAACGCCTCGAAGACGCTGAGGCAGGTCTCCAGCTGGGTCCGGTCGATGCCGTTGTGGCCGGTTTCCGTGATGTTGTCCGCCGTCATGCCGTCGTTGTCTCGTCCCGTTTCCGCGCCGTGTCTTCCCGGCTCACGCCAAGTCCGACCCGGAACTGTACGTCACCGCACGGGTGCCGGCGCATTCCGCGCCCGCCGAGCGGCCCGGGGCCGACCCTCGGAACGCGGCCCTGGAGAACACGCGGTAGGCCCGGTGACACGCGTGCGTCTCCGGGCCCCGGCGAGGCGGGGCCGTCGCCGGCGGCCGGCGCGGCGGGATCCGGCGAGCGGTCGGCGCCTCAGCGCGGGCCGGCGTCGTCGGCCGATCGGCCCGAACCGACCGCGTGCAGGTGCCCCAGCACCTGGCGCCACGAGCGCGTCAGGCTGGTCTCGTGGTAGGGGATGTCGTGGTCGGCGCAGAACTGTCGGACCAGTGGCCGGGCGCGACGGAGGTTGGGTCGCGGCATGCTGGGAAAGAGGTGGTGCTCGATCTGATAGTTCAGGCCGCCGAGCAGGGCGTCGATGAACCAGTTGCCGCGCACGTTGCGGGAGGTGAGCACCTGGCGCCGGAGGTAGTCGAGCCGGTCGTCGGCGGCGAGGATCGGCATGCCCTTGTGGTTGGGGGCGAAGGCGCTGCCGAGGTAGAGGCCGAGCAGGCCCTGGTTGACGAGGACGAACGCGACGGCCTGCGCCGGGCTCAGCACGAGCATCACAGCCCCGAGGTATCCGACGGCGTGCACGGCCAGCAGCGTGGCCTCCACGGGGCGGCGCCTGATCCGGCTCGCGCCGACGAGGGCCCTGACGCTGCTGGCGTGCAGGTGCAGGCCCTCCAGCAGCAGTAGCGGGAAGAACAGGTACGCCTGGTGACGGACCACCAGCGCGCCGGGCCCGCGCTGCCCCCGCGCCTGCCCGGGGGTGAACGACAACGGCCGCACGACGATGTCCGGGTCGTGGCCCTCGGTGTTCGGGTGCGCATGATGGCGGTTGTGCTTGCCGACCCACCAGCCGTAACTGAGACCGATCAGCAGGTTGCCGTGGACCAGGCCGACCAGGTCGTTGGCGCGACGGGTGCGGAAGACCTGGCGGTGGCCGGCGTCGTGACCGATGAACCCGGCCTGCGCGAAGATCACCGCGAGGACGGCCGCGACGGCCAGTTGCCACCACGACTCGCCGAGCCACCCGAACAGCGCCCAGGCGCCGACGTAGCACCCGCCGAGGGCACCGATGCGCAGCGCGTAGTAGCCGCGCCGCGGATCGAGGAGTCCCGCCCGCCGGATCAGGCGCGCCAGTTCCGCGTACTGACTGCCACCGTGACGTCGGGTGTCGAGGGTCGCATCGCTCATCGTCGCGGCTCCGTGCGTGTGGCGTTCTCGGCCTGTCGTCGTCGGACAGGCGGTCCTTCATGGCGAGTGTGGTCAGCAGCGGGCCCGGGTCGGGGCCGACCGTGACCTGCTCCCGTGGCCCGGTCGCCGCGGGGCGGGGCACTCGTCCTCCCTCGTCCGCGCGGACGGGCGTGGCGCGCCAGGGCGCACGCATCCGAGGCGTCGGGCGGGCGCCGCCCGGTCACGCCGGGCCGGCGCCAGTGCCGGCCCGGGCGCGGGGCGGCGCTCCCCGTCCTCACCGCGCCGCGGCCGCCGGTGACGTCGTCTGCCTGTCCCGGGCGGTCGCGCCACCGGGGACCGGTAGCCCGCCGGTGCCCGCGTCGGCGAACGCGCCGTCCCGCAGGGCCGAAAGATCGCCGGCCGCCGCGTCGTTGGCGGCGCGCCGGCGCCGGGCCCGTACGACGGCCGCCGCCGCCACCATCGCTGCCAGCGACATCGCTGCCGCCTGTAGCAGCGGCACCCTCCTGCTGCGTCGACGCCTCATCGCGCACTACCCCTCTCAGTTCTGAGTCCGACCTTCCTCACATCGTGGAGACACCACGGGGGCGGCGAGGGGCGATTCGGCGCATTCGACACGGTCGGGTCATGCGGGTGGTGGTGCTGTGCCGGGGGCGGCAGCGCGGCCGCCTCCGACAGGAGGCGTCGAAGGGGGCGGCCGCTGCGGCTGACGGGCGTCCTGGATGGAGCCCGCGGCGGCGAGATCGGGCCGTAAGGGAGAAGGCGTTTCCGGGTGCATCCGCGATTGACGTGAGACTCGTTCTGGATTTTCAGCTTTGGCGCCGCCGGGCCGAGCCGGAACTTCTCATCGGTCGATGGACGAGGATTTTGGGATTTCCGGCGCATTTACGTCTTCTGCGTGCAAAAGTCCGATTACCTAATGTCGCACGTGTGTGACTTCGGCGCGCTGCCGCGACAGCGCCGGCCGGAGACGCACCATGAGAGGGCAACATCGTGACAGTCACCCGAATCCGTCATCTTCGGCGCGCGGCCATGCCGGCGCTCGCAGCAGTCGCCGCCGCCACCGCGGCCGCTGCCGTGCTGATCGTCAGTGGCACCGGTGCCAGCGCGGCCGAGGCGCCGGTCGGTCTGGGCACAGCGGCGAACTTCTCCGTACTGGCCGGCTCGGAGGTGACCAACACCGGTCCGACCATCCTGGAGCAGAGCCTCGGCGTCCACCCCGGCAGCCAGGCGACCGGTTTCCCACCGGGCAGCGTCGAGGGCGAGATCCATCTCGCCGACGATGTCGCCCTGCAGGCCAAGAACGACCTGACCACCGCGTACAACGACGCCGCTGGTCGGACTCCCTTCACCAACCGGCCGTCGGAACTCGGCGGCGCCACGCTGACCCCCGGGGTGTACCGGATCGGCGCCGCGCAACTGACCGGTCAGCTGACGCTCGACAGTGAGAACGACCCGGCGGCGGTGTTCATCTTCCAGATCGCCTCCACCCTCGTCACCGCCGCGAACAGCCGCGTCGTGTTCATCAACGGCGCCTCGCCCTGCAACGTCTACTGGCAGGTGGGCAGCTCGGCGACCCTCGGCACCGGCACCCGGTTCGTGGGCAACATCCTGGCCCAGACCTCGATCACCATGAACACCGGCGCGACCCTCCAGGGGCGGGCCCTGGCCCAGACCGGTGCCGTCACCCTCGACACCAACACCATCAACACCCCCGCCTGCCTCCAGCCGACAGGAAGCCCGACCACCACCCCCACGGGCACTCCGACCGGTCAGCCCACAGGCACTCCGACGGGGACCCCGACGGGCACTCCGACGGGCACTCCGACCGGTCAGCCCACCGGCACTCCGACGGGCACTCCCACCGGCACTCCGACGGGCACTCCCACCGGCACCCCGACGGGCACTCCCACCGGCACCCCGACCGGTACTCCGACGGGCACTCCGACCGGTCAACCCACCGGAAGCCCCACCGGCTCGCCGACGGGACAGCCCACGCGAACCCCGACCGGGATCCCGACCCCGAGCCGCACGCAGCTGCCGGTGACCGGTGCTAGCGGCGGTGGTGCGCTCGTACCCGTCCTGACCGGCCTCGGCAGCCTCGCCGTCGGCACCGGCGCGAGCCTGCTCTTCCTCTACCGCCGCAGGAACTCCGAGTCCTGACCGGGGAGACCCCGGCGGCCGCGCACCGGCCGCCGGGGTCCGCACGGCTCGACCAGGTGGGTCCGACACCGACGCGCGCCGTCCTGACCCGCCCTTCTCGACAGACGCGAGACTGGCCGGCCGGCGGTGCGCGCCGGCCGCTCGGCACTCAGCCGGACCGCTGCCCGACCATCGCCGCGACGAGCGCGTCCAAGGGCACGGTGGCGAAGCCGACCCGGGCGTCGCTGGCACCGTACGGCAGCCAGAGCAGCTCGTCGTGGAGCAGACCGCCGCAGGAGTAGACGACGTTGGGCACGTACCCCTCGCGCTCGGTGTCGTCGGGGGCCAGCAGCGCCCCGGGCAGCTCCGCGATCACCCGCTCCGGGCGGTGCAGGTCGAGCAGCAGGGCCCCGATGGCGTAGCGGCGCATCGGGCCGACGCCGTGGGTGAGCACCAGCCAGCCCGCCGCGGTCTCGACGGGCGACCCGCAGTTGCCGACCTGGATCAACTCCCAGCTGCGGCGCGGCCCGTGCAGCGGCACGGGGGCCTGCCAGGTCCCGTCATCGGCCAGGACGGTCAGTCCGATGGTCTCGCCGTCGGCGCGGCAGAGGGCCAGGTGCCGGCCGTGGACGGTCCGGGGAAAGAGTGCCATGCCCTTGTTGCGGGCACCCGGTCCGCGCATCGGGTCGATCCGGAACCGGCTCAGATCGTCGCTGGCCAACCTCCGGGCGGCGATGCGTCGACCGTCGTATGCGGTGTACGTCGCCTGGTAGGTCGCGACGCCGGCGTCGTCGACGAATCTGACGAACCGGGCGTCTTCCATGCCGTTGCTCTCCGCCGACGTGGCCGGCCAGAGCACCCGCTCGTGCAGGAGGGTGTCGGCCGGGAAGGCGACGGCGTAGCTGGCCGCCGATATCCGGCGCAGCTGTTCCAGGGTGTCCGGGGTGGTGTGGCGGTAGAACAGGTCGGGCGGCAGGGCGGCCAGTACCCGTTCGAAACCTGCCTCGTCGTACTGCTCCGGGAGGGCGGCCAGCACGGTGGCGCAGACCTCGTTGTCCCAGCCCTCCTCGCGTAGCCCGGCAGCCAGCAGGTCCCGTCGGTGTCGCACGTGGCCGCGCCGGCCGCTCACCAACGGTCCCGACCGCCCCTGCACGGCGAGGCGGCTCCCGGGCCCCAGCACGGCGCTGGCGAACCCGACGGAGGAGAGGTGGCCCTCACCGATCTGGCGCAGGCTGACCGCCACCCGCAGCTGCCCCGGGCGCAGCGCCGACTGGTCGGGGTGGGCCACCATGGACGGGTTGCACAGCGCCGCGGCCTCGACGGCGTACTCGTGGCTGAAGTAGGCGCCCACGAGCAGCCGCGCGGTGGGGGAGAGCTGCCGGGTGCGGGCGACCCGGTGCCGGACGAGTTCGTAGTGGTGCCGGAAGGTGCCCTCCAGGTCGCGGTGCCGGCCGCCGAAGTCGTGCAGCGTCTGTCGGAGCAGGATCTGCGTCTCGTCGGCGTCGAGGCCGGCGATCCGGTCGACGAGATCGTGCGCGCGGGTCTGCGCCACGGCGGCGTCCTCACCCGGGACGAAGAGCTTGACGACGACCCGCCGGGGGTCGGGAGCGAGGGTGAGGCTCTGGCGGGTGGCCAGGATCCCGGTCACGACCACTGCCGGGCGTGCTGCATGGTGGAGATCAGCGCCAGGGTCGACTCGGCGCCCTGGTTGAAGTTGGGGCCGTGCGGGGTGAGCCCGTCGTAGCCGCCGCCGGTCGCCGGGTCCCACATGGCCATGCCGAGGTCGTTGTCCCCCAGGAACCATCCGACGGCCCGCCCGAGCCCGATCCTCCAGGCCGGGTCGCCGGTGATCGCGGCGGCGGTCGCGCACGCGTCGGCGAGGGCGGCGACCTCGATGGGTTGCTGGTCGTGGCGCGGACGAGCGCCGTCGCGTCGCCAGCCGCCGACGGGTACGACGGAGAGCCGCCCGTCGCGTACCTGCATCTCGCACAGCCAGGTCAGCATGCGCAGCCCGTCGGCGAGCAGCGCGGCGTCTCCGCGTAGCTGGCCGGCGGCGATGACGACCTCCGCGAGGGCGGCGCTGGCGTAGCTGAGCCGCTGCTGCGGCCACGGCCAGCCTGGATCGGGGCCGACGGGGCCGACGGCTCCGGCGGCGTCGTCGAGCAGTGCCCCGGCCGCGGCGTGCCCGGGATGACGGCGCAGCACCTCGGCGGCGCCCAGGCCGGCGAAGGCCATGGCGTGCGGCGCGGCCGAGCGTCGGGTGGCGCCGCGGCTGAAGGCCACGAGCGCCTCGGTGCGGATCCAGTCGGCGGGGTTGCGGGCGGCGGCCGTCCCCAGCCCCCACAGCGCACGCCCCCACCAGTCACCGAGCCCGGGCTGGTCGGTCCAGCGCCGGTCGTGGCCGAGGCGGTTGTGGAAGGCGCCGCGACCGTCCTGCGCGTGGGTCAGGAAGGCCAGATAGCGCTCGGCCAGCGCGAGCACCTGCGCCGACGGCTCCGGCTCGCGGCTGACGACCAGCAGACCCCGGGCCACGTCGTCGGTGCAGTAGCCGTGTTCCCGACGAACGATGGCGTGCCGGGCGTGCTCGAAGAGGCCGGTGTCGTCACTGAGCCGGGCCAGGTGGGTGAAGCTCGGCACGGGTGCCGGCATCCCGGTGCCGTGGCCGGCCCGGTCGCGCGGCGTCACGCCGCTGCCGGGGTGACCGTGAGTGTCCGGCCGGCGATGAGCCGTCCGGCGAGGGCCTCGTACCGCGCCGCCACCGCCGGCCAGCGCAGGTCCGCCACGATCGGTCGGGAGCGGCCGGCGAGGTTGGCGGACAGGCCGGGTTCGGTGAGGATCCGCCGGATCGCGGCCGCCAGCGCCGTCGGGTCCCGATGGGGCACGACCAGACCCGGGCCGCCGGTGAGCAGCTCGACGGCGTGGGGGAAGGGCGTGGCGACGACGGGGACGCCGGCGGCCACCGCTTCGATCAGGACGCCCGAGGTCACCTGTTCGGCCGAGTCGTAGGGCAGCAGCACCACGTCGGCGGAGCGCACCAGCGCCCCGAGGGTGGCCGCGTCGTGGTACGCGGCCTGGTAGTCCACGGCGTGCGCGACGCCGAGCTCGGCGCCGAGGCGGTGCAGGCCGGCCCGGTACGCCTCGCCCTGGTGCTCGATCACCTTCGGATGGGTCCGGCCGGCGACGGTGTACGTGGGGGTCGGGTCGAGGTCCTGCAACCGGGCCAGCGCCCGCAACGCCCACTCGATCCCCTTGCCGGGCCCGAGCAGTCCCCAGGTGAGCAGGTGCGGTCGGGTCCGCCGCAGGATAGGGCCGCCCACGGCGTCGGCGGCGCCGTGCGGGATCACCGACACCTTCGCCGGGTCCACCGCGTAGCCGACGAGCAGCCGGTCGCGGGCGGTGCCGGTCATCGTGACGACCGCGCCGGCGGCGGCCACGATCTGCTCCAGCAGGGTCTTCTGCCGGGCCGAGGGCTGACGGAGCACGGTGTGCAGGACCACGATGCTCGGCACGGTGAGCCGGCGCAGCAACGGCAGGACGTCCTCGCCGTCGGTCCCGGGGTAGATGCCGTACTCGTGCTGCACCACGGCCACGTCGAAGGCGTTGAGCGCCGTGGCCGCGCCCCGCCACCCGGCCGCGTTCCGTGACGACCAGGTGTGCACCACGGAGGGGTCCGGGCGCTGGTCGTCGCCGGGGGCGGTGACCCGCACGACGCCGCCGGGTGGGCCGCCGGCGGTGAGATGGGCGGCGAGGGCCGAGTTGAAGGTGGCCAGTCCGCAGCGGGTCGGCGGGTGGGTGCTCAGGAAGCCGTATCGGGTGGACATCGGGTGCCGTGCCTTCCGGTTGTCGGCCGCCACCGAGGGACGGGGCGGGCCTCACGTGGTAACGGCGCGCGTCGGCCGACGTGGCCGGCCGACGGAACGGGTTCAGGGGGCGGCCGCCGCGTCAGCGGGGGGGTGGGGCCGGCGGTGACCCTGGATCGAGTGGAGCCGGATTCGGAGCGAATTGTCGGCATCTGGACGGTGTCAGCGTTCCGGTCGGCCGATGAGGTCGTCGTAGACGGCCAGATAGTCGGCGACCATCCGGTCTGCGCCGAAGCGGTGCCGGGCCCGTGCCCGGCAGGCGGCGCGGTCGATCGCCGCCACCCGGCCGACGGCCTCGACGGCCTGCGCGACGGTCCGCACGAGCAGGCCCGTCACTCCCACGTCGACGACCTCGGGCATCGACCCGCGGGCGTACGCCACGACCGGCGTTCCGCAGGCCATCGACTCCACCACGGACAGGCCGAACGGTTCGTCGAAGGCGACGGGGTGCAGCAGCGCGGTGGCGCCGCCCAGGACGTCGCCGCGGCGGCGTGGGCCCACGGCGCCGAGGAAGGTGACCCGCTCGCCGTCGACGTGCGGCTCCACCTGCTCGCGGAAGTACCGCTCGTCCTGCACGATGCCGCAGATGGTCAGCGGCCGGCCGGCCCGCCGGGCGATCTCGATGGCGGTGTGGGTGCCCTTGTCGGGGTGGATCCGGCCGAAGGCCACCAGCCCGGGACCGGGATCCGGGGTGAACGGCAGTCCGTCCAGGTCGACCCCGTGGTAGACGGTGGCGAGGTAGTCGAGCCCGCGGACCCGGTCGGCGTCGGAGATGGAGACGTAGGCCGAGCGGCCCTTCTCGTACGCCGGCAGGATCCCCGCCCCGGAGAAGCCGTGCACGGTGGTCAGCAGCGGGGCGTCGCAGTGCTCGCCGAAGGCGAGCGGCAACCAGTCCAGGTGACTGTGCACGAGGTCGAACTCGGCGGAGCGGGCCAACGCGTGGGAGACGTGCATCGCCTCCCAGACCCGCCCGTCCATGCCCGGATCCTCGGCGTAGCCGCGCGGGCACACCCCGTCCAGGGTGGCGGAGGTGATCGAGTCCGACGTGGCGAAGAGCGTCACGTCCACGCCCCGCGCGACGAGGCCCTCGGCGAGGAGACCGGTCACCTGTTCCCACGGGCCGTAGTGGCGCGGCGGCGTCCGCCAGGCCACCGGGCCCAGCAGGGCCACTCTCACCGCGCGGTCGACCCGCCAAGTTCGGTGAGGTCGAGACGCAGGGTCGCGAGCAGCCCGGCGTGCCGGGTGGTGTCGACCTGCGCCGGTAGTTCCCGCTCGACCCAGTCGGCCCTGGTGTGCTGGCCGCGTCGACGCAGCGCGGCCACGATGGTGTGTCTGGAGACTGTCATGGTCTGCTCCTCGGTGGTGATGGTCGGATGGTCTCCGGTGCGCCGCTGCCTCGGCGGGGGCGCTGTCGGCGCGGACGTTCGGGCTTGCTCGGCGCCGGCCGGACGGGCGGCGCCGGCGGCAGGGGAGCGGGGGGCGCTGCGCAGTCGACCGCCCTCGCTCTCCCAGCTGTGCCTGTCCGCGCTGGCGGTCCTCGCGTCGGAGGTCGTGCCCGCGGCGACGAGCAGCTGCGGGGAGTGGACCAGGTTGCCGGCGGTGGCGGCGAGCGCCATCGCCGCCTCGGCCAGTCCCGCCGGGGTCTCCGGCGGTACGACCAGCAGGTCGACGCGGTCGTCGTTGCGGCAGATCGCGGTCAGCAGGGTGGCGGGCTGGCTGGTGAAGTAGCCCAACCGCAGCACCCTGCCGTCGACGGCCAGGTGGCGCGGGTTGCCGTCCCAGGCGTCGGCGTTGAGGACCAGCCGGACGATCGGCCCGTGCAGCAGGTCGATGGCGAGGACCAGGCCGGGCAGTTCCGCGAGCGGGTCTGTCGATCGGGGCCACCAGCCACCGTCGAGCAGCGTACGTGTGGACCGGGTGGGTTCGATCCGCAGACGCGGCGTCGACGGGGGAGCGGGGGCGTGGGGCGATGGCGTCATGTCGGATCCTCATCGCCGTGACCGCGGCGTAGCGGTGGGGTCGTGCGTCAGGTCGCGTCGTGCGCCGGGCGGGGCGCCCGGGTCGCTCGCCCCGCCCGGGGCGGCGCTGTGGGGCCTCGTCACCGCGGACGGCCTGCGCCCGTGGCCGGGTGCGGGCGTGCGGGTCACCGGGGTGTCGACCGCGGGTGCCGTGCCGTGGACGCGCCGACGGGGTCGACGGCACCGTGGGCCCCGGGAGGGTGGGAACGGTGTCCCGGACGGTCGCTCGTGCCACCGCGGATCGGGTGCGGACGTCGCATGCCCTCGGTGGGAGCCGGCGTGGCGGGCACCACCGGAGTGGGATGCCGTCGTTTCCGGGATGGCCCCAGCCTACGCCTGTTTGGGCTGGTCCGCTCGGCACGGCCGTTCCCGGTGGTGAAGTCCGTGCGGTCGGTCCCCCGGGCGCTCGCTCCCCGATCGTGAGCGTGCTCGCGTGCACCCGGTTACTTTACCGTCCGGACGGTAAAGTAACCAGGTGCGACCAAGCCAGCGAACCGCCATCCTCGACGCCGCCATGACCCTGGTCTCCGCCGAGGAGGGCGCGAACATCACCCTCGACGCCGTCGCCCGGCGGGCGGGGATGACCAAGCCGGGACTGATGTACCACTTCCCGACCCGCGACGCCCTCCTGCTGGCGATCGTCGACCACGCCGCCGGCCGGGTCGAGGACGCGATGCTCGCCACGCTCGCGGTGCCGTTCGACCGGGCGAGCCCCGCCGCGCGGATCCGGGCGTACGCGCGCGTCGCGTACGGCGGCGACGCCAGCCGCGCGGAGTACGCGGTCGCCGCGGAGGCCGCCTACCGGCCGGCGCTGTCGGGGCCCTGGATCGGGCGGCTCGCCAAGTGGTTCGACCTGCCAGCGAACCTGCCACCGGCCACGCGCGCCCGGCTCACCCTGGCCCGGCTGGCCGCCGACGGCCTCTGGAGCGCGTTCGCCACCGGCCTGTTTCCACCGGAACCGCAGGACCGCGACGCCCTCGTCGCGCTCATCGAGGACCTGACCGCGGAAGGCGACGACTCGTGAAGCAGTGGCTGTACCTCGCCGGAGCCATCGGCCTGGAGGTGAGCGGGACCCTCGCCCTGCGCGCGGCCAACGACCACGCCGCGTGGATCGCGCTGGTCGTCGTCGGCTACACCCTCTCCTTCGTGCTCATCTCGCTGGTCCTGCGCGAGGGCATGCCGATCGGCGTCGCGTACGGCATCTGGGCCGCCAGCGGCGTCACCCTCACCGCGCTGCTGGCCGCGCTGCTGTTCGGCGACGCGCTGACCTGGGTGATGGGGCTCGGCTTCGCCGTCATCGTCGCCGGCGTCCTGCTCGTCGAACTCGGCTCCCACCAGGCGGAACCGGGACAGGCCGCGCCGCACGACGTCCACCACGAGCCCGAGGGGGCACGATGAGCTGGGTCTTCCTGGCGGCCGCGATCGCCTTCGAGGTCACCGCCACCATGGCACTGCGCGCCTCCGAGGGGCTGCGCAAGAAGGCGTGGGCGCCCGTCGTCGTCGGCGGCTACGTGACGTGCTTCGTCTTCCTCAGCCTGGCCCTCCGCGCCGGCATGGCCGTCGGCGTCGCCTACGGCGTCTGGGCCGCGGCCGGCATCGCACTGACCGCGGTCATCGCGCGGCTCGCCTTCGACGACCCGCTCACCAAGGTCATGATGTTGGGCATCGGTCTCATCGCCGCCGGCGTGCTCCTCGTCGAACTCGGTGCCCAGTCGGCGCACTGAGCCCACACCTCGACCCTCGGGCGTCATCCCACCCGGTGAGCCGTCACGCCCGTCGTCGCCCGGCCGGAGGCGTGCGAAGCGCCACGCGCGTTGGCACAATGGCCGGGCTGTCGACCCGGACGGGGAGTGGGTGCCGACGATGACCGAGGACCACGTCCAGCCGAACGAGACCACGGTGCCGCTGCTGCACTGCGTGTCGGCGGAGGAGACCCTGGCGTTCTGGTGTGCGCTCGGGTTCGAGGTCACCTACGAGCAGACGAAGCCGTACGTCTACCTGGCGTTCCGGTGGAGCGGGTTCGAGCTGCACTACGGCGGCGCGCCGAGCGGCGTGGACCCCTCGGCCGAGAACACCGGCGGCTGCCTGGTGATGGTCGACGCGGTCGCGCCCTACCACGCGGCGTTCAGCGAGGCGATGCGCCGCACCCACGGCAAGGTGCTCGCCAAGGGGCGCCCCCGGATGACCCGCTACCGCCCCGGCGCGTCGCGGTTCAGCGTCGTCGATCCGTCGGGGAACACCATCATCTTCATCCAACGCGACGAGCCGGCGGAGCTGGAGTACGGCGGTTCGAAGCGGTTGCGGGGGTTGACCCGGGTCCTCGACAACGCGCGGATCCTGCGCGAGTTCAAGAGCGACGACCTGGCCGCCTTCCGGGCGCTCAACTCGGGGCTGCGTCGGCACGGCGACGCCGCGCCGGCCGTCGAACAGGCGTTGGCGCTGGCCGGGTTGATCGAGCTGTCGGTCGCGCTGGAGAAGCCGGAGTCGGTGCCCGACTGGGGCGCTCGACTCACGACCCTCCCGTTGAGCGCCCCGGAGCGTGAGCGGGTGCGGCAGTCGGTCGCCGAGCCCGCCGTACTCGGGCCGTGGTTGCCGGACCCGGACTGACGTCCCTCGCCGAGCGGCGTCTCCGGACCGCCCGGATGCCACCGGCGCCGACGAGCCGGCCGACCGCACCCGCCGACAGCACGCCCGTGGCCGGGCGAGGCGGCGGAACCGGGGCGGCGGGGATCGTCGGCGCCGGAACGGGCACGCCGACGGTCAGGCCCGGCGGGCGACCACCGCTCCGTTGGCGCCCGGGGCGTCGAACGGCACGGTGCGGACGTCGACGAAGCCGGCGTCGGTGAGCCAGGCCGCGTACTCGGCACCGGAGTAGTTCCTGCCGCCCTCGGTCTCCACCAGCATGTTCATGCCCATCAGAGCCGCCTCCGGCGGACCGGTGCGCTCGTCGTTGAGCAGCAGTTCGCAGATGACGACCGCCCCACCGGGCGGCAGCGCCGCGTGGCACTTGGCCAGCAGCGCCCGGTTGGTCGACTCGTCCCAGTCGTGCAGGATCATGCTCAACAGAATGACGTCGTGCCCGCCCGGCAGCGCCGCGTCGGCCAGGAAGTCGCCGCCGACCGTGCCGATCCGCCCGCTCAGGCCTTCCGCCGCGATCCGCTCCTCGGCGCGGACGCACACGTGCGGCAGGTCGAGGATGGTCGCCCGCAGGCCGGGCAGCCGGCGGCAGAACTCGATCGGGAACGCCCCGGCCCCACCGCCGACGTCGAGCAGCCGGGCGTGCGCGCCGAAGTCGTACGCGTCGGCCAGCGCGCGGGCGGTGAAGCTGGAAGTGGAGAACATGGCGTCCCAGAACTGCGCCAGCATCTCCGGGTCGGTGGTGTCGAACATCGACTGCTGGGCCTGCGGGTCCCAGGTGAGGGGCCGGTCGGTGCGCAGAGCTTCGCCGATGCGGTGCCAGGGCAGGTAGGTCCGCAGGTCGGAGTAGCGGATCTGCGCACCGAAGTAGTAGGGGCGGCCCTCGACCAGGAACTGTTCGGCAAGTTCGGAGTTGCGGTAGCCGTCGCCGGCCTTCTCCAACAGGCCCAGTGAGGCGGACGCGGCCAACAGCAGATCCGCCGGGCGGTCGGCCAGCCCGAACTCGGCGGCGGCCTCGTCGACCGTGAGGGTCCGCCCGTTCGCGAGGCGGTTGAAGAGGCCGATTTCGACGCCGACGGCGAGGGTCTTGAATCCCCAGACGCCGGCCACCAGACGCATGAGAGGTGTGGGACTGATCATGGTCACATGGGACCACAGGTCTTCCGTCCATGATGGAGGGACCCTGCCCGCCGGCGACCGTTGGCGCGCACCAGCCGCTCCGTCCCCCTGTGGGGTGGCACGGCGTCGCAGCGGCTTCGTGTGCAGCGTCCTGTCACTTCCCCGTCGCCCGTCGGGTCGACCGCGCGGCCCTGCCCGTGACCGGCGCGGAAGGGGACGGTCTCCTGCCGTCGGCCCGGCAACCACCCGTGTTCGTGAACTCGTCCGGGTCGCCCGCGGGCGCGAACTCGACGAACGCGTGCCCGCCGCGCCGGCTCGTGGACGTCGCAGGGCTCGCCGAGGCGCAGGTCGAGGTCCGCCGGTCGGGGGTCAGGTGATCGTTGCCTCTGGAAGGGTTGGGGCATGGCCGCGCTGTTCCGCACCCGTCTGACCGACTGGACCGTCGTCACCCCGCTGCTGGCGATCCTGGTGTTGATCCTGACCTGGGGGCGCGACCTGTCCGGCCCCGTCGTGGTCGTGGTGGCCGTGTTGCTGGCCGGCGCGGTGCTGGCCGCCGTGCACCACGCCGAGGTGGTGGCCCACCGGGTGGGGGAGCCGTACGGCTCGCTCGTGCTCGCCGTGGCCGTCACCGTCATCGAGGTCGCCCTGATCGTCACGCTCATGATCAGCGGTGGCGAGAAGACGCAGTCCCTCGCCCGCGACACCGTCTTCGCCGCCGTCATGATCACCTGCAATGGCATCCTGGGACTGTCGCTGCTGATCGGGGCGCTGCGCCGCCGGGTGGCGGTCTTCAACTCGGAGGGCACCGGCGGCGCCCTGGCCACCGTGACCACCCTCGCCGTGCTGAGCCTCGTGGTGCCGACCTTCACCACCAGCCGGCCGGGCCCGCAGTTCACCCCGGCACAGCTCGCCTTCGCCGCCGTGGTCTCGCTCGCCCTCTACGGCCTGTTCGTCATGGTGCAGACCGGCCGCCACCGCGACTACTTCCTGCCCGTCAACAGCCAGGGACGGGTGCTCGGCACGGAGGGGCACGCCGAACCGCCGTCGGACCGGTCCGCCCTGCTCAGCCTCGGCCTGCTGCTGGTGGCCCTGGTCGCCGTGGTGGGCGACGCCAAGTCGGTGTCGCCGGCGATCGAGTCCGCCGTCGCCGGGGCGAACCTGCCCCCGTCGTTCGTCGGCGTGGTCATCGCGCTGCTGGTGCTGCTGCCCGAGACGATCGCCGCCGCCCGGGCCGCCCGCCGCGACCGCGTGCAGATCAGCCTGAACCTGGCCCTGGGCTCTGCCATGGCCAGCATCGGGCTGACCATCCCGGCGATAGCACTCGCCTCGATCTGGTTGGAGGGCCCGCTGCTGCTCGGCCTGGGCGGCACCCAGGTGACCCTGCTCGCCCTCACCGTCGTCACCGGCGTGCTGACCGTGGTGCCCGGGCGGGCCACCGTGCTCCAGGGCGGCGTGCACCTGGTGCTGCTCGCGGCCTTCGTCTTCCTCGCCGCCAGCCCCTGACCAACCGCCGACGGACGCGCCGACGGGTTCGTGCTCGTCCGCCGGTCAGCCGTCACCACCCGGCCGGCGCCCACGGCAGCCGCGCCGTGGGCGACCCCGTGGGCCGCTGGTGGACGGCGCGGCCTCACCCGGCGTGCGCCGGACCGCGTCCGTGCCCCGGCATGACGGACCCGCCGCCGGGGTACTGGACGCCGCAACGGCGACGCCGGGGAGGGCACTGTGACGACGCGCGTGGGACGCCGACCGCGAAGCTCGCTGGCCGGCCTCGTGGTGGCCCTCGTCGCGGCGGCCGGGTGCGTGGTCGGCGGGGTGTCCGAACCCGAGGGACGACAGCCCGCCCCGCAGCGGCCCGACGCCCCGGCCTCGCCGGGCGCCGCGCAGACCCGGGCCGACGGCACCACCAGCGTCGAGGAGTTCCAGCAGGACGTCGCCGACGCGAAGACGATCGCCGAGCGGTACTGGGCCGCGCAGTTCCAGGCCTCGGGGGAGCGGTTCCGCCCGATCCGCCGCGTCATCCCGTACCGGCGGGCCGGCGAGGTGTCCTGCGGCGGGCAGGCGCTGCCGCGCAACAACGCCGTCTACTGCTCGGCCGGCGACTTCATCGCCTACGACGTGAACTGGTCGGTGGGCGCGTTCCGCCAGGTCGGCGACGCGTTCGTGTTCTACCTGCTCGGCCACGAGTACGCGCACGGCATCCAAGCCCGGCTCGGCATCCGCTACTCCTACACCATCCAGCAGGAGTTGCAGGCCGACTGCATGGCCGGGGCGTACCTCGGCGACTCGGTACGCGCGAAGGCGCTCAAGCTCGACGACGGCGACCTGGAGGAGTTCCGCGAGGGGCTGCTGGCGGTCGGCGACGCCCCCGACCAGCCGTGGTTCGCCGAGGGCGCGCACGGCACCGCCGAGCAGCGCACCGAGTCGTTCTTCCGCGGCTACGAGCGCTCCCTGGGCGCCTGCGACCTCACCTGAGCCCGCCGGGCAGCGCTAGTTCCACCACTGCCGCACCCACACCGCCGCGCCGCCGCCGTTGTCGCCGAGGTTCGGGTCGTTGAAGGAGAAGACGAGCCGCGACGGCGCACCGGCGTTGTAGTAGAGCAGGCAGCCGCTGTCGGCGCCGACCGGGAACCACCGGCCCGAGCCGTAGAACAGCCCGGTGCTCAGCACCAGCATGGACCCCGACGTCACCCTCGCGATCAGCGCGTACCGGGGAGCGTCCGGCGCGGGCCAGCCGGTGCCGGCCAGCGGCAGCTCGCCGGAGATCGACTTCTGGGTGCCCCAGTGGTCGATGCGGACCTTGCCCAGGGCGGTCACCCGGAACACGTCCCGGTCGACCATGCCCACCGGGGAGGGCCACGTGGTGTGCACGTTGCCCGGCGCGAACCAGTCCCGCTCGTCCTCGTGCTGGGGGGTCTCCAGGTCGTAGCACCGATCGAGCGGCAGGCTCGCCGCGGCGGCCGGCCCCGCCGGCCAGATCGCGGCGGCGGCGGCCAGCAGGATCACGGTGCACCGGGAGACCAGGGATCGGACGCGCATGGCGACCTCCGGGCGAGGGGCCACCGTGCCGGCGGCCGGTTGTCCCCGAGTCTCGCGCCCGCGCGCAACCCGTCGGCCAGGTCACCCCGCGGCACCGGGGCGCACGCCGGTGGCGTGCCGGCTGAGAGGATCCCCGGGTACGCACCCGAGGGAGGACCCGCTGAACAGCCACCACCCCGCCGCCGTGCTCTTCGACATGGACGGCACCCTGGTCGACAGTGAGAAGCTGTGGGACGTCGCGCTGCGCGAGCTGGCAGCGCAGTACGGCGGCACCCTCTCCGACCCGGCCCGCAAGGCGATGATCGGCTCCAGCATGGCCGCGTCGATGCGCATCCTGCACGACGACCTGGGCCAGCCGGGGCGCGACCCGCAGGCCAGCGCGGCGTGGATCAACGCCCGCATCCTGGAGCTGTTCCGCACCGGGCTGCGCTGGCGCCCCGGCGCGCTGAACCTGCTGCGGGCCGTCCGGGCGGCGGGCATCCCGACCGCTCTGGTGACCTCCAGCGGCCGGCCCCTGGTGGAGGTGGCGCTGGACACCCTCGGGCGGGACAGCTTCGACGCGGTCGTCTGCGGCGACGAGGTCGAGGCGGCCAAGCCGCACCCGGAGCCGTACCTGACCGCCGCCCGGCTGCTCGGCGTGCCGATCGCCCGCTGCGTGGCGATCGAGGACTCGCCGACGGGGGTGGCCAGCGCGCTCGCCGCCGGCGCGGCGGTGCTGGCCGTACCGGCGGAGGTGCCGATCGGGCCGCTGGACGGCGTACACCAGCTGGAGAGCCTGACCGGCGCGGACCTGGAGCTGCTGGCCGCCCTGCTCGGCGCGCCACCGCCCGGCGCCTGACCGACGAGGGGCCCCGCCGAGCGGCGGGGCCCCTCGTCGTGCGTCGGGATCAGTCGTGGGCGATGGCCCCGAGCACGTTGATCCGGGCGGCCCGCACCGCCGGGAGCGCCGCGGCGATCACCCCGACGATCGCGGCGAGGCCGAGGAAGATCCCCATCTGGGTCCAGGGCAGCACCAGGTCGGTGATGCCCTCGTCGCGCAGCGCCTCGACCACGGCCGCGCCGAGGCCGGCGCCGACGACGACGCCGAGCAGCGCGCCGAACACCGAGATCACCACCGCCTCCACGGTGATCATCCGCATGGTCTGCGACCGGCGCAGGCCGATGGCCCGCAGCAGCCCCAGCTCCCGGGTGCGCTCCAGCACCGACAGCGCCAGGGTGTTGATGATGCCGAGCACGGCGATCACGATGGCCAGCGCCAGCAGGATCTGGATCATCGTGAGCAGGCCGTCCAGCTGACCGGTCTGCTGCTCGATGAACGCCTCCCGGTCGGCCACCGACACCTCGGGGGAGTCGGCCAGCAGCGCCTCGATCTGCGGCTGCACGTCGGCCACCCGGGTGCCGGGCGCCAGCTGGATGAAGCCCTGGATCGGCTGCGGGATGGCGAAGCCGCTCGCCGCCTCCGCCGGCAGCACCACCGGGTTGGTCAGCTGGGAACTGGCGTAGATGCCGGTCACCGTGTACGTCCGCGCCTCGCCCCGGGACGTCTGCACCGGCACCTTCGACCCCACGGAGAGGCCGCGCGCCGTCGCGGTGTCGGAGCTGACCAGCATCCCGTCCGGCGCCAACCGGTCGATGTCGCCGGCGGTCGGCTCGACCCCGAAGATCTGCCGCAGCGCGGCGACGTCGCTGCTCGCCGCGACCCAGGTGCGCTCGCCGCCGACCATCGCCAGGTCGCCGTACTCGCCGTCGGCCAGGCGCACCCCGGGGATCGCGGCGGCCTTCTTGAGCACCTCCGGGTCGAAGCTCGGCGGCCGGGGACCGCTCTGCGCCCCGGCGATCACCAGCTCCGCCTTCAGGCTGTCCTGGGCGAGCCCGCCGATGCTGCTCTTCGCCGAGTCCAGGATCACCGTCACCCCGGTGACCAGGGCGATGCCGACCATCAGCGCGGCGGCGGTGATGGCGGTGCGGCGCGGGTTGCGCCCCGAGTTGAGCCGGCCCAGCTTGCCTGGCACCGACCAGGCGAAGATCGCGCCGAGCAGGCTCACCACCGGCCGGCTGATCAGCGGCGTCAGCAGGGCCACGCCGATGAAGGCGAAGAGCACCCCGCCGAGGATGGTGGCCAGGGTGTTGCCCCCGGAGTTGCCGGTGAGCCCCAGCGCCAGCAGCGTGCCGCCCACGGCCGTGACGATCGCCCCGGCCACGGTGACCTTGGTCAGCGGCCGGTCGGGGGTGGCCACGTCCTGCATCGCCGCGATCGGCGGGATCCGCGACGCTCGCAGCGCCGGCAGCAGCGCCGCCACCACGGTGATCACGAGGCCGACGGCGAACGCGCCGACCACGGCGGACAGCGGCACGCCGATCCCCGCCAGGGTCAGCCCGCCGGCGAACGTGCTGAACAGGTACGCCAGCAGCGCGCCGATGCCGATGCCCGCGCCGAGGCCGAGCACCGAGGCGACCAGGCCCACCGCGACGGCCTCCAGCACCACCGA
This sequence comes from Micromonospora sp. NPDC047812, assembly GCF_040704175.1. Taxonomy (NCBI): domain Bacteria; kingdom Bacillati; phylum Actinomycetota; class Actinomycetes; order Micromonosporales; family Micromonosporaceae; genus Micromonospora; species Micromonospora sp. NPDC047812. Next base: position 187,093 of record NZ_JBEYRY010000007.1, on the reverse strand, counting down.
ACCGATGATCTGCCGCCCGCTGGCCCCCACGGCGCGCATCAGCGCCAGCTCCCGGGTGCGCTGCGCCACGATGATCGAGAAGGTGTTGAGGATCAGGAAGGTGCCCACCAGCAGCGCCACCGCGGCGAAGCCGAGCAGGATCCGGTTGAAGAAGGACAGCGCCTCCTTCATGCCGGCCGCCGCGTCCTCGGACAGTTGCGCACCGGTCTTGACCTCGAAGTCGGCGCCCACCGCGGCGGCCACGGCGTCGCGCAGCGCCTCGTCCGACGTCCCACCGGCGGCGGTGACCGAGATGTTGCTGAAGGTGTCCGGCGCGCCGAGCATCAGCCGCTGCGCGACCGGCGTGGTGAACATGATCTCGTTGGCGCCACCGATGGAGTCCCGGCCGCCGCTGTAGCCGAAAACGCCGACGATGGTGAACTCCTGCTTGGGCTGGAGGGTCAGCACGCCGACCCGGTCGCCGACCTTCACCTTGCCGGCCACCGCGAGCGCCTTGTTGATGACGATCTCGTCGTCGGCCTGCGGGGCCCGCCCCTCGCGCAACTGCACCAGGTCGCTCTCGCCGGTCCAGTTCTCGCCCAGCTGCGGCGGGCCGAACGAGGCGACGACCTTGCCGTTGCCGCCGATCAGCCGCGCCCCGTCGACGCCGACGATGCCGGTGGCCTCGGCCACGCCGGGCACCGCCCGGACCTTGTCGAGGGTGGCCGCCGGCACGGGCGCGGCCACCGGCATGCCCTCCGTCTCGCCGATGTCGATCTTCGGCTTGGCGGCGACGTTGACGTCCACGCCCTCGTACGCGTCGGCGAAGATCGCGTCGAACGAGCGGCCGAGGGTGTCGGTGAGCACGAACGCACCAGAGACGAACATGACGCCCAGCACCACGGCCAGGCCGGAGAGGATCAGCCGGACCTTGCGGGCCAGCAGGCTCTTCAGGGTCGCGCGGAACATCAGCGCCCCACCTCGGCGGGGGTGTCCAGCTTCTTCATGGTGTCCAGCACCGTGTCGGCGGTCGGCTCGATCAGCTCGGAGACGATCTGCCCGTCGGCGAGGAAGACCACCCGGTCGGCGTACGCGGCGGCGGTCGGGTCGTGGGTGACCATCACGATGGTCTGCCCGTGCTCGCGTACCGAGTTGCGCAGGAAGTTCAGCACCTCCGCGCCGGCCCGCGAGTCCAGGTTGCCGGTCGGCTCGTCGGCGAAGATCACCTCGGGCCGGGCGACCAGCGCCCGGGCGCACGCCACCCGCTGCTGCTGGCCGCCGGAGAGCTGCGCCGGCCGGTGGTCCAGCCGGTCCCGCAGCCCGACCGTGGCGATCACCGTGTCGTACCAGGCCGGATCCGGCTTGCGCCCGGCGATCGACAGCGGCAGCAGGATGTTCTCCTTGGCCGTCAGCGTCGGCAGCAGGTTGAACTGCTGGAAGATGAAGCCGACCTTGTCGCGGCGCAGCTTCGTCAGGCCCGCGTCGCCCAGACCGGTGACCTTCGTGTCGCCGATCGACACCGTGCCACGGGTCACCGAGTCCAGGCCCGCGAGGCAGTGCATCAACGTCGACTTGCCCGAGCCCGAGGGCCCCATGATGGCCGTGAACCGGCCGCGCTCGAACTCCGCGCTGACCCCCCGCAGCGCGACGACCTGCGCCTCGCCGCTGCCGTACACCTTCCACACGTCGCTCGCCCGGGCCGCGGCCTGCGCCTGCTGGCCTACCGTCGCGGTCACGTCATCTACCTCTTCCGTCTGTTCGGTCCGCGCCGCCCCCGCTGGTCCGGCGCGGCAGTCCCATCATCTGTGCTCGCCGGCCCCGATCCGTCCGACTCCGGTCGGAGCCGTGGCGGATTTCGCGCTGCGGGTGCCCCCCAATGCCGACTCAGGGTTGCCCCTGAGTGGGCGGCCGGCCGAGGGCTCTCCGACCGGCCGGGACCGATCCTGCACAGTGACGCCGCGTCAGGGTCAACCACGCGGCGACGTCTCCGGTCACGGTAGGTGACGGCGGCAACCACGCCGCCGTGCCGCGGCGCATCCCCGGGTACGCCGCCCGCGCCGTCGGCGACGAGGCGCTACGCCCGCGGTCGGACCAGACCCGACTCGTACGCCAGCACCACGGCCTGCACCCGGTCGCGCAGCCCCAGCTTCGTCAGCACGTGCCCGACGTGGGTCTTGATGGTGGTCTCGCTGACCGACAACGCCCGGGCGATCTCGGCGTTGGACAGCCCCCGGGCCACGTGCACGAGCACCTCCCGCTCCCGCTCGGTCAGCGCGCTCAGCGTGCGGGGCGGCGCGGCCGCGGGGTCGGGCAGCGCCTCGGCGAAGCGGTCCAGCAGGCGCCGCAGGATCCGCGGCGCCACCACCGCGTCCCCGGCGGCCACGGTGCGGATCGCGGCCACCAGGTCGTCGGCCGGCACGTCCTTGGCCAGGAAGCCGCTCGCCCCGGCCCGCAGCGCCCCCACCACGTACTCGTCCAGGTCGAAGGTGGTCAGGATCAGCACCCGCACGGGCAGCCGGGCGTCGACGATCGCCCGGGTCGCGGCGACCCCGTCCATCCGCGGCATCCGGATGTCCATCAGCACCACGTCGGGCAGCAGCCGGCGGGACAGCTCCACCGCCTCCAGGCCGTCGGCGGCCTCGGCGACGATGTCCAGGTCTTCCTCCGTGCCCAGCACCATCCGGAAGCCGGTACGCAGCAGCGGCTGGTCGTCGGCGAGCAGGATGCGTACCGGCCGTGCCGGCACCGTCGCGTCGGTCACCTGATTCCCCCGTCCCGATCCCCGGTCACGCCGCCGCGCCCCGCGGCTCCACCGGGATCCTCGCCGACACCCGGAAGCCCCCGCCCGGCCGCGCCCCGGTGCGCAGGACACCACCGTAGAGGGCGACCCGCTCCCGCATCCCGACCAGGCCGTGTCCGATCCGGTCGCCGTCGGGCGCGGGGCCGCGCCCGGTGTCGACGATCTCCACGTCGACCGTGTCCCCGTCGAAGCGCAGCAGCACCTGGGCGGTGGCCGCACCGGCGTGCTTGAGCGCGTTGGTCAGCGCCTCCTGGGTGATCCGGTAGAGGGTCAGCGCCACCCCCTCCTCCAGCGGCCCCGGGGTGCCCTCGACCCGCAGGGTCACCGGCAGGCCGGCGTCGCGCACCTGCTCCACCAGCGCCTCGATGCCGGCGAGTCCCGGCTGCGGGGCCAGGTCGGCGGCCGGCTCGGCGTCGGTACGCAGCACGTCGAGCAGCCGGCGCATCTCCCGCAGCGTCGCCCGGCTGGTCTCCTCGATGGTGGCGATCGCCCCGTCGGCCGCGCCCGGATCCTTCGGCAGTACGCGACGCGCGCCCGTGGCCAGCACCCCCATCACGCTGACGTGGTGCGCGACGACGTCGTGCAGCTCGCGGGCGATGCGGCGACGCTCGTCGGCGACCGCCCGCTCGGCCAGCGAACGCTGGTTCTCCTCGGCCGCCCGGGCCCGCTCCCGCAGTGCCTCCGTGGAGGCCCGACGGGCGTGCACCGCGCGTCCCACCGAGTACGAGACCGCCCCGACCAGCAGGTTGTTGAGCACGAGGTAGGCGGGACTGACGTTCGCCAGCAGCTCGTCCGGTGGCGGCGCGAGGGCGCTGGTGGCGCCGACCGACATCCACAGCACCAGCGCGGCCACGGCCGCCGTACGCGGTGGCCCGGCGGCGGCCGCCGTGTAGGTGAGCACCATGAAGGTCATGCCCTGCGTGGTCGGCGTGGGGCCGAGCAGGAGCGGCACCGCCAGGGTCGCCACCGCCATCGCGACCGCCGCCCACGGCGCCACCCGCCGCCACGCCACCGGCACGGCGCAGACCACGCTCCAGCCCAGCGCCGCCAGCAGGCGCCCCGGCCAGTAGTCGCGGGGAGTGAGCGCGATGAGCACCACCTCCGCCAAGACGAGCCCGCCGGCGAGGAGCGCGTCCGCGGCGAGGGGGTGCCGGCGCAGCCACGCCCGGGGGCCCGAAGTCATACCGCGACGCTATCCGGCGTCGCGGCCGATTGATCGTCGCCGGCGGTGAGCCCGGCCTCATCCCTCAGGAGGAGAGCAGCTCATCCCCGCCGGAGCGGCCGGCCGCGCGGGGCCACCCGACGCGTGGGCCCCGCACGACCGGTCGAATCGACGGCGGTTCACCGCGAGACCAGCGCCGGCCGGCGGAATCCGGGGACGGGGGCGCCCCACAGCGCGGCGGCGTCGACGGACCTCACGGGGGTGGCGGTGCCGGTCAGCCGGTCACTCGTCGGCGCCGGGAGGCGTCGGGCGGGACCGGGCGTCGCGCAGCGGATCCGGCGCCGCCTGCGTCGGGAACGGCGGCGGGGTGCCCCCGAAGGTCGGGCAGAGCGCCTGGTGGCTGCACCAGTCGCAGAGCCGGCTCGGCCGGGGGCGGAAATCCTGCTGGGCGGTCGCCTGCTCGATCGCCCGCCACAACGCCACCACGGTGCGCTCGAAGCGCAGCAGCTCGTCGGCGTCCGGGGCGTAGTCGCAGACCTCCGAGTCCTTGAGGTAGAGCAGCCGCAGCACCCGGGGGACCACGCCCCGGGTGCGCCAGAGCACCAACGCGTAGAACTTGAGCTGGAACAACGCCCGGGCCTCGAACGCCTCGCGCGGCGCGCCGCCGGTCTTGTAGTCGACCACCCGAAGCGCCCCGTCGGGCGCCACGTCGAGCCGGTCGACGTAACCCCGGATCAGCAGCTCCTCGTCGACCACCGCCGAGATCAGGCTCTCCCGCTCGGCCGGCTCCAGCCGGCGCGGGTCCTCCACCGCGAAGTAGCCCTCCAGCAGCCCGGCGGCGGAGCGGAGGAACTCGGCCGCCGCCGCGGAGTCGCCGTCGGCGAACAGCGCCGCCAGCTCGGGCTGCTCGGTGACCAGCCGGTCCCACTGCGGGGCCACCAGGTCGCCCGCCGCCGTCGGGGTGCGCCCGGCCGCCGGCAGGTCGAACAGCCGCTCCAGCACCGCGTGCACGAGCGTGCCCCGGGCCTGCTCGACGGTCGGCCGCTCGGGCAGCCGGTCGATGCTGCGGAACCGGTAGAGCAGCGGGCAGGTCTTGAAGTCCGCCGCCCGCGACGGCGACAGCGAGGCCCGCACCGTCGCCGGGATCTCGGCCGGGGTCGGGGAATGCTGCGTGGTCACCGGTTCCGCCGTCATGCCCGGAAGGTTAGGGCACCGGTGTGACACCACGGCCGTCGCCGCACCGGCGCATGATCGCCACGCCCCGCCGGCGCGTGGTCCCGTCGCCGCGCCGGCGCATGATCTCCGCCGCGTAGCATCGATCCGATGGAGCAGACGAGGCGACCGCGCCGCCGGCCCGACGCGCGGACCGGCCTGACCGTGGGCCGGGTGTTCGGGGTGCCGCTGCACCTCAACGGCTCGATGGTGCTGCTCACCCTGCTGGTGACCGTGCTGTACGCCGAGTTCGCCCGCCGCCAGCTCGACCTGTCCCAGCTCGCCGGTTACCTCATCGGCTTCGGCTTCGTGGTCTCCCTGCTCGGCTCGGTGCTCCTGCACGAGCTCGGCCACGCCCTCACCGCCCGCCGCTACGGCATCGGTGTGCGCGGGATCACCCTGGAGCTGCTCGGCGGCTACACCGAGATGGACCGCGACGCCCCGACGCCCCGGATCGACCTGCTGGTGTCGCTCGCCGGCCCGGCCGTCTCCGCCGTGCTCGGCGTGCTCGCGGTCGCCGCCACCCTCGCCCTGCCCGACCGCACCCTGGCCAACCAGCTCGCCTTCCAACTGGCCGTGAGCAACGTCATCGTCGCGCTGTTCAACATCCTGCCGGGCCTGCCGCTCGACGGCGGCCGGGCGCTGCGGGCGGCGGTCTGGGCGGTCACCCGGGACCGGCACCGCGGCACCGAGGTCGCCGGCTGGGTGGGACGCGTCGTCGCCGTCGGCACCGCCGCGCTGGTCGCCCTGCTCACCCTCACCCGTGACCTGGCGCCGCTGGCGCTGCCTCTGATGCTGCTCGTCGCGTTCACCCTGTGGCGCGGCGCCGGGCAGTCGATCCGGATGGCTCGGATCAGCCGCCGCTTCCCGCTGATCGACCTGTCCCGGCTGGCCCGGCCCGTGCTCGCCGTGCCCACCGGCACGCCGCTGGCCGAGGCGCACCGCCGGCGCGCCGACGGGAGCACCCCGGGCGCCGCCCTCGTGGTCACCGACACCGCCGGCCGGCCGGTCGCCCTGGTCGACCCGGCGGCGGCGGAGGCCGTGCCCGTGGAGCGCCGCCCCTGGCTGGCCGTCGACGCGGTCGCCCGATCCCTGGCCAACCTGCCCGCGATGCCGGTCGGGCTCGACGGGGAACGCGTGATGGAGACCGTGCAGACCCACCCGGGCGCGCAGTACGTGGTGACCTCAGGCGAAGATGTCGTGGGCATTCTGCACATCGCGGATCTGGCTCAGCTCCTCGAACCTCAACGGAAGATGAACACGTGACCGCAACAACCCCCGCCGCCCCGGCCGACCCGGGCACCCCGGTGCCCGCCGACACCCCGGCGCTGCCTCCCGTGCACCGCGGCCCGTTCCGGATCGGCGACCGGGTGCAGCTGACCGACCCCAAGGGGCGGATGCACACGGTCACCCTGGAGCCGGGCAAGGCGTTCCACACCCACCGCGGCATCCTGGAGCACGACGCGCTGATCGGCCTGCCCGACGGCAGCGTGGTCACCACCACCGGCGGCGGGACCGCGTTCCTGGCCCTGCGGCCGCTGCTGTCGGACTACGTGCTCTCCATGCCGCGCGGCGCCCAGGTGATCTACCCGAAGGACTCCGCCCAGATCGTCGCCATGGGCGACATCTTCCCCGGCGCCAAGGTCCTGGAGGCCGGCGCCGGCTCCGGCGCGCTGTCCTGCTCGCTGCTGCGCGCGGTCGGCACCGGGGGCGAGCTGCACTCGTTCGAGGTGCGCGACGACTTCGCCCAGATCGCCCGGCGCAACGTCGAGGCGTTCTTCAACGGGCCGCACCCGGCGTGGCACCTGCACGTCGGCGACGTCGCCGGGTGCGCCGAGACCGGCTTCGACCGGATCATCCTCGACATGCTCACCCCGTGGGAGACCCTCGACATGGTCGAGCGGGCGCTGGTGCCCGGTGGCGTGTTCATCGGCTACGTCGCCACCACGCCTCAGCTGTCCGAGCTGGTCGAGGCGCTGCGCGAGCGCGGCGGCTGGACCGAGCCGCGGGCCTGGGAGTCGCTGGTGCGCGACTGGCACGCCGAGGGCCTGGCCGTGCGACCGGACCACCGCATGATCGCGCACACCGCGTTCCTCGTCTCCGCGCGTAAGCTCGCCCCCGGCGTCACCGCACCGCCGCGGCGCCGCAAGCCCAGCAAGGGCGCCGAGGCGTACGCCGAACGTCGCCAGGCGCTGCGCGAGGCCGAGGCCGCCAAGCGCGCGGCGGCCGAGGCCCCGCCGGTGGCCGACGCCGAGGCCCCACGGCAGGCGGCGGCCGAGGCCCTGCGGGCGCCGACCGGGACAGGGCAGGTCACGGCCGCCGGGGACCCGGAACGGCCGTGACGGCGCGGCGGGGCGACGAGGAGTGAACGGACGGATCCCGCCCGTCGGCGCGTGCTGGCGGGCCGGGCACGGGGAGGTGGCATGAGCCGGCCCGGCTTCGGCGGGGGTGACCTGCCGGCGGTGTTCCCGGACTGGTCGCCCTACCAGGACCTCGAATCGGCGGCCCGGGCGTACCTGCGCGACCCGGACGTCGCGCTCGAGGCGCTCGGCGGGGTGCTGCGCGGCGCTTCGGTGCTGGGCTTCACCCTGGAACGCTTCGTCAACGAGGTCAACGGGGTGTGGCAGGAGGTCGTGGTCTGCGACGGCAGCCGCCTCGTCCTCTGGCACGGCGAGGACGTGCCGCCGGAGGACGGGCCACCGGGGTCGATGACCTCGTCGCTGCGGGTGGTGCCGGTCTCCACGGTGACCGAGGTCGGCTGCCGGCGCCGGCTGACCCGCGCCGACGACGGCGGGATCAGGGTCGACAGCATCGACGTCTATCTGCTGCTCACGTCGTTGGACGAGGCGCCGCCCAGCGACGAGGCGGTGGGCGCGCCCCGCCACGACGCGCTGCGCTTCGGCAAGACCCTCGACGACGGCGGCGCCGGACAGATCGCCCGCCTGGAGGAGTTCGCCCGCCTCGTCGCCTCGGTGGTCGGCCGCCCGATGCTCTGAAAGCCGTACGCCCGGGTGGGCCGCGTCGAGCGGGGTTCCCGGACGTGTCGTCCTCCCGCGCCCGACGGCGCGGGAGGACCGGGCCGTCAGTCCTCCTCGGCCTCCGGGCCGGCCACCTCGACGCCGTCGCTGCCGCGCACCACGTGGATGCACTCGCCCGGGCACTCCTTCGCCGAGTCGATCACCTCGAGGCGCAGGTGCTCCGGCACGTCGACCCGGCTGCCCGGCGCCATCCGCAGCTCGCCGTCGGGGCCCTTGACGTACGCCAGCCCGTCGACGTCGAACTCGAAGACCTCGGGCGCGTACTGCACGCAGAGCCCGTCGCCCGTGCAGAGATCCTGGTCGACCCAGACCTGCAACTCGTCCGTCACGACCTCGGCCACGGCGCACCCCCCATGTTCTCCCGTCCCACGCCCCGACGGTACCCGAACGCCCGTACCGGCCCCCCGGGCCACCCTTCGCGATCAAGGTTCGGTGACGAGCGCGTTGCGTGGGACCGAATCGGCCTCATAGCGGCTAGTGTTAGGGCAGAACGTTCAAGCCCCCCGGGGAGGTGGGACGTGGCACGCAGCGACGACGCGGACTCGCGCGCCGCACGGTGGGAGAAGGAGGCCCACGATCTCTCCACGCAGGTCGCGTTCCTTCAAGAGGAACTCGCTCTGGTGCGGCGCAAGTTGACCGAAAGCCCCCGACACGTCCGGCAGCTCGAAGAGCGGCTGGCGGCCACCCAGGCACAGTTGGCGCGGCTGACCGAGAACAACGACCGGCTCGTGAGCACCCTCAAGGAGGCTCGCGCGCAGATCGTGACGCTCAAGGAGGAGATCGACCGCCTCGCGCAACCGCCGAGTGGTTACGGCGTCTTCCTTGCGCGGCACGACGACGGCACGGTGGACGTCTTCACCGGCGGACGCAAGCTCCGTGTCGCCGTCTCGCCCTCGCTGGACGTCGCCGAACTGCGGCGCGGCCAGGAGGTCCTGCTCAACGATGCGCTCAACATCGTCGACGCGTTCGGGTTCGAGCGGGTCGGCGAGGTGGCGATGCTCAAGGAGATCCTCGCGGGTCCCGACGGCGGCCCGGGCGACCGGGCCCTCGTGGTCTCGCACTCCGACGAGGAGCGCATCGTGCACCTCGCCGACACCCTGATCGGTGCGCCGATCCGGGCCGGCGACTCGCTCATGATCGAGCCCCGCTCGGCGTACGCGTACGAGCGGATCCCAAAGAGCGAGGTCGAGGAACTGGTCCTGGAGGAGGTGCCCGACGTCGACTACACCGACATCGGTGGCCTCCACTCGCAGATCGAGCAGATCCGCGACGCGGTGGAACTGCCCTTCCTGCACGCCGACCTGTTCCGCGAGCACCAGCTCCGCCCGCCGAAGGGCATCCTGCTCTACGGTCCGCCCGGCTGCGGCAAGACGCTGATCGCCAAGGCGGTGGCCAACTCGCTGGCGAAGAAGATCGCCGAGCGGGAGGGCAAGGAGAAGCACACCAGCTTCTTCCTCAACATCAAGGGCCCGGAGCTGCTCAACAAGTACGTCGGCGAGACCGAGCGGCACATCCGGCTGATCTTCCAGCGGGCCCGCGAGAAAGCCGGCGAGGGCACCCCGGTGATCGTGTTCTTCGACGAGATGGACTCGATCTTCCGGACCCGCGGCTCCGGCGTCTCCTCCGACGTGGAGAACACCATCGTCCCGCAGCTGCTCAGCGAGATCGACGGCGTCGAGGGGCTGGAGAACGTCATCGTCATCGGCGCCTCCAACCGGGAAGACATGATCGACCCGGCGATCCTGCGCCCCGGCCGACTCGACGTCAAGATCAAGATCGAGCGGCCGGACGCCGAGGCGGCCAAGGACATCTTCAGCAAGTACATCCTCTCCGGGCTGCCGCTGCACCCGGACGACCTGGCCGAGCACGGCGGCGACCCCCAGGCCACCGTCGCGGCGATGATCGACGCGGTCGTGCTGCGGATGTACTCGGAGACCGAGGAGAACCGCTTCCTCGAGGTCACCTATGCCAACGGCGACAAGGAAGTCCTCTACTTCAAGGACTTCAACTCCGGCGCGATGATCCAGAACATCGTCGACCGGGGCAAGAAGATGGCCATCAAGGAGTTCCTCACCTCCGGACGCAAGGGCCTGCGCCTGCAGCACCTCCTCGACGCCTGCGTCGACGAGTTCCGGGAGAACGAGGACCTGCCCAACACCACCAACCCCGACGACTGGGCCCGGATCTCCGGCAAGAAGGGCGAGCGGATCGTCTACATCCGCACGCTCGTCTCCGGCGGCAAGGGCGCGGAGGCCGGCCGGTCCATCGAGACCGCCAGCAACACCGGCCAGTACCTCTGACGGACACCCGCACGGGGCCCGTGACGCGACGCGTCACGGGCCCCGTCCCGTGCGCGCCCGCCTCCCCGCCCCGTCGCCCCGGTCCGCCGCGCCCCCTTCCGCCGCGCGGCCGACTACGCTCGACGTGACGGGGGACCGGGTCGGGCGAGCGAAGCAGGTAGGTCGATGAGCGTAAGACGGATCATGGGCACCGAGGTCGAGTACGGCATCTCCGTTCCCGGCCAGGCCGGGGCTAACCCCATGGTCACCTCCTCCCAGGTGGTCAACGCCTACGGGGCGCGCCCGGAACTCAACCGGGGCGGCCGTGCCCGCTGGGACTACGAGGAGGAGTCGCCGCTGCGGGACGCGCGCGGTTTCACCTACTCCGGCGCCGCGTACGACCCGGCCGAGGCGCTCGCCGACGAGGACCTCGGGCTGGCCAACGTGATACTCACCAACGGCGCACGCCTCTACGTCGACCACGCCCACCCGGAATACTCCACACCGGAGGTGACCAACCCGCTGGACGTGGTGCGCTGGGACAAGGCGGGGGAGCGGGTGATGGCCGAGGCGGCCCGCCGCGCCGCCACCATCCCCGGCACCCAGCCGATCCACCTCTACAAGAACAACACCGACAACAAGGGCGCCAGCTACGGCTCGCACGAGAACTACCTGATGCGCCGGCAGACGCCGTTCGCCGACATCGTCGCGTACCTGACGCCGTTCTTCGTGACCCGGCAGATCGTCTGCGGCGCCGGCCGGGTCGGCATCGGCCAGGACGGCGGGCAGAGCGGCTTCCAGATCTCCCAGCGTGCGGACTTCTTCGAGGTCGAGGTCGGCCTGGAGACCACCCTCAAGCGGCCGATCATCAACACCCGCGACGAGCCGCACGCCGACGCCGACAAGTACCGCCGGCTGCACGTCATCATCGGCGACGCCAACCTGTCGGAGATCTCCACCTACCTCAAGGTCGGCACCACGGCGCTGATCCTCACGATGATCGAGGAGAAGGCGCTCGGCCCCGACCTGGGCATCGCCGACCCGGTCAGCGAGCTGCGTGCCGTCAGCCACGACCCGAGCCTGACGCACCGGATGCGGCTGCGTGACGGGCGGCGGCTGACCGCCCTGGACGTGCAGTGGGCCTACTACGAGCGGGTCCGGTCCTTCGTGGACGACCGCTACGGCACCGACGCCGACGAGCAGACCCTCGACGTGCTCGCCCGCTGGGAGCGCGTGCTGGACAGGCTGGGCCGCGACGTCATGCTCTGCGCCGACGAGCTGGACTGGGTGGCCAAGCTGCGGCTGCTGGAGGGCTACCGGGAGCGGGAGCAGCTCGGCTGGGGCTCGCACAAGCTGCAACTGGTCGACCTCCAGTACTCCGACGTCCGCCCGGAGAAGGGCCTCTACCACCGGCTGGTCTCCCGGGGCGCGATGAAGACGCTGCTCGACGACGAGCAGACCCGTACCGCGATGACCGAACCGCCGGAGGACACCCGGGCCTACTTCCGCGGCCGCTGCCTGGCCCAGTACGCCTCCGAGGTCGTCGCGGCCAGCTGGGACTCGGTCATCTTCGACGTCGGCCGGGAGTCGCTGGTGCGGGTGCCGATGATGGAGCCGGAGCGCGGCACCCGCAAGCACGTGGGCGCGCTCTTCGACCGCTGCCCCAGCGCGAAGGACCTGTTGGAGACCCTCACCGGCGGCTGAGGCGTCGTCGCAGGACGCCCGTCGCGTGCCGAAGCCGGCGCGCGGCGGGCTTTTCGTCGCCTCCGCGAGGTAAGTTGATCGCAGGGCGATCGTGGAGGAGGCAGCAATGGCCACTCGTGACAGCGGCGGGCAGTCGCAGTCGGGCAAGTCGCGTCAGGGCGAGGAGATCGAGGACGTCACCACGGAGGCGAACCCGGAGGTCGCCGAGCGGCACGCCGAGATCACCGAGGACGTCGACGACCTGCTCGACGAGATCGACTCCGTCCTCGAGGAGAACGCCGAGGAGTTCGTGCGCGGCTACGTCCAGAAAGGGGGGGAGTGATACTTTATGCCCGATTCGCTCCAAGCGTCGGGCAAGGTATGCCCCCAGTGTGACCGATTGCTGCCCGCCGCCGGGTTCCACCGCAACCGGCGACGGGCGGACGGGCTCGCCCACTACGGCAAGTCGTGTGCGGCGGCTCGCTCGACGGCGGGCCGCCGCAGGCGTGGCATCGTGCCGCGGAAGCGGTCGGCCGCCCCGGTCGGCGAAGGGTTCAGGCGGTGCCCGGGCTGCGACCAGGTCAAGCCGGTCGACGAGTTTCCGCGCGCCACCACGAGCAGCGGCCGGCACGGCTACTGCACTCCCTGCCACGACGCGCGTGGCCAGGAGACCGCTCAGCGCCTGTACGGCGGCACGCGCGAGTACCACCTGCGGCGGCGCTACGGCATCGGGGAGAAGGAGTTCCAGGAGCTCCCGGCCGAGCAGGGCGGGGTCTGCGCGGTCTGCGGCACGCCGGATCCCCAACATCTCGACCACGATCATCGCACCGGGTGGGTGCGCGGGATATTGTGCTTCAACTGCAACGGTGGTCTCGGCCAGTTCCGTGACGATCAGTCGCGGCCGGCCGGGGCGATCACATATCTGAGAGGAACCACGTGGCAGCGGGTTTTGATCCATCCGGGCGTCTACCAGATGTGTTCACCAACGCGGGGACGTCCTCCTTCACCTCGTTCCTGAGCAAGGTGGCCCCCGAGATGCTGCCCGGCCGCCGGCCGCTGCCGCCGGGCATGGCCGCTGACATGGCGCCGCACGCGACGACCATCGTGGCCATCTCGGCCGCCGGCGGTGTCGTGATGGCCGGCGACCGGCGGGCGACCATGGGCAACCTGATCGCCCAGCGCGACATCGAGAAGGTGCACCCGGCCGACGCGTACTCCCTGGTCGGCATCGCCGGCACGGCGGGGATCGGCATCGAGCTGATGCGACTGTTCCAGGTGGAGCTGGAGCACTACGAGAAGATCGAGGGCGCGATGCTCTCGCTCGACGGCAAGGCCAACCGGCTCGCCTCCATGATCCGTGGCAACCTGGGCGCCGCGATGCAGGGTCTCGCGGTGATTCCGCTCTTCGCCGGCTACGACCTGGCCGCGAAGGACCCGGCGCGGGCAGGCCGCATCTTCAGCTTCGACGTCACCGGTGGCCCCTACGAGGAGACCGGCTACGACGCGATCGGCTCCGGATCGCTCTTCGCCCGGTCGGCGCTGAAGAAGCGCTTCCAGCCGGGGCTCTCCATCGACGAGGCGGTCCGGCTAGCGGTCGAGGCGCTCTACGACGCGGCCGACGACGACACCGCGACCGGCGGCCCGGACCTGATCCGGCGGATCTACCCGGTGGTGATGACGGCGACGGCGGAGGGCACCCACCGGCTCGACGACGAGGAGATGTCGGCCATCGCCGAGAGCGTGGTCTCCGGCCGGATGGAGAACCCGGGCGGTTGAGCCGTTCCCGTCCGCACCAGTCAGCAGCCGTCAGCACAGCGCCCTAAGGAGAACCGCCGCCGTGGCCATGCAGTTCTACGCCTCGCCCGAGCAGATCATGCGCGACCGCTCCGAGCTGGCCCGCAAGGGCATCGCCCGGGGCCGCAGCGCGGTGGTCCTGAGCTACGAAGGCGGGGTGCTCTTCGTCGCCGAGAACCTCTCCAGCGCCCTGCACAAGGTCAGTGAGATCTACGACCGGATCGGCTTCGCCGCCGTCGGCCGTTACAACGAGTTCGAGAACCTGCGCCGCGCCGGCGTGCGGATGGCCGACCTGAACGGCCTCAGCTACGACCGGCGTGACGTCACCGGCCGGGCCCTGGCGAACGCCTTCGCGCAGACCCTGGGTGCCATCTTCACCGAGCAGTCGAAGCCCTTCGAGGTGGAGATCTGCGTGGCCGAGGTCGGCACCACCGCCGAGGACGACGAGCTCTACCGGCTCACCTACGACGGATCCGTCAACGACGAGCCGGGCCGGATGGCGATGGGCGGGCAGGCCGAGGCGATCACCGGCGTGCTGAAGTCACACCACCGTCCGGACATGTCGCTGGGCGAGGCGGTGAAGGTCGCGATGCAGGCGCTGAGCAGCGTCGGGGGAGAGGGCGGCGCCGCCCGGACCATCGCCGCCAACCAGTTGGAGGTGGCGGTCCTGGACCGTCGCCGGGTGGGGCGGACGTTCCGCCGTATCACCGGGGCCGCGTTGACCGCGCTGCTCGACGGCGACAAGGCCGAGGACCCGGTGTCGGCCCGCCCGGAGACGCCGACCTCGCCGACCGAGGAGGCGAAGAAGCCCACCACGTCGGCCGGCTCGGCGGACCTGGAGGGCCGGGACACCACCGAGGCGTAGCGGGGCACGTGCCGGGAGGACGGTCCGGGCGTGGACACGTCCGGACCGTCCTCCCGGGCCCGGCCTGCCAGCGGTCGGCTCCGGCCCGCGCGTCGCGCAACCACCGGCCGGCGCCTACGTCCCGGAAGCGCGCTGGACCACGGGCGCGGTGCGGCGATCGTCGAGCTGGTCACCGACCTCACCCGGGGCGTCGCAGGGCCTCCGACGTCGACGTGCGAACCCGGCCGCCCGTGAGCGGGTCCGCAGCGCCGAGGGTCCACCGGGGACGCTCGGCGTGGCGGCGCCCCCACCCGGCGGGCGTACGTGAGCGACCGGCCATCCCGCGCCTCGTGGCCGTCGCGCGCTCGCCGGGCCTGTCGCTGCGGTGCCCCGGGGCAGACCGTCGTCGATCCCGTGTGAGACGGGCACGGTGTGCGCTGCCCATCTGGGGCCTCGGGCGGCTAATGTCTCATCATGGAGCGGCGAATCTTCGGCCTCGAGACCGAGTACGGCGTCACCTGCACCTACCGTGGGCAGCGGCGGCTGTCCCCTGACGAGGTCGCCCGGTACCTCTTCCGCCGTGTGGTGTCGTGGGGCCGGTCGAGCAACGTTTTCCTGCGCAACGGCGCCCGGCTCTATCTGGACGTCGGCTCGCACCCGGAGTACGCCACCCCGGAGTGCGACTCCGTGGTGGACCTGGTCGCGCACGACCGGGCCGGCGAGCGGATCCTGGAGGGTCTGCTCATCGACGCGGAGAAGCGGCTGCACGACGAGGGCATCGCGGGCGAGATCTACCTTTTCAAGAACAACACCGACTCGGCCGGCAACTCGTACGGCTGCCACGAGAACTACCTGGTGTCGCGACACGGGGAGTTCGGCCGGCTGGCCGACGTGCTGATCCCGTTCCTGGTCACCCGGCAGTTGATCTGCGGCGCGGGCAAGGTCCTGCAGACGCCGCGCGGGGCGGTCTACTGCCTCTCGCAGCGGGCCGAGCACATCTGGGAGGGCGTCTCGTCGGCGACGACCCGGAGCCGGCCGATCATCAACACCCGCGACGAGCCGCACGCGGACGCGGAGCGCTACCGCCGGCTGCACGTCATCGTCGGCGACTCCAACATGAACGAGGTCACCACGCTGCTCAAGGTCGGCACCGCCGACATCGTGCTGCGGATGATCGAGGCCGGGGTGGTGATGCGTGACCTGACGCTGGAGAACCCGATCCGGGCGATCCGCGAGGTGTCGCACGACATCACCGGCCGGCGCAAGGTGCGGCTCTCCTCGGGCAAGGAGGTCAGCGCGCTGGAGATCCAGCAGGAATACCTGGCCAAGGCGACCGAGTTCGTGGAGCGGCGCGGCGGCGACCAGACCGCCAAGCGGGTGGTGGAGCTGTGGGGCCGGGTGCTGCGCGCGGTGGAGACCGGCGACCTGGAACCGGTGTCGCGGGAGATCGACTGGGTGACCAAGCTGCGGCTCATCGAGCGCTACCAGCGCAAGCACGACCTGCCGCTGTCGCACCCACGGGTGGCCCAGATGGATCTGGCCTACCACGACCTGCGCCGGGGCCGGGGCCTCTACGGGCTGCTGGAGCGGCGCGGCGAGGTGGACCGGGTGGCAACCGACCCGGAGATCTTCGAGGCCAAGGAGACCCCGCCGCAGACGACCCGGGCCCGGTTGCGCGGGGAGTTCATCCGGCACGCCCAGGAGAAGCGGCGCGACTTCACCGTCGACTGGGTGCACCTGAAGCTCAACGACCAGGCGCAGCGCACCGTGCTCTGCAAGGACCCGTTCCGGGCGTACGACGAGCGGGTGGAGCGGCTGATCGCCAGCATGTGACGGTGCCGCCGGCCCGGTGCGGTGCTGACCGCCGTCCGGGCCGGCCCGGCCGGTAGGCTGACCGCGCCATGACGACTTCCGAACCTCCCGAGAGCGGCCGCCAGCGACAGAACTGGGCCGAGCGCCGCCGCGAGAAGATCCGCGCCGAGATCGAGCGCAACCGGCGCGGCGAGTACACGGTGCCCACCTGGGTGCTGGCGCTCGCACTGGTGTTGATCGTGGGCGCCTGGCTGGCCCTGATCTTCCTGTCCTGAGCCACCCCGGCGCCGTTCCTGCCGCCCCGGCAACTCCGCAACATCGAAGTTGTGCCGACCGCGGCGAAACTGGCAGCGTCGTGCCCGTTCGACTTTGTCGGGTGACCGGCCGCGCACGCTGCGTGGTCGCGGCAGGGAGGGTGACCGCATGGCACACATCGACCTCGGCCTCGACGAGCGGGCGCATCCGGGCATCACCGGCCCGATGCGGTTCCGCCCCGAGACGGCCAAGCCGCTCAACGAACTGGCGGAGACGCTGCTGCGCGCCCCGCACCCGACGCTGACCCCGGGGGAGCGGGAACTGATCGCGGCGTACGTGTCGGGGCTCAACGAGTGCCGGTTCTGCTGCGCGTCGCACTCGGCGTTCGCGGCGGCGCAGCTGCCCTCGGGCATGCGGCTCGTCGACCAGGTCCGGGCCGATCCGGCGACCGCCGAGGTCAACGACAAGTTGCGGGCGCTGCTGGAGATCGCCGGTGCCGTGCAGCGCAGCGGCCGGGACGTGACGGCGGAGCTGGTCAAGGCCGCCCGGGTCGCCGGCGCGACGGATCTGGAGATCCACGACACGGTCCTGATCGCGGCCGCGTTCTGCATGTTCAACCGGTACGTCGACGGGCTGGGCACGCTGGCCCCGGAGGACCCGGCGGTGTACGAGCGGACCGCCGAGCACATCGTGCGCTACGGCTACGGCGCGGGCTGACCGGACCGCCGCCGGGCCGGCCTGCGCTCCGCCCGCCTCGAAGCGGACCCCGCCCCGTCCGCCGAAGCGTCGGCCCCGCCCCGCCGCCGAGGAGCGTCGCGGGGGCACCCGGGGGACGGGCGGCTCAGGACAGCAGGCGCGCGGCGTGCCGGCCGGCCGCGGCGGCGGCCAGGAAGTAGGCGTGGTCGGCGTCGAGGCCCCGGCCCATGGTGGACAGCGGCACCGGCGCGGCCCGCAGCGCGGCGTCGAGCCCGTCGGTCGGCACCCGGACGACGGTGTGCCGCGCCGTGAGGGGCGCCAGTGCCGCGTCCACCTCGCCGGCCAGCGCCGGGGCCAGGCCGTCGGGCACGACCAGCTCGGCGGGGGCGAGGGCCACCCGGCCGTACGCGGTGAGGCTGTGGTGTGACACGCCGCGGTGGCGGGGGCGGGGGTCCGCGTCGGAGATCCGCAGCGAACCGATCGGGCGCCCGCCCAGCGTGGCGACGGCGTTGACGGCCTCGCCGACGGCCACCCCGGAGAAGCCCCACCGGGTGCCGGTGCCCAGGTTGCCCGGCCCCTGGGCGACGATCGCCACGTCGGCGCGCAGCACGTGCCGGGCGGCCAGCAGCCCGCTGTGCACGGTGCTCGCCTCCAGGTCACCGCCGAACGCCTGGCCGACGGTGACCGTGCCGACGAGGTGGTCGCGCAGGGCGGCGAGGGTGCGGGAGAACCAGGCCGGCAGTGCCCCGCCGTCGGTCAGCAGGTACGCCACCCGGGCGGCGGGGGCGTCGGCGTGGATGCCGGCCAGGACGGCCGGCAGCGCGGAGTGCAGGTCGGCGGTGACGACGGGCAGGCCGGCCAGGTCGTCGGCGGCTGCCATGACCTCCCGGTGCGGGGAGGCCTCCTCGTCGACGCCGAGCAGGATCGGCTGCAGCGGGGTGTAGCGGGCCTTGACGAGGTGGCCGGCGTCGCGGCTGTCGAGGGCCTGCGGCGGGTCCGGGGGCAGCCGGTCGGGCAACGCCACGACCAGGGCGTATCCGCCGGTGCCGAGGCCCATCAGCAGCGCGCCGGCGTTGAGCAGCACCCGGTCGCCGGGCTCGGGCCGGCCGACGAGCGCGGGGTAGGCGAGGGCGCGTACGGTGCCGCCGTCGGGCAGGTCGACGTCCAGTTCCACCGCCCCGGTCCACTGCCGCCGCAGCGCCGTCACCGTTCCCGACCGCCATCGCACCATGCCCGGCACGCTAGCGTCGCCGCCCGCAGCGGGCGCGCCCGGGGCGGTGCGGCGGGTCGGCGGTCAGCCGCCGGGGCCGCCGGGTTCCGGGGCGTCGCCGCTGCGGGTGGGGTCGAGGAAGACGTACCGGATATGTGGGTGGCGGGCGGTGAGCCGCCGCTCGGCCTGGTCGGCGGCGGCCTCGATGGTCGCGCCGCTCGCCTCGTCGTCGAAGTCCACCTTTGCGGCGACCAGGACGTCGCTCGGGCCGAGCTGCATGGTCAGCAGCGTGTCGATCCGCCGTACGGCGGGCAGGCCGGCGAGCTCTTCGGCGATCTCGCCGCGCAGCCGTTCCGGCACGGACCGGCCGACCAGCAGCGAGATGTTGCTGCGGGCCAGGACGGCGGCCACCACGAGCAGCAGCACGCCGATCAGCACGGAGGCGACGCCGTCCCACAGCTCGTCCCCGGTGAGCTGGGACAGGGCGACCCCGGCGGCGGCCAGCACCAGCCCGATCAGGGCCGCGCTGTCCTCCAGGAACACCGCCTTCAGGGGGGTGTCGGCGGTCTGCCGCAGGAACCGGCGCGGCGTGGTGCGCCAGCGCCGGGACTCGCTGCGGACCTGGCGCACGGCGCGGGCCAGCGAGACCGACTCGATGGCGAACGACACCGCCAGCACGACGTAGGTGACCAGGTAGTCGCCGCTGTGCTCGTGCACCAGGATGGTGGTGACGCCGTGGGTGATGGCGAAGCCGGCGCCGGCGACGAACGTGAACAGCGCCGCGAGGAACGCCCAGACGTAGCTCTCCTTGCCGTACCCGAACGGGTGCCGGGCGTCGGCGGGCCGCGCCCCGCGGCGCAGCGCGAGGTACAGCAGCACCTCGGTGGTGGTGTCGGCGACGGAGTGCACGGCCTCGGAGAGCATCGCCGCCGACCCGGAGATCACCCCGGCCACGACCTTGGCCACCGCGATGGCGAGGTTGGCGGCCCCCGCCACCACGACGGTGCCGACGCTCTCGGTCCTGACCTCCGGCTGGGCCACCACGTCACTGTAGGGTCGTCGTCGGCGGGCCGCCCGGCGACCGGTGAACCGGCCGGTCGCGACGCGGGACACGTCCTGCCCGCGTGGGTGCACGGACGCGGCGCGCGGGCTGCTAGCGTCTACCGCGTGTCGCGGACCCGCACCGAACGCCTGGTCAACCTGGTTATCTGCCTACTGTCCACACGACGGTTCCTGACCGCCGCGCAGATCGCCGCGACCGTGCCCGGCTACGAGCACGATCCGGACGACGCCCGCGACCACGAGGCCTTCCAGCGCAAGTTCGAGCGGGACAAGGCCGAGCTGCGTGAGCTGGGCGTGCCGCTGGAGACCGGGACGGCGAGCGTCTTCGACGCGGAGCCCGGCTACCGGATCGCCCACCGGGAGTACGCGCTGCCGGACATCCCCCTCGAACCGGACGAGGCCGCCGCGGTCGGCATCGCCGCCCGGCTGTGGCAGCACGCCGGCCTGGCCGCCGCCGCCTCCTCCGGGCTGGCGAAGCTGCGCGCCGCCGGCGTCGACGTGGACCCGCAGGCCACGCTGGGCCTGGAGCCGATGGTCACGGTGGACCCGGCGTTCGCGCCGCTCACCGCCGCGGCCCGGGACCGGCGCGAGGTCAGCTTCGACTACCGGGTGCCCGACCGCGACGACTCCACCCGCCGCCGCCTCCAGCCGTGGGGCGTGGTCTGCTGGCGGGGCCGCTGGTACGTGGTCGGGCACGACCTCGACCGCGAGGCGACCCGCTGCTTCCGGCTGTCCCGGGTGGTCGGCACGGTCCGGGCGACCGGCGCGCCCGGGGGCTACGAGCCGCCGGCAGGGGTCGACCTGATCAGCCACGTGGCCCGCTGGTCGGGGCCGGCGGAGCGCACCGGGCGGGCCACCGTGCTGGTCGCCGCCGGGCGTGCCGCCGGGCTGCGCCGCTGGGCGGTCGACGTCACCGCCTGCCCCGACGGCGACCGGCTCGTCCTGCCCTACGCCGACGCGGACGTCCTCGCGGGCCAGCTCGTCGGCTACGGCCCGGACGTGCGGGTGCTCGATCCGCCGGAAGTGCGCGACGCGGTGATCCAGCGGCTCAAGGAGATCGCCGCCCGGCACGACGACCTCGCGGTCGTCGGGGGTGTCCGGTGACCCGGCCGGCCGCCCGGGGCGGCTCCCGCGCGTCCGCCGACCGGCTGGCCCGGCTGCTGAACCTGGTGCCCTACCTGCTGGCCCGGCCCGGCATCGAGCTCGCCGAGGCGGCCGGGGACCTGGGCGTCACCGAGCGGCAGCTGCGCGAGGATCTGGAGCTGCTCTGGGTGTGCGGGCTGCCCGGTTACGGCCCCGGTGACCTGATCGACATGGCCTTCGACGGCGACCGGGTGACGATCACCTACGACGCCGGCATCGACCGGCCGCTGCGGCTCACCCCGGACGAGGCCCTCGCGTTGGTGGTGGCGCTGCGGATGCTCGCCGAGACGCCCGGGGTGACCAACCGGGAGGCCGTCGAGCGGGCGCTGGCCAAGATCGAGCACGCGGCCGGTGACCTGGTCGCGGCGCCGGTCGAGGTCCGGCTGCCCGCCGACACCCGCCGGGTGGCGGAGCTGCGGGCGGCCGTCGAGAGCGGCCGGGCGCTGCGCATCACCTACTACACGGCCGCGCGGGACGAGACCACCGACCGTGTCGTCGACCCGCTGCGGATGCTGATGGTCGGCGGGCGGGCGTACGTGGAGGCGTGGTGCCGCCGGGCGGAGGCGGTGCGACTGTTCCGGGCCGACCGCATCGACGCGGTCACCGAGTTGGACGAGCGGGCGGTGGTGCCACCGCAGGCCCGCCCGCACGACCTCACCGAGGGCGTGTTCCGCCCCTCGCCGGACCTGCCGCTGATCACCCTGCGGATCGGTCGGGGCGAGCGGTGGCTGACCGAGTACTACCCGTGTGAGCGGGTCGAGGCCGGCGACGGCGACCACTGGCTGGTCTCGCTGCGGGTCACCGACCTGGGCTGGGCCCGCCGGTTCGTGCTGGGCCTGGGCCCGGACGTGGCCGTGGTCGCCCCGGTCGAGCTGGCCGAGCAGGTCCGGGCCGCGGCGGTCGCCGCCCTCGACGCGTACGCGTCACCGCCGCCACCCGTGCCCGTCGGCGGGTCGGACACGCCGCGGGCGGTGTCCCCGGCCGACCCGGCGGTGACCGCGGGCACGCAGTAGGCTGGCCGCCGTGGTGAAGTGGATCGTGCTCGCGGTGGTGCTGTTCGCGCTCGTCGTGTTCGCCCTGGCCCTGCGGCCGGTGCTGGCGCGGCTGCCCCGGCTGCGTCGCGCGGCCGTGGCCCTGCAACGCCGGGCGACCGAGGCGGAGGCGTTGCGGGAGACCGCCGAGACGCTCCAGGCGCGGGCGGAGGCTCTCCAGGAGCAGCTCGACACCACCCAGCGGCGGCTGGCCGTGATCAAGGCGAAACGCGGCGGCTGATCGGTCGGTGCCCGGTCCCTGCGCGATCCGGTCCGGTAGCGCGCAGGAACGATCCTCCGGCAGATGGTTGACGGGACGTCCCGCGTTGGTCAAGACTTCACCGGCCGGGACGAACCACCACCACCCGGCGGGTGGCAGCGGCCGTCGACGGACGTACGATGGGCTGCGGTACACCCCACACGACGACACAGAGCGACTGGAGCTTCCCATGGGTGCCCTCAAGCCGTGGCACATCGCCGTACTCGTGGTCGTGCTGATCCTGCTCTTCGGCGCGAAGCGGCTCCCTGACGCGGCCCGTTCGCTGGGCCGTTCGCTGCGGATCATCAAGGCCGAGACCAAGAGCCTGCACGACGACGACCGCGACCTCGCCGAGAAGGCCGACGCGCAGTCCGGCTACCAGCCGCTCCCGCCGCAGACCGTCCAGGGCCAGCCGTACGCGCCGCCGCCCGCCGGGCAGCAGCCGCACGTCGCCCCGCAGCAGCAGCCGTACGCACCCCCGGTCAACGACCCGGTGCAGCGCGTCCGCGACAACTGACCGAAGGGCCCGAGACCGTGGCCTTCGCCCTCAAGAAGCGCGGCCCGAGCAACTTCGAACGGGCCGCCGACGGCTCGATGACGCTCATCGAGCACATCCGCGAGCTGCGCAACCGGTTGTTCAAGGCGTCCCTGGCGATCCTGGTCGGCTTCGGCTTCGGCATCTGGCTCGCCGGGCCGGTCCGGATCCTGCTCTCGAAGCCGTACTGCGACCTGCCGGCGTCGATCGATATCGCTAGCGGCAAGTGCAAGTTCGTGCAGCTCGGTGTCGCGGACGTCTTCCTGCTCAACCTGAAAATCGGGCTTTGGGTGGGATTGATCATTGCGGCCCCGATCTGGCTCTACCAGCTCTGGGCGTTCATCGCGCCCGGCCTGCACCGGAAAGAGCGGCGCTACGCCTACGTCTTCGCCGCGCTGGCCGCGCCGCTGTTCGCGGCGGGTGCCCTGCTGGCGTTCTTCGTCACGACCAAGGGCCTGGAGTTCCTGCTCAACATCTCCGGCGACGACATCGCCACAAACCTCGAGGTCACCCGCTACATCTCGTTCGTCACCAACCTGATCCTGCTGTTCGGAGTGGCGTTCGAGTTTCCGCTGCTGGTGTTGATGCTGAACTTTGTCGGCATTGCCAGCGCGAAGCGGCTGCTCAGTTGGTGGCGGATCGCGGTGTTCGTGTTCTTCGCGTTCTCCGCCGTGGTCACGCCGACCCCCGACCCGTTCGGGATGACCGCGCTGGCGCTCTGTCTCTGCGCGCTCTACTTCGCGGCGGTCGGTGTCGCGTTCCTCAACGACAAGCGCAGGGGACGTGGCAAGGAGGTCTACGCGGGCGTCGGCGACGACGAGGTGTCGCCGCTGGAGTTCGACCCCGACCCGGTGGAGGCCGGGCAGCGGGTGGACGCCAGCGCGCCGATCGCCGCCCCGGAGCCGGTCGCCGCGCCGGCGCCGATCGAGCGCCGCTACGACGACATGACCTGACCGGCCGGTCGTCCCCGTCGACGAACGGAACAAGCCCTCCCTCGCCGGGGGGCTTTTTCCGTTGCCGCCCCGGTGCGTACGGCACCGCGAAACGGGCCCCTAACGCACGGCGCGTCAACCGTCAGCACCCAGTCGGCAATCCGTCACGTGGCATCCACTAGCTGCAATCGGGTAAGCAGATCTTTACGATGTGTCGACGTGTCCGACGAGGGAGGTCGCTGTCCAGTGCGTCGCCCGAGGTTGCGTCGTCCACCCGTCGCCGGCCCGGAGGCCACCTCCCCGCCGCCGCGGCCCGGGGTGCCTGTCGCCCGGTTCCTCGTACGGCGGGGAGCCGCCGTCGGGACCGGCGTCCTGACTGCCGCCCTGCCCCGCGAGCCGGCCGCGGCCGTGGACCGGGCCGCCGTCGCCCCGGCGGCGGCCCGGGATGACCGGTCTCCCGGGGTGAGTGCCCGCCCCGGCTGAGTCCGAGCGGGCCCGCCCGCACGGTCGTCCGGTCCCTCCACCCCGCGCCGACCACACGGATGTCCCGCCGTCGGTCGTCGTTGTCGCGCTTCATGTCAGCCGTTCCGTCCGGCCTGCCCGCGCGGTCCCGTCAACGGGACCGCTCGCCGCCCCCGCACCCCCAGATCGGAGCCACGCGTTGATCCGCGTCGTCGTTGTCGAGGAGATGGGCCTGCTGCGTACCGCGCTGTGCGCGGCACTGTCGAGTGAGGAGGACATCGAGGTCGTCGCCGAGGTGACCGGGGTGGCGGAGCTGCCCGCCCTGGTGCGTCGGCACCGGCCGGACGTGGTGCTGGTGGACCTGGCGCCGGACGCCCCGGACCCGGTCGAGGTCGTCGCCGAGATCACCGGGGCGATGCCCGACACCGCCGTGCTGGCCATGGGCCGCCGGTGGAGCCAGCGGATCGTCGGGGACCTGCTGGCCGCCGGCGTACGGGGCCTGGTGGGCAAGGACGCCTCCCTGGAGGCGCTGGTCGGTGCCGTGCGGGAACTCGCCGCCGGAGGCAAGGTCATCGACGCCGACGCCGCCGGGACGGCGCTGCGCCCCGCGTCGAGCCCGCTGACGCGCCGGGAGGTGGAGGTGCTGCGGGTGGCCGCGGAGGGTTTGCCGCTCAAGGAGATCGCCCGCCGGCTCTACCTGGCGCACGGGACCGTGCGCAACCACCTGTCGGCGATCATGCGCAAGACCGGCGCCCGCAACCGGATGGAGGCGGTGTGGCGCGCCCGCCGCGACGGCTGGATGTAGCGGGCCGGGGCGCGCCCAGCCAGCCGCCCCCCGTCCGGCCTGGACGACGGGGGGTCGCTCGCCGAGCGGAGCCCGGCGGGGCGTGTTTGAATTCTGACGTTCCGTGATCTGTCTGACGACGCTCCGGAGGGGTCGACGTTGATCCGTATCCTGCTCGCTCTCGACGGCGCCCTGGTCCGTGGCGCCCTGTCGCTCGTGCTCGCCGCCGAGGCGGACATCAGCGTGGTGGCGGAACTGGACCGGGGCGACGCCCTGCCGCCGGCGGTCCGGACGCACCGTCCCAACGTCGCGGTCGTGGACCTCGACCTCATCGGCGAGGCGGGCGTGGCGGGGCAGTGCCCGCTGCTGGTGCTCGCCGACCGGCGCCGCGCGCGCAGCCTGTACCGGGTCTTCGTGCCGGGGCGCACCGTCGGGATCCTCGGCAGCGACGTCTCACCGCACCGGGTGCTGGACGGCATCCGGCGCCTCGCCCGCAGCGAGTCGGTGGTCGACGCCGACCTGGTGATGGCGGCACTGAACCGGGACAGCCCGCTCACCTCGCGGGAGACGGAGATCCTCGACCTGACCGCGGCCGGGGCGCCGGTCGTGGAGGTCGCCCGGACGCTCGGGCTCGCCCCGGGGACCGTGCGCAACCACCTCGGACGGATCGCCCGCAAGGCGGGCGCGCGCACGAGGATCGAGGCCGTGCGGGTCGCCCGCGAGGCCGGCTGGATCTGACGCCCGGCGCCAGCCGGGATGGTCAGGACCGGCCGAGCGGCACGCGGTCCGGCGGCGCCACGTCCTCCCAGTGCCCGACCAGCTCGCGGTAGGTGGGCGAGCGGATCAGCAGGTCGTCGTGGGCGCCGACGAGCGGCCGGTCGCCGTCGAACACCAGCACCCGGCGCGCCCGGGTCGCCGAGCTGATCCGGTGCGCGATCACGACCAGAGTGCCGCCCCGGCGGGCGAAGGCGTGCTCGACGGTCGCCTCCAGGGTCGGGTCCAGATGACACGTCGCCTCGTCGAGGATCACCAGCGGCGCCGGGGCGAGGTAGGCCCGGACCGCGGCGACGAGCTGACGCTCCCCGGCGGAGAGGGCGGCGGGGTCGAGTTCGGCGTCGAGGCCCCCGAGGCGGGCCACCAGGGGACCGGCGCCGAGGGCGCGCACGGCGGCCAGGACCGTCGCGTCGTCCGCGTCGGGGTGCAGGTAGCGGAGGTTGTCGCCGACGGAACCGGTGCGCACGTACGCCTCCTGCGGCACCAGCACCCGCAGCCGGGCCAGCGCCTCCGGCGGCGTGCCGTCGACCGGTACGCCGGCCAGGTGGACCGTGCCCGACTCCGGCGCCGCCAGCCCGGCAACCAGCGCGGCCAGGGTGGACTTGCCGGCGCCGCTCGGTCCCACCACGGCCAGGTGGTCGCCGGTCGCCACCGTCAGGGTGAGGTCCGCCAGGACGGGGCGGGCGTGCGGGCCGTACCGGAACGTCAGCCCCCGCAGCGCGACCGCCGGCGGGTCGCCGACGACAGCGGCGGACGACGCCGCCGAACCGGCGGCGGCCGGCGAGGGACCCGCCAGGGCGGCGACCGGCGGCGACGGGACGGCGGTGGGGCGCGACGGCGGGGCGGTGGGCGGCGGGAGACCGGAGGGCAGGCTGGTGCGCAGGATCCGACCCAGGGTGACGGCGTAGCGCAGGCCGCCGCCGCCGACGCCCTGCACGACCGCGTGCAGGGCGGGTTGCAGCCCGGTGGTGACGTAGACCAGCGCCCCCAGCACGGCGCCGGCGCTCAGCCCCTGCCGGACCAGCCACGGCGCGGCCAGCACCAGCACCACCACGGGCAGCCAGCCGCCCACGCCGAGGCTGAGGCTGCGCAGCGCCGCCATCCGCGCGAGGGTCCGCTCCGCGTCGGCCTGCGCCCCGACCCGCCGGCCCACGTCGGACACCACGCGCCCCTGCGCGCCGCAGGCGACGACGTCGCGGTGCCCGGCCAGCGCCGACGCCGCCGAGCGACCCAGCCGCTCGCCGGCGGTCACCTGCGCCCGCTGGTGCGCCACCATGGCCGGCAGCGACGCCCCGAACACGGCCAGCCCCGCCACCAGCGGGGCGGCCACCGCACCCGCCAGCGGCGGGGCCAGGGCGAGCAGGCCGAGCAGCGCCGCGCCGGCGGTGAACAGGAACCCGCGGACCACCAGCAGCAGCCCGCCGAAGGTGTCCCGGACCACCTCGACCTGGTGGGTCAGCCGGGCCACGGTGGCGCTGTCCGCCCGGCCGCCGGCCCGGGTGGCGTCGCGCAGCGCCCCCTGCACCACCCGGGCGGCCAACTCGTCGCGGAACGGTTCCACCACGGCCCCGAGGCTGCGGTACACCTGGCCGCTGGCCGCCGCGCCCACCAGCACCGCCGCGGCGAGCCCGGCCAGCCAGGCCAGGCCGGTGCCGAACTGGCCGGCCAGGAAACCCCGGTCGACGGCCCGGGCCACGAGCACCCCGCCGAGCAACGCCGGCAGGGCCTCCACCGCCGACCAGGCGGCGAGCCGGCCCAGGGCGCGGCGGCGGGCCCGCAGCGCCGCCCAGGTGGTCCGGCGTACGCCGGGGCCGCTCATCGGGCGTCTCCACCGGGCGTGAAGACCGCCCGGTAGGCCGGGTCGGACCAGAGCTGCCGGTGCGGCGCCACGGCCCGCAGCTGCCCGCCGTCGAGCCACGCCACCAGGTCGGCCGCCGCCGCCGTCGTCGCGCGGTGGGTCACCACGAGTCGGGTACGCCCGCCGGCGCCGGTCGCCACCGCGCGGGCGATCCGGTGTTCGGTGGCGGTGTCCAGGCTGGACGTGGCGTCGTCGAGGACGAGCAGCCGCTCGGCGGGGAACGCGCGGGCCAGCCCGAGGCGCTGCGTCTCGCCGCCGGAGAACGGCGCGTCGGCCAGCCGGGTGCGGAAGCCCTCGGGCAGCCGGGCGACGACATCGGCGACCTGCGCCGCCCGTGCCGCGGCCAGCACCGCCGGGGTGGCCGCGGCGGCACCGGCGGGCGGTCGCGCCGAGTCGGCGGGCAGCCCGAGCCCGATCGCGTCGTGCACCGTCTCGCCGACCAGCACGGGCCGGTCGAAGGCGTGGCCGACGGCCCGGCGCAGCGCGGGCGGGTCGAGCCGGCGCAGCGGCACCCCGTCCAGCAGCACCTCGCCGGCGTCCGGGTCGTGCAGCCGGCCGGCCACCGCGGCGAGGGTCGACTTGCCGGCGCCGGAGCGGCCGACGACGGCCACCGTGGCGCCCGCCGGGACGGTCAGGTCGATCCCGTCGAGGACCGGCCGCCCGTCCTCGGCGCGTACGCCGACCCCGCGCAGCCGCAGTTCACCCCGGCCGGGCGGCAGCGCCTCGGTGCCGTCGGGGCGTACCGGGTGGGCCAGCGGCTCGGCGATCCGGCCGGCCGCCGCGCGGCTGCGGACCAGCCGGTTCAGGGTGGCCAGCACCGCGCCCAGCCCGGCGCCGAGGGCCGCGTACTGCACGGCGGCGACGAGTTGGCCGGGGGTGAGCCAGCCGACGGTCAGCGCGTACCCGCCGACGGCCACGACGGTCACCTGGAGCAGCGGCCCGACGGCGGCGGTGCGGGCGCTCGCCCGGGCCAGCAGCCGCCAGCTGAGCAGTCCGTACCCGCGCAGTTCCGGCAGGGCCGCCAACACCCGGTCGCGTTCCCGGTCGACGGTCGCGGCGGCGGCGATGGTGCGGGCGCCGCCGAGCGCCTCCAGCAGCCGGCCGGCGATCACGCCCAGCACCCGCTGGTAGCCGGCCACGGCGGCGGAGGCGTCGGTGACGAAGGCGCGCATGAGCAGCGCGAGCAGGGCCAGCCCGGCGAGGAGGGTGACGCCGAGCAGCGGTTCGAGCAGGGTGAGCGCGACGACGCTGCCGACCGGGGGGAGCACCGCGACGACGCCCAGGACCACGGCGTTGCCGGCCTGCCCGGCGTCGGCGGCCTGCGCGGCGAGGCGGCTGACCAGGTCGCCCACCGGATAGCGGCGGACGGTGCGTACGTCGCAGGCGAACAGGTGGCGCAGCAGGCGTAGGCGCAGCCGCGCGGTGGCCCGGGCCGCGCCGTACCCGCTGGCCACGTCGGCGAGGATGTCGGTGGCCATGAGGACGGCGATCAGGCCGCAGGCGACGGCCGGCCACCGGACGCCCCCGTCGCCGCCGACGGCGGCGTCGACCGCGAGCCCGAGGGCGGCGGGCAGGGCGAGTTCGGCGGCGGCGCCGGTGAGCGCCACCGCGCCGAGCAGGACCGTCCACCCGCCACCGTCGCGGACCACCCGCCGCAGCAGCCGGTCGGAGCCGGTCGGCGTCCGCATCGGTCCTCCCGCAGAAAGCCGTGCGGCCCTGGGCGGACACGTACATCCGCCCAGGGCCTCGCGTGATGACCTGATCAGTTGCAGGTCGTGACGGACAGCGAGCTGTCGCCGCAGAGCAGCAGGCTCGCCCGGCTGCCACCGCCGGTGCGGTCGGCGGGGGCCATCTCCATGCCCTGGAGGTCGAGAAGCGCCATGTCGAGTCATCTCCTTCTGTGCTGGTCTATCGGGTGGTCTTGCCCTGACGTCGCCGGTGAAGGCGTTCGGATCAGTTGCAGGTCGTGACGGACAGCGAGCTGTCGCCGCAGAGCAGCAGGCTCGCCCGGCTGCCACCGCCGGTGCGGTCGGCGGGAGCCATCTCCATGCCCTGGAGGTCGAGAAGCGCCATGTCGTGTCACCTCCTTCCGTGCTGGTCGGTCGGATCGGTCGCCCTCGCCGAGGCGGGGGAGTCGGGGGCGCCCGCCAGGGGCGCGAGGAACGGCAGGCTCACCGGGGCGTCGGGCCGCGCGGCGGCCAGCGCCAGCAGCACGCCGGCGGTGCCGGTGCCGAGGTCCATGGACAGCCGCAGCAGTTGCTCGCCGGGGAAGGCGGTGCCGTCCCGGTAGGGCAGGGCGTGCCAGGCCAGCCGGGCGACCTGCTCGTCGCGTTCGCGGCAGCGCTGCGGGTCGGCGGGATCCGCCGCGAGGTAGGCCACGATGCCGGCACGTCCGGCGAAGAGGCCCGCCTGGGCGTAGAACGGGGACCGGGCGGCGCGGCGCACACCGGCGCTGGCCTCGGCGAACCGCTCGTCGGCGCGGTGCCGCAGGTACTCGTCGAGCACCAGCCCGATCCCGACGCTGCCCTGCCCGAGGTAGGGCATGGTGCGCCAGCCCTCGTTGACCTCCAGCGCGCCGTCGGGGCGTACCACGCAGCGGCGCAGGTCCTGGCGCAGGGCCGTGGCGGCGTGCTCCAGCAGCGCCTGCTCACCGGTCAGCTCGTGCAGCCGCACCAGCAGCAGCGCCGGCCCGGTCCGGCCGCGCAGCAGCCCGGCGTACGGGTTGCGCCCGCCGCTGATGTCCGGCCCCGGGTCGTCGGCGAGCTGGTCGACCACCCGCTCGGCGGCCCGCCAGGCCGCGTCGCGCAGGGCCGTCTCGCCGGTGCGCCCGGCCAGCTCGGCCAGGTTGAGCGCGATGCCGGACAGGCCACCCGAGAGGCTGTGGTCCAAGCCGTCCAGCGGCTGGCGCAGGCAGATGTCGAGCACGTCGAGGGCGTCCTGGCGGCGACCGAGCGCCTCGAGGGCGTACGCGACGCCGTGCAGACCGTCGTAGAAGCCGCACCGGGTGCCGGAGGCCGGCGCCGTGGCCCGGCGGGCCAGCCACTGCTCGTGTTCCGGCCACCGTCCGGCGCCGCTGACGTGTAGGGCGTACAGGACGCCGGCCGCGCCGTGGGCGAGGTTCAGCCCGCCGCTGCGGAACTGCTCGATGTCGCCGGGGAAGAGCCGGTCGTCCCGCTCGGGTGTCGCGCTGGCGAGGATCGCCCGGGCGAGCCGGTCCCGGTGGGCCGGTCCGACGTCGACGGTGAGGTCGGGTGCCGGTCCGGCGTCCGCCGGGGCGGCGCCGGTGATCTCCCGTACGGCGTCGTCGAGGAGTTCCCTCGGCACCGGGAAGTGCTCGGCGATCACGTCGGCGAGGTGCGCGGCCTTGTCCGGCCCGAGCCGGACGAGCTGGGTCAGCGGCAGGAACAGCGCCAGCCGCAGGCAGGCCAGGGCGTACCGGTCGACGGCGGGACCGGTGCGGTCCCGGGGTGCGGCGAAGCCCTGGTTGCGCAGTCCCGGCCGGCGGTGACCGTCGATCGGCGCGGCGACCTCGAAGTCGACGAGCGCGATCCGGTCGTCCGGGCGGACCATGACGTTGAACAGGTGCAGGTCGCCGTAGACCAGGCCGCGGTCGTGGATCGCCGTGACGACCTCCTCGACCTGCCGGTGCACGTCCAGCGCCCAGCGGGTGTAGTCGGCGCGGTCGGCGTCGGTGGCGTCGGCGTCGATCAGCGGGTACCGGTCGACGAGGACCTTGTTGAGCGCGCGGCCCTCGATGAACTCCAGCGCGAGGAACCGGTGCTCGCCGAGGGCGAACTCGTCGTGCACCCGGGGCACCTGCGGCAGGTCGGCCAGCCGGCGCAGCGCGTCGGCCTCCCGGGCCAGGCGGGCCACCGCGTCGGTGCCGTCGGCGTCGAGGCCGGCGTGCGGCCGGGCCTCCTTCAGCACCACCTGGGTGTCGGTCCGCACGTCCCGGCCGACGTAGAGGCCGCCGCCGTTGGAGAAGTGGATGACCTTCTCGATCCGGTACGGCACCTCGTCGGTGCTGGTGGCGTTGCGGGCGGCCAGGTGCGGGCCGAGGAAGTCGGGCAGCGTCACCCAGGACGGCACGTGGAACACCGGGTCGCGGCGATCGGGCACCAGCGTGCCCGTGTCGTCCTCGATCGCCGGGACGACCTGGCCGTCGGGGGAGTGACAGTAGCGCGCGGCGAAGCCGCCGTAGCGTACGTGCACCGGGCCGGCGCCGTGGCGCAGGTCGCTGAGGATGTACGGGCCGGGCTCGCCGGCGAGCAGCTCGTCGAGCTCCTTGCAGACCAGCTCCAGCTCCGCGTCGTCGCGGGGGTAGACGGTGACGAACTTGCCGCTGGCCGCGCGGGAGGCGTACTTGGAGTTGCGCAGCAGCAGGGTACGCGGGCCGCGCAGGAACTTGAAGGACAGTCCACGCGGGACGCAGTAGTCCCAGACGACGTCCAGCACCCGCTCGGCGTTGTCGAGCGTCGCCGACACGTGGATCTTCCAGCCCTGCTGGGGCAGCGTGCCACCCTCGGGGGCGTAGATCAGCCAGTCGTCGAGCGGCTCGGAGCGCCAGCCGTCGGGGACGGGCCGCCGGGCCGCCGCGAAGGTGGGCTGCTCGACCGCGCTGCCGAGGGAGTCGTAGAAGAGCCGGTCGGCGGCGCAGTAGCTGTCGTAGCGCTCGTCCACCCTGACCACTCCCTCCGCTGTTCGGTCGCTGCCCTTGCCGTTCGGCCGATGACCCGGGCCTGTCGATGGATACGAGTCTGTCCGTTCGGACTATGGCGGCTCCAGTGCGTTCAGTCATGACGACGAATGCGTGCCGCACGGGTCGGCCGTGACAAATGTCAGTTGCGCTCCGGGGCGCGCGATGCCCGCCGGCGGTTCGCCGGTCGTGGGTCGGGCGGTACGCCCACCCGGGCCGGTGGCGGTACGGTGCTCGCCGTGACCGCAGACGATCACCCCTCCGTCGCCGGCGTCGGGCCCGTCGCCGTGCTGGCCAACCCGACCGCGGGCCGGGGTCGGCACCGAGGGCTGCTGCCGCAGGTCCTGCGCCGGCTCGCGGCCGCCGGCCGGCCCGTACGCCCGCTGCGCGCGCGCACCGCCGACGAGGCCGAGGCGGCCTGCCGTGCGGCGGTGCGCGACGGCGCGTCGGCCCTGGTCGCGGTCGGCGGCGACGGGACCGTGCACCGCGCGGTGCAGGCCATCGCCGGGACGGGCGTCCCGTTCGGTCCGGTGCCCGCCGGCACCGGCAACGACTTCGCCGCCGACACCGGCTTCCCGCCTGACCCGCTCGCCGCCGTCGACGTGATCGCGGCGGCGCTGCGCGACGGCCGCACCCGCCCGGTGGACCTGGCGCGGATGACGGGGGCCGACGGCACGGACCGGTGGTACGGGGCGGTGCTCGCGGCCGGCTTCGACGCGATCGTCAACGAGCGCGCCAACCGGATGCGCTGGCCGAGCGGTCCGCGCCGCTACGACCTGGCGATCCTGGTGGAACTGGCCCGGCTGCGCCCGCGCCGCTACACGCTGCGCCTCGACGGGGTGGCGCACGAGGTGGACGCCGTGCTGGTGGCGGTGGGCAACTGCGCCAGCTACGGCGGCGGCATGCGGATCTGTCCGGACGCGGACCCGACCGACGGCCTGCTCGACGTGGTGGTGGGCGGCCGGTTCGACCGGCGCACCCTGATGCGGGTCAAGCCGCGCATCTACCGGGGCACCCACGTGACGCATCCGCTGGTGCGCAGCTACCGCGCCCGTACGGTCGAGCTGAGCGCCGAGGGGATCACCACGTACGCCGACGGCGAGCGCGCCCTGCCCCTCCCCCTGACGGTCACGGCCACCCCCGCCGCCCTCCACCTCCTCCGCTGAACCCCCCGCCCCCACCTCGGCGTCGATCATGCGGTCGTGGTGCCCCGCACAAGCCGTGTAGGCGGACACGACCGGCACCAGAAGTCCATGATCGACGCGCGGGGCGGGGCGCGGGGGTGGGGTTAGGAGGGGGTGCGGGTGATGCGGTCGAGCCACTCTGCCAGCAGGGCGCGTTCGGCGGGGGTGAGGTCGGTGGTGAGGGTGTCGAGGGCGGCGCGCAGCGCCACCGCGTGCCGGACCGGTCGGTCGGCCCGGGAGGTCGCCCGGGCGGCGGGGGAGTCGGTGACCAGGGCGGCGAGGATCGCCTCGCGGGTGCGGGTGGACAGGGCCGGGTCGCGTTGCGGCGGCGGGGTCCGGATCAGGGTGAGGGTGACCCCGCATGAGCTGGCGTGCAACATCTCGGTCGCCTGGTCGACGCCCGTGCGCAGCCGGCCCGTCTCGGCCACCCGGTGCACGAGCTGGCGCAGGATGTCGGCCGCGACCCGGGCCGCGGTCGGGGTCTCGCCGGGGCGCGGGTCGCCGTACATGAGGGCGTGGAACGCCGGGTTGGCCACGCCGAAGCCGACGTGCAGGTCCCAGCCCCGGCGCAGGTCGTCGACCGGGTCGTCGACGAGGTCGCCGGCCGCCTGGCCGTGCAGGTACGCGGCGAACCCGTAGCTGGCCGCCGCGTCCAGCAGGCCGCGCATGTCGCCGAACTGGCGGTAGATCGTGGGCGCCTGCACCCCCGCCGCCCGGCTGACCGCGCGGGTGGAGACGGCCTCCCGGCCACCCTCGGCGAGCAGCGCGGCGGCGGCCCGGACGATCCGGTCCCGGGGCGACGTCTCGGTGATCATGGCAGCGACGATAACGCCTTCGTGTTAGCGACGCGTGTTAACGGCGCTGTCAACGTGCCGTTAGCTCTGCTTCTCGACGCCGGCCAGGTCCAGCACGGCGCCCAGCCCGTTGGCCCGGCCCGCCTCGGCGGCCGGCAGCACCAGCACCGCGCACCCGGCCGCGACGGCCCCCGCGTCGGCCGGGGTGTCGCCCACCATCAGCGTCCGCTCCGGGTCGACGCCGAGCATCCCGCAGGCGCGCAGGAAGATCCCCGGGTCCGGCTTGCAGCGCCCCACCTCGTACGAGAGCACGAACGCGTCGACCAGCCCGGCCAGCCCCCAGGCCTCGAAGTGTGGCCGGATGTCGAAGCCGATGTTGCTGACGACGCCCACCCGGACGCCCCCGGCCCGCAGCGCGGCCAGGGTCGGGGCGGTGTCCGGGTAGGGCACCCAGCCCTCGGGCACCAGCACCCGCTCGTAGAGCGCCTCCGCGAAGCCCTCGATGCCCGCGTCCACGGTCTCTGCCAGCCCGGTGTAGGCGCCCCGGTGGGCGTGCGGGTAGAGGTCCCGGTCGGCCCAGAGCTCGGTCAGCCGGGGCGGCACCCGGGTCGGCAGCGGCCCGCCCGCCCGGCCGGCGGTCAGCAGCCGGTCGGCCAGCGCGGTGGCCCGCATCCGCTCCAGGGTCACCCCGCAGGCGGCCGCGGCCGCGAGCACCCAGTCCCGGGGCTCCTCCACCTGAGCCAGGGTGCCGTGGAAGTCGAGCAGGACCGCCTCCACCGGCCGGCGGGACGGACCCGGGCGGACGGCGTCGTCGGCGCCGCGCGAGGCGTGGGGCGGTTCGGCATGATCCGGCACGTCGTGCACCCTACCGACCGCCTCCGACCCCGCTGCCGGTCGGCCTTGTCCGGTGGCTGTCGGCGGCACGCATTAATCTTGGAGGCATGTCGAGCCCCGCCGAGCGGTACGCCGCGGCGCGCCGCCGGGCCGCGCAGGCCTCACAGTTCCCGGCACTGGACGAGTTCGCCCTCGATCTGGGGTTCGATCTCGACGACTTCCAGCGGGAGGCGTGCCAGGCTCTGGAACGGGGCAGCGGCGTCCTGGTCTGCGCCCCGACCGGCGCCGGCAAGACCGTGGTCGGCGAGTTCGCCGTGCACCTGGCACTGCGCGGCACGCCGGCGCGCGACACGGCGGCCGGCGACGCGACGGCGCCCGCGGCCGGCGACGGAGGCGCCCCGCCCCGCCGGCGCAAGTGCTTCTACACCACCCCGATCAAGGCCCTGTCGAACCAGAAGTACCACGACCTGGTCGACCGCTACGGCGCCGAGCAGGTCGGGCTGCTCACCGGCGACAACGCCATCAACGGCGACGCCCCGGTGGTGGTGATGACCACCGAGGTGCTGCGCAACATGCTCTACGCCGGCTCGGCCACCCTCGACGGCCTGGCCTACGTGGTGATGGACGAGGTGCACTACCTCGCCGACCGGTTCCGCGGCGGCGTGTGGGAAGAGGTGATCATCCACCTGCCGGCCTCGGTCACCCTGGTCTCCCTGTCGGCCACCGTGTCCAACGCCGAGGAGTTCGCCGACTGGCTGGTCACCGTGCGCGGCGAGACGGCCGTGGTGGTCAGCGAGCACCGCCCGGTGCCGCTGTGGCAGCACATGCTGGTCGGCAAGCGGATGTTCGACCTGTTCCACGACGCCGACGCCGCCCGCAAGCACGACGTCCACCCCGAGCTGCTGCGCTACACCCGCGACACCATGCGCCGGCTGGAACTCGGCGAGGGGCGCAGCGCCGGCCCCGGCGGCGGCCGGCGCGGGCCCCGCTGGCGCGGCCCGATGCGCCCCGACATCGTCGACCGGCTCGACCGGGAGGGGCTGCTGCCGGCGATCCTGTTCATCTTCAGCCGCGCCGGCTGCGCCGCGGCCGTGCAGCAGTGCCTCGCCGCGGGCCTGCGGCTCACCTCCCCCGACGAGCGGGCCGAGATCCGTCGCGTCGTCGAGTCGCGGGTCACCGCCATCCCCGGCGAGGACCTGACCGTCCTCGGCTACTGGGAGTGGCTCGACGGCCTCGAACGCGGCCTGGCCGCCCACCACGCCGGCATGCTGCCGGTGTTCAAGGAGGTCGTCGAGGAGCTCTTCGTCCGGGGGCTGGTCAAGGCGGTCTTCGCCACCGAGACGCTCGCCCTGGGCATCAACATGCCGGCGCGCTGCGTCGTGCTGGAGCGGCTGGTCAAGTACAACGGCGAGGCGCACGTCGACCTGACGCCGGGCGAATACACCCAGCTCACGGGCCGCGCCGGCCGGCGGGGCATCGACGTCGAGGGGCACGCCGTCGTCGTCTGGTCCCCGGAGACCGACCCCCGGCACGTGGCCGGTCTCGCCTCCACCCGCACCTACCCGCTGCGGTCCAGCTTCCGGCCGTCGTACAACATGGCGGTCAACCTGGTCGGCACGGTCGGCGCCGAGCCGGCCCGCGCGCTGCTGGAGTCCTCGTTCGCCCAGTTCCAGGCGGACCGCTCGGTGGTCGGCCTGGCCCGCCAGGTGCAGCGCAACACCGAGACCATCGAGGCGTACGGCGTGGAGGCGGCCTGCCACCACGGCGACTTCGACGAGTACTTCGCGCTGCGGGTGGCGATCGGCGAGCGGGAGCGGGCCATCGCCCGGCAGGGGCAGAGCCAGCGCAAGGCCGCCGCGGTGGCCTCGCTGGAGCGGCTGCGGGTCGGCGACGTGATCCGGGTGCCGTCGGGACGGCGGGCCGGCCTGGCCGTCGTGCTCGACCCGGCCACCGGCGGCTTCGGCGAGCCCCGGCCCCTGGTGCTCACCCAGGACCGCTGGGCGGGCCGGGTCAGCCCCGGGGACTTCACCGCCCCGGCCGAGGTCCTGGCGCGCATCCGGGTGCCGAAGCACTTCAACCACCGGTCCCCGGCGGCCCGGCGCGACCTGGCCGCCGAGGTCAGCGGCACCGGGCTGGACCGGCACGGCGGCCGCCGGGGCGGCCGGTCCCGGCAGGCTGCCGGCGAGGACCACCGGCTCAGCCAGCTCCGCACCGAGCTGCGCCGGCACCCGTGCCACGCCTGCCCCGACCGCGAGGAGCACGCCCGCTGGGCGGAGCGGCGCCGCCGCCTGGAGAACGACACCGAGGAGCTGCGGCAGCGGGTGGCCGGCCGCACCGGCTCGCTGGCCCGCACGTTCGACCGGATCGTGGCGCTGCTCACCGCCCGGGGCTACCTGACGCCCGACGGCGCGGTGACCGACGCCGGCCGGATGCTCGGCCGGATCTGGACCGAGGCGGACCTGCTGGTCGCCGAGTGCCTGCGGCGCGGGGTGTGGGACGGGCTCTCCCCGGCGGAGCTGGCGGCGGCGGTCTCCGTGGTGGTCTTCGAGGCCCGCCGCGACGTCGACGAGCGGGCGTCGCTGCCGCGCGGCCCCGTGGCCGAGGCGGTCGACGAGACGCTCAAGCT
Source organism: Micromonospora sp. NPDC047812 (assembly GCF_040704175.1). NCBI lineage: Bacteria > Bacillati > Actinomycetota > Actinomycetes > Micromonosporales > Micromonosporaceae > Micromonospora > Micromonospora sp. NPDC047812. The sequence continues at coordinate 149,355 of NZ_JBEYRY010000007.1, read as the reverse complement.
GTGGAGCGAGATCGAGGCCGACGAGGCGGCCCGCGGCCTCACCGTCACCCGCGAGCCCGACCTCGGCTTCGCCTGGCCGGTCTACCGGTGGGCGCGGGGCGAGGCGCTGGCGAAGGTCCTCGGCAGCGGCCACGAGATCGACGGCGAGATGCCGGCCGGCGACTTCGTCCGCTGGGCGCGGCAGGTGGTCGACCTGCTCGGCCAGCTCGCCGACTCCGGCGGCGCCTCGGCGGAGCTGAGGTCGACCGCCCGGCAGGCGATCGGCGCCGTGAACCGGGGCGTGCTGGCCTACCACACCCCGGCCTGACCGTCACTGTCCGTCACCGGACATCGAAATCGACGCATCGCAAAGTCATCGCGACGGCACCCCCCGAATTGTCCGGGGGGTGCCGTCGTGCCTGGTGGCGGCATCCCTGATCATTGCTCCGGCGCGAGATCGCGCGTCGGTGGATCGACCTGGGAGAAGGCCGCCGTGGCGGAGATAAGTCACTTTGAGTACGGGTGGATCACCCCCGCGCTCAGCTACGCGCTGTCGGTGCTGGGCTCGGCCCTGGGCCTGATCTGCGCGATCCGCATCCGCACCGCGCGCAGCGCGGGCCAGCGCGCCTGGTGGGGAACCCTGGCGGCCTGGGCCATCGGCGGCACCGCCATCTGGACCATGCACTTCATGGCGATGCTCGGCTTCGCCGTCCAGGGCACCCGGATCCGGTACGACGTGCCGATCACCGTGGCCAGCGCGATGATCGCGGTGATCGCGGTCGGCATCGGCCTGGCCATCGTCGGCACCGGACGGTTCTCCGCCGTGCGGCTGCTCGCCGGGGGCCTGTTCACGGGCGCGGGGGTCGCCGCGATGCACTACACCGGCATGGCGGCCATGCGGCTCAACGGCCGGATCGACTACGACACCACCCGGGTCGTGCTGTCGGTCGTGATCGCGGTGGTCGCGGCCACGGTGGCGCTCTGGCTGGCGATGACCGTCCGCCGGGGGCTGGCGATCGTCGGCTCGGCGCTGCTGATGGGCGTCGCGGTCAACGGCATGCACTTCACCGGGATGAGCGCCATGTCGGTGCATCCGCACGCCGGGCAGGGCGAGGTGTCCGGCGCCGGCGTCAGCACCCTGCTCGTGCCGATCATCCTCGCGGTGGTGTTCGGCGTGGTCGGGCTGGTCTACGCGCTGCTGGCCGCCCCCACCGCCGAGGACCGGGCCGCCGCCGCGTACTTCGACGACCTGCGGGGCCAGGAGCCGGCCGAGGCGTCGCCGCCGCCGCCGGACCCGGTGGGGCTGCGGGCCCGGTCCACGCTCGGCCAGCCGGGCGCCCCGTTCCCGTCCCGCCGGGGCAACCCGCCGCGCTGACCCGTCCAGCGGGTCGGCGCCGCCCGCCGGCCCCGGCGCGACGGACGGCGTCAGGACCGCTGCGCGAGGGCGTCGACCAGGCGGCGTGCCGAGCCCGCCAGGTTCCACTCGCCGGCCAGCTCCAGCAGCCGGTCGGGATCGGCCGGTGCGGTCGGCAGCGCGGTGGCCAGCTCGGGCAGCGGCACGTCGAGGGCGACCCGGACCACCTGCGGCGCGACGGCCAGGTAGTCACGCGCGGCGGCGAGCTTGGTGCGCAGCCCGGGGGCGAAGCCGGAGCCCGGCTCGTCCAGGGCGGCCAGGATGCCCGCGATGTCGCCGTAGCGCTCGACGAGCCGGGCGGCCGTCTTCTCGCCCACGCCCGCCACGCCGGGCAGTCCGTCGCTGGGATCGCCCCGCAGGGCGGCGAAGTCGGCGTAGCGGTCCGCCGGAACCCCGTAGCGGGCGCGCACCGCGTCGTCGTCGCAGTCGTCCAGCTTCGCCACGCCCCGCCCCACGTAGAGCAGGCGCACGGGGCGTGCGTCGTCGACGAGCTGGAACAGATCCCGGTCGCCGGAGACCACCTCCACCGGCGCCGGTTGGGTCACCGAGAGGGTGCCGAGCACGTCGTCGGCCTCGTAGCCGGCCGCGCCGACGTGGGCGATCCCGACGGCGTCGAGCACCTCCAGGATCAGCGGGACCTGCGGGCTGAGGGTGTCGGGCACCACCTCGCCGCCGTCGGGGGCCACCCGGTGCGCCTTGTAGGACGGCAGCAGCGCCACCCGCCAGTCGGGCCGCCAGTCGTGGTCCATCGCGCAGACCATCCGGTCGGGCCGGCGGGTGCGGATCAGACTCGCCAGCATGTCGAGGAAGCCGCGCACCGCGTTGACGGGGCTGCCGTCGGCGGCCCGGGCCGCCGACTCGGGGATGCCGAAGTAGGCCCGGAAGTAGAGACTGGGCGCGTCGATGAGCAGGATCGGGGGTCGCTGTGCCACGCCCGACAGCCTGGCACACGCCACCGACGATCAGGGGGCACGGCACGGCGCGGCCGGTCAGGGGCGTTCGTGGTCGCGGTGGAGTGTCTCGCGGCGGACCACGTACTGCAGGCCATAGCTGGCGAGCAGCAGCACGATCGCGACCGCCACCTCGATCCAGGCCGCCGTGCCGTCGGCGACGGTCAGGCCGACGGCCAGCAGCACCAGGCCCGCCACGGCGAGGATGCCCGCCCAGAGCAGCCGGCGGCGTCGGGTCGCGGCGCGCTCCCGGTCCGTCGCTGCCACGGCGGTCGGTCCTCTCCGTCGGCGACCCGTACGAGCCGAGCCTATCGGCGCGTACGGGTCTCCGGCGGCGGAACCGGGCTGCGGGCCCGCCGCTGCGCGGCGCAGACTTGGCGGTGTGACGTTCGTTGCGGGCCTGACGCTCGGCCGCCGGTTCCACGACGAGGTGCTCGCCCCGATCCTGCGTCGCCGCCTTCCCGGCCTGCGCTACGCGGCCGGCCTGCTCGACGGCGGCTCGGAGCTGCTCGGGCTGGACACCCCGCGCTCCACCGACCACGACTGGGGGCCGCGCGGGCAGCTCTTCGTCGCCGCGTCCGACGCGGCCCGGATCCCGCACCTGCGCGCGGCGCTGGACGCCGACCTGCCGGCGGAGTTCCTCGGCTGGCCCACCCGCTTCACGGGGGAGGGCCGGCTGGGCGTCGCCGACCCGGCGGGCAGCCGCCACGGCGTCACGATCGACGAGCTGGGCGGCTGGTGGCGCGAGCGGCTGGGCTTCGACCCGGCCGCCGGCGTCACCACGGCGGACTGGTTGGCCACGCCGACGCAGCGGCTGGCCGAGGTGACCGGCGGGGAGGTCTTCCACGACGGCCTCGACGGCGCGCTGACCGGGGCCCGGGCGGCGCTGGCGTGGTACCCGGACGACGTGTGGCGGCACGTGCTCGCCGCCGCGTGGACCCGCGTCGCCCAGGCCGAGCACCTGCCCGGCCGCTGCGCCGAGACCGGCGACGACCTCGGCAGCCGGGTGGTCACCGCCGGCCTGGCCCGGGACCTCATGCGGCTCGGTTTGCTGCTGCACCGCCGCTGGCCCCCGTACGACAAGTGGCTGGGCACGCTGTTCGCCCGGCTGCCCGACGCGGCGCCCCTGGTCGCGGCCCTAGCCGACGCGCTCGGCCCGGGCGACTGGCGCCGGCGGGAGGACGGGCTGGTCCGGGCGCTGGAGGCCCTCGCCGCCCGGACCGACGACACCGGCCTGGCGGCCCCGGTGCGCGCCCGGCCCCGGCCGTTCCACCGACGGCCGTTCCTGGTCCTGGACGCCGGTCGGGTCGCCGCCGCGCTGCGCGCCGCCATCACCGATCCGGCACTGCGGGCACGCCCGCCCCTCGGCGCGGTCGACCAGTACGTCGACAGCGTGGACGTGCTGACCCACGCGCACCGTGCCCGCCGGCTCGCCGCCGCGCTGCCGGTGACGGCGCACGGACCGGGCTGACACCGGACGGGCCGAAGACCGGTGGCGGTGGACGCGCGCCGGACCGGCGGTGGACGGTGCCGGACCGGCGCGCGGGGTGCTGCCGAGGGGTCGACCGGCGGCGGGCGGCGCCGGCGCGCGGGCCCCGCCCCGCGCGCGACGGTGACGGGGCCCGTGCCGCTCAGGCGGGCAGTCGCCAGACCTGGTTGGCGCCGCCGAAGCAGTCCCAGATCTGCAGCCGGGTGCCGTCGGCGGAGCTGTTGCCGGTGGCGTCGAGGCACCTGTTGGACGCCGGGTTGCGCAGCGTGCCGTTGGATTGGGCCTGCCAGACCTGCGCGCCGGTGCCGTTGCAGTCCCAGAGCTGCACCTTGGCGCCGTTGGCGGTGGAGGCGCTGGTCACGTCGGCGCACTTGCCGAGGGCGCGCAGGGTGCCGTCGGTGCCCACCGTCCAGGTCTGGGCGTTGGTGCCGTTGCACGCGTAGAGCTGCACGGCGGTGCCGTTCGCGGTGCCGGCGGCGGCCACGTCGACGCACTTGCCGCCGATCCCGGTGATCGGGCCGGTACGCCCGACGGGCGGCGGGGTGGTGCCGCCGGTGACGGTGTCGTAGATGGCGCTGACCAGGGAGGTGGCCCCGGTGGTGTCCTGGCTGAGTTCCCAGTTCATCATGCCGCCGGCGTTGGCCATGGCCCACTGGGTCTTGCGCTTCACCGTGGGGATGCCGTTGTAGCACTGCTGGGTCCCGCCGACCGTGGTGCAGTCGCGGTTTGCGTTGGCCGGGTCCATGGCGACCAGCGAGGCGTAGGTGTGGTAACCCGGCCGGCTGTAGAACGGCACGCCGAGCACCGCCTTGCGGGCGGGCAGACCCCGGGACTTCCAGAAGTTGACGGCGTTGATCGACCAGTCGTAGTTGGCGTGCGGGCTGCCGCCGTCGTACGCCATGATGTTGAGCCAGTCCACGTGGCCGAACACGGCCGGCTGCACGCCCTCGGCGTACCAGCCCTCGGAGACGACGGCGGCGGTGAGCAGCTTGCCCCGGCTGTGCAGGGCGCCGGCCAGTTGCTGCATCAGCGCCGTGTAGTTGGTGGCCGAGGCGCCCGGGTCCGGGTACTCCCAGTCCATGTCGACGCCGTCGAGGTTGTACTGGTTGACGAAGTTGACGACGTTGTTGACGAACGTCGTGCGGGTGCCGGCGTTGGCGGCGAGCGCCTCGAAGGCGGAGTCGTCGCCGTTGTTCCAGCCGCCGATCGCGATCGACACCTTGACGTTGCTGGCGTGGCCACGGGACACCAGTTGGGAGAGCTTGGCGGGGTTCTCCACCGGGCGGAGGCTGCCGTCGCCGTTGGGCAGCACGAACGCGTAGTTGACGTGGGTCAGCTTGGCGTACTGCACCGCGTTGACGTCACCGGTCCAGGACGGCAGGTAGCCGACGCTGAGGAAGCCGTTGGGCAGCACGGCGGCCTGCGCCGTGGCGGGGGCCAGGGTGAGGGTGGTGGCGGCGGTGGCCAGCGTGAGCAGGCCGGCGGCGAGGGCCGACCTGAGGCGGGACAGCGATGAGGGCATCGGGGGCCTTCCCGTGGGCGGGTGGTGGCGGCCGTGCCGCCCGCGTCGCGGCGCGGCGCCGGTGGCGGGCGTACGGGTGGGGACGGGTCGGACATCCTCGAGGCAGCCAAATCCTAAGGAGTGTTAACTGTCGCGTCAACGACGGTGTTCGATGGATTGGCGGGCGATGTCGTCCCGCCGGGCGGGCTGGGTCCGCGCCCGAACGACCGTTAAGCTGACCGGGTGGGAATCGACGAGCTGTATCCGCCCCGGCGGCTGGCCGAGGCCCGGCGCGCCACCGCCGCCGCGGGCCTGGACGCGCTGCTGCTGACCCCGGGCTCCGACCTGAGGTACCTGACCGGCTACGACGCGCACGAAGGGGAGCGGCTCACCTGCCTGGTGCTGCCCGCGCAGGGCGAGCCCACCCTGATCGTGCCCACGCTGGAGCGGCCGGCCGCCGAGGCGTCCCCGGCACCGGCCACCGGCGTACGCATCGTCGACCACGCCGACGGCACGGACCCGTACCCGCTGCTCGTCGCCGCGCTCGGCGGGCCGGTGGCGACGGTCGGCCTGGCCGACCGGATGTGGGCCGAGCAGGTCCTGGCCCTGCGCGCGGCGCTGCCCGGCGCCACCCAGCGGCTGGCCTCCGAGGTGCTGCGCGAGATGCGCCTGCGCAAGTCCCCGGCCGAGGTCGCGGCGCTGGCCGAGGCGGGCGCGGCGATCGACGCGGTGCACGAGCGGATGGGGGAGTGGCTGCGGCCGGGACGCACCGAGGCGGAGGTGGGCGCCGACATCGCCGCGGCGATCCGGTCCGCCGGCCACGTGAGCGTGGACTTCGTGATCGTCGCCGCCGGCCCGAACGCCGCCAGCCCGCACCACGGCACCTCCGAGCGCCCGATCGGCGCCGGCGAACCGGTCGTCGTGGACATCGGCGGGACGATGCCGTCGGGCTACCGTTCCGACTGCACCCGCACCTACGTCGCGGGCGCCCCGGCGCCGGCCGAGTTCGTCGACTACTACGCGGTGCTGCACGCCGCCCAGCGGGCCGCGGTGGCCGCGGTCCGCCCCGGGGTCACCGCCGAGGACGTCGACGCGGCGGCCCGGGAGCCGATCGCCGCCGCCGGCTTCGGCGCGGAGTTCCTGCACCGCACCGGCCACGGCATCGGCCTGGACGGCCACGAGGATCCCTACGTGGTGGCCGGCAACGCCCGTCCCCTGGAGCCGGGGATGGCGTTCTCCGTCGAACCGGGCATCTACCTGGCGGGCCGGCACGGCGCCCGCATCGAGGACATCGTCGTCTGCACCACGGACGGCGTGCAACGGCTCAACACCACCCCCACGGAGCTCATCGCGCTATGACTGTCGACCGGATCCTCCCCACCGACGAGGCCCACGACCTGCTGGAGCTCGCCACCGAGCTCGCCGACCGGGAGCTGGCGCCGCGAGCCGCCGGGTTCGAGGAACGCGCCGAGTTCCCCCGCGAGGTGCTGCGCACCCTCGGGCGGGCCGGCCTGCTGGGCCTGCCCTACGCCGAGGAGCACGGCGGCGCCGCCCAGCCCTACGAGGTCTACCTCCAGGTGCTGGAGATCCTGGCCAGCCGCTGGCTCGCGGTCGCCGAGGCGGTCAGCGTGCACACCCTGTCCTGCTACCCCCTGGCCCAGTTCGGCACGGACGAGCAGCGCAAGCTGCTGCCCGACATGATCGGCGGGGAGCTGCTCGGGGCGTACTGCCTGTCGGAGCCGCAGGGCGGGTCGGACGCCGCCGCGCTGACCACGAAGGCCGTGCGCGACGGCGACGACTACGTGGTCGACGGCACCAAGGCGTGGATCACCCACGCGCAGGTGGCGGACTTCTACGACATCTTCTGCCGCACCGGCGGCCCCGGCCCGAAGGGCATCTCCTGCCTGCTGGCCGACCGCGCCACGCCCGGCATCGCGCCGCAGGCGGCCGAGCGGACGATGGGGCTGCGCGCCTCCCCGGTGGCGCAGATCGCCTTCGACTCGGCCCGGGTGCCGGCCGATCGGCTGATCGGCGGCGAGGGGGCGGGCTTCACCATCGCCATGTCCGCGCTGGACTCGGGGCGCCTCGGCATCGCCGCCTGCGCGGTCGGGCTGGCGCAGGCGGCCCTGGACTACGCGGTCGGCTACGCCCGGGAGCGCCAGCAGTTCGGCAGGGCGATCATCGACTTCCAGGGGCTGGGTTTCACGCTCGCCGACCTGGCCACCCAGATCTCCGCGGCCCGGGCGTTGACGCTGGCCGCGGCCCGGCTGCGCGACGCCGGCCGGCCGTACTCGATCGAGGCGGCGAAGGCGAAGCTCTTCGCCACCGACGTGGCGATGCGGGTGACCACCGACGCGGTGCAGGTGCTCGGCGGGGCCGGCTACGTGGCCGACCACCCGGTGGAGCGGTACATGCGCGAGGCCAAGGTGCTCCAGATCGTCGAGGGCACCAACCAGATCCAGCGGCTGGTCATCTCCCGGGCGCTGACGAAGGGCTGACGGGCGTCGCCCGCCGGCGCGGCACGTGTGCCGCGTCGCGTCGGCGGGCCGCGTCGTCGCCGCGACGCCGTTTTCCCGGTAGGTTGCACGCCGTGGAGGAGATCGACCGCGCCATCATCGCCGCGCTGACCGCTGACGGTCGGCTGTCGTACACGGATCTGGCGGAGAAGGTGGGCCTGTCGGTCTCCGCCGTGCACCAGCGGGTGCGCCGCCTGGAGCAGCGCGGCGTGATCAAGGGGTACGCCGCCCGGGTCTCCTTCGAGGCCCTCGACCTGCCGCTGACCGCGTTCGTGGCGATCCGGCCGTTCGACCCGTCACAGCCCGACGACGCGCCGGAGCGGCTGGCCCACCTGCCCGAGATCGACTCGTGCTACTCGGTGGCGGGGGAGGACTTCTACCTCCTGCTGGTGCGGGTGGCCAGCCCGGCCGACCTGGAGCGGCTGCTCCAGGAGATCCGTACGGCGGCGAACGTGACCACCCGCACGACGGTGGTGCTGTCGACGCCGTACGAGAACCGGCCGCCGAAGATCAGTGCCGAGCCCCAGATTCGGGTGCGGTCGCGGGCGTCGGGGGAACAGGCTGGTTCCAGCGCAGGATGACCCGCCGGCCGTGCTCGTGGCCGAGCACGCTGACCGTGGCGGTGTCCAGGCGCAGCAGCCCGCCGGCCGACGGCGGCAGGCCGACCCAGCGGGCGCCGAGCACGCGCAGGCTGTGGGCGTGCCCGACGAGGGCGACGGTGCCCCGGTCGAGCAGCGGGTGCACCCGGGCGAGCACCCGGTCGAGGCGCTCACCGACCTGGTTCGGGGACTCCCCGCCGGGGCAGCCGTCGGCCCAGATGGACCAGTTCGGGCGGTCGTCGCGGATGGCGGCGGTGGTGCGCCCCTCGTATTCGCCGTAGTTCCACTCGGCCAGGTCGTCGACCGTGCCGGTGACGGTGAGGCCGGCGAGCCGCGCGGTGTGCAGCGCCCGGGCGCGGGGGCTGGTCAGGACCGCGGCGAAGCGCCGGCCGGCGAGGAAGCGGCCGAGGGCGCGGGCCTGCCGCTCGCCGTCGGGGGTGAGCTGGAGGTCGGTGTACGAGGTGTGCCGGCGGCTGGCGCTCCAGGTGGTCTCGCCGTGCCGGATCAGCAGAAGCTCTCCCATTCGTCCAGTCAACCAGACGGCCCGTCCCCACCGTTCACCTAGTGTCCTAGGATGCCTTAGGGAGTGTGCGGGCCGTCGCAGACCGCGAAGGGCACGCCACCGACAAGGGACGAAGCCCGGAAGATCGCGTCGGAGACGCAGAGCCGGCCGGCCCGACGTGGGTGTGCGGGGAGACGGCTCCGTGCCCGGCGGGGGAGACGTGGTGGCAGTGGTGTGCCGGGCCGGGCGGGTCCGAAAACGCGTCACCCCCGGGCCGGTGCCGGCTCCGGGGGTGACGGTGCGCTGGTGGTCAGTCGTTGCGGTGCGCGGCCCACCACTGCTGCCCGGTCTCGGGCAGGGTGTCGATCGGGTCGTAGTAGGCGTGGCGCTTGTTGAGCGCCTCGGCGTCGGCGGACTCGATGGAGGTGCGGTAGTTCTTCGTCCAGTACGAGATGCCGCGGTCGCGGTCGTACTCGGTGAGCATGTGCACCCAGCGCTTGCCGACGAAGGGGACGTCGCAGACGATGCGCGGGGTGGCGTAGCCGGGCAGGTAGCCCATGATGTCGTGCTGGAGCTGCTGGGCGTGCCAGACCGGGACCCGCCAGTGCTCGGCGTTGGGGATCATGTCGCACATGTAGAAGTAGTACGGCAGGATGCCGGCCTCGCCCTGGAGGGCGAAGCAGAGGTCGAGCAGGTCGGGGGCGGTGGCGTTGACGCCGCGCATGAGCACGCCCTGGTTGCGGACGTCGCGTACGCCGACGTCGAGGGCGGTCTGGGCGGCCCGGGCGACCAGCGGGGTGAGCGACTGGGCGTGGTTGACGTGGGTGTGGATGGCGAGGTTGACGCCGCGTCGGGCGGCGGTGCGGGCGACCCGTTCGAGGCCCTCGACGACGTCGGGCTGGAGCCAGTGCTGGGGCAGGCCCATGAGGGCCTTGGTGGCGAGCCGGATGTCGCGGATGGTCTCGATCTCCAGCAGCCGCATCAGGTAGGACTCGAGGTTCTTCCACGGGACGTTGGCCACGTCGCCGCCGGAGACGACGACGTCACGGACGCCGGGGTGGGCCTTGAGGTAGCCGATGTGGGCGTCGTAGCGGTCGACGGGCTTGAGGGTCAGCTTGAGCTTGTCGACGGCGGGGGTGGAGTTGCCGACGAGGTCCATGCGGGTGCAGTGCCCGCAGTACTGGGGGCAGGTGGAGAGCAGCTCGGCGAGGACCTTGGTGGGGTAGCGGTGGGTGAGGCCCTCGGCGACCCACATGTCGTGTTCGTGCAGGGAGTCGCGGCTGGCGTACGGGTGGGAGGGCCAGTCGGTGCGCCGGTCGGAGGCGACGGGGATCATGTAGCGCCGGATCGGGTCGGCCAGGAACGCCTCGGTGGTCATCGGGGCGAACGGGACCATCGTGTTGATCATCTGGGGCGGCACCAGCATGGACATGGTGGCCAGGGCCTTCTGGTCGGCCTCGAGGTCGGCGTAGAAGGTCTCGTCGACCGCGTCGCCGAGGACGGTGCGCAGCTGTTTGATGTTCTTGACGCAGTTGACGCGCTGCCACTGTGCGTTCTCCCACTGGTCGCGGGTGACGTGGCGCCAGCCGGGGAAGCGGGTCCAGTCGGGTTCGACGAGGGGCGCGCGGCGGTATTCGTAGGGCTGTCCGGCGGTGGGGACCGCGACCGGCGCAGGGCGGGGCGGGGACAGGGTCTCCACCGGTTGGGTCTGGGTCACGGCCCCTCCTCGATGTGGTGCGGTTGATCAGCGACCCCGAAGGCTACTGGAAAATATTCGGTGAAGAAATTAGTCTGCCGTAAGTTTTCCCGCTACGCGAGCCCTGATCGGGGCTTCGAGCGGCGTGACAGGGGAGGTCGGCGTGACGTCACCGGTGGGTCTGCACCGCGTTGTCGAACCGGCGGGGGTGCTTCCGCAGGCCGCGTGGCGGCTGGACGCGAGTCCGGAGATCGCGCCGAACGAGGTGCGGATCCGGGTGGAGCGGTTGAACCTGGACGCGGCGAGCTTCCGGCAGCTGTGGGAGAAGCACGGCGGGGACGGCGACGCGGTGCGCGCCGAGGTGCTCCAGATCGTGTCCGCCCGGGGCAAGATGCAGAACCCGGTGACCGGGTCGGGCGGGATGCTGATCGGCACGGTGGAGGAGGCGGGGCGGCGTTCCCCGCTGGGGCTGCGGGCGGGCCAGCGGGTGGCGACCCTGGTGTCGCTGACGTTGACGCCCCTGACGATCCTCGACGGGTTGGCCCGCTGGGACGGGCGCAGCGAGCAGGTGCCGTGCGACGGGTACGCGATCCTGTTCGCCCGGTCGATCGCGGCGGTGCTGCCGGCGGATCTCGATCCGCAGCTGTCCCTGGCGGTGCTGGACGTGTGCGGGGCGCCGGCGCTGACGGCGCGGGTGGTGTCGCGCCACGTGGCGGAGCGGGAGCGGGCGGGGGACCCGACGCCGGTGCGGGTGGCGGTGATCGGCGGCGCGGGCAAGAGCGGGTCGCTGTCGCTGGCGGCGGCGCGGCGGGCGGGTGCCGCTCGTACGGTCGGGGTGGTGCCGGTGGTGGCGGAGCGCGACGCGCTGGCGGCGGTGGGTCTGGCGGACGCGGTGGCGTTGGCCGACGCCCGGGACCCGGTGGCGGTGTCGACGGCGGTGACGACGGCGTTGGAGGCGCCGGCGGACGTGACGGTGGTCTGCGTGGACGTGCCGGGCTGTGAGCACGGTGCGGTGCTGGCGACGGCGGACGGCGGCACGGTGGTGTTCTTCTCGATGGCGACGAGTTTCGCGGCGGCGGCGTTGGGGGCGGAGGGCCTGGCGGCGGACGTGACGATGCTGGTCGGCAACGGTTACGTGCCGGGGCACGCGGAGTTCGCGTTGGGTCTGCTGCGCGCGGAGTCGGGGGTGCGGGCGTTGTTCGAGGCGCGTCTCGCGGCAGACTGATGGTCATGACGAACCCCTCGACTCTGTACCGCGGCGGGACGCTGCACTGCCCGGCCGATCCGAGCGCGACGGCTCTGCTGGTCACCGACGGCCGGATCTCCTGGTTGGGGGTGGACGCGGACGCGCCGGCCGCCGAGCGGGTGGTGGATCTGGACGGGGCGTTGGTGACGCCGGCGTTCGTCGACGCCCACGTGCACGCGACGGACACGGGGTTGGCGTTGTCGGGGCTGGACCTGTCGGGGGTGCGGTCGGCGGCGGAGTTGCTGGACGCGGTGGCGGGGTTCGCGGCGGGGTTGCCGTCGGACGCGGTGGTGCTGGGGCACGGCTGGGACGAGTCGAGCTGGCCGGTGCCGGAGCTGCCGGACGCGGTGGTGTTGGACCGGGCGGCCGGCGGCCGGCGGGTGTACCTGTCGCAGGCGTCGATCCATTCGGCGCTGGTGTCGGCGGCGTTGCTGGCGGCGTGTCCGCAGGTGGTGTCGGCGGCGGGGTACGACGCGTCGGGGTGGTTGCGGCGGGACGCGCACCATGTGGTGCGGGCGGCGGCGTTCGCGTCGGTGACGCGGGCGCAGCGGGTGGCGGCGCAGCGGGCGGCGTTGGCGCACGCGGCGTCGTTGGGTATCGCGGCGGTGCACGAGTGCGGTGGTCCGGAGATCTCCGACGAGGAGGATTTCACGGGTCTGTTGGCGTTGTCGGGTGACGGTGTGGCGGAGGTGTACGGGTACTGGGGTGAGCTGCTGGGTGCGGCGCGGGCCCGGGAGTTGGGTGCGGTGGGGGCCGGGGGTGACTTGTTCGCCGACGGGGCGTTGGGGTCGCGTACGGCGCACGTGTCGCGTGACTACCTGGATGGTGACGGGGGTTGCGGGCACGGCTATCTGAGTGCGGAGCAGGTGCGGGAGCATCTGTTGGACTGTGCGGCGCACGGTGTGCAGGGTGGGTTCCACGCGATCGGTGACGCGGCGATCTCGACGGTGCTGGAGGGGTTCGCGGGGGCGGCGGAGAGGCTGGGCACGGACCGGGTGCGGGCGGCGCGGCACCGTATCGAGCACGCGGAGATCATGAACAAGCGGTTGATCGCGGGGTTCGTGGAGTACGGGATCGTGGCGAGCATGCAGCCGGCGTTCGACCGGTTGTGGGGTGGCGCGGGTCGGATGTACGAGTCGCGGTTGGGTTTGCAGCGGTCGTTGGAGTCGAATCCGATGGGGGCGATGCACGGCGTCGGGGTGGCGTTGGCGTTCGGGTCGGATTCGCCGGTGACGCCGCTGGATCCGTGGGGTTCGGTGCGGGCGGCGGTGTGGCACCACAGCCCGACGCAGCGGATGAGTGTGCGGTCGGCGTTCGCGGCGCACACCCGTGGCGGGTGGCGGGCGGTGCGGATGGACAACGAGGGTGTGCTGGCGTTGGGGGCGCCGGCGACGTTCGCGGTGTGGTCGACGCCGGCGGGGGTGGACCGGGGGTTGCCGGTGTTGTTGGCGGCGGATGTGGAGGCGCGTGGTCCGCTGGACCCGACGCCGCTGCCGGTGTGTCGGCGCACGGTGTTGCGCGGTGACGTGATCTACGAGGAAGGGTCTTCGTGAGCGAGCGAACCATCGGTACGGCACGGGGGGCGCGTGGCGCCGTCGCCGGGCGGAGTGGGGTGATGGTGTGACGGGCAAGCTTGACCTGGATCCGCGGTTGGTGGCGCGGGCGCGGGAGTTGGCGCGTCGGGCGGGGCAGCCGGTGGTGGATCTGGCGCGTAGCCACACGACGGTGTCGGTGGAGCGTGCGGTGTTGCGGCTGGCCGGTGTTTCCGGTGCCGATCCGGACGGGATTCCGTGGGTGAACCGGCTCGTGGACGCGGTGGTCGCGGACGTGGGGTTGGGGCACGGGGTGGCGTTGCCGGTGTTCGACGCGCTGGCCCGGGAGCAGCTCGGTGACGTGACGTTGCTGGCGCAGAAGGCGGCGGCGGGGTCGGTGCGGTTCGAGGTGCCGACGGGGAAGGCGGCCACGGCGGCGCGGAAGGCGGCGCGGCGGGCGGTTGGTGCGGGGGTCCGGGCGATCGACCGGCGGCGGGCGGAGCGGGACCGGCTGGTGAAGCGGTTCGGTGATCCGAGGCAGCGGCCGTGGATCTATCTGATCGTGGCGACGGGGGACATCTACGAGGACATTCCGCAGGCGCAGGCGGCGGCGCGGGCGGGTGCGGACGTCATCGCGGTGATCCGGTCGACGGGGCAGTCGTTGCTGGACTACGTGCCGGAGGGGGCGACGCGGGAGGGCTTCGCGGGCACGTACGCGACGCAGGAGAACTTCCGGTTGATGCGGGCGGCGCTGGACGAGTCGTCGCGGGAGTTGGGCCGGTACGTGCGGCTGACGAACTACGCGTCGGGTCTGTGCATGCCGGAGATGGCGACGTTGGCCGGCCTGGAGCGGCTGGACATGATGTTGAACGACTCGATGTACGGGATCCTGTTCCGTGACATCAACCCGATCCGGACGTTCGTGGACCAGCGGTTCTCGCGTCAGGTGCACGCGCGGGCGGGGATCATCATCAACACCGGTGAGGACAACTACCTGACCACCGCGGACGCGGTGGACGAGGCGCACACGGTGACGGTGTCGCAGTTGCTCAACGAGTTCTTCGCGCACGAGGCGGGGTTGGCGGACTGGCAGTTGGGGTTGGGGCACGCGTTCGAGATCAACCCTGATGTGCCGGAGTCGTTGCGGTTGGAGTTGGCGCACGCGTTGCTGGCGCGGGAGTTGTTCCCGGACGCGCCGTTGAAGTGGATGCCGCCGACGAAGCACATGACGGGCGACGTGTTCCGGGGGAACCTGCTGGACGGGTTCTTCAACCTGGTGGGGACGGTGACCGGTCAGGGGATCCTGTTGGTGGGGATGATGACCGAGGCGGTGGTGACGCCGTGGTTGTCGGATCGGGACATCGCGTTGCAGAACGTGCGGTACGTGCTGGGTGCGGCCGGTGGGTTGCACGAGGACTTCGTGCCGGCGCCGGGCGGGTTCATCCAGCAGCGGGCCAACCGGGTGCTGGGTGAGGCGGTCGAGCTGCTGGAGCGTATCGGTGAGCAGTCGTTGTTGACGGCGATCGCCGAGGGCACGTTCGGGATCATGAAGCGGCCGGCGGACCGGGGCAAGGGGTTGTCGGGGGTGGCCGCGCACGAGGCGGGCTATTTCAATCCGGCTACGGAGATCCTGGAGGCGGCGGCGGTGGCGGGTGGAGAGGTGGCACGGGCGTGAGCGCCGTCGGGGCCGGCGGGGACGCCGGGAAGAAGATCGTCCGGCCGTACGGGGACACGACGGGCGACGGCATGGTGCAGGTGTCGTTCACGTTGCCGGTGTCGCACGACAAGCGGGCCGAGGGCGCGGCGGTGCAGTTGGCGAACAAGATGGGCATCGATCCGGCGATGCTGGTGCACGCCAAGCCGATGAGCGACGGGTTCACGTTCTTCGTGGTGTACGGGCGGGTGAACCATCTGGTGGACCTGTCGGCGGTGCAGGTGGTGGAGCGGGACTTTCCGCTGCTGAGTGCCAAGGAGGTCAACGCGGTGGTGAAGCGGCGGTTGCGGCGCAAGTTGTCGGTGGTGGGGGCGTGCATCGGCACGGACGCGCACACGGTCGGCATCGACGCGATCCTCAACGTCAAGGGCATCGCCGGGGAGAAGGGTCTTGAGTACTACCGGGAGCTGAAGGTCACGAACCTGGGTGCGCAGGTGAGCGTGCCGGAGTTGGTGGAGGTGGCGCGGGTGGAGCGGGCGGACGCGGTGTTGGTGTCGCAGGTGGTGACGCAGCGCGACGCGCATCTGCACAACACTCGGGAGATGTCGGCGGCGTTCCGGGAGGCGATGCCGGCGGGGCGTCGGCCGTTGCTGATCGTGGGTGGGCCGCGTTTCGACGAGTCGATGGCCGGCGAGTTGGGTGTGGATCGGATCTTCGGCCGGGGGACGACCCCGGGTGAGGTGGCGAGTTTCCTGGTGCACGCGTTGATCACGGACAAGAGGGCGAAGGCATGAGTGATTCCCGGGTGGGTCTGACGGTCGTGCACCGGCGGTATGTGCCGTATTCGCACGCCCACTACGCCGGCAACCTGGTCGACGGGGCGTACGCGTTGGGGTTGTTCGGGGATGTGGCCACGGAGGTGTGTATCCGCACCGATGGCGACGAGGGGCTGTTCGCGTCGTACTCGGACGTGCAGTTCCGGGCGGCGATGCGGGCGGGCGACGTGTTGGAGGTGACGGCGACGGTGACCCGGGTGGGTACGCGCAGCCGCACGATCGACTTCGCCGCGCGGGTGGTGTGCCGGGGGCGGCCGGATCGGGGTGAGTCGGCCGCGGAGGTGCTCGACGAGCCGATCGTGGCGGTCACCGCGACCGGCACGGTGGTCGTTCCGCCGGTGGCGTGAGGTACGCGGTCTGCGCCGACGTCGGGTCCACGTACACGAAGGTGGCGGTGGTGGATCTCGACGGGGGCGCGTTGGTGGCGTCGGCGTCGGCGCCGACGACGGTGGGTACGGACGTGCTGCACGGCCTGGACGCGGCGGTGGCGGCGGCCACCGCCGGCCTGGCGGTGGGTCGGGTGCCGTGGTATGTGTGCTCGTCGGCCGGTGGTGGGTTGCGCCTGGCGGTCGTGGGCTACGAGCGGCTGGTGACGGCGCAGGCGGGCCGGCGGGTGGGTCTGTCGGCGGGCGCGGACGTGGTGCACGTGGCGGCGGGTCGGCTCGGTGCGGCGGAGCTGGCCGGGTTGCGTGCGGCCCGCCCGGACGTGGTGCTGCTGGTGGGTGGCACCGACGGCGGTGACGCCGAGACGTTGACGCACAACGCGACGCGGCTGGCGAGGGCCCGCTGGCGGGTGCCGGTGGTGTTGGCCGGCAATGTCGACGCCCGCGACGACCTGCACGCGGTGCTGGCGGGGGCGCGGGTGCCGGTGACGGTGGCCGACAACGTGTTGCCGCGTATCGGGGTGTTGGCGCCGGCGTCGGCGCGGGCGGCGATCCGGGAGGTGTTCCTGCGGCACGTGATCGGTGGCAAGCGGCTGTCGCGGGGGTCGCGGTTCGCGCGGCTGGTGCGGGCGGCCACCCCCGACGCGGTGCTGACCGGCGTGGAGGTGCTGGCCGACACGCTGGGTGGTGATCTGGTGGTGGTGGACGTGGGTGGCGCCACCACGGACGTGTATTCGGTGCTCACGCCGGACGAGCGGGCCACCGGGCCGGGGCGGGAGGTGGCGGGGTCGCTGTGGCGGGCCCGTACCGTCGAGGGGGACCTGGGCATGCGGTGGAGCGCGCCGGGGGTGGTGCGGGCGGCCGTCGAGGAGCGGTTGCTGACCGACGGGCAGCGCGACGACCTGGCGGCGGGGGCGGCGGTGCGCGCCGGCGATCCGGGGTTCCTGCCGGTGGGGGACGCGGAGCGTGCGGTGGACACGCGGATCGCGGCGCTGGCGGCGACGGTGGCGTTGCGGCGGCACGCGCGGGGGGCGGCCACGGGTGAGCGGGCGGGGCGGGACCTGCGTGACGTGCGGCTGCTGGTGGGTTCCGGTGGGGTGTTGCGGCACGCCGCGCCGGCGGACGCGGCGGGTGTGCTGGGTGCGGTGCTGGCCGACCACGCCGGTGGGTGGCCGTTGCCGCGGGCGGCGCGGCCGGTCGTCGACGTGGACTACGTGCTGGCCGCCGGTGGGTTGCTGGCCGCCGAGCATCCGGAGGCGGCGGGGGCGTTGCTGCGGCGGCACCTCGCCACGGATTGAGACTCGCCGACGCGACACGCCGTGGTGCATCACACGACAGGCCCGGGTGGGTTGACAGCGGCGGGGGTCCACGCCGTACCGTCTTTGAGTCCTACTACGGGAAGCGGCTGTTGTTCGCTTCGTCCCTTCGTCCGCTGGCCGAGCGACATGTGAGCAGTGCGTCGCGGCGGCCAGGTCCAGCGGGCGGGGGTCGGCGGGGCGGCGCGAACCGGCCGCGGTTACCGGTGTACGGGCAGGGTGAGGTGCACGGCCAGTAGACAACGGCCAGGCGGGGGCAGCCAGTCCGCGTCGGGTCGGTCCGAAGGTCGGCGTAGCTCATTCTCGCCCCACCGGCCGGGAAGGGCCTGGGAGCATCGGGGCGCGGCGCGAGCCGCGCCCCGATTTGTGTCCGTGGCCTGTTGTGCGGGGTGTGTGGCCCGGTGGGGCGGCGACCGGCCGGCGGGTAGCCTTCGGCCCGTGATCGTGGGGATGGTGCCGGCGCCGACCGGGGACGACAGCGGGCAGCCTGCCGGGCGGGCGTTGCCGTTGCCGGTGGCCGCGCCGATGGCGGTGGTGGCCGGGCTGGCGTTGCTGGCGGCGTTCCCGCCGTACGGGCTGTGGCCGCTCGCGCCGCTGGGGGTGGCGTTGCTGGCCGTGGCGACGCACCGTCGGCGGGTACGCGCGGGCGCCGGGTTGGGTCTGCTGACCGGGGTGGCGTTGTTCGCGCCGCTGCTGAGCTGGACGAATCTGCACACCGGCTACCTGCCGTGGGTGTTGCTGTCGCTGTTGCAGGCCGGCTACCTGGCGCTGCTGGGCGCGGCGGGCGCGTACGCCTCGCCGCTGGTCGACCGGGTGCGGTGGAGTTGGCCGGCGGTGACCGGGGTGTTGTGGGTGGGGCAGGAGGCGCTGCGCGACCGCACCCCGTTCGGTGGGTTCCCGTGGGGGCGCCTGGCGTTCAGCCAGGACGAATCGCCACTGCTGCGGCTGGCCGCGCTGGGCGGTGCGCCGCTGGTGACGTTCGCGGTGGCGCTGACCGGTGGGCTGGTGGGCGTGGCGCTGTGGCGGGCGTGGGAGTCGCCGCTGCGGCGGGCACCGATCGCGGCGCTGAGCGCCGCGGCGGTCGCGGTGCCGGTGGTCGGCCTGCTGGTGCCGGTGTCCGGTGCGGGGGGCGGTGACGCGGTGACGGTGGCGATCGTGCAGGGCAACGTGCCCCGGCTCGGGTTGGACTTCAACGCCCAGCGGCAGGCGGTGCTGAACAACCACGTCGACGCCACGATCGAGCTGGCCGGGCAGGTGTCCGCCGGCGTGCGGCCCCGCCCCGACCTGGTGGTGTGGCCGGAGAACTCCAGCGACATCGACCCGCTGCGCGACACCGACGCCGGGGCGCGCATCTCGCAGGCCGCCGACGCGGTCGGCGCCCCGATCCTGGTCGGTGCGGTGCTGCGCGGCCCCGGAGAGGGGCAGGTGCGCAACGCGGGGATCCTGTGGCGGCCCGGCAGCGGCCCGGACCTGGAGCAGCTGTACACGAAGCGGCATCCGGTGCCGTTCGCCGAGTACGTGCCGATGCGTGATCTGGCCCGGATGGTCAGCAAGCAGGTCGACCGGGTCCGCGCCGACTTCGTGCCGGGCAGCGAGCCGGGGGTGCTGCGTACGGGGGCGGCGGTGCTCGGCGACGTGATCTGTTTCGAGGTCGCCTACGACGAGGTGGTGCGTGACACCGTCACGGGCGGGGCGCAGCTGCTGGTGGTGCAGACCAACAACGCCACGTTCGACGTGGCCGAGGCGCGCCAGCAGTTGGCCATGGTGCGGCTGCGGGCGGTCGAGCACGGCCGGCCGGCGTTGATGGCCTCCACGGTCGGGGTGTCCGGGTTCGTTGCCCCGGACGGGCGGGTAAGCGACGCCACCGGGTTCAACACCCGAGCGGTCGTGGTGCGGCAGCTGCGGCTGGACGACGGACGCACCCTGGCCACCCGGGTCGGGTTGTGGCCGGAGGTGGCGCTGGCCACCCTGGCCGTGGTGGCCCTGGTCGGCGCGGGCGTGCTGCGCCGCCGGCCGCACGCCGGGTGACACCAGCCGGTACGCCGGCGGAGGGGGAGCGACGGTGGGCGAGACGACCGGCACCCGGACGGAAAGCGGTCATCCGGGGCTGGGTCGGGTGCTCGTGGTGATCCCGACCTACAACGAGGCCGACAACGTGGCGAGGATCGTGGCGCGGGTGCGTCGCGCCGCGCCGGCGGTGGAGATCCTGGTCGCCGACGACAACAGCCCGGACGGCACCGGTGCGCTCGCCGACGCCCTGGCCGGCGACGACCGTCGGGTGCATGTGCTGCACCGCGAGGGCAAGCAGGGCCTCGGCGCGGCCTACCTGGCGGGGTTCGCGTGGGCCCGCGAGCGCGGCTTCGACGCGGTGGTGGAGATGGACGCCGACGGTTCGCACGCCCCGGAGGACCTGCCCGCGCTGCTGTCCGCCGCCCGCGACGCCGACGTGGTGATCGGTTCCCGGTGGACCGCGGGGGCGCGGGTGGTGAACTGGCCGCTGCGGCGGCTGCTGTTGTCGCGCTGCGGCAACCTGTACGCGCGGCTGGTGTTGGGCATGCCGTTGTCCGACGCGACCGGCGGCTACCGGGTGTACCGGCTGGCGGCCCTGGACGAGATCGACCTGGCGTCGGTCTGCTCGCAGGGCTACTCGTTCCAGGTGGAGTTGTCCCGGCTGGCGCACCGCTCCGGGGCGCGCATCGTCGAGGTGCCGATCACGTTCGCCGAGCGGGAGCGCGGCAGCAGCAAGATGAGCCCGCTGATCGTGGCGGAGGCGTTGTGGCGGATCACGGCGTGGGGGGTGCAGGACCGGCGGCTGGCGGTGCGGCGGGGCCTGCACGGCACCCCCACCGGTCAGGTGCGGTGGCCCTGAGCGGCGGCGTGTCATGCTGGACGGGGCGCCGGCGCCCGCGCGGGGTGGCCCCGCCGCAGGCGCCGCTGATGGCGGATGGGGTGAGATGCGCCGAGGACTGAGGTTTGTGCCGTTGGCCCTGTTGGCGGCGACGCTGCTGGAGCTGGTGGTGTTCGTCGCGGTGGGGCGGGCGATCGGGTTCGGCTCGGCACTGCTGGTGGTGTTCGCGGTGTCGCTGCTGGGGCTGGTGCTGCTGCGTCGGGAGGGGATGCGCGCCTGGCGTGGCTTCAAGGCCTCCGCGCAGGCCGGTCAGCCGCCGGGCCGGCAGGTCACCGACGGTCTCGTCGGGCTGCTCGGTGCGCTGCTGCTGGCGATGCCGGGCCTGCTCAGCGGCCTGGTGGGGGTGTCGTTGCTGGTGCCGCCGGTGCGCCGGCTGGCCCGCAACGGGGTGCAGCGGGCCGCGGAGCGGCGGGTGTCGTCGATGGTCGCCGGTGACCTGTTCGGGCCGCGCCGGGTGCGGGTGCGGCGGGGTGCGCCGCAGCCGGCACAGCCGCAGCCGGCTGCCGAACCGACCGTCGTCGTCGACGGGGGGCGCGCCATCGAGGGTGAGATCGTCGAGCCCGGCCGGAACTGAGCCGGACACGACGGCGCCCCGGGAGCGGATGCTCCCGGGGCGCCGTGGCGTCCAGGTTGCGGCTCAGGCGCGGCCGCGGCGGGTGCGGACCTCCTGCAGCCGCTCGGCGAGGATGTCCTCCAGCTCGGCGATGGAACGCCGCTCCAACAGCATGTCCCAGTGGGTGCGCGGCGGCTTGGCCTTCTTCTGCTCCGGCTCGTTGCCGTCGACCAGCCGGGCCACGCTGCCGTCGAACTTGCACTCCCAGGTCGTGGGGACCTCGGCGTCGACGGCGAACGGAACCTCGAACTGGTGGCCCTTGGCGCAGAGGTACTCGCGGGTCTGACGCGGCGCGAGCTCCGTGTTGCGGTCGGATTCGTAGCTGACCGCGCCCAGACGGCTGCCACGCAGCATACGCTCGCCCATGATCGACTTCCCCTCGTTCGTGGTGCTGGTCTTCTCGGTGTAACGGTCCGTTCCCGCCGGGCCATTCCCGCCCGGACGCCGGGCGGGCCTGCACAAGGGTAGCCGGCCACGCCAGCCGCCCGACGAGGTCGCCCCGGGCCGCATCGGGCGGGTGGAGTGTCTCCGCTGTGCCACCGGCGATGGTAGCCGCCCCGAGGCGACGCAGGTCGCGGCAGCCGGTGACGCGCCGACCGCGCCGCGCGGAGCGCACCCCGACCGTCGCCGCCCGCTCACCCGAAGGCCCGGCCCGCTCCTCCTCGCGGGAACGGCACAGCGACTCTTCGCGGGGGAACGGCACAGCGACGCGGCGGCCGGCTCAGGCCGCCGGGGTCGGTGGCAGCGGCAGCGGCAGGCCCGGCAGCCCGTCGATGCTGCGGGCCACGTGGTCCTTGCCGGCGAAGTAGTCGCTCAGCGACGCGTCGTCCTCCCGGGCGAAGCGCCGGGCGTGCAGGTCACGGTCGGCGTCGTAGGACATGAACGGCACCGCGTAGCCGCAGGTGTCGCGGATCAGTTCGGCGCGCACGACGATGACCGCCCGCAGGCCGTGGACGCTGGTGTCGATGTCCGGGAAGTGGCCCACCAGCTCACCCCAGCGGGGGTCGTCACGGAACACCGGCTCGCCGCGCCCGTGCACCCGCACGATGTTCGGCGGCCCGTCGAACGCGCACCACATGAGGGTGATCCGGCCGTTCTCCCGCAGGTGCGCGATCGTCTCGGCGTTGCTGCCCGCGAAGTCCAGGTAGGCCACGGTGTGCGCGTCGAGGACCGCCCACGAGCCACGCAGTCCCTTCGGCGACAGGTTGATGGTGCCGTCGCCCGACAGCGGGGCGGTGGCGGTGAAGAACAGCGGCTGCTCCTCGATGAAGCTGCGCAGCCGGCCCTCGATGCGCTCGTATGTCTTTCCCACCCCCGCATCATGGCCCCGTGCCGGTCCCTGCGCTGCCCCGGGCGGCGCGGTGCTCAGGGCGTGGACGCGGCGACGCGTACGCGGTCGCTGTCGTCGTCGGAGAGCAACGACGCCAGCGCCTGCCCCTGCTCTTCCACGGCGGCGCGCTCGGCGCGGGAGAGGCGGCGCAGCGGGGCGACGGTCACGGTGCCGGCCACGACGCTCCACGTCGCGGCGACGCGGCCGTCGACCAGGACGACGCGCTCGCCGGCGACCGACAGGCCCCGGTGGGCGTCGTCGACGATGCGGCTGCGGTCGTCGTAGCCGAGCAGCGCGTTGTCGAACGCCGGCAGGAACCGCACCGGCGCGGGCGTGTCGGCGTCGGGGCGCGGCGCGTCGGGCAGGTCCCACAGCCGCCGCCCGCGCTCGTCGCGGAAGACGACCAGCTCGTCGCGGATCGCGGCCACCGCGGCCGGCAGGCCGGCGAGGCCGCACCAGGCGCGCAGGTCGCCCGTCGAGGCCGGCCCGAATGCGGCCAGGTAGCGCCGCACGAGCGCCTCGCCGACCGGGTCGCAGCCCGGTGGGGCCGGCGGGTCGGTCTCGCGGCCCAGCCAGGAGGAGAGCAGCACGTGGCGTACGCCGGCCGTCGTGCGCCACAGCCCGCGCGGCGGCAGCTGCACCACCGGGACGAGGGCGGCGAGCAGCATCTCGCCCAGCGCCCTCGGTCCCGGTGCCGGCCACCGCCCGGCCAGGGCCCGCGCCACCTCGCCCGGCGAGCGGGGCTGGTCGTCGGCCAGCACCTCCCGGCCCGCCGCCGCGAGTTCGTCGAGGTCCACGCCGGCGAGTTCGTGACGGTAGACCCCGAGGACCCGCTGGCGCAGCATGCCGTCGTGGCGGGCCCGCCACGCCAGCGCGTCGTCGGCGGTGACCAGGTGCACGGTGCGCCGCATGAGGTGCATCCGTACCACCTGCCGGCCGGTCAGCAGGTCCGACAGCGCCGCCGGGTCGAACGCGCGCAGCCGGGACCAGAGCCCGACGAACGGCTCCTGCGGTTCCTGCGCCTGCAGGCCGCACAGGTGCGCGACGGCGTCGAGGACCGGCACGTCGGCGCGGTCGAGCAGCAGCTGCCGGGCCAGCGTGGCGCGGTTGAGCGTCCGGGTGTCGAGAACGGTCATCGGGTGCACGTCTTCCCTGCGCAGGCACGGCGTACGGGCCGGTGCGGGTGGTCGGGACGTCGGGCGCTCAGGTGGCCCGGTGCCCGTCGAGGCTCTCGCGCAGGATGTCGGCGTGCCCGGCGTGCTGGGCGGTCTCGGCGATGACGTGCATCAGCACCCCGCGTACGCTCAGCACCGCCGTCACCTCGTGCCACGGCGCCGGTGGCAGCGGGTGGGTCGCCGACAGGTCGGCGACGGCGGCGACGGTCTGCTCGGTGCGGGCGGCGACCTGCGCGTAGTGGGCGAGGATCCCGGCCAGGGTCTCGCCGGGCAGCATCCGGAAGCCGGCCTCGTGCTCGACGAGCCACTGTGGCACCTCGCGGGCCGTACCGGCCGTGATGTCGGCCCAGGTGACCCCCTCGGGCAGGTCGAAGGACATGGCCGAGGGGCCCTCGACCACGAAGCGCAGCCACGACTGCTCCATGGCCGCGACGTGCTTGATCAGCCCGCCCAGGCACAGCGCGCTGACCGTCGGGCGCTGGCCGAGCTGCTCGTCGGTGAGGCCGCGGACGGTGCCGGTCAGGGCGGACCGGGCGGTCGAGAGCGCGGCGAGCAGGTCGGCCCGCTCGGGGTCGAGGGTCGACGGGGGCGTGGCGGTGGCGGTGTCGGTCACGGTGTTCGGGTCCTTCTTGTCGTCGGTGGGCACGTGACCACGTTCGCAGTCGAAGCGGACAGGATGTGTCCGCTTCTGCGGGCACCATGGGGCAATGCCGAAAACCTCCGCGCGCCTGCTGGCGCTGCTGTCGCTGCTGCAGGCACGCCGGGACTGGCCGGGGGCGCTGCTGGCGGCGCGGTTGGACGTGAGCGCGCGCACCGTACGGCGCGACGTCGAGCGGCTGCGCGAGCTCGGCTATCCCATCGCGGCCGTCAAGGGACCCGACGGTGGCTACCGCCTCGCCGCCGGTGCGCAGCTGCCGCCGCTGCTGTTCGACGACGAGCAGGCCGTGGCCCTGGCCATCGCGTTGCAGAGCGCCACCACCGCCGGCGCCGGCATCGAGGAGGCCGCGGCGCGCGCACTGCACACGGTGCGGCAGGTCATGCCCGCCCGGCTGCGCCACCGCATCGACATCCTCCGCGTCACGGCCGTCGAGCGGTCCCCGACGCGAGCGGCCCGGCAGGTCGACAGCGGCGTGCTCATGGCGCTCGGCGCCGCCGTGCACGCCCGCGAGGTGCTGCGCTTCGACCACACCCCCGTGGCTCCGTCGGAGGCCGACGGCGACGGTGGGCTGCCTCCGCCGCGCCGGGTGCAGCCGCACCACCTCGTCACGTGGGGCGGACGCTGGTACCTGGTGGCGTGGGACCTCGACCGCGAGGACTGGCGCACCTTCCGCGCCGACCGGATCAGCCCGCGTACCCCCACGGGGCCCCGGTTCATCCCGCGTGAGCTGCCCGGGGGTGACGTGGCCGCCTTCGTCAACGACCGCTTCCGGGGCCGCGGAGGCTCCAGCGACTGGCCCTGCCGCGGGGAGGTGATCCTCGACCTGCCGGCCGCGGTGGTGTCCGGATACCTGCACGACGCGCTCGTCGAGGAACTCGGCCCGCACCGCTGCCGGCTCGTGCTGGGTTCGTGGTCGTGGGTGGGCCTGGCCGCCACCCTCGGCCGCTTCGACGTCGACATCGAGGTGGTCGGCCCGGCCGAGCTCAGGGACGCCTTCGCGCGGCTGGCCCGCCGCTACGCCGCCACCGCGGGCAGCTGACCCGGCCGTTCAGCCGGTCTCGCGGGCGCCCAGGTGGGCCAGGGCGGCGGCGAGGTTGCTGACCTGCTCGGCGAGCTGGGCCGTCCGCCGCTGCGCCTCGTCGCGGTCGGTCTCGGCGGCGCGCAGCCGTACGGTCAACTCGGCGGCGCGACCCTCGGCGGCGCTCGCGGCCTCGCGCGCGGCGGCCAGGTCGGCGCGCAGCGTGTCGTGTCGGCCGGTGAGGGCGGCCAGTTCCGCGCGGGCCTGCTCGGCGGTGGCCTCGGCGTGTCGCCGGGCGGTCTCGGCGTCCCGCTGCGTGGCCTCGGCGCGTTGCCGGGCCGTGTCGGCTTCGGCGGCGGCCGCGCGGGCGGAGTCGGCCTCGGCGCGGGCCTGTCCGGCACGCTCGCGGGCCTGTTCGGCCTCGGCGTGCAGGCGCTGGGCGCGGTCGAGGGCCTCGGTGGCGGCGCGGGTCGCCCGGTCGGCGTCGGCGCGGGCGGCGTCGCGTTCGCCGGTGAGTTCGGTGCTGCGGCGGCGTTCGGCGTCGATCTCGACGCGCAGCGCACGCAGCTCGTGGCGGGCCGTGTCGCGGTCGCGTTCGGCCTGGGTGCGCAGGGCCTCCGCGGCGCTGGCCTGCCGGCGGGCGTCGTCGCGGGCGGCCTCCGCCCGGTCGGCGCGTTCGACGGCGGCCGTGGCCCGCTCGGCGGCGCGCCGGGCCTCGTCGTGGGCGGCGTCGCGTTCGGCGGCGGCGGCCCGGGCCTCCTCGCGGGCCCGGACGGCGGCCGCGGCGGCGTCCTCGGCGTCGCGGCGGGCCTCGTCGCGTTCGGTCTGGGCCGCCGCGACCTGCGTCGCGGCGTCGGCGCGGGCCTGCGCGAGTTGGCGTTCCACCCCGACCGGGGACAGCTCGGCGTGCAGGGCGTCGGCGAGGGTCTCCGCGACCTGCTCCAGCCGGTCCACCGCCTCCCAGGTGCGGGCCACCTGACCGGGCAGGCCGGGGGCGTTGCGGTGCCGCATGCGGCTGTTGCGCGAGGCCCGTTGGCAGGCGCCGTCGTTGTCGCGGCAGTAGCGGAACGGCCGGCCGGCGCCGACGCGCTGCGGCACCTGCCGTCCGCAGTGGGCGCAGGGGCGGGTCTCGGCGGGGGTGGGCTCGGCGTCCATCGAGGGCGGAGTCTACTGCCGGGCCGGGGGGCCGCCGGCGCAGCGCCCCACGCCTGCGGGGGCTGGAGCGACCGCCCCCGGGGCCGGAGCGACCCCGGCCCGGCCGCCGCGCGGCGGACCGCGTGCGGCGCCGACGGTGCGTACTGCGCGGACCTGTGTGGGCTGCTCAGCCGGCCGTGCGGGCCGTGCGGTCCAGGGTGTAGCGGCGTTGCAGCAGCAGGGCGACGAGCATCGCCGCGGCGGGCAGCAGCCCGAAGCCCCAGCGGATCGCGGTCAGCGCGCCGTCGGGCTGCGTGACGCCCTCACCGGCGGTGGAGGCGACGAAGCCGCCTGCGGCCAGGCACAGCGAGTACGCCCACGGGCCCAGCGCCGCGCCGGTGGCCTCGGTGGCCGTCCAGACCCCGGTGTAGGTGCCGGCGGCGCCGCCGCCCGCCCGGATGACGTCGGGCACCATCGAGAACGGCAGCAGTTGCATGCCGGCGAAGGCGACGCCGAGCACCGCCACGGCGGCCACCAGCACGGGCAGCCCCGCGGGGCGGCCGACGGCGAGGACCAGCGAGCCGGCCGCGAAGGCGCCCTGGGCGCCCAGCAGCGCCCGCTGCTTGCCCACGCGGCGGGCCAACGTCAGCCAGGCCGGGGTGACCAGCAGCGCCGGGGCGACGAAGGCGGCCACCAGCACGGTGGTCAGCCCGGGGCGACCCAGCTCGTACTCGGCGTAGTAGGGCACCGCGGCCAGGACCAGGTGGGTGGTGGTGGACATGGCCAGGTACGCGGCGACCAGCCAACGGAACTGCCGGTCGCGCAGCGCCACGGCGAGCCCCCGCCAGCCGCCGCCGTGCGGTGCGGGCGTCGCGGCGGCGGCCCGGCGCAGCCGGGCGATGCCGGCCACGCCGACCAGCATGGCGGCCAGCATCCCGGCGGCCAGCAGCACACCCATCCGCTGGTAGCCGGCCCGGGTGGCGTCCTCGCCGCCGGCCAGCAGGGGTGCCAGCAGTCCGGAGGCGAGGATGCCGAGGGTCAGCACCACCATCCGGAAGGCCATCAGCCGGGTCCGCTCGTGGTAGCCGATCCGCAGGTCGGCGGGGGTGGCCAGGTAGGGGACCTGGTAGGCGGCGAAGAGCAGGTTGCCGGCGACGAAGGCGAGCGCCACCCAGGCGGCGGCCGGCGCGCCGGTGAGCGCGCCGGGCACGGCGAACAGGGTGACGAAGGCCAGCGGCAGGGCGCAGCCGAGCAGCAGCAGCCGACGCCGGTCGCCCCGGCGTGCCTGTTCGACGTCGCAGCGGTGCCCGATCCAGGGGTGCAGCAGCACGTCGGCGACCTTCGGCAGCAGCAGCGCCAGGCCGGCCAGCCAGGGGGCGACGGCCAGCACGTCGGTGAGGAAGTAGAGCAGCAGCAGGCCGGGGACCGTCACCCAGACGCCCATGCCGAGGGAACCGGCGGCGAAGCCGAGCAACGGCCCGCGCGGCAGTGCGGTGGCGGTGTCCGTGCCGGTCGGCTGCTGGTCGAGCCCGGTCATGGCGGCCTCCTCGGCGGGCACGCCGCCCGCAATCCAACGGATGCTGGATTGTAGGGGCAGAATGGCGGCCATGACCATGCCCCGCCGTCGACCCGGGCGGCCCCGCCGCGACGAGACCCGACCGACCCGGGAGGTGGTGCTCACCGCCGCGACCGCGCTGTTCGCCCGGCGGGGCTTCGACGCCGTCGGGCTGCGGGAGGTCGCGGCGGCCGCCGGCGTCGACGTGGCCACGGTCTC
This sequence comes from Micromonospora sp. NPDC047812, assembly GCF_040704175.1. NCBI lineage: Bacteria > Bacillati > Actinomycetota > Actinomycetes > Micromonosporales > Micromonosporaceae > Micromonospora > Micromonospora sp. NPDC047812. The sequence continues at coordinate 121,132 of NZ_JBEYRY010000007.1, read as the reverse complement.
GCACCACACGGGTACGAAGGCGCAGCTCTACGACGCCTGCTTCGCGCGGGTCTTCGCCGCCGAGCGGGAGGCGCTCGAGGCGGCGGCCGGGCGCGCCCGACAGGCGCTCGACAGCGGGCCGGCCGAGGTCCGGGGCGCGCTGCACGACCTGGTGGACGTGTTCGTGGACTTCCTGGAGGACCGGCCGGAGACCACCGCGTTGTGGCTGCGGCGCTGGCTGGAGCCGCAACGGCACGCCGAACTCGACGAGCGGTACGCGGCCCCGCTGTACCGGCTCGTCGCCGACCTGCTCGGCGCCGCCGCGGCGGCGGGGGCGCTGACCGAGCCGACGCCGCACGTGACGGTGCGCAGCCTCGTGTGGGCGGTGCACGGGCACGTGGTGGCCCTGGCCGCCGGCGGGGGGTCGCAGGCGCGCGAGCGGCGGGAGTTCCGCGCCTTCGTGCACCGCTTCCTCGACGGGCTGTACGGGCCGGCGACGCCTTGACGTGCCGCCCGCCCCGGTCCATTATCCAACGCACGTTGGATTAACGGGAAGGAGCCGGCGATGGGCGCGCAGCCGTCCGTGGCGGTCATCGGCGCGGGGGCGGCCGGACTGGCCACCCTCAAGGCGCTCGCCGACGTCGGCGTGCCCGCCGTCTGCTTCGAGGCGGCCGACCGGGTCGGTGGCCTCTGGGTGTACGGGGCGCCCGGCTCGCCCGCGTACCGGACCCTGCACCTGAACACCAGCAAGGCGCGCACCGAGTTCGTCGACCACCCCATGCCGGCGCACTGGCCGGACTACCCCGACCACGCCCGCGTCGCCGGCTGGCTCACCGACTACGCCGACCGGTTCGGGCTGCACGACGCGGTGCGGCTGCGGCACACCGTCGACCGGGTCGAACGCGGCGGCGACGGCCGGTGGGCGGTGCACGCCGACGGACCCGACGGCGGCGTCGAGGTCAGCGTCGACGCCGTCGTCGTCGCCAACGGCCACAACCGGGTGCCCAAGCCGGCCACCCCCACCCCGCCGGGCGCCTGCACCGCCGAGCAGATGCACAGCCACGCCTACCGGGGACCCGAACAACTCGCCGGCCGGCGGGTCCTGGTCGTCGGCGGCGGCAACTCCGCCATGGACATCGCCGTGGACGCCTCGTACGCGGCCCGGCGCACCCTGCTGTCGCTGCGCCGGGGCGTCTGGGTGGTGCCGAAACACCTCCTGGGCCGCCCGTCGGACACCCTCAACGGCGCCCTGGCCCGGCGGTTGCCGTGGCGGCTGCGTCAGCGCATCACCCAGCGGCTGCTCACCGCGACCGTCGGCGCGCCCACCCGCTACGGCCTGCCCGCCCCCGCGCACGGCTTCCTGCAGGACCACCCGACGCTGTCGGACGGGCTGCTGTCCCGGCTGACCCACGGCGAGATCGAGCCCCGCCCCGGCATCGCCGCCTTCGACAGCGGACGCGTCACCTTCACCGACGGCCGCGTCGACGAGGTCGACCTGGTGATCTGGTGCACCGGCTACCGGGTGGAGATCCCGTTCCTCGACCCCGCGCTGCTCGGCGACGGGGCGGACACCCTGCCGCTGTACCGGCACGTGTTCCACCTCGACGCGCCCGGGCTGGCGTTCGTCGGGCTGATGCAGTCCACCGGCGCCGCGTTCCCGCTCGTCGAGGCGCAGGCCAAGCTGGTCGCGGCGCAGCTGTCCGGCCGCTACGCGCTGCCCGAGCCGCCCGCACAGCGCGCCGCCTGCCGGGCCGAACTGCGCGCCGCCACCGCCCGCTGGGGACAGCGCCGGCCCGCCATGCGGGTGGACTTCGACGCGTACCTGGCCGAGCTGAGGCGGGAACTGGCCGCCGGCACCCGCCGCGCCCGCGCCACCGGAGCCACGGCATGAGCGGGCTGGCGCACCGCCGGGTGCTGGTCACCGGGGCCAGCGGCACCTTCGGCCGGCACCTGTGCGCCGCGTTCACCGCCGCCGGGGCGCGGGTCGTCGGCATCGACCGCCAGGCCGGCACCGTCTGCGGCGTGGCGGTGCTCGGCTGCGACCTGACCGACCCGGCCGCCGTGCCGGCCACGGTCGCCGCCGCCGTGGACCGCCTCGGCGGGCTGGACCTGCTGGTCAACAACGCCGGCGTCGGCGGCCCCGCCCCGGCCGAGCTGGCACCGGACGCGGTGGTGCGCCAACAGCTGGAGGTGAACCTGCTCGCCGCCTGGCGGACCACTGCCGCCGCGCTGCCCGCCCTGGAGGCCGCTCGCGGCCGGGTGGTCTTCGTCGCCAGCCGGATGGCCCTGCTGCCGCTGCCGCTGGCCGCCGCGTACGGGGTCAGCAAGCGGGCCCTGGTCGCCTACGCCGACGCGCTGCGCCACGAGGTGGGCACCCACGTCGGGGTGAGCGTCGTCTACCCGAGCATGGTCGCCTCGCCGATCCACGACAGCACCGCCGACGCCGGCCTGTCCCTGCGGGGCGTGTCGCGCCCGGAGCCGGTGCAGGGGGTCGTCGCCGCGATCCTGCGCGCCGCCACCGCCCGGCGGGCACCCCGGGACGTGGCCACCACCCGGCGCGGACGCCTCGAACTGGCCCTCGCCCGGCACGCCCCCACGCTGGCCGACCGGCTCGTGCGCCGTACCGTCGCCGCCCGGGTCGCCGCCGGCGACCTGGACGCCGCGCCGCTGGCCGCCGGGATGCTGCGCCGGCACCGCGACGCCACCGGCTAGCGTGGCCGGCGTGGCCATCTCCCCGTACGTCGCCCGGCTGCGCGCCCACGTCGGTCACGACCTGCTCCTGCTGCCCGGGGTCAGCGCGGTCGTGCGCGACGACGCCGGACGGGTGCTGCTGGCCCGGCGCGTCGACAACGGCCGCTGGTCGGTGCCCGCCGGCCTCATCGACCCCGGCGAGCAACCCGCCGACGCGGTCGTGCGGGAGGTGTACGAGGAGACCGGCGTGCACGTGCGCGTCGACGGGGTCGCCGGCGTCGCCACCCACCCCGTCGTCTACCCCAACGGCGACGTCTGCGAGTACCTGAACGTGTGGTTCCGGTGCCGGGCGGTGGGCGGCGAGCCGCGCGTCAACGACGACGAGTCCACCGAGGTGGCCTGGTTCGACCCGGCCGACCTGCCGGAGATCAACGAGTGGGCGCGGCTGCGCGTCGACACCGCGCTGCGCGAGGACGCCCCCGTCTGGCACGCCGCTCCCGGCGAGCGGCATCCGGCGCTCGACCGGCCCGACGCGCTCTGACCGCCGCCCGTCGGCGCGCCCCGCCCGGGCCAGGTGTGCGAGTGCGGCCGAGCGCCGCTCATCCGGGGGCGGCGAAGGCCACCTCGGCCGGCGTCGCCGCGGCCAGCTCCACGTCCCGTCCGCCGTACGGGCTACGCACGCTGACCCGCTGCGCGACGGGGGAGCGCAGGCGGGCCCGCACCCGCCCCGGCGACCAGGACAGCTCCTCGACGGTGACGCGCCCCCGGCAGGCCACCCCGTGCAGCGCCCCGGCGTCCAGTCCCGGCAGGACGGCCGGCAGCAGCCGCAGCAGCCCCGGGCGGGACTGCACCAGCGACTCGATCAGCACCGCCGGCAGGGCGTGCGCGGCGTCGGCGTTGTACGTCACCAGGCCCGGGTTGTGCGCGCTCATCAGGGACCGGAAGAACATGTCGTTGCCGAGGATCTTCAGCAGGTTCCCGGCGGTCAGCGCGCCGTCGTGCAGCCGGGCGGCGGCCAGCGCCCGGTGCAGACTGCCGTGTGCGGAGAGGTTCTCGTCGCCGCGCAGCGTCAACGCCCGGTGCGCGGCCCGGGCCAGCTCGGGGGTGTCGTCCGGGTTGATCTCGTCCAGCGGCCACACCGGGTAGAGGTGGCTGACGTGGCGGTGGTCGTCGTCGCCGTGGTAGCCGGGCCAGGCCCACTCGGCCAGCGCTCCGCGCCCGTCCACCCGGTACGCGGGCAGCCGCTGAAGCAGCCCCGCCCACCGGTCCGAGCCGGTCACCTCGGCGGCGGTACGCAGGGCGTGCCGGGCGGCGGCGATGTCCATCGTGGCGTTCACCGCCACGTGCACGGCCCGCCCCCGCTCGTCGTACGGGCCGGTCTCCGCCGAGTACGACGGCACGACGACCACCCTGCCCGCCTCGTCGGTGACGGTGAGCAGGTCGGCGAAGAAGTCCGCCACCTCCACCAGCCAGCCGGCCACCTCCCCGAGGGGCGCACCGGTGACCAGGTGGTGCTCGTGCAGCGGGTGCAGCAGCCAGTCCGCGCCGGGCAGCCACGCGGCGAAGGGCCAGTCCTCGTGCAGGTGGAACAGGTGGCCGTGCTCGCCGTCGGTGCGGCTGGGCGCCAGCAGGCCCCGGGCCCCGTAGATGGCCCGCGCGTTGCGCCGCCAGTCGTCGACCTGGCCGCGTACCAGGTTCGCGTGCGCGGCGGTCACCTCCGGCAGGGCGCCGACGTTCGCACCGGCCAGTTGCAGGTTCAGGTTGGCGTCGGTGGTGAAGTCGCCCGCCCAGGCGGCGTCCCACGAGCCGAGCCACAGCCCGGTCAGCCGGGGCGGCAGGACGCCGCTGGAGCTGAGCAGCAGGTACCGGCCGGCGTGGAACAGCCGCTCCAGCAGGGCGGGCTGGAGCGTGCCCGGGTCGGCGTTCTGCGCCGCGAGCAACTCGCCCACGGGCCGCTGCCGCTGCGCGTCCGGCACCCGCAGGTCCAGGCCCACCCGCCGGTAGGCGCGCCCGTGCAGGGCGACGTGCCGGGCCAGCAGGGTCTCGTAGTCGTCGCCGGCGTGCGCGGCCAGCCGGTCCTCCAGGTCGCCGGTGCGCCACGGCGGCGTGTCGGGGCGGTCGAGCACGGTCATCAGCAGCGCCGGGCCGCGCACCGCCACCCGGTCGCCGCCGACGACCGCCACGTCGCCGCGCAGCAGGGTGAGCCCCTCGAAGCCGTACGCGCCGCCCGCGTCGGGGTAGCGGCCCCGCACCCGCAGGAAGACCAGATCCCCCCGGCGGTACGCGGCGGCGCCGTAGCGCACCGACTCCGGCCGGCCGGGCAGGTCCCCGCTGACGCCCACCTCGCAGGGGCCCGCGTCGACGTGGGTGACCACCAGCGCGTCGGCGCGGGAGACGAACGAGCGCCGCCGGCCGCCCGACCACTCGACGACGACCTCCCCGGTGGTGAACTCGGTGCGGCGCCGGTAGTCGTCGACCGGGCCGGGCGCGACGGCGTCGACGGTGAGGGCGAAGCCGGGGTGGAACGACTGCGTCCAGCGCAGCACGCCGTCGCCGGCGAGCAGCCGGCTGGCCTCGGCGCGCCGGCCGGCGAGGATCAGCTCACGGACGCGCGGCAGCAGGGCGGCCAGCTCGGGCGGCCGGGCGTCGCGGGTGCCGTTGGGCAGCACGAGGCGGTGGTGGTTGACGATGATGCGTTCGGCGTGCGGCCGGCCGTACACCATGATCCCGGCCTCGCCGTTGCCGGAGAGGAACGCGTCCTCCCAGCGGGCGGCGGGGGCGGTGTCGACGATGCGGTGCGCGGCGGGGGACGGCTCGCCCGTCACCGGCCGGCCCTCGCCGTCGGGGCGGGGGCGGCGGTGCTGTCGCGTACGGTCAGCCGGGGTGGCAGCAGGGTGACCTCCGGCACGGCCTCGCCGTCGAGCTTGCGCATCAGCAGCGAGACGGCCTGCGTGCCGATCTCCTCGGCGGGGACGGGCACGGCGGTGAGCATCGGGCTGGCCTGCTCGGCGAAGCGGTCGGGGCAGACGGCCACCACCGACACGTCCTGCGGCACCCGCCGGCCCAGGGCGGGCAGCGTCGCCAGCACCGGGTCCACCGCGGCCTCGTTCTGCACGATCAGCCCCGACACGTCCCGGTGGCGGTGCAGCAGGTCGGTGAGGCTGCGGCGCACGGCCACCGCCCCCTCCTCGCAGGGCAGCGCCACCGCGTCGACACCGTGGCCGGCGGCGGCCTCGATTACACCGGCGCGGGTGCGGTGCGCGAAGCCGGTGCCCCGGTCGTAGACGGCGGCGGGCGCGCCGAGCAGGGCGACGCGCCGGTGCCCCAGCCCGGCCAGGTGCGCGACGCAGGCCCACCCGGCCCGGTGGAAGTCCAGGTCCACGCAGGTCAGGCCGGTGGCGTCGGCGGGCAGGCCGATGAGCACGCTGGGCCGGGCCAGCTCCCGCAGCAGCGGCACCCGCGGGTCGTCCAGCTCCACGTCCATGACCAGGACGCCGTCGACCAGGGCGGTGGCGGCGACGCGCCGCAGGCCGGCGGGCCCCTCGTCGGAGGTGACCAGCAGCACGTCGTGGTCGAAGCGGCGGGCGGTGGTGACCACGGCCATGGCGAACTGCATCACCACGGGCACCTGCATCCCCGCGCGCAGCGGCAGGACCAGCGCGATCACGTTGGCCCGCCGGCTGGCCAGGGCCCGTGCGCCGGCGTGCGGGTGGTAGCCGAGCGTCCGGATGCTGGCCAGCACCCGGTTGCGGGTGACCTCGGAGATGGCGCGCTTGCCGCTGAGCACGTACGACACGGTGCTCACCGCGACCCCGGCGTGCCGGGCGACGTCGGCGATGGTCGGCTGCTCCGGCGACGGGCGCCCCCGCACCCCGCTCACCGGGCCCGCCCCGACGCCGGCACGGCCGCCCGGCCGTCGGTCGCCTCGTCGCCGCGTACGACGAGGGCGCCGACCAGCCGCACGTCGCGCGAGGACCGCCCGACGAGGACGGTGTGGGTGGCGTCCTCCACCACGCGACGGCCCCGCGCGGCGTCCCACCAGCTCAGCTCGGCGGTACGCAGCCGCAGCCGCACCACCTGCCGCTGCCCGGGCGCGAGGCTGATCCGGGCGAAGTCCCGCAGCTGGCGCAGCGGCTGCTTGACGCGGGAGCGGCGCTGGCGCGTGTAGAGCTGCACCACCTCCTCGCCGGGGCGGTCGCCGGCGTTGGTGACCTCGACACTCACCTCGACCTCCTCGCCGGCGGTGGCCTCGGCGACGCTCAACCGCAGGCCGGCGTAGTCGAAGCGGGTGTAGCTGAGCCCGTGGCCGAACGGGTACAGCGGATCGCCCCGGTGGTACAGGTAGGTGGCGTCGGAGCCGATCACGTCGTAGTCGAGCAGGTCGGGCAGCTCGGCGGCGTCGGCGTACCAGGTCTGGGTGAGCCGGCCGCCGGGATCGGCGTCGCCCAGCAGCACGTCGCCCAGCGCGGTGCCGTGCTCCTGGCCGCCGTGCGCGGACCACAGCACCGCCGGCACGTGCGCGCCGACCCCGCCGACGGCGTACGGGTAGCTGCTGGTCAGCACCAGCACGGTGCGCGGGTTGGCGGCGTGCACCGCCCGCAGCAGCGCCTCCTGACCGGCGGGCAGGGCCAGGTCGACGCGGTCCTCGGTCTCCCGGCCGTTGACCATCGGGTGGTTGCCCAACGCCACCACGGCCACGTCGGCGGCGGCGGCCAGGGCGGCGGCCTCGGCGGCCCCGTCGGCCAGCAGTTCCACCGTGAACCGGGTCGCGTCGCCCGGGGTCGGGGCGTCGGCGCGCAGCCGCCCGTCCGCGTCGACGGCGACGTACCGGTCGGTGGCGAGGTGGTGCAGCAGCACCGTGCCGTCGAGGCCGTCGTGGAAGCGGAAGGTCTCGCGCACCACCCAGCCGCCCGGTCCCGGGCGGTCGTTGGCGAGCGCGCCGGCCTCGTCGGCTCCGACGTGGCGGCCGTTGCCCGCGGCGCGCAGCGCCACCACGTCGCGTCCCCAGTCGAAGACGTCGAACCCGGTGGCGTCGGCGCCGACGGTCAGCGGGCCGCCGTCGGGGCTGTCGGGGCAGCCGACGTACCTCCCGCCGACGCGCAGCGCGATCCGGTCGGTGCCCGGGTGGGTGGTGACCGTGGACAGCCGCTCGGCCAGTCCCTGGTACGCGGTCACCGCGTACGGCAGGGTGCCGCTGTACCAGTCGGTGTGCACGGCGTCGGCCAGCGGGCCGAGCACGGCCACCCGCAGCCCCGCGCCGGTCAGCGGGAGCAGCCCGTCGTTGCGCAGCAGCACGATCGACTGGCGGGCGGCCTCGCGGGCCAGGTCCCGGTGCGCGGGACGGTCGACGACGTCCGGCGCGACGCCGGCGAAGGGGTCGTCGCGCGGCGGGTCCAGGTCGCCGAGGCGGACCCGGAGGGTGAGGATCCGTCGGACGGCGCGGTCCACGTCGGACACGCTGATCAGCCCCCGGTCCAGCGCCTCGGTCAGCCGCGCGACGGTCGGGGCGCTGTCGGCGTCGTCCTCGGTGAAGCTGTCGATCCCGGCGCGCAGGGCGGCGGCGAATCCGCTGGCGTGGTCGGGCAGGTGGCCCTGCACCCCGGCGATGTTGGTGACCGCGCCGGCGTCCCCGACCACCATCAGCTCCCCGGGCGCCCACCGGCGCAGCTCGCTGTCGATGAGCGGGCTCAGGTGCGCCGGCACCCCGTCGACCAGGTTGTAGGAGGCCATCACGGCGACGGCCGCGCCGGCGGCGAGTGGGGCGCGGAAGGCGGGCAGCTCGTACTCGTGCAGCACCCGGGGTGACAGGTCGCTGGAGGTGGTGGCCCGGTCGGTCTCGTTGTTGTAGGCGAGGAAGTGCTTGACCGTCGGCGCCGTACGCAGCCGGTCCGGGTGGTCGCCGCGCAGTCCCCGGGCGTACGCGGTGGCGAGCCGGCCGGTCAGCCACGGGTCCTCGGACCAGCCCTCCTCGTTGCGTCCCCAGCGGGGGTCGCGCAGCGGGTTGACCACCGGCGCCCAGACGTTGAGGCCGACCCGCTCGGGGTCGGCGTGGTGCTTGGCGCGGACCTCGTCGCCGACGGCGGCGCCGACGGCCCGGACCAGCTCGGGGTTCCAGCTGCTGGCGAGCCCGACCGCCTGCGGGAAGACGGTGGCCTTCCCGAGCCACGCCACGCCGTGCAGCGCCTCGGTGCCGGTGCGGAACGGGGGCAGGCCCAGCCGGGGCACGGGCGCCTGCCACTGGTGCAGCAGGCCGAGCTTCTCCGGCAGGGTGAGCCGGCCCAGCAGGTCGTCGACGAGGGCTTGCGGGGAGGGGGCGGGGTGTTCGGTCATGGTCGGTGTCGCCTTCCGTGGGTCCGCGTCACGACCGTGTCGAAGCGCTTCGACGAACGGCGGCGCGAGCGGCGTCGCGGTGGAGGGTGGCGGTCGCCGGCCCGGAAGCGTTGAAGCGCTTCGACGACTGCGCGAGACATGCCGCCCCGGGTGCCCGAGCCACAGGGCGGCGGTTCGAGGTTGGCACCACCGGGCCGGTCCGGTCAAGGCCCGGCGGCCCGGGGTCACGCCGCGGGGAGCCGGCCCGACTCGACGGCGGCGAGCGCGGCGGTGGCGCCGCCGAGCGCGGTGGCCGCCGAGTCCAGGGTGGAGGCGTCGAGCAGGCAGCCGCCGGCGCTCGGGGCGTGGGTCCGCGCGGCGAACTCCGTCCGGGCCGCCGGCAGCAGCCACGGGGCCAGCGTCGCGAAGTGCCCGCCGACCACCACGGCCTCGGGGTTGAGCAGGTTGGCCAGAACGGACGCGGCGTGCCCGAGCCGGCAGCCGACGTCGGCCAGTCCGGCCAGGACGGTGGGGTCGTCCTGGCGGGCCAGTGCCTGGATCCGTTCGATCTCCGGCAGGAAGTCGGTGACCGGCCCGTCCTGCTGCGTGTCGGGCAGGAGGCGGCCGACCACCGCCGGCAACCCGGCGTACGCGACCAAACAGCCGCGCCGCCCGCACGCGCAGGCGGGACCGGCCGGGTCGAGCGTCAGGTGCCCGATCTCGCCCGCGAATCCCCGACCGCCGCGCAGCAGCCGTCCGCCGGCGACGATCCCCGCGCCGACGGCGGCCCCGCCGGTGAGGTGGACCAGGTGGGCGGCCCCGGCGTACGCGCCGTGGCGGTGCTCGGCCAGGACGGCGAGGTTGGCGTCGGTGTCGACGTCGACGGTGAGGCCGGGCTCGCGCAGTGCGGCGCGCAGGTCGGCGGCGAGGGCCACGTCCCGCCAGCCCAGCGCGGTGGCCCGGGGGACGGCGCCGTCGGCGTCGACGAGGCCGGGCACGCCCACGGTCAGGCCCAGGACGCGGCGGTCCTGCCCGGTCAGCCGGGTGATCGCCCGCCGGGCCAGGGCCGCCAGCGCGCGGACCGTCTCGGCGGGGGAGGACGACGGCGCGGCGAAGGCACGCCGCCAGGTGAGCAGCCGGGTGCCGGCCAGGTCGACGGCGACCACCACCAGTTCGTCGGCGGCGATCTGCATGCCCAGGGCCGCGTACGGGGCGCCGTCGAGGACGAGCATGGTCGCGGGGCGTCCGACCCGGTTCTCGGTCAGCCCGGTCTCGCGCAGCAGCCGCCGCTCGATCAGCTCGCCGACCAGGCTGGACACCGTGGCCTTGTTCAACCCGGTGTGCGCCGCGATGTCGGCCCGGGAGCAGGGGGCGTGCCGGCGGACGTGCCGCAGCACGACGGCCCGGTTGGCCGTCCGGACGTCGCCGAGGTCGCTCGGCCGCGGTTCGTTGTGGCTGCTGATCACGATCTGTCCGCTCCCTGGGCGACGGTGCGCGATCCCGGTGGTGCCGCGCGCCCCATCATCGCGTACGTCGCCGGGGCCGCTGTCTTGTGGGACGGATCACCGTCGATTAGTTTGTTCGGCTAGAACCCCAACTAATTCTAGCCGGACACGCGCGGTCCGCGAAACCGCCACCGAAGACGAAGGGAGTGCGCCGTGAAGCCGTCCCTGCCGGGCGTATCCACCGACCGCCGGTCCCTGCTGCGCCTGCTCGGCCTCGGCGCCGCCGCGACGATGGGCGGCACCACCCTGGCCGGTTGCAGCAAGGAGGCCGGGAGCAAGGGCAGCGCCACGAAGGCCGACGCCATCCGTTCGGTGCTGCCCACCCACAAGTCGGCCGAGCTGCTCCCGCCGGACATCCCCGGCGAGGGGCCGATCCCCGACGGCTACCTGAGCTACCCGCGCAGCCTCGTCGACGCGGTCACCGAGCAGCCCGGCCGGGGCGGGCCGCCGATCCGCACCATGAGCCCGTGGTGGGGCCCCGCCCCGCCGACGGCGGGCCGCAACTCCTACCTCGCGGCGGTCAACGCCAGGCTGGGCGTCGAGGTGCACCCGAGCCTTCAGGACGGCACCACGTACGCCGACAAGCTCAACGCGATGCTCGGCGCCCGCGACGTGCCGGAGCTGCTCAGCGCCCCCAACTGGGAGGTCGACAAGGTCGCCCGGTTCTCCGACGCGGTCAAGGCGCTGTTCGAGGACCTCACCGACCACCTCAAGGGCGACGCCGCCGCGAAGTACCCCTACCTGGCCGCGCTGCCCACCGGGGCCTGGGAGTACTCGGTGTGGGGCGGGCGGCTGTACGCCGTGCCGTTCCCGACCGACGGGCCCTTCGCGTACGCCCTGTTCCACCGCGCGGACCTGCTGGCCTCGGCCGGCCTGGCGGCCCCGTCGTCGCCGCAGGAGCTGCACGAGTTCGGCCGCAGGGTGACCGACCCGGCCAAGGGCGTGTGGGCCTTCGGCAGCGTCTTCGAGATGGTGCAGCAGTTCTTCGGCTGCCAGCAGACCTGGCGCAAGAAGCCCGACGGCGGCCTGGAGCACAAGTTCGAGAACCCGGCCTTCGCGGCCGCCCTGGAGTTCACCGCCAAGCTGTTCGCCGACGGGCTGGTGCACCCCGACACCGTGGCCAGCAAGGGCGCCGACGAGAAGCAGCTGTTCAAGGCCGGCAAGATCCTCATGTACCAGGACGGCCTCGGCGCCTGGCAGGGCATGCAGGGCGAGCGGGTCAAGGAGCTGCCGAGCTTCGACATGCAGCCGCTACCCGTCTTCGGCGCGGCCGGGGCGCAGCCGGTCATCTGGGGCAGCGAGAAGCCGCTGTTCTACACCTTCGTCCGGAAGGGCCTCGGCGCCGAGCGCGTCGAGGAGCTGCTGCGGGTGCTCAACTGGTGCGCCGCGCCCTTCGGCAGCCGGGAGTTCGAGCTGCGCGAGTACGGCGTGGAGGGCAGGCACTTCACCCGCTCGGCCGACGGCAGCCCCATCCCCACCGAGCTGGGTCGCAAGGAACTGGGCGCGCAGTACACGCACATCGGCGGCCGGGTCCCGGTCAAGGTGCGCAGCGGGGACACGCCCGACTACGTGCGCGACTACCTGGGCTACTACCAGAAGAACATCGCCCGGATGGAGAAGGACCTGTTCGCCGGCATCAAGCTGGAACTGCCGGCCAACTGGTCGAAGATCATCCAGCCGACCGACGACAAGATCCGCGACATCCTCCGGGGCCGCCGCCCCGTCGGCGACCTGGAACAGGTCCGCAAGGAGTTCCTCGCCTCCGGAGGTGAGGAGGGGCGCGCGTTCCACGAGAAGGCGCTCGCCGACAACGGCCGATGAGCGGCCCGGGCACCGCCGGCGCGGTCGACGCGCCGGCGGCCACCGGCCAGGCCGCACCCGGCCACACCCCGCCCGTGCGACCCCGACGCACCCTGCGGGACCGGCTGCGCCGGGACTGGCCGCTGCTGGCCATGACGGCGCCGGCCGCCGCGCTGCTGCTGGTCTTCCACTACCTGCCGACGCTGGGCAACGTCATCGCCTTCCAGGACTACAACCCGTTCGTCGGCGACGACCCCGTCGAGGCGTTCTGGCACAGCGAGTGGATCGGCTTCGGCAACTTCGAGGCGCTCTTCGGCGACCCGCTGTTCTGGGACGCGGTCCGCAACACCCTGAGCATCACCGCGTTCCAGCTCGTCTTCTTCTTCCCGCTGCCGATCCTGCTGGCCGTCCTGCTCAACAGCCTGGTCTCCGGGCGGGTCCGGGGCTTCGTGCAGAGCGTGGTCTACCTGCCGCACTTCTTCAGCTGGGTGCTGGTGGTCACCTTCTTCGTGCAGATGCTCGGCGGGGCCGGGCTGCTGGCCCAGGAGATGCGCGAGGCCGGCATGCAGCCCTTCGACGTGATGACCGACCCGGACACCTTCATCGTGCTGGTCACCGCCGAGGCGGTGTGGAAGGACATCGGCTGGGGCGCCATCGTCTTCCTGGCCGCGCTTGCCGCGATCGACCCCAACCTCTACGAGGCGGCGGCGGCCGACGGGGCCGGGCGGTGGCGGCGACTGTGGCACATCACCCTGCCGGGCCTGCGCCCGGTGATCGTGCTGCTGCTCATCATGCGGCTCGGCGACGCGCTGTCGGTCGGCTTCGAGCAGTTCATCCTGCAACGCGAGGCGGTCGGCCGGGAGGCCGCGGAGGTGCTCGACACGTTCGTCTACTACCAGGCCATCAGTACGCAGCAGTGGGGCCTCGGCGCCGCCGCCGGGCTGTTCAAGGCCGTGGTCGGGCTGGTGCTCATCCTCACCGCCAACAAGGTGGCACACCGCCTCGGCGAGCAGGGGGTGTACGCGAAATCATGACCGCGCAGCTCAGTGGCGCCGGACCGGTGCCGGCCCGCCCGAACCCCGACCCGTCGCCGCGGCGGCGACGGTCCCGGCGACCCCCCTGGGAGGAGCCGCCCACGGTGCCGGGCACCGTGGCCAAGGGCGCGGTGCTCACGCTGCTCGTCGCGGCCGTGCTCGTGCCGCTGTGGGCGGTGCTGGTGACCAGCCTCGCCTCGCGGGACACGATCGACGCCGCCGGCGGAATGGTGATGGTGCCCCGCGAGATCGACCCGTCGGCGTACGTCACCATCTTCAGCGGCGGGCAGATCACCCAGGCGGTGTGGATCAGCACCCTCGTCACGGTGCTCGGCACCACCGTGAGCCTGGTGCTCACCGTCCTCGCCGCGTACGGGCTGTCCCGGCCCGGGTCGGTGGGGCACCGGGGACTGCTCTTCTTCTTCCTGCTGACCTTCCTGATCTTCCCCGGCCTGGTGCCCAGCTACCTCGTGGTCACCGGCCTCGGGCTCAAGGACAGCATCTGGTCGCTGATCCTGCCCAGCGCGGTAAGCGTGTTCAACCTGGTGGTGATCCGGGCGTTCTTCATGAACGTCCCCGGTGAGCTGCTCGACAGCGCCCGCATCGACGGCGCCGGGGAGTTCCACATCCTGGTGCGCATCGTGCTGCCGCTGTCCAAGGCGGTGATCGCCGTCGTCGGCCTCTTCTACGCCGTCGGCTACTGGAACGCCTACTTCAACGCGGTGCTCTACATCGACGACAACGACAAGTTCCCGATCCAGCGGGTGTTGCAGAGCTACATCCTCGCCGGACAGTCGCCGAACGTGTCCGGGGCGGCGGTCAGCCTGCCCGGCGTCACCGCGTACCCGCCGACGCTGGCGGTGAAGATGGCGGTGGTGGTGGTGACCGTGATTCCGGCGGTGATCGTCTACCCGTTCGTGCAGCGGCACTTCACCAAGGGCGTCATCACCGGCGCGGTGAAGGGCTGAGCGGACCCGCGCGGCGCCCGACCCGTCGCGGGTCGGGCGCCGCGGCGCGTCAGGCCGGGTCGGGCAGCCATCCGTCGAAGGGCGCCGGGGTCACCGGCTCGCCGTTGAGCAGCAGCCGGGCGGGGGAGTCCGCGCCGACGACGCTGACGCGCGTCACCCGCAGCGGCCCGTCGGTGTCCACGCGCAGGGTGTCGCCGTCGCGGACGGCCGCCACGACCGTGTCGCCGTCGACGTCGTGCAGCACCCTGCGGGCGTCGACCCCGCCCCAGCTCACCAGGGTCACGTCGCGGAACGGCCCGTCGCCCACCGTGGCGCCGGGCGCGACCACCGGCACGAGCGCGCCGTGCCGGACGTAGAGCGGCAGCCGGTGCGGCGGCACGTGGACCCGCAGGTGCCGCCCGCCGGGGTGCCGCTCGCCGGTGGCGGCGTCGACCCAGTCGTCGCCGACCGGCAGGTAGACGTCGCGCCGCCCGGACGGGTCCGTGACCGGGGCGACCAGCAGGTCGGTGCCGAGGCGGAACTGCAGGTCCGCGGTCCAGGCCGTCGGGTCGTCGGGGGTGTCCACCAGCAGCGCGCGCATCATCGGCGCCCCGCCGGCGGCCGACTCCACCGCCGCCGACCACAGGTACGGCATCAGCCGGTAGCGCAGCCGCAGGGCGGCCACCGCGTCGCGTTCGGTCTCGGCGGGGAAGTCCCACGGCAGCCGGCTGGTGGTGCCGTGCAGGCGCACCAGCGGCGACAGCGCGCCGAACTGGGTCCAGCGGACGTACAGCTCCGGCGTCGGGGTGCCGTGGAAGCCGCCGGTGTCGTGACTCCAGAACGGCACGCCGGACAGCCCGTGCGACAGCCCGCCGCGCAGGGTGCTGGCCAGCCCCGGCCAGGTGGCGTTGACGTCGCCGCTCCACTGGGCGCTGTGCCGCTGCCCGCCCAGGTAGGACGAGCGCGCCCACACGGTGCGGTGCCCGGTCACCTCCTCGGTCACCTGGGCGACCACGTCGTTGAACAGCAGCGCGTACACGTTGTGCAGCTCGACGCCGGTCATCCCGTTGTGGGCGACGGCGTCGACGGGCACGCCCTCGGCGAAGTCGGTCTTGAACACCGCCACCCCCTGCTCCAGCAGGGGCCGCAGCAGCCCGGTGAACCACTCGACGGCCGCCGGGTTGGTGAAGTCCACGATGGCGCTGGCGGGGTGGCTGCCGTGCCAGACGTCGGCGACGTACGGGCTGCCGTCGGCGTGGCGCAGGAAGTACCCGGCCTCGGCCGCCCCGGCGTAGAGCGGGCTGTCGGTCATCAGGTACGGGTTCATCCAGAGGCAGACCCGGAAACCCTGCGCGGCGAGGGTACGCAGCATCGCGGCGGGGTCGGGGAACGCCTCGTCGTCCCACCGCAGGTCCGACCAACGCCCGGCGACCTGCCAGTAGCAGTCCAGGTGCAGCACGTCGCAGGGGATGCCGCGCTCGCGCAGCAGACGCCCCCGCTCCAGCACCCGCTCCTGCGAGTCGGGGAAGAAGCCGGAGGAGACCCAGGCGCCGAACGCCCACTTCGGCGGCAGGTACGGCCGGCCGGTGAGCCGGTCGAAGCGGTCGAGCACCTCGGCCGGTGTCGGGCCGGCCAGCACGTAGTAGTCGAGCAGGTCGTCGGGGACCAGGAGCTGCACGCTGCTGTGGGTGGACTGGCAGACGTCGAACTGCACCGGCAGCCCGCTGTCGACCAGCACGCCGTAGCCGCGGTCCGACAGGTAGAACGGCACGTTCTTGTGGGAGCGGTCCGACTCGCCACCGAAGGCGTCGAAGTTCCACATCAGCGGCCGCTGCCCCCGCTTGTCCAGCGGGGTGAACTTCTCGCCGAAGCCGACGAAGCGTTCGTCGCCGGGGGCGACGAAGCTCTCGTGCCAGGCGACGGGCGCGCCGTCGACGGTGGACCGGCCGAACGGCAGGGTGCGCCGCCGGCCGCTGATGTCGCGGGTGCCCGGGTCCTGGTCGAGCAGCAGCCGCCCGTCCGCGCCGAGGAAGCGCAGGTGCCACGGGTCCAGCCGGATCTCGGCGACCACCGCGCCGGCGTCGACCCGCACGCGGGCGTCGTCGACGGTGACGGTGGCCGGGTGGGTGCCGGGGTGCACCAGCGGCAGCGCCCGGGCGGAGCGGCTGCGGGCCTGCGGGTCGTCGGACAGGCGTACCCGGATCACCCCCTCGCCGGCGGCGTCGACGCGTACCACCATGCTCGCGCCGTCGGAGAGGGCGGCCTTGAACGTCACCCCGTGCGGGTCGGTCGCGACGACCTCGGCCCGACCGACGACGGCGGCACCGTCCTCGCCGGGGCCGCGCACCGGCAGGTCGGGTGGGTCGGCCACGAAGGTCTCGTACGGGACCAACGGCGGTCGGTAGGGCATCGGCGTCTCCTCCGGGATGGTTCCGACGGTCCCGTCAGTTTCTTTGCCTTCCCAACTAACTGTCAACGACAACCTTCACTACGTCGGCTCGGCATCGGCGTTGACAGGCCGAAAACTGATCAATATTTTGGACGCTTCCCCAACAAACTGGCGGTGGACGATGTGGGGTGACGGCGCGGGACTCCGCTACGGCGGCGACTACAACCCCGAACAGTGGCCGGCCGAGGTGTGGCGCGAGGACGTCGCCCTCATGCGTCGCGCCCGGGTCAACCTGGTCACCGTCGGCGTGTTCGCCTGGTCGCGGCTCGAACCGCAGCCCGGCCGGTACACCTTCGACTGGCTGGACCGGGTGCTGGACCTGCTGCACCAGGGCGGCATCGGCGTCGCCCTGGCCACCCCGACGGCGTCGCCCCCGCCCTGGTTCTCGCTGGCGCACCCCGACGCGCTGCCGGTGACCGCCGACGGCGTCCGCCTGCACCACGGCAGCCGGGACACCTACTGCGCCGCCGCGCCCGCCTACCGGGCCGCCGCCCGGCGCATCGCCGCCGCCCTCGCCGACCGCTACGCCCACCACCCCGCGCTCGCGCTGTGGCACGTGCACAACGAGTACGGCACCACGTGCCACTGCGCGCACACCGCGCGGGCGTTCCGACGTTGGCTGGCCGACCGGCACGGCGACCTCGACGCGCTCAACGCCGCCTGGGCCACGAGCTTCTGGAGCCAGCACTACACCGACTGGACGCAGATCGACACGCCCCGCGCCACGCAGTACCTGGCCAACCCGGGGCACCTGCTGGACTTCCGCCGCTTCTGGTCGGACACCCTGCTCGCCGCGTACGTCGAGCAGCGCGACCTGCTGCGCACGGCCAACCCGGCGGTCCCGGTCACCACCAACCACGTCCTCGCCGACTGGGTGCCCGTCGACCACGCCCGCTGGGCCGCCGAGGTGGACATGGTGGCGATCGACCACTACCCGGACGCGGTCGACGGCGGCGCCGAGGAACAGACCGCCCTCGCCGCCGACCTGGCCCGGGGCTGGGCCCGCCACGGCGCGGCTCGCCGCACCGGCGACGTCGACCGGCCGGCGTCGTGGCTGCTGATGGAGAGCGCCCCCAACCAGATCCACAGCGGCGGGCGGATGCACGCCAAGGAACCCGGCCGGATGACCCGGCACAGCCTCTCCCACGTCGCCCGAGGCTCGCGGGGCGCCATGTTCTTCCAGTGGCGGGCCCCGGCGGGCGGGGCGGAACGCTTCCACTCCGCGCTGGTGCCGCACGCCGGCCCCGACACCCGCGTGTTCCGGGAGGCCGTCGACCTCGGCGCGACGCTGGAGCGGATCTCGGAGGTCGACGACGGCGCGGTCGACGCCGCCGTCGCCATCGCCTGGGACGCCGCCAGCGGCTGGGCCCTGGGCCACCCGGGGATGCCGTCGCCGCACCTGCGCCACGGCGACGAGGTGGCCGCGGCGCACCGGGCGCTGTGGCACGCCGGTTTCGGCACCGACATGGTGCTGCCCGGCGACCGGATCGACGGGTACCGGCTGCTGGTGCTGCCCGCCCTCTACCTGGCCTCCGACGCCACCGCCGACTGGGTGGGCGGGTACGTCCACGGCGGTGGTCACCTGCTGGTGACCTGGCTCAGCGGAGTCGCCGACGAGCACGCCCGGGTCCGGCTCGGCGGTCACCCCGGGGCGTTCCGCGACGTGCTGGGCGTACGCGTCGAGGAGTTCCACCCGCTCGCCGACGGCGAGACTGTGCCCCTGTCCGACGGCGGAACCGGTCGCCTCTGGGCCGAGACCGTACGCCTCGCCGGCGCGCAGCCGGTGGCCTCGTACGCAGGTGGCACGCTCGCCGGGCTGCCGGCGGTCACCCGTCACCGCAGCGGCGCCGGCACGGCCTGGTACCTGTCCACCCGGCCCGACGAGGCCACCTACCGCCGGCTGGTGACGGACGCGGCGCGGGCGGCCGGCGCGACACCCGTCTGCCCGGCGGCGCCGGCCGGGGTCGAGGCGATCCGGCGACGCGCCGCCGGGGCGAGCTGGCTGTTCCTGCTCAACCACACCGACCGGCCGCAGCGGGTCCCGGCGGCCGGGGTCGACCTGCTCACCGGCGCGACGGCCGCCACGGAGGTGCACCTGCCCGCCGGGGGCGCCGCCGTGCTCCGGGAGAACTGATGCCGCCGGTTGCCGTGGCGCCCCGGATCGCGCCGACGGCTGCCCCGCCGCCCGGCGAACCCCCGACGCCGCTCGCCGGCCGGTCCGGCGCGTGGGCTTCCGGCGGGCTCGCGGTCAGGGCATGGCGACGGCGGCGCGCGACCGGTCGGCGGCGATGCGCACCGCCAGCCCCGCCAGCACCGTGCCCATCACCAGGCGCTGCACCCGCAGCCAGAGCGGCCGGCGGGCAAAGAACCCGGCGAGCGCGCCGGCGCTGAGCACGATCAGCGCGTTCACCGTCAGCGCCACCGCGATCTGGGTCAGCCCCAGCAGCAGGCTCTGCGCGGCCACGTGGCCACGGGCCGGGTCGATGAACTGCGGCAGCAGCGACACGTAGAGAATCGCGATCTTGGGGTTCAGCAGGTTGGTGACCAGACCCATGGTGAACAGTCGCCGGGCCGGGTCCGGCGGCAGCGGCGCCGGGGCGAACGGCGACTGCCCGCCCGGTCGCAGCGCCTGCCACGCCAGCCACAGCAGGTACGCCGCGCCGGCCAGCTTGACCGCCGTGTACAGGGCGGGCACCAGCACGAACACCGTCGCGATGCCGGCGACCGCGGCGGCCAGGTAGACACCGAATCCGGCGGCGACGCCGAGCAGCGACACCAGCCCCGCCCGCCGGCCCTGCGTCACCGACCGGGACACCAGATAGACCATGTTCGGGCCGGGGGTCAACACCATCCCCAGCGCCACCAGCGCGATGCCCACCAACGCACCCGTACCGACCATGCCGCGTTCCCCCGTTGCACCCGACTCGCGCCGACCCTACGCCGTACGTCACCGCGCCGCCGACCCGTTTCGGCGTGCCGCGAGCCGGGCGCCCGCCCCCACCGCCGACGCGGCGACGGGCACACTATGCCGATGCTGCACGCCCCGGCCACCCCGACCCTGCCGGAACTCCTGCTGCGCCCGTGGCGCGACGACGACGCCGACGCCCTGATCAACGCGTACCGCGACCCGGTGTTGCGGCGCTGGACCCGGGCGCCGGTGACCACGGCCGCCGAGGCGCGCCGGTTCCTGGCCGCGGCACACCGGGACTGGGAGGACGGCAACCGGTTCAGCTTCGCCGTGCTCGAGCCGCACCCGGCCGGCGAGACCCTGGTGGCACAGGTGATCCTCAAGAACGTCACCGAGGGCGGCGGGGACGCCGAGGTCGGCTACTGGACCGCCGCGCCCGCGCGGGGCAGGGGCATCGCCGCGCACGCCCTGACCGCGGTCACCGACTGGGCGTTCGCCCGGTTCCCCGGCCTGCGGCGGTTGGACCTGCTGCACCAGGTCGACAACCCCGCGTCCTGTCGCGTCGCGGAGAAGGCCGGCTACCTCTTTCAGGAGGTGCTGCCGGCGCGACCGCCGTTCCCCCATGACGGCCACCGGCACGCCCGGGAATGTCCGGCCCGGGCGGGGCGCTGACTTTCCGTCGGCCCCGACGCGGTGGCCGCGTTACCGTGGGGCCGGGGGAGGTGTCGGCAGGTGGACAGCTGGGAAGCGACGGTCGAGGCGCGCATCCGCGCGGCGCAGGAGCAGGGCGAGTTCGACAACCTGCCGGGCATGGGCAAGCCCATCCCCGGTCGCGGCCAGCCCTACGACGAGTCGTGGTGGATCAAGAGCTTCCTGGAGCGCGAGAAGCTCCCCACCGATCTGCTGCTGCCGACGCCACTGCAACTGCGCCGCCGCATCGAACAGGTGCCCGACGAGGTGCGGGACCTGCCGACCGAGGAGTCCGTGCGCGCGTTCGTCGCCGACCTCAACGCCCAGATCCTCTCCTGGCTGCGTACGCCCACCGGCCCCCGGGTCGCGGTGCGCCCGGTCAACGCCGACGACGTGGTCCGCCGCTGGCGGACCGAGCGGGAGGCTACCGCCGCGGCGCCCCCGACCCCGCCCCCGGCGCCGCCGGCCGCACCGCGCCGGCGGGGCTGGCGACCGCCCTGGCGGCGACGGGCGGCGTAGCCGCCGTCAGTCCACCGCCGCCCGCCACGACCAGGACGTACGCCGGGCGCGGCCGGGCAGCTCGCCACGGCCGGTCAGCCACCGCAGCACCTGCGGCGCGGGCCCGGCGGGCGCGTCCGGGAACAGCCGCCGCACCACGGCGGCGCTGAGCCGCTGCGGCGGCTGCCAGGGCACCCCGAGACCGCGGGCGATGTCGTCGGTGTGCAGCAGCGTCTCCGCCACCCCCATCGCCGCGAAGCCCGCCGGGTCGCAGGGACCGTAGTGCCAGGCCCGCGTGTCCGGCCCGGCGGCGTCGACGGCCGCCCGCAGCAGGCCACCGCAGGCGACGACGACCCGCAGCACCTCGGCCGGGCCGGCGGCGGGGGAGACGACCAGGTCGAACGGCAGGTAGCCGTCGTCGGGTCGCCCGCTGACCTGGCCGGCGTACGCCAGCAGGTCGTGCGCGACGTGCGCGGCGGTGCTCCAGCAGCTCCACTCCAGTCCGCCGGCCGGCACGCCCCAGTCCCGCCCGGTGTGCGGGCCGAGAACGGCGGTCATCTCGGTCACCGCGCGGTCCACGTCGACGCCGGTCAGCTCGGGCATCTCCCGACCGTGCCATCCGCACCACGGCTGCGGCAACCGGATGACGCTTGCCCGCCGTGACCCCCGGCACTAGGGTCAGATCCGTGACTGCCGGGTCGGCCATGGGCCACGAGCGGACAGGGCACCCGGCCGCCAGGTGAGCCGGGGGCGGGCCCGCGGCCCGCCGACGCCCCGCACCTGCCGGTGTCGACGCCACGTCCACCGCGTCACGCTTCGCCTCACCGTCCACGCCGGCCGTCCGCCGGCGTACCCGCATCCTCGCCGCCACCGGTCGCCGGGCGGGCGATCCACCGTGGCCGCAACCTCCTGCCCGAGCAGAGAGCAGAGCATTGCCCAACGACTTCAACCAGCAGATCATCGACGAGTTCCGTGCCAACTCCGGCCGGGTCGGCGGCCCCTTCGAGGGGGCCCGGCTGATCCTGCTCACCACCACCGGGGCCCGCTCCGGCGCCCCGCACACCACCCCGGTCGGCTACCTGCCCGACGGGGAGGAACGCATCCTCGTCATCGCCTCGGCCGGGGGCGGTCCGAAGCACCCGGACTGGTACCACAACCTGCTCGCCGACCCGCTCGCCACCGTCGAGGACGGGGTCTTCACCTACCAGGCCCGCGCGGTCGTGCTGACCGGCGCCGAACGCGACGAGATCTTCGCCCGGGCCGTGGAGGCCGACCCCGGATGGGCCGCGTACCAGGCGAAGACGACACGGGTGATCCCCGTGGTGGCCCTGCACCAGGTGGCGGGCGGGCCACCGGAGGCGGCGTCCTGGGGCGCGGCGCTCAGGCTGATCCACGACGCGTTCCGTCGGGAGCTGGCGTTGATCCGCGACGAGGTCGCCCGTTCCGGGCCGGGCCTGGGCGCGCAGTTGCGGGTCAACTGCCTGACCTTCTGCCACGGCCTGCACCACCATCACCGCAACGAGGACGACGGGATGCTCACCGGGTTGGAGGGGCAGCGTCCGGACCTCGCCCCGACGCTGGCACGGCTGCGCGAGGAACACCGTCGCATCGCGGCGCTCGTCGAACGCCTCCAGCAGGTCGTCGCTGACCCCGACGCCGACCCGGCCCAGGCCCGCCGGGAGGTCGAGCGTCTCACCACCGAACTGGAGGCCCACCTGACGTACGAGGAGGAGCAGCTCATCCCCGTCCTCGACGGCGCCGGCTGACGGCAGCGCCCGCGACCGGATCCGCCCGCGAGCCGGCCCCGGTCGCGGGCGGAGCCCGGCACGGCTGGTGTCACCCCGATTTGAGGGTTCACGGCGCACGTTTGGCGGAAATAGGACGTAAGCCTCAAGAAGCACTTCAATGAAAAACTTGAGGCATGGACGTTGAGGACATGAAGCGGTACGTCCGCGAGACCTTCGACGGGGTGAACGCCGTGGAGGCGAACGGGGACACCTTCTACATCTACGACCCGGGTCGGGACCTGCCCGCCGAGCGACAGCTGCCGTTCGCGACGATCGTGACCGGCGACCACTACGACGACGCCTCCGCCTTGGACAGGCCGGGTGCGTGGCGGCTCAACATCGGGTTGACCCGCTCGACGTACGGGGCGCTGTTTGCGCAGCGGCACGGGCCGGACGTCGACCACACGGTGACGGACACCGTGCTGCCGCATCCGGTCTACGCCCCGCAGCACTGGGTGTGTGTCGTGAACCCCGGCGAGGCGAGCGTGGACACGGTGCGGCAACTACTGGCCGAGGCGTACGACTTCGCGGCCCGCAAGCACGCCAACCACCGGTCCCGGCGGGCCTCGTCCTGAGCTGCGTGACGGCCGGCGCGTCCCACGGGCCGGCCGTCACACCTCGGGGTTAGCGTCGGCAGGTCTGCCGTCGGGGCAGGCCCGCCGAGACGAGGGGACACCGCCTGATGTCGCGCAACACCCAGACCGTCGAGACCTACCTGGACGGCTTCCGGAAGAACGACCACGCGCAGATCCTGTCCTGCCTCACCGACGACATCGAGTGGACGGTGTTCGGCGCCTTCCAGCTCAAGGGAAAGGAGGCGTACGACGCGGCGATCGAGGGGCCGGGTTTCGTGCCGCCGCCCCACCTTGAGGTCGTACGCATGGTGGAGCAGGGCGACACCGTCATGGCGGAACTCGTCGGCTCGGTGCGACGCGACACCGGCGAGGAGATGCGCATGTCGATGGCCGAGGTGTTCGTCATGCGCGACGGCAAGATCGCCGAGCGGCGCGCCTGGGTCATCGAGTTGAAGGAGAACGACCACCGCTGACGCGTGAGCGGTCAGCCGGGCTTGATCTGGCCGAGCTGCACGAGCAGCTGCACCCCTCGGTATACCTCGACCATGTCCCGGCCGGTGAACGTCACCGTACGCGCGCCGGGGGCGCGGGCGAAACCAGGCACCAGCGTCGCTTGGTCCACGGTCGTCGGGCTGCACAGATCGACCTCGACGTCGACGGGCCCGGCGAGGACCAGCGGCGGCACCTCCGCGCGCCGTCCCACCGCCGTCGCGGCTGCCCGCCGAAGGCGCTCCTGGGCCGCCCCGGGGTGCAGCGTCACCGCAGCCGCCTGGCCCAGCGCGCGCTTGACCTCGACGGTCACCGCGTCGGGGACCAAGTCGCGCAGCTCGGCGCACGCGACGTCGTCGCCACTGATCAGCACCACCGGCACACCGAAGTGACCCGCCACTGCGGTGTTCATGCCGATCTCGCCCGTCGGCCGCCCGTTGAGTCGCACGTCGAGCACCGCGTCGCTCATGGTGTGGGCCAGCACCGCCGGTCCCGCGCCGGCACGCGCGTGGTACCCGACGAGCAGCAGCGCTTCGGCGCCCATCTCGAGCCCCGCGACCATGCTCAGGGGGCGGGGCTTGCCGCGGACGAGTCGCGCCCGGCGGTCGAGTTCCTCGGGCAGGAGGTTGCGGAAAGGCCCGTGCGCGTCCGCCACCAGCACGTCCGCGTCCGGCTCCGCGTCGAGCACACCAAGGATGGCCGCGTTCACCTCGGCCGTCATCAGCCTGCGGGAGCGTTCGTAGTCGTAGCCACCCGGATTCGTCTCGGTCGGATGGACGATCCCCGAGATTCCCTCCATGTCGGCCGAGATCAGCACTCGGGGTTCCGTCGTCATCACCTCACCGTACCGACGCCGGCCGGGGTGTTCGTACGGGCCGCAGTGATCAGCTCTGCTGGTAGTTCACCGCCGCGACGCCGCAGGGCGCGTGCAGGTGCAGGTAGTAGGCGCCCTCACCGAAGTCCACGTCGGCTCCGCCGACCAGGCCGAGATAGTCCATCGGCTGCCGGCAGGCGGGGCAGTCGACGTGCTCGGCGTCCTGGATCCAGTCGGGATGGCCGCCCAGGGTGGAGCCGCCTTCGTTCCACGCGCTGGCCTCGAACGGTGAGGTCCGGCGGGGGCCGACGGCCGGAAGCACGGCCGGGGGGTCCTCCGGCTCGGTGGTGACCGGCGCGTAGTCCGGGCGGCAGTTGCCCGACCACCAGACGGCGTCGCCGTCGGGCGTGACCTCGCAGCACAGCGTCGTGTAGCAGGCGCAGATGTGGCAGGTCACGATCCTCAGCCGGCCGGACCAGCCGGTGTGGGCCAAGACCTCACCCACCTCCGGGGTGTCGGTGTCGAGGTCGGCGATGGTCCACAGCGGAGAGGCGCACCACGGGCAGGCAGGGCCGTCGGCGGGCCTTGGCACCTCGTTCGGAATCAACCGGTACGCCGTAGGTGCGCACAGCTCCCGGCGGCTGCCGTCGGGAGCGACCGTCCAACCGGCCTGGTGGGCGTAGGCCAGCGCCCCGACGTGCAGTTTGTCCGCACCGGCCGGCGGCTGCTCCTGCCATCTCCGCAGGGCCTGCTCAGCGCGCGGGTCGGAGGCGTGCGCGAGGATGAGCAACAGATGATTGAGCCGGTGCGGCGCCCGGCCGGCATCGACGTCGTCGATGATCCGGCGGACCACGTCTGCGGTCGCGCTGCGATACAAGGTCGGCGGCCAGAGTACGCCCGCGTCGAGCAGCTGACTCAGGTGTCCGACGAGGCGCGCCGGCTCGGCGGCGGCGATCTCGATCAGTTCCTCGAGCGCGGCGTCGTCGCCGGCTCCGGCCGCCCGGACCAGTTCCTCGATCATGGCAGCATGGTAGCCAGGCGGGGTGACCGTCGGGCCGCCGCAGGTCGGGCTCAGGTCCTCCAGCCGACCCACTGCCTACACGGGTAATCCCCGACTCAACGGTTGTCGCCGCTGCCACCCAGCACGCCACGGCCCTGGCGGC
The DNA here is from genome assembly GCF_040704175.1 of Micromonospora sp. NPDC047812. Taxonomy (NCBI): domain Bacteria; kingdom Bacillati; phylum Actinomycetota; class Actinomycetes; order Micromonosporales; family Micromonosporaceae; genus Micromonospora; species Micromonospora sp. NPDC047812. The sequence goes on along the minus strand of NZ_JBEYRY010000007.1, from coordinate 95,494 downwards.
TGGCCAGCTTGGCCAGGTTGGCGGTCGCGATGTCGTCCAGCGTGAGATCCAGGTAGTCGGCAAGTACCGCCACGTACCAGAGGACGTCACCGAGTTCCTTGGCGATGTCGGCCCGGTCGATCCGTGACTCGTCGCTGTCGAGGTCCCGGACCCACTTCTTGAACTTCTCGGCGATTTCACCAGACTCGCCGACCAGTCCGAGTACGAGGTGGAGCAGTTCGTTCTTCTTGTCACGCGGGGCGGCCGTACGAAGGGCCTCGCGCTGATACTCGTCCAGGTCCATGGCGGACCAGTATGGACGAGCCCCTCCCACTCGCCAGCCGGCTCCCGATGACCGCGGCAAGGCGCTGCCTCAGCTCCCTGAGACGAGACGGTCGGCCCCCGTTGATTATCGGATTACCGGTAATGACAAACCTGTAAAGAGCCTGCACGAAAGCCGCAAATCGACCGCACATCATAATGACTGTTATGTGCGGCTGGGGCCAGCCCGCCCGCCGCGGACCATCTGACGTCTCAGCGCCAAGTTGGCACTAGCGCCGACAGGTTTGCTGTGGAAACCTGTCGGCATGACTACTGGTCCGGTTCCTGGCGGTGGCGATCCCCGCCGACTGCTGTCTGACGTTCGCTCCCTGGCGCTCCAGGTGCGCCTCGACCAACGGATGACCTGGGTTGCACTGCTGGTGCTAGGCGCGGTGACGCTCGTCGGGATCCCGTTCGACTGGCTCGGCATGATGGTGCGCTGCCACCCCGACACCAGCTGCGAGTTCGCCCGGCGGGGCGTGCTGTTCTACTGGCCCGCGGCGTTCCTGCTGGCCTACACGGCGATCGCCGTCTGCTACGTGCGGGCCGCCCGGGCGCGGGGCCTGGGTGCCCGGGCGTTGCCGTACGCGGTCGCCGGCGTCGCGACGACCGTCGTGTTCACCGCCGCGTGGGTAGCCGCAGCCCTGTATTTTCCGCAGCACCCGCTGCCGCAGCAGCCGCTGCCGTACTGGGGGTTGATCCTGGACCGGCTGGTCTCACCCTGGAGCATGATCGGGATCGCGCTGGTGGTGCTGGCCCGGATCGAGCGCAACATCGGGCTGCTGCTGTTCACCCTCGCCTACCTGGCCCTGGTGCTGCTGGTGCTGCCGATGAACGAGGGCTGGGGACTGGCAGGCTGGGGACTTCAGGCACGGTTCGCGGTACCGCAAGTCATCAGCGGCGCGCTGCTGCTGCTCGGCGCGGCCGGGTTCTTCAGGGCGGCCCGCAGGCGGCAGCGGTGACGGCCACGACCGGCGTCCCGGATCCGGACGCGGGACACCCGGTCACCGGGCTGGACGAGGTGGTGCACCAGCGGGCACGGCTGGGCATCCTGACCATCGCGCACGAGGCCCGCCGGGTCGAGTTCGGCTACCTGCGCACCCACCTCGAGCTGACCGCCGGCAATCTCTCCAAGCACCTCAGCGTGCTGGAAACGGCCGGCCTGATCGAGATCCAGAAAGGCTACGAGGGCCGACGCGGCCGCACCTGGATCACCCTCACCGCCACCGGCACCACCGCGCTCGCCAACGAGATCGCGCGACTCAAGCAGCTCATCGCCCGCGTCGAGACGACCGACGGGCAGTAGCGACAACCGTCGGCCGACCAGCCGTCCCCGCCACCCCGCCACCCCGGCGCACGGCGCCCGCGCGCCCGAAGGCGTCGGCCGTCCGGCCGGTGCCACTCCAGAGCAGCAGGAGGGCGCCGTGACCGCCCCGGTCGCCGGCATCATCGACGACCTGTGCCTGGTCCATCGCTACGGCCAGCGCGGCACCGGTGCTCGGCGTACGCGGTCGCCGCCGCGCCGAACGACGAGGAGTGACGGCGCCGGTCGTCCCGCTCCACGCGACTACCCTGGCGGTGCCGCGCCTGAGGTACAGGTGCCGGACGGCGAACGGTCGGTCGTCGTGGCGAGCGCCGCGACTCGTGGTGAGAAGGAGAGCTCAGGTGGTCGCGCAACGGCTGCGGGTCGCCGCGTACGGGGTGTGTCTGCGGGACGGACATCTGCTGCTTGCCCGGTACGTCTCGCCCGACGGATCCCAGCGACACTGGACGCTGCCCGGCGGGAAGGTCGAGCACGCCGAGGATCCGTTCGACGCGGTCGTCCGCGAGGTGGCCGAGGAGACGGGCTACGAGGTTCAGGTCGAGCGGTTGCTCGGTGTGGACTCGCGGGTGAGGCGCGTCGAGTGGGGCGGCCCCGACGGCGCCGAGTTGCACAGCGTGGGCGTCTTCTACGAAGTAGGCGTCACCGGCGGCGAGCTTCGTGATGAGACGGGCGGTTCGACCGACCTGGCGCGGTGGATCCCGATGACGCGGGTGAGTGCCCTGGACCGCTCCGTCGTCATCGACGTCGGGCTCGAGTTGCACCGTCGGATGCCGCTCACCGGGCACGTGGAGCCGATCGAGGTCACGGGACCGCTGCGGCATTGACCGCGGCCGTGCCGAGGAATCCGCCGGACTGCCGCGACCACAGGTCCGCGTAGAGCCCGCCGCGTTCCAGCAGCTTCGCGTGGGTGCCCTGCTCGGCGATCCGGCCGGCGTCGAGGACCACGATCCGGTCCATCCGGGCGATGGTGGAGAGCCGGTGGGCGATCGCGATCACCGTACGGCCGGTCATCACCTCGCTGAGGGTGTCGTGGATGGCGGCCTCCGCCTCGGAGTCGAGTGCGGACGTGGCCTCGTCCAGGACCAGGATCGGCGCGTTGCGGTAGAACGCTCGGGCCAGCGCGATCCGCTGCCGCTGGCCACCGGACAGGCGTACGCCGCGTTCGCCGACGTGTGCGTCCAGGCCGGTCCGGCCGTCCGCGTCCCTGAGCGTGGCGACGAACCGGTCGGCGGACGCCCGGCGTAGCGCTGCTTCGATCCGCGCGTCGTCGGCGTCACCGGGGCCGGCGATGTTCTCCCGGACCGAGCGGTGCAGCAGGGTGGCCTCCTGGGCGACCATGGCGATCTGGCCGCGCAGGCTCTCCTGCGTCACGTCCGTGACGTCGGTGCCGTCGATCATGATCGTGCCGGACTCCGCGTCGTGGAATCGCAGCAGCAGACCCACCAGCGTGGACTTGCCCGCACCCGACCTGCCGACGATGCCGACGCGCTCACCGGCGGCGACGTCGAGGCTGAGCCGGTCGAGCCCGCCCCCGCCGCGGCCGTAGTGATGGCTGACCTGTGCGAAGGTGATCGCTCCACCCCGGACCCGCAGCTCGGTTGCCCCGGGTTTGTCCGCGACCGCGAGCGGTTGCGCGACGGTCCGCAGGGCCCGCCGCAGCGCGCCGACGGACCCGAACAGCGACGACACGGCGTCCAGGAGCCACTCCGCCATCGCGGTGATCCGGAAGCTGAGCGCCAGCGCGGCCGCGACGAGGCCCAGGGGCGCGGCACCGGTACGCCACAGCACGATCCCGTATCCGACGAGTCCGACGAGCAGCGCGCTGCTCAGCGCCATCATGGTGCCGTTGATCGTCACCTCGACCCGTTGCAGGTCCAGGTGCGCGCGCCGGGACAGCGCGAACACCCGGCGGTCGTGCTCGGTGCGGGTGTCCCGGCCGCCGAGCAACGCGAGCGTGTCGACGTTGCCGTACGAGTCGACGAGCAGGCCGGTCAGCGTGGACTCCGCGTCCTGCAGGCGCTCCGACGCGCGCCGGTAGCGCGGCACCACCCACCGCATGAGCATCGCGTACGCCAGGATCCAGGCGCCCAGCGGGAGCAGCAGGCGCACGTCGATCGTGGACATCAGCCACACCGAGCCGGCGGTGTAGGCGATCACGAACACCAGCGTGTGGACGACCGAGTACGCGGCGGTGCTGGCGGCATCGCCACCGTCGCGGACCGAGGTGGCGATGCGTCCGGCGAGGTCGTCGCGGAACCAGCCGACGGACTGCCGGGACACGTGCCGGTGTGCCCGCCAGCGGGCGAGGGGGCGGGCGTTGGCGCGGAACGCGATGTCGTCGAGCGCCTCGCCGACCACGTGGATCAGCGGCCTGACCAGCAGCACGAACAGGGCGACGGTGAGCAGTTCGGTGCCGTGGTCGGCCCAGAGCCGCTGCGGGCTCGCGGCGGCGAGGGTGTCGACGAGACGTCCGGCGTACCCGATGAGCCAGACCTCGATCGCGGCCGCCAGGACGGTGGTGGCGACGGCCGCCGTCACGACCGGCCGTAGCGGTCGCAGCTCCTCCAGCAGGAACCGCCCGGCGCCGGCGGCCGGGGTGCGGTCGTCGCCGGGCGGGAAGGGATCAACAGGGTTTTCGAACAGACCGAACACGAAGCGCCTTTCCGGCGGGGGAGACGGACGGGGAGCCGGGGAAACCGCCGGACGTCCTCATGATCGATCTCCTCTTCGCGTCGGGTGAATGTCCTCGCGAGGCTAGGCGACGCCGCGGGGGCGCCGCCTTCCATTTAGCGGCGGGGGCCTGCCGAAGGGCCGCCCGGGTCAGGGCGCCTCGAGGCGGGTGCGGCGGGCGTACGCGCGGGCCGCGCGGGCGCGATCGCCGCAGCGGACCGAGCACCAGTGCCGGCGGGCGTGGGTGCGCAGCAGGTAGCGGGTGCAGGGGGCGGAGCCGCAGGCGGCGAGGCGGTCGGCGTGGGGGCCGCTGAGCAGGTCTGCCGCGTCGGCCGCCAGGACCGCCATGGCGTGGTCGACGATCTGCGTGACGGGGTGCGCCGGGGCGCGGTGCAGGCCGCGCGCCTCGTCCCAGTGCAGGAGGTCGGCGGCGGGAGCCGTGGTCAGGGCGTCGTTGACCGCGCGCAGGGCGCCGACGGGGGCGGGTCGCACGTCGATCCGGGAGGCGATCAGGGCTCGGATCTGATCGCGCAGCGCGCGCAACCGCTGCGCGCACACCTCCCGCAGCTCCGCCTCGGGCGGGGCGAGCTGGCGTTCGGCCAGCCATCGCGCGGCGGCCTCGGGGGTGCCGAGGAGGTCGAGGGACTGGCCACCCGGCAGCGTCGGGGCGCTGTTGGCGAAGTCCAGCGCGACGTGCCGCTCCGCTCCCGGCGCCGGTGGCAGCGCGGGAGGGCCACTGGCCTCGGTGGTCGCGAACTCCGTCACGGTTCTCATGGTACATCTTGCGTTTATCCGTGAGAGTCGATTACGGTTCCTCACGGCAAAGCCAATCTCCAACCGTGAGGAACAGTGGTGACCGACACCAGCACGACGACCGTCCCCGTCCGCGTCTTCGGCGGCCCGACCGCCCTCATCGAGTACGGCGGGCTCAGGTTCCTGACCGACCCGACCTTCGACGCCCCCGGCGACTATCCCCTGGGTCCGGGCATGGTCCTCACCAAGACGGCCCCCGCCACCGCCGGCCCGGCCGACCTCGGCCACGTCGACGCGGTGCTGCTCTCCCACGACCAGCACCCCGACAACCTCGACCACGCCGGTCGGGCCCTGCTGGCCGACGTCGCCCTGACCGTCACGACCCCCAGCGGGGCGGGTCGCCTCGGCGGCACCGCGCGGGGCCTGGCGGCGTGGGAGTCCGTCGAGCTGGACCGCCCCGGCGGTGGCACCGTGACCGTGACGGGCGTGCCCGCCCGGCACGGCCCGGAGGGCTGCGAGCCGCTCACCGGCGAGGTCGTCGGGTTCGTCCTGACCGCCGCCGACCTGCCCACGGTCTACGTCAGCGGCGACAACGCCTCGCTGGACCTGGTCCGGCAGATCGCCGAGCGCTTCGGGCCGGTCGACACCGCCGTGCTGTTCGCCGGGGCCGTGCGTACCCCCATGTTCGACGGCGCGCTGCTCACCCTCGACGGCGCCCAGGCCGCCGAGGCGGCCCGCATCCTGGGCGCGCGGCGGGTCGTGCCCGTGCACGTGGACAGCTGGGCCCACTTCACCGAGGGGCGCGACGACGTGGTCGACGCGTTCACCCGGGCCGGCCTGGCCGACCGTCTCCAGCTCGGCTGAGCTGAGCGCCGTCGGCGTCCGCCCGGAGGGCGGCCCGGGGCAGGTCAGGTCCGCGCGCCGCCGAGTCCGAGCAGGACGGCGAGGCCCAGGGCGCTGCGCGGGGCGTACGGCACCCGCCACAGTCCACCGTGCGCGGCGCCGTACGCCTCGTCCTGCCACGGGTGCGGCAGTGCCGGGCCGCCCGTACGCAGGTGGTGCACCAGAAGCGCGGCCATCAGCGTGTTGCTGGTCGCCGGGTCGAACACCTCGATGCCGAAGCGGTGCGCGCCGGCGTACGCGGCGGCCAGCGCCCGGTTGCGCAGCACCGAGCGGGTCCGGGTGGGCGGGGCGACGGTGAACGACACGGTCGCCCCGGCGTCTCGGGCCACCGTCGCCCGCCACCGTTGCAGGCGTTTCGCCAGCGCGTAGTTGGGGCCCTGCTGGGGGACGAGGCTGTCGTTGACGCCCGGGTCGACGCCCGGCGGGTAGTTGCGGTGCAGGAGCCGGCCGCCGGAGGCGACCCGCAGCGACCGGCGGACGATGCCGCGCGCCGCGTAGCCGCGTTCGGCGTGGCGCACCGCGTCGCCGGGGACGGCGAAGACGTCGGTGGGGGTGGCCAGGAACGCGAGCGCCACGTCGTCGCGGCACTCCTGCAACCGCAGGGTGAGCGCGTCGACCGCGGTGGCGACGCGGACGTTTGTCGCGCCGTCGGCGTAGACGTAGTTGCCCAGCACGAGCCGGCCGTCGACGCCGAGCAGCCAGTCGGCCACCTGCGGAAGGTTGTGCAGCAGGTCGGCGCCGGCGCGGGCGGCCAACGCGCCGTCGTCGGGGTCGGTGCCGGCGGGGACGGGCAGGTGGAGCCGGCCGCCGGAGCGGCGCGTGGTGTCCAGCAGCCGCCGCCAGATCTCCGGGCGTGGCAGGTCGACCGCGACGACGTCGCCGCCCCAGCGCAGCACGGACGGCAGCGGGCCCATCTCCGCGCCCGCGCCGAGCACCACGATGCGCTGGTCGCGCAGGTCGAGCCAGTCCGGGTTGGCCATGACGGCGCGTACCGCGTCGACGCAGGACGGCTCGACGACGCCGGCGCCCACCCACGCGTCGAGCCGGCGGCGCAGGTCGTCGCCGCGCAGCCGCCGGCCCCGGTACGGCAGGGACAACTCCCGGTCGACCTCGCCGGTGCCGGCGACCGTCGCCGTCCGCAGCGGCGCGACCTCGGCGGGCGTGTCGAACGCGTCGGCGAGGCCGATCTCGGTGCCGTCGGCGCGCAGCACGGTCATCCGGCGGTGCAGCGAGGCGAGCCCGTCGCGGGCGATCGTCACCGCGGCCTCGCGGGAGAGCAGTCCGGCCTCGACGAGCCGTCGGAAGTGCCCGAGGTAACCGTGGCGCCAGTTCGTCTCGTGTTCCGCCGAGCGCGCGCCGACCGGATCGACGGCGCGCAGGGCGTCGGCCACGACCGCCCGCCCGAGCGCGGACGTGCTGCGTCCCGCGTCGGTGTTCGGGAACACCACCCCGGTCGGACCCTCCACGCGCACCACCCTCCCTCGCCTGCCGCCAACGGTGTCACTCTGCCGCACCGGGCGACGCCGTGCAGCGCTGGCCCTCGGGCACGGCGGGTGGTGGCGTGCGGTCGCGGCCCCGCCCGGGCCGGATAGGCGCTGGGCACACAATTGGTCCTGTGACGATGCCGTTCCCCTCGCCAACCGTCCCGGCCGCCAACCGCGCCGAGGTGTTCCTGGGCTACCTCGACTTCTTCCGTGACAGCGTGCTGGCCAAGGTGTCGGCGCTGCCGGAGGAGGAGCTGCGCCGCAGTCGGCTGCCGTCGGGCTGGACCCCGCTGGAACTGCTCACGCACCTGCGGTATGTGGAGCTGCGCTGGATCGAGTGGGGCTTCCAGGGCCGCGACGTCGCGCAGCCGTGGGGCGACCGGCGGGGCGACGCGTGGTACGTGGGACCGGAGGAGAGCGTCGTAGATGTGCTGGCCGCCCTGCGCGCGCAGGGCGCGCACACGACCGCGGTGGTGAGGGCCAACGACCTGACGGCGGTCGGCGCGCCGGGTCCCCGGTGGGACGGCGCCGATCCGGCGACGCTGGAACGGGTGCTGTTCCACCTGCTCCAGGAGTACGCCCGTCACCTGGGGCACCTGGACATCGTCGCCGAACTCGCCGGGGGCCCGGTCGGGAAGTGACCCGGGCTCCTACCCGGGCCGGGCGGCCGATCTCGCCGGGAGCGGCCGTGGAGGCGGTCAGCCTCGGTGGCGTACCTCGGTGTCCCAGATCTCGGCCCACGGACGTCGCAGGCCGCGGCAGACCCAGATCGGGCCGCCGTTCTCGTCGTTGTCGACGGCGACGCGCTGGTCCACCCGCCCGGCGAGGGTGACCTCGGTGAACCAGCCCCGCAGCCGGTCCGGTCGCGCGAACCCGACCGCGATCACCACGTCCGCGTCCTGCGGCGGACGGCCGAAGTCGACCATGCTGTTGTGGCCGGAGTACGCGCGCGGCAGTCCACGCGCCGGACCGTACCGCGCCACGGCGCCGGCCTCGCCGTAGTTGCCGGCGAGGATCACGGCGCGCTGCCGCTGGTCGACGGGCAGACCACGATGGACGGCGGCGAGCGAGTCCGCGAAGGCGGGCCAGCCGATGGTCTCGCCGGCGTCGTAGTTGGCGGCGACGACGAAGCCGGGAAGCCGGTCGGTCGGCAGCACGGGCAGCAGCAGCACCATGCTGCTGGCGGCGGTGAGCACGGCGCCGACCACCAGCAGGCCTCGGCGGGCGACGGCGCGACCTCGCGACGCCCAGCCTGAGACGACGACGGCTCCGGCGGCGGTGAGCACCAGCAACAGCGGGGCGTCGTAGTAGCCCTTGCCGCCGGCGAGCAGCACGATGCCGAGGACCACCAGCCAGGCCCATGCGACGGGCCGCCAGGCGCGCCAGGCCGGCCGCCGCAGCAGCGCCACCAGCCCGGCGACCCAGATCGGGACCGTGAACGGGCTGATGATGACGAACTGGAGGACGAGCGCGTCGAGCCGGCCACTGTAGGAGCTGTCGCCGTCGGCGATCGCGGCGGCCACCGACAGCTGCGGGAAGTCGTGCGTTGCCTGCCAGATCAGGCTCGGCGCGGCGAGCAGCAGGAAGACGGCGACGGCCACGAGCACCCACCGGTCGCGCAGCAGCCGCCTCGGCCCGGCGATGGTGATGCCGGCCAGCAGGCCCACGGCGAGCAGTGCCGGCAGCAGCTTGTTGAGCATCCCGACGCCGAGCGCGAGCCCGACGCCGAGCGCCCACCGGCTGTCGGCGGTGCGCAGCAGCCGCACCACGCAGAATGCGGCCGTCAGCCAGACCAGCAGGTCGACGGTGGTGGTGCTGAGCAGGTGCCCGCCGGCGAGCACGATGCCGGCGGTGGCCGCGAGGAAGGCGGCCCAGGTCTGCGCGCCGCGACCGGCGCCGAACTCGCGGGCGATCGCGGTGACCAGCAGAACCGCCACGCCGCCGACCACCGCCGACGGGGTGCGCAGCGCCACCAGGCTGCCCGGGGCGATCGTGTCGGCCAGCCGGGCCAGCGCCGGCACCAGGGGGCCCTGGTCCACGTAGCCCCAGTCGAGGTGCTGGCCGCAGAGCAGGAAGTACAGCTCGTCGCGGTGATGACCGTAGCGGCCGGAGAGCAGGAGCAGCACCGCCGTCGTCGTCGTGGCGACCGCCCACGGGCCGGTGGCGCGAGGGCCGGCGGCGGTGGGCCGCTCATCCGTGGGCGTCGCACGCCGCCGCGCCGGCGCGGCGGGGTCGGCGACGGGTTCGGTCACCTCTCCATCATCGCCCGTGAAGGCCGGCCGTGGGTGACCAGGACGGTGGCGGTGTCGCGCGGCCGGGTGAGGTCGGTGACCAGCTCGACGATCGCCGCACCGCGCCCGTGGTCCAGCGCGCTGGTGGGCTCGTCGACCAGCAGGACCGCCGGGTTGTTCATCAGGGCGCGGGCGACGGTCGGCCTGCTCGGTGAGCCCCACCGCCGCCAGCAGTTCGGCGGCGCGGGCGCGCCCGGCGCGGCGGAAACCGCCGGCGAGGTGGGCGATCACGCTCAAGGACGCCCCGCCCGAGGAACTCGCCGCGGCCGTGCGCGCGCCGGCCGCCGGCCGGTCCGCCCTCGCCCCGGCCGTCGCCCGTCGCCTGATGGGCCGGTTGCGGGCCCCGGGCACCGCGTTGAGCCGTCGCGAGACCGAGGTCCTGCAACTCGTCGCCGACGGGCTGTCCAACCAGCAGATCAGCCGACGGCTGCACCCCAGCCCGGCGACCGTCAAGACGCACCTGGTGCACGTCCACGGCAAGCTCGGTGTCGATTCCCGTACCGCCGTCGCCGCCGCCAGGGCCCGCGGACTGATCCGTCTGTGAGGGGGGCCGTGCCGGCCGGTCACGCGCTCGGTGCGTTCACCGCGCGGCGGCTCGTCTCGTCGGCGGGCGGCACCGGTGACGAGGTGAGCCGCCGTACGCCGGGCACGGCGGCGGTGCCGGCGCAGGCGACGAGGACCAGAGCGCCCGCCGCGAGCAGCGGCGCGGACTCCCCCCAGGCCCGGGCGGCCATCGGCGCGAGGGCGTAACCCAGCGGCATCGCGCCGAGGGAGACCAGCCAGTCGTACGAGGTGACCCGGGCCAGGACGTGCGGCGGGAACTGTCCCTGCACGACGGTCTCCCACACCGGGTTGAGGTAGCCGATGGCGCTCAGCGCGACCCCGTAGGCGGTGATGACCAGCGGGGCGGGCGCGGCGACGGCGAGCAGTGCCAGCGGCGCGGCGTAGCTGGCCAGCCCGAGGTTGGCCGTCAGCACCGGTCTGCGGGGGCGGATCCGGGCGGCGAGCAGCGAGCCGGCGAGCATGCCGACCGCGCCGGCCTGGAGCATCAGCACCCAGACGCCCTCGCCGCCGAGGCGACGCACGGCGACCGCCGGGCCGAGGGTCATCAGGACGGCGGCGGCGCCGTTCCACACGCCGTGGCCGAGCAGGCTGGTCCAGAACCAGTCGCGGCTGCGGACCTCCCGCCAGCCGTGCGCGAGGTCGGCGAGGACGCTCCGTCGCGGCATCGGGACGTGGCGGACCCGGACGAGCGCGAGCAGCAGCGCGCTGAGCGCGAACGTCGCGGCGTCGAGGACGAACGCCCAGCCGGGCCCGGCGGCCCAGATGAGCGCGCCGGCGAGGGCCGGGCCGGCGAGGCGGCTGGTGTTGGCGGTGACGCCCATCAGGGCGTTGGCCTGCTGCCGTTGGGCCGGCTCGACCGTGCCGGCGACCAGGGGCGAGGCGGTGGGCAGGGCGAACGCGCCGGCGGCGCCGCCGACGGCGGCGGCTACCGCGATCACGTCGAGCGACGCGGCGCCGAGGAGTTCGACGCCGACGGCGAGTTGCGCGAGGCACCGTACGAGGTCGGCGAGGATCGCGACGCGGCGGGCGTCGAGGCGGTCGGCGAGCACGCCGCCGAGGGGCAGCAGGAGCAGGCGGGGCACCAACGCGCAGGCCAGCACGAGGGCGAGGGCGCCCGTGGAGCCGGTGGCCCGCAGCACGGCCAGGGCGAGCGCGGCGGGCACGACCGCGTCGCCGACGGTGGAGACGGTACGGCCGAGGAAGAGCAGCCGGAACTCGCGTACGCGCAGGGGATGGGTCACCCGGGCAATGTACTTCGACATCGAACTTTTAGACAACGAATAGTTTGACGTCGCATAGGCTGGCCGCATGAGCGACCGCGACCACGTCGACCGGCACGTCGAGCGCTGGCTGCCGATCCTCCCGACGCTCGACCCCGACGTCGAAGGAGCGGTGACCAGGATCCAGTTCCTCACCCGCCACCTGCGCGAGGTCAAGGAGCGGACCCTGGTCGGCCTCGACCTGCACGGCCACGAGTACGACACCCTGCACGCCCTGGCCGGGCGGGGCGGCCGGGCGGCCCCCTCGGACCTGGCCCGCGACCTGGCGATGGCGCCCGCCTCCGTCACCGCCCGCGTTGACGCGCTGCTCCGGCGCGGCTTCGTGCGCCGGATCCCGTCCACCACCGACCGGCGGCGCGTCGACGTGGAGCTGACCGAGGCGGGGCAGGCGGCCTGGCACGGGGCCATGGACGTCCGGGGCGCAGAGGAGCACCGGCTGCTGGCCGCGCTCGCCCCGCACGAGCGGCGGCAGCTGTCCGACCTGCTGCGCCGGGTGGTGCTGCGCGCCGAGGCGGTCGGCGAGTAGCACCACCGGGCTCGCGGGGGTGCGCCACCTCCGGCGGAAATGGGGGTGCGGCCCGCGTACGGCGGCTGACAGGGTGGCCGCATGACAGCGCAGGCTCTGGCGGGGGCACTCGCCGACGACGTACGGCGGCAGGTCTTCGCGGCGATCGTGCTGGGCGACGCCGACGCCCCGGCGGTGGCCGACCGGACGGGCCTGCCGGCGCGGCAGGTGCTGACCGCGATCCGCCGGCTCGTCGACGCGGGCCTGGTGACCGGCGGCGACGGTGACCTGCGGGTCGACGCCGAGCGGCTGCGGGAGGCGGCCCGGACGCCGGCGCCGCCCCGTCCGGCCGGCGACTCCACGGACCGCGTGCTGCGCACCTTCGTGCACGACGACAGGCTGACCGGCCTGCCGGCGCAGCGCGGCCGGCGACGGGTGGTCCTCGCGCACGTGGCGAAGTCCTTCGAGCCGGGGGTGCGCTATCCGGAGCGCGAGGTGGACGAGGTGTTGCGGCGCTGGTGCGAGCGCGGCGGCTCCGACCACGCGGCGTTGCGCCGGTACCTGATCGACGAGCAGCTGCTGGCCCGTGAGCAGGGCGTCTACTGGCGCATCGGCGACTGACCGTCCGCGCCGAACCCGTGACCGGCGGATATCCCGTTGACCCGGGGGCGAGGATCGACGGGTGAGCGCGACTGCCTGGACGACTGCCCCGACCCCTCCGGACCGGCCCGAGGCGACGACCCTGCTCGAGGAGTACTTCGAGGAGATGGTCCGCCGCTACCACGGCCGCCCGGTCAGGCCGGGCGAGGTCGCGGCGGCGATGGCCGACGAGCCGAGCGACGACCTGGCCGCACCCACCGGGATCCTCCTGGTCGCGCACCGCGACGGTCGTCCGGCCGGCTGCGCCGGGCTGCGGTACCGGCCGGGCTGGGCGGAGCTGACCCGGGTGTACGTGCGCCCCGCGCACCGCGGCCACGGCGGCGGGGCGGTCCTGCTCGCCGCCGTGGCGGAGCGGGCCCGCGCCGCCGGGGCCGACCGGATCCGACTGGACACCCGTGGCGACCTGGTCGAGGCCCGCGCCCTGTACGCCCGGCACGGCTACCGGGAGATCCCGGCGTACAACGACGGCCCCTACGCCGAGCACTGGTTCGAGAAGGTCCTGTGAGTTGACGACGCGGCCGGAACGCGCTAAATACAGAAGAGGAAGTTGAGTCATATCGGCTCAACTCAAGGACCTTCGGCCAGGAGAACCGAGGAGGCAGGCCATGTTGATGCGTACCGACCCGTTCCGTGAGTTCGACCGGATCACCGAGCAGTTCTTCGGCACCGCCGCGCGCCCCGCGGTCATGCCCCTGGACGCCTACCGCGACGGCGACTGGTTCTACGCGGCGTTCGACCTGCCCGGCGTCGACCCGGACAGCATCGACTGCACCGTCGAGCGCAACGTGCTGACCGTGCGCGCCGAGCGCCGCCGGCCCGCCGGCGACAACGTCGAGCTCGTCGCCGCCGAACGCCCGATGGGCACCTTCACCCGCCGGCTCTTCCTCGGCGACACCCTCGACACCGACAAGCTCGAGGCCGGCTACGACAACGGCGTGCTGACCCTGCGGATCCCCGTCGCGGAGCGGGCCAAGCCCCGCCGGGTCACCGTCACGGCCACCGCCACCGGCAACGGCCGCAAGGAGATCAACGCCTGATCCCGGCGGACGGGGGCGGGACGGCCGGCGCGGTCGCCCGCCCCCGTGGCGTGTGCGGGGGCGCGGCCGAGAGCCGGCGACGACAGGTGTGTACGCGGCGTCGCGCCGGGAGGGGCAAATCGGTGGCGGGGGCCGTGGGCCGGTGCCACACTCGACGGCGGTCCCACAGCCGAACCGTCAGGAGTCGACCGGACGATGTGATCCCGCAGGATGCGGCAGGGCAGCGCCCCGCCGCCGCCGGTTCCGACCGTCCGCCCGCCCGGGCGTCGACGGCCCCGCCCGTCGTCCCGCGGAGGAGCACCCCGTGTTGAAGGTCGCGTCCGTCAGCAAGCACTACGACACCGAGCCGCTGTTCACCGACGTCGATCTGGTTTTGAACGCCGGCGACCGGGTCGGCCTCGTGGGCCCGAACGGCGTGGGCAAGTCCACCCTGTTGCGGGTGCTCACCGGCGAGGAACCACCGTCGGGCGGGCACGTCGCCCTGGCTCCCGGCGTGCGGGTCGGCTACTTCGCCCAGCAGGTGCCGGACCCGGACGCCACCGTCGGGCAGTTCCTCGCCGCCGGGCTCGGCGAGCTGCAACCCCTGGCCGCACTGCTGCGTGATCTGGAACGGCGGATGGTCGACGGCGACGGCACGGCGCTCGCCGAGTACGGCGACGCACAGGAACGCTGGGCGGCGCTGGACGGCTGGCGGGCGCAGGCCCGGCTGACGGAGGTCCGCCAGCGCCTCGACGTCGACCATCTGCGCGACGACACCCCGCTGCGCCGGGTCAGCGGCGGCGAGCAGGCCCGGCTCACCCTCGCCCGGGTGCTGCTGCACGCCCCGGACCTGCTGGTGCTCGACGAGCCGACCAACCACCTCGACGCCGACGGGATCGCCTGGCTCGGCGACTGGCTGGCGGCATTTCCAGGCGCGGTGCTGGTGGTCAGCCACGACCGGGCGTTCCTGGACCGCACGGTGACCAGGATCGTCGAGCTGGACGGCATCCACGAGGCGCCGCAGACCTACATTGGCGGCTACAGCGACTACCGGGCGGAGAAGACGCGCCGCTGGCAGCGGCTGCTGCTGGACTACGAGGCGCAGCAGAAGGACCACCGGCGCTGGCTTGCCGACATCGACCGCACCAAGGAGCAGGCCCGCGGAGTCGAGGAGACCGTGCGCAGCGGCCTCGGCGCCGACCAGCAGCGCCGCTACGCCAAGAAGGTGGCGAGGAAGGCCAAGGCCCGCGAGCGGCGGCTGCGCCGGCAGATGGACTCGATCCGTTGGCTCGCCGAGCCCCGTACCCGGCCGCCGCTGACGCTGGCGTTCCCCCAGCAGGGCACCGGCGGGCGGGAGGTGCTGCGGTCGCGGGGCCTGACGCTGCGCGCCGGCGGCCGGGTGCTGCTCGACCGCGTCGACCTGAGCGTCCGCGCCGGCGACCGGATCCTGCTCACCGGCGCGAACGGCGCTGGCAAGACCACCCTGCTGCGGGCCCTCGCCGCCGAGGACCACCCTGCCGGGGGCGAGGTCGTCGCCGACGAGCCGGTCGCCATGCTGCCGCAGACCCACGACGCACTGCGTACCGACGTCACCGTGCGCGACTACTTCCGCTCCCGGGTACCCGTGTACGTCGACGACGCCGAACGGCTGCTCGACGCCCACCTGTTCGGCCCGGAGCGGTGGGACGTGCCGCTGCGGGCGCTCTCCGCGGGTGAGCTGCGCCGGCTGCTGCTCGCGGTGCTGGTGAACAGCCCGGCCGAGGTGCTGCTGCTCGACGAGCCGACGAACTATCTCGACTTCGACGCCCTCGACGTGGTGGAGGAGGCGCTGCGGCAGTTCCGGGGCACCCTGGTGATGGTCAGCCACGACGCCTGGTTCGCCGAGGCGGTCGGGATCGACCGGCGCTGGCGGCTGGCCGACCGGCGGATCGTCGAGGAGCCGGCGGTGGCCACGATCGCGTAGGGCGCGCCTCCTCCCGTTCCCGACCCGAAGCTGAGAACCTTTTTCACATGCTCTCCCCGAACGCTCCGGCGCGGCCAAGCCGGCCCACCCCGCTGGCCCTGCCCGGGGGACCCGTCGACTTCACCGAGGCGTGGCTGCGCAACCGGCGGCTGTCCGAGCACACCCGCGACGCGTACCGGCGCGACGTCGCCGGCTGGCTCGCGTGGTGCGCCGCCCGCGAACTGGACCCGTTGCAGGCGAACTTCCTGCACGTCAACGAGTACGGTCGGGCGCTGGAGGCCACGCTCGGCGCGCGGACCGGCAAGCCGCTCACCCCCGCCACCGTCGCGCGCCGGCTCTCCGCCCTGTCCAGCTGGTACGACTTCCTGGTCAAGCTGCGCGCGGTCGAGGCGAATCCGGTCGCCGGCGCCGACCGCCCCCGCATCGACCGGGACCACTCCGCGACGGTCGGTCTCACCCCCGAGGAGGTCGACGCGCTGCTCGCCGCCGCCGAGGCCGACACCGGACCGACCGCCGCGCGCAACCGGGCGGCGATCGCGTTGCTGGCCGACCTCGGACTGCGCGTGGGGGAGCTGGTCTCGCTCGACCTGGCCGACCTGGGCGCCGAGCGGGGCCACCGCAGCGTGCGGTTCGTCGGCAAGGGCGGCAAGTCGCGTCGTCGCGCCCTGACCCCCGGCACCGCGTACGCCGTCGACGCGTACCTGGCCCAGCGGGCCGCCGCGCAGGGCGTGGCGGTGCACGAGCTGACCGGTCCGCTGCTGGTCACCGCCAGCGGGGCCCGGTTGGACCGGCACGCGATGTTCCGGCTGGTGCGCCGGCTGGCCCGGACGGCCGGCATCCCGGCCTGGGCGAGGCTGTCGCCGCACTCGCTGCGGCACGCGTTCGCCACCACCGCCCGCGCCGAGGGCGTGCCCCTGGAGGACGTGCAGGACGCGATGGGCCACGCCGACCCGCGCACCACCCGCCGCTACGACCGGGACCGGCACAACCTCGACCGCGATCCCGCGTACGCCATCTGGGCCGCCCGGGCCCGCCGCCGCGGCTGAGCCGCGGTGGCCGGTGGACGCCGCGCGGACGCGGCAGCCACCGGCCGGCAACCCGCGGCCTACGGGTCCGTGTGGACCAGCGCCCGGCTCAGCGCCTCGATGCTCTGCTGGCCCCCGGCGGCGATCAGGACGTCGCCGTGGGCCAGGACGTGCCCCAGCCCCGGTGCGGTGATCGTCCGTCCGTCGCGCACGACGGCGACGACGCTCACCCCGTGGACGCGCGCGACCGCCTCGGCCAGGGTCCGACCGTCGTACGGCGACGCGGCCGTTACCGGCAGCTCGACGACGCTGATCGCCTCCCGGTGCCGTTTCAGGTGCGTGACGTGGTCGATGGTGGCGACGGGGTGCAGCAGTTCGGCCACCTCCTGCGCCTCGGTCGCGCTGAGGGTCACGGACCGTTCCACGGTGTCCGGGTCACCGGGCGCGTAGACGACGACGTCGCGCCGGCCGCCGCGATGGCAGACGATCCCGATCACCTGTCCCTGTCCGGTGTGCAGGGTGTAGCCGACGCCGATACCGGGCAGCGGCACGCGTTCTATCTGCATCATTGCCTCCTGTCGTGTTGCCCGGCGGACCGGCCGGCTGGCCGGTCGCCGGCGTGGGCGCGCCGGGGCTCGGCTACGCCACGAAGTAGCGCAGCCACACGTACACCCAGGCGATCAGCGTGGTCATGATCGTGGTGACGATGCCGTACCGGGTGAACTGCCAGAAGCTGATCGGTTCCTTGGCGCGGGCGGCGATGCCCAGTACGACGATGTTGGCGCTGGCCGCCACGGCCGTGCCGTTGCCGCTCAGGTCGGCGCCCAGGGCGAAGGACCACCACAGCGCCTGGCCGGTACCCGGGTCCGGGGCCCCCGCGACGAGGCCCTCCACGATGGGCGCCATGGTCGCCGCGTAGGGGATGTTGTCGAAGAACGCCCCGAGCACCGCCGAGCCGAAGACCAGACCCGTCGCCGCCGCGAAGTAGTTGTCGCCGACGGCGGCGCTGGCCCGCTCGCCGATCCAGCTGATCACGCCGGTCTCGGTCAGGCCGGCGACCATCACGAACAGGCCGGTGAAGAACACCAGCGTCGGCCATTCGACCTCGCCCAGATAGGTCGACCTGTCCGTCCTGGACACCAGGACCATCAGCCCGGCACCGAGCAGCGCGACGACGGCCACGTCGATGTGGATCACCGTGTGGAGCGTGAAGGCGACGATCACCAGGCCGAGCACGACCAGGCAGCGGATCAGCATCCGCGGGTCGGTGATGGCGGCGCGGGCGTCCATGTCGCGTACGGCCTCGAACCGCTCGGGGCGGTGCACGAACGCGCGGCGGAACATGACCCGCGCCAGCACCAGGAACGCCAGGAACATCACCACCGTGATCGGGGCCATGTGCCAGAGGAAGTCGTTGAAGCTCAGTCCGGCGCGGCTGCCGATGATGATGTTGGGCGGGTCGCCGATCAGGGTGGCCGCGCCGCCGATGTTGGCGGCGAGCACCTCGGCGATCAGGTACGGCGCGGCGGGCATGCCCAGTCGGCGGCACACGGAGATGGTGATCGGGGCGACCAGCATCACCGTCGTGACGTTGTCCAGGACCGGCGAGGCGATACCGGTGATCGCGACGAGCAGCACCATCAGCCGGTACGGCCGCCCCTGCGAGCGCTGTGCGGCCCAGATCGCCATGAACTCGAACACGCCGGTCTGCTTGATCACCCCGACGATGATCATCATGCCGAGGAGCAGGAAGATGACGTCCCAGTCGATGCCGGCGTGGTGCGAGTAGAACACGTCCGAGCCGGGCACCAGCCCGAGCGCGGCCATCAGGCCGGCGGCGCCCAGCACCACCGCGACCCGGTTGATCTTCTCGGTGGCGATGAAGACGAAGGCGACCGTGAAGATGACGATCGCGGCGAGGGCGGGCCACGCGCTCACGGGCACCCGCCCGGCGGCGGACCGTGCTCCACCCCGACGCGCCGGTGCGCGCGGGTGAGCGTCCGGGCTTCCGGTGGCGCGGGTTCGGTCACCATCGGATGACGGTTCACAGGGGCCTCCCGGGTTCGGCGCGCCGCGACGGGGAGCGCCCGCGCGGGCGGCGACGGTGGGAGCCGGGCACGAGGCATCGGAGCCCGGCGCGGCTCCCGGCCCCGGGCTCGCGTTCATGGTCATCGGTGCGCTGCGGGCCGACATCGGGGCTGACACCCATTTGCCGCCGGCCCGCTCGGCGCCCGGCTCGTCGGCGGCCCGCTCGGCGCCCGGCTCGTCGGCGGCCCGCTCGTTGCCCGGCTCGTCGGCGGTCTGCTCGGTGCCGGCTCGTCGGCGGCCCGGCGGACCCGCGGCGGATAATGGGTGCCGGCACGCATTTACAGGACGCGCCCCGGCCGACAGGCTGGCCATGATGAGGTGATCACCGCCGCGGCACGTGCCGGCCCGTCGCGTCCCGCACGGCGGACGAGCGCCGGCGTCGGACGGCGTCGAACCCGGCCCGGGAGGGGAGGTACCGTCGTGTCGCTGTTCTGGCGGATCTTCCTGCTCAACGCCGCCGTACTCGTCGCCGCCACGCTGCTGCTGCTCGGCCCGGTCACGGTGTCCACCCCCGTGCTGCTCACCGAGGCCGTCGTGCTGACCGTGGGCCTCGCCGCGATGCTGGTCGCCAACGCCGCGCTGCTGCGCGTCGGCCTCGCGCCGCTGCACCGGCTGACCCGGGCCATGACCACCATCGACCTGCTGCAGCCCGAACCCCGCCCGGTCCCGGCCGGGCAGGCCGGCATCGCGGACCTGATCCGCGCCTTCAACGCCATGATCGACCGGCTGGAGGCGGAGCGGGCCTCCAGCGCGGCCAGCGCCCTGTCCGCCCAGGAGGCCGAGCGCCGGCGCGTCGCCCAGGAACTGCACGACGAGGTCGGCCAGACGCTGACCGCGGTCCTGCTCGAACTCAAGCAGGTCGCCCGGCACGCGCCCGAACCGGTCCGCGCCCAACTCGCCCAGGTGCAGGAGACCACCCGCGACAGCCTCGACGAGATCCGCCGCATCGCCCGCCGGCTGCGTCCCGGCGTGCTGGAGGAACTCGGCCTGACCAGCGCCCTCAAGGCGCTCGTCACGGAGGTCACCGGGCACACGGACCTGTCGGTGCGCCAACACCTCGACGCGGACCTGCCCGCCCTCGACGGCGAGGCCGAACTGGTGATCTACCGGGTGGCGCAGGAGGCCCTCACCAACACCGTCCGGCACGCGCGGGCCGCCACCGTCGAGCTGTCGCTGACCCGCCGACCGGGCCACGTGCAGCTGCGGATCCGCGACGACGGCCGGGGCATCGGCGACGCCGCCGAGGGCGCCGGCGTGCGCGGCATGCGGGAGCGGGCCCTGCTCATCGGCGCCCAGCTCGGCGTGGGGCCCGGCCCGGACGGCGGCACCGAGGTGCGGCTGCGGGTGCCGGTCGGCGACCGGGAGGCCCGGCCGTGACCACCCGCATCCTGCTCGCCGACGACCACGCCCTCGTGCGCCGTGGCGTGCGCCTCATCCTCGACAGCGAACCGGACCTGACCGTCGTGGCCGAGGCCGGCGACGGCGCGGAGGCCATCGCCCTGGCCCAGACCGAGCGCCCCGACCTGGCCATCCTCGACATCGCCATGCCGCGGCTGACCGGCCTGCAGGCGGCCCGGGAGCTGTCCCGGCAGCAACCGGGCCTGCGCATCCTCATCCTGACGATGTACGACAACGAGCAGTACTTCTTCGAGGCCCTCAAGGTCGGCGCCAACGGCTACGTGCTCAAGTCCGTCGCCGACCGCGACCTGGTGGAGGCCTGCCGCGCCGCCGTACGCGACGAGCCGTTCCTCTACCCCGGCGCCATCAACGCCCTCATCCGCACCTACCTGGAGCGCAGCGCCCGGGGCGAGAGCCTGCCGGCCAGGGCCATCACCGAGCGCGAGGAGGAGATCCTCAAGCTCGTCGCCGAGGGCCATTCCTCCAAGGAGATCGCCCGCCTGCTGTTCATCAGCGTCAAGACCGTCGAACGGCACCGGGCCAACCTGCTGCAGAAGCTCGGCCTGCGCGACCGGCTGGAACTGACCCGCTACGCCATCCGGGCCGGGCTCATCGAGCCGTGACCGCGCGCGGCGGGGACGACGGGCTCCGGCGGCGACCGCGACCCGGCCGGCCGGCACGGGGACGACAGCGCCGACTTTCCTGCGGGCAGGCCCGCCAGTTCTCTACGGTCGACGGGTGGGCGCTGAGCAGCCGTGGAGCCGGCCGGCCCGTCGGGGCCGCCCGGTGCGTACCGGGTTGGTGTTCGCGGGCGTGACCGTGCTGCTGTGCTGCGTCGGGGTGGCCGGGCTGGGCGCCTGGAACGTGCAGGTGGTCACGCAGGCCAGCGGCCCGGTGCGGGAGACCGCCGACGGGTTCCTGCGGTCGGTGGCGGCGGGCGACACCGACGGCGCGTACGAGCGGCTCTGCGCCGACACGCGCAGCCGGTGGAGCCCCATCGGGTTCACCAGCTGGCTGCGCACCCCACCGGTGGTCGACGGCTACGAGATCGTCGACGTGTCGGTGGCGACGCGGGGTGGCAGCCCGCGCGGCACCGTGACGGTGCGGCTGACCCGCGACAGCGGCCTCACCGAGGAGCGGAAGCTGTCGGTGGTACGCGAGGACGGCGACTGGCGGGTGTGCGGTGACCCGTACTGACTCCTCAGCGGCGGGGGCCGAGTTCGCCCGCGCGGTAGTGCCGGCGGCAGAGCACCTGGTAGCGCACCTCGGCGCTGTCCACGGTGTCGCCGATGACGACCTGCAGGCCCTCACGGACCACCCGGCCGTCGACGACGCGGGCGTTGAGCAGCCCTTCCCGGCCACACCAGCAGAGCACCTCGACCTGGATGCGGGCCACCTCGTCGGCGAGTTCGAACAGCCGCTGCGCGGCCGGGAACAGGCACGAGCGGAAGTCGGTGGCCAGCCCGAACGCGTACACGTCGACGTCGTAGCTGTCGACCAGCTCGGCCATCTGCTCGATGTGCTCCAGGTTGTAGAACGACGCCTCGTCGCAGATCAGGTAGTCGACGCGGACGCCCTCGGCCCAGGTGTCGCGCACGAGGGTGCGCAGATCCAGCTCGTCGGTGACCTCGACGGCCTCGTGCGCCAGGCCGATGCGGGTGGTGACCTGCGGGCCGAGCGAGCGGTCGATGCGGGTGGTGACGAGGCCGCGGCGGCCCTGCCGGGAGTGGTTGTGGTTCATCTGCAACGCCATCGTGGACTTGCCGCAGTCCATCGGCCCCCAGAAGAACTTCAACGCCGCCGCGTGCAGCGGACGCCCGTCCACGCCCCGCGCCGCGGCGCACCCGGCGGGGGAGTCGTCGGGGCCCAGCGGCGGGCGCGCCAGGCAGGTCGGGGCGGCGGCGTGGTGGGTCACGGTCGGGCAGCCTAGCCGATCGACGTCGGCTGATCCGGCCGGCGCGGACGGGCGCGCGTCGCTCAGAGCACCCGGGGCGGGGTGTTGCCGGCGGCGACGATCGCCCGGCGGATCGGCACGGCCAGCAGCAGCAGGAACCCGACGACGAAGAAGATCAGCAGGGAGACCAGGCCCACCCGGTAGGAGTTGGTGAGCTGGAACACGATGCCGAAGGCCAGCGGGCCGAGCCAGCTGGTGCCCTTGTCGCTGATCTCGTAGAAGCCGTAGTACTCGCCCTCCTTGCCGGCGGGGATGAGCTGGCTGAACAGCGACCGGCTCAACGCCTGGCTGCCGCCGAGCACCAGGCCGATGGCGGCGCCGAGGATCATGAACGGCAGCGGCGCCTCGGCGGGCAGCCGGAACGCGCCGAGGATCACCCCGGTCCACAGCACCAGGCTGATCAGCACGGTCTTCCAGGCGCCGATGCGCTTGGCGAGGGCGCCGAGCAGCAGCGCGCCGCCGAAGGCGAGGAACTGCACCAGCAGGATGGTGACGATCAGGGTGCTCTGCCCGAGCTTCAGCTCCTCGGTGCCGTACTGGCTGGCCAGGGCGATGACGGTCTGGATGCCGTCGTTGTAGACCAGGAACGCCAGCAGGAAGAACAGCGTCAGCGGGTACGCCTTGATCTCGCGCAGGGTGCGGCCGAGCTGCCGGAACCCGTCGGTGAGCGGGTTGCCGCCGGCCAGCGCGGCGGCCGTGGGGTGCTCGCGCAGCCAGCGCAGCGGGATCAGGGTGAACACCGCCCACCACACGCCGGCGGACACGATCGACCAGCGGGCCAGGTCGAGGGTGCGCTGGTGGTTGCCCTCCTCGCCGAGCATGCTGACCGCGACGAGGTTGAGCGCCAGCAGCAGGCCGCCGCCCAGGTAGCCCAGCGCCCAGCCCCGGCTGGAGATGCCGTCGCGTTCGTCAGGGCCGCCGAGGCGCGGCAGGAACGAGTTGTAGACCACGACACCGGCACCGAAGGCGATGTTGGCGACCATGAACAGCGCCCCGCCCAGCAGGTACCGGTCGCCGGTGACGAAGAGCATGCCGACGGTGGCCCCGGCGCCGGTGAAGGCGGCGGCGGCGAGCAGCCGCTTCTTGTGCGCCGAGCGGTCGGCGATCGCGCCGACGACAGGCAGCGCGAACACGGTGAGGAACACCGACAGCGACACCAGGTACGGGAAGTACGAGCCGGCGGCGACCTTGATGCCCAGCGGGTGGACGTAGCCCTCGCAGGTGTCGGCGCCGAGCTCGCAGCCGGCGGCGAGTTCGGTGACGGTCGTCAGGAACGGGCCGAGGAAGACGGTGATGACGGTGGTGGAGAAGGCGGACATCGCCCAGTCGTAGAAGTACCAGCCGCTGCGTTCGCGGCGGGTGCTCGCCGGGGCGGGGGTGTCGTCCACGGCGGGGGTGACGGTCTCGGCCATCGGGGTCCTTCGAACGGGTTCAGGCGGCCCAGTGGCCGCGGCTGCGGTAGACGTCGCGCAGCACGCCGACGTGATCGGTCATGATGCCATCCACTCCAAGGTCGAGTAACTCGTGCATCTCGGCAGGTTCGTCGATCGTCCAGACATGCACGTGCAGTCCGAGGCGGTGGGCGTGGCGCAGGAACCGACGGTCCACCACGGGCACCCGTCCGTAGCGCACCGGCACCTGCGCGGCGACCACCGACGGGGGCAGCCGCAACGCCCGCCCGGTCAGCGACGCCATCCGCAGCCGGGCCACCCCGCGCATGCCGAGGCTGCTGGCGACGCGCCCCTGCGTCAGGGCGCGCAGGCGGGCCAGCCGGGCGTCGCTGAACGAGGCCAGCAGCACCCGGTCGCCGGCCCCGACGCGCGCGACGGTGGCCACCGTCGGCTCGACGCCGCCGTCGGCCTTGACGTCGATGTTGAACCGCACCTGCGGCCAGGCGTCGAGGACCTCGTCGAGGCGGGGGACGACGGCGGCGCCGCCGACGCGTACCGCGGCCAGGTCGGCCCAGCGTAGGTCGGCGATGCGCCCCGGCTCGCCCGTGACCCGGGTCAGCGTGGCGTCGTGGAAGACCACCGCGACGCCGTCGGCGGTGCCGTGCACGTCGGTCTCGACGTACCGGTAGCCGAGCCCGATCGCCCGGGCGAACGCCGCGGCGGTGTTCTCGTCGCCCTCGGCGGCGCCGCCCCGGTGGGCGAACGCCAGCGGTGCGGGGCCGTCGAGGTAGGCGTGGGTCACGCGGGGAGTATGCCCGCCCCCGTTGGCCGCCGGGTGGCCGCCCGGTTGCCACCGCCACGCCGCCGCACCGACGCGCGGCTGGCGGATGTCGGACAGTGACGACGGTGTCGCGCTGCGGTGTGGTGAAGATGTCCGGGTGATGCCATGGATGCCTCCTCCCCGGCGGGGAGGGGCCGAGGAGCCCCCGGCGCCCGCGCCGGGGGTGACGGCCCGGGCGTTGGACCCGCTGCCGGCCCGCATCGCGCTGCCGCCGTCGGAGCGCCCGCCCCGGCGCCTCCCGCCGGAGGCCCGTCCGCTGCTCTGGCTGGTCCTGCTGGCCGGTAACCCGTGGACCGCCCGGCTGATCATCGACTGGCGCTACCGACTGCCCCGGGGCGACGGACTGCCGGGGCTGATGGGGGCGCTGGGCGAGGCGACCCTGGCGGGGCTGGGCTGGCCGAGGTGGGACGTGCGGCCGCTGCGGGCCGACCAGGTCGCCTGGTGGCTGGCGGAGAACGCCCGCACCGTGCTGTTCGTCGTGATCGCGGTGGCGCTGCTGCGTCGGCTGGCCACCCCGGCGCTCTCGCCGCGGCGTACGCACCGGGTGCTCGCGGTGATCGGCGCGAGCGTGACGGCGGCGGTGCTCGCGGCGGTGGGCGGCGTGACGACGCACGTCCTCACAGACAGCGGCATGCTGCGCGGCGTGGACCTGACCTCGACGGTGCTCGGCGCGATCTCCGGGGCGCTGTACTGCGGATTCGTCGTGGGTGTCCTGCTGGCCTGGGCGGCGGTGCGCGGGCCGGGGCCGCGCCGTGGGGGGTTCCCGGCGACCCGGCACGGAGGTGGCTGACATGGTGGTACGGCAGCACAGCGGCCCGCGCGACGAGGCGCCGTCGGCACGCTCGCATCCGGACGCCGGCAGCGAGGCCACCCGCTACCTGTGCGCGGCCGCCCACACCGACGACACGTTCACCGAACGGGTGCTCGCCGAGGTGTTCGACGACGACCTGCGCGCGGTCGCCCCGTCGGTGGGCTTCGACCTGGGCACGGTGCTGCGGCACTGCCTGTCCGCCCGCCGTCGGCGCCGTCTGCGTGACGTCGGGCTGCTGGTCGCCGGTGGCCTGGCGGTGCTGCTCGCCCCGCTGGCGACGGTGCTGGTCGGGGTCACGATGGCGGTGGGCAGCTCGCTGGCCCCGCTGCGGCCCGGCCGCAACGGCCCGGTGGGCCCGTTCCTGTCGATGGTCGCGATCGCGACGGTCTCGCTCGTGCTGGTCTTCCAGCTTGGCGCGGCCACGCCGGGTGACGACCCGGCGGGCCTGCCCGGTTGGGTCGTCGGTCGGCCGTGGCTGGCGTTGCCGGCCGGCCTGGTCGCCTACCTGGTGCTCGTGGGGCACCTGCTGGGCACCCGGCGGCTGCTGGTGACCCGGTTGCGCCGGACCCGGTTCCGGCCCGGGCCGCCCGACGTGGCGTCGCTGCCGGCGCGCGACGCCGAGCGGCTGGCCGCCGTCGACCGCGCCCAGGGCGGCAACGTGACCGTCTACGGCGGCTACACCCCGTTCGTCGGGCACGGCACGCCGGTGGCGGGGTGGTCGTTCGCCCTGCCGATCCTGGCGGACGCCCACGGGCCGGTCGAGACCGCCCCCACGGGCGAGGTGTCCGCCCCCGCGGGCGAGGTGTCCGCCCCCGCGCAGTTCACCGTCGTGGAGCTCATCGACCACGTGCGGGCCCGGCTGGCGGCGATCCGGCTGGACCAGGCCGGCGATCCCACCCCGGAGCGGCTCGCGGGGCTGCTGCTCGAGGACCGGGTGTTCGTCTGCGGCGACCGGCTCACCGGCGACGCGCGGTTGCTGCCGCACCGGGAGCGGATGCCGCGCCAGCGGTGGTCCGACGACGAGGTGCGCGAGGTCGCCGGCCGCCCGCAGGGCGCGGCGCGGCACTACCTGTGCGCCCTGGTGCCGTCCTGGGGCGGGGAGGTCGTCGCCTCCACGTTCCTGCACTTCTCCACCGACGGTCAGGTGCTCTACCTGGAGTGCGCCCGCACCGTGCTGGAGCCGCCGCGGCAGGGGTACCACGACGTGGACCGGCTGACCGAGTGGCTGCCGGTGAGTCAGCTCGCGCAGGTGCTGGCCACCGGCACCGAGCGGTTGCTGCCCACGGCGCTCGGCGCGCCGCTGCGGCTGCTGCGCGACCTGGTGCGGGGCGCCGCGCGTGGGCGGCGTCAGGCGCGGCTGCGGCAACTGGCCCGCGAGGACCTGGGCTACGACTACGGTGCCCGGGTCGGCGTGCGGGAGGTCGCCTCCGGCGCCGAGTACCACAACTACTTCCAGGTGCTCGACGCCGCCAAGCACCTGAAGGTCGTCGAGCGGCACGTGCTGGCCGCCATCCTGGACTTCCTGGACGCCCGTGGGGTGGACACGGCCGAGTTCCGCAACCGGCAGACGACGATCCTCAACCAGGGCGTCATCCAGACCGGCGGCCTGAGTGTGGTCGGCAACCAGGCGGTGGGCCAGGGCGCCCGCGCCGAGCAAGAGGCCGACGGGGCGCCGTCGCGCAGCCGTCGGCCGCGTGACGACTGAATCGCAGGGGAGAGGAAGGGCATGCCCGAGGCGACCAACTACGGCATCCAGCAGTCCGGCGGGGTGAGCCAGGTGGGCAACCAGGCGGTGGGTCCGGGCGCGTACGCCAGCGGCGGCAGCCTGTGGGCCGCCGCGCCCGCCGGTGTCGACGCCACGGCGCTGGTCCGGCAGCTGCTCGAGGTGCTCGACCGGCACGGGGGCGAGCTGTCGGAGCCGGCCCGGGTGACGGCCGCGCAGGTGCGCGCGGAGCTGACCCGTCCGGACGCCGAACCGGGCCGGCTCACCGGGCTGTTGCAGCGGCTGGCGGTGGTGGCGGCTCCGGTGACGCCGGTCGCGACGGCGGTCGGCGAGCTGCTGCGGCTGGCGCAGGCGCTCTGACGGCGCGCGTGGGCATCGGCGGTGCGGCGGGTCAGCCGGGCGGGCGGTGCCGGCGGTGCGCGCGGCTGGTGTCGCTCGGGCGGCCGGGGTCGACGTGGCGGGGGCGCTCCGGTTCGTCGGGGCGCAGCGGCACGAGGGCGTCGGTGATGGCGTCGATGATCCGGTCGGTGGCCTGCCGGGCGGCGCCGGGCGCGCCGTGGGCGAGGTCGGTCAGGTCGACGGGCTCGCCGAAGTGCACGCGCAGCACCGGGCGGCGCCACACCGCGCGGGCGACCCCGCGCAGCAGCCCCTTCGGGGCGCGGTAGGGCAGCACCTCGTGGGAGCCCCACTGGGCGACCGGGATCACCGGCGCGCCGCAGGCGAGGGCGAGGCGGGCGGTGCCGGTCTTGCCGCGTTCGGGCCACATGCCGGGGTCCAGGCCGATGCGGCCCTCGGGGTAGACCAGGATCACGGAGCCGCCGGAGACCGCCGCGGCGGCGTCGTCGAGGGCGCGGCCGACGGCGGCGGTGCCCCGGTCGACACGCAGGTGCCCGGCGCGGCGCATCGCGGCGCCGAGGACGGGGGTGCGGAACAGTCCGCCGGTGGCCATGATCCGGGGGGCGACGCCCCGGGCGCGGCAGGCGGCGGCGAGCACGACGGGGTCGAACGGGCTGATGTGGTTGGCGGCCAGGATCAGCGGGCCCCGGCGCAGCGCCTCGGGCACGTCGCCGCTGACCTCCAGGCGGGCCAGGAGCGCGACGACGACGCGGGCGAGCAGTTGCGCGGCACGCCAGATCAGCGGCGGCTGCCAGGTCGGGCGGGTGGTGTCCATCAGCGCGCAATGGTCGCACGCGCGGGCGTCCCCGCGTGGCGCGGGGCGCGCGCCGCCGGGCCGTCCGGCAGAGGTGATCAGGGTCATTGGTCCCGGGTCGCTTCGGGACCCCCGCCCCTGCCGCATTCTCTACGACGCGCAGTAGTATTTACTACGTCTCGTAGTATGCACAGCCTGGGGGTTACTGGTGGACGCGTTGGACGTCGCCCGCTGGCAGTTCGGTGTCACCACCGTCTACCACTTTCTCTTCGTGCCGCTGACCATCGGCCTGTCCGTGCTGGTGGCGATCCTCCAGACGATGTGGCACCGCACCGGCGACGAGAAGTACCTGAAGCTCACCAAGTTCTACGGCAAGCTCTTCCTGATCAACTTCGCGATGGGCGTGGTGACCGGCATCGTGCAGGAGTTCCAGTTCGGCATGAACTGGAGCGACTACTCCCGCTTCGTCGGCGACATCTTCGGCGCCCCCCTGGCGATCGAGGCGCTGGTCGCGTTCTTCCTGGAGTCCACCTTCATCGGCCTGTGGATCTTCGGCTGGGACCGGCTGCCCAAGCGGCTGCACCTGGCCAGCATCTGGGCCGCCGCGATCGGCAGCAACCTCAGCGCGTACTTCATCCTCGCGGCGAACTCGTTCATGCAGAACCCGGTCGGCTACCGGATCAACCCCGACACCGGCCGCGCCGAACTCACCGACTTCGTGGCCGTGCTGACCAACAGGGTCGCCATGATCACCTTCCCGCACACCATCGCCGGCGCGTTCCTGGTGGCCGGCTCGCTGCTGGTCGCCGTCGCCATGTGGCACCTGGTGCGCAACCGCGACTCCGCCGACACCCCCGCCTACCGCTTCGCCGCGAAGTTCGGCTCCTGGGTCACCCTGGTCTCCGCCGCCGCCGTCGCCATCACCGGCGACATCCAGGGCAAGATCATGACCCAGGTGCAGCCGATGAAGATGGCCGCCGCCGAGGGCCTCTACACCACCGAGAGCCCCGCCTCGTTCTCCGTACTCACCGTCGGCAGCCTCGACGGCAGCCGCGAACTGTTCGCCCTCAAGATCCCGCACCTGCTGTCCTGGCTGGGCACCGGCGACCCGAACGGCACCGTGCAGGGCATCAACGACCTGCAGGCCCAGTACGCCGCCCAGTACGGCGCCGGCAGCTACACCCCGATCATCCCGGTCACCTACTGGAGCTTCCGCTTCATGATCGGCTTCGGGATGGCCGCCGCCGCCATCGCCCTGCTGGTGCTCTGGAGCCAGCGCAAGGGCCGCACCCCGACCAGCAAGTGGCTGCTGCGCGCCGGCCTGGTCATGCCCCTGCTGCCGCTGGCCGCGAACTCCTTCGGCTGGATCTTCACCGAGATGGGCCGCCAGCCGTGGATCGTCTTCGGCGAGATGCTCACCCGCGACGGCGTCTCCCGCAGCGTCTCGCTGACCGAGGTGCTCACCTCCTTCACCGCCTTCACCCTCATCTACGCCGCCCTCGCCGTCGTCGAGGTCAAGCTGCTGCTGCGCTACGCCAAGGCCGGCGTGCCCGACCTCACCCCGAACCCCGACATCGACGACACCCACGACGACGCCGAGCGCCCGCTCGCGTTCGCCTACTGAACACCGGAGACACACCGTGGAACTCACCACCATCTGGTTCCTGCTCGTCGCGGTCCTGTTCACCGGGTACTTCATCCTCGAGGGATTCGACTTCGGCGTCGGCATGCTGCTGCCCGTACTCGGCCGCGACGACCGGGAACGCCGCGTCCTGATCAACACCATCGGCCCCGTCTGGGACGGCAACGAGGTCTGGCTCATCACCGCCGGCGGCGCCATGTTCGCCGCCTTCCCCGAGTGGTACGCCACCCTCTTCTCCGGCTTCTACCTGCCGCTGCTGCTGATCCTGCTCGCCCTGATCATCCGCGGCGTCGCCTTCGAGTACCGCCACAAGCGCCCCGAGGCGTCCTGGAAACGCCGCTGGGACACCGCCATCTTCGTCGGCTCGGTGGTGCCGGCGATCCTGTGGGGCGTCGCGTTCGCCAACATCCTGCGCGGCGTGCCGCTCGACGCCGAGCACGAGTACGTCGGCGGCCTGCTCGACCTGCTCCACCCGTACGCCCTGCTCGGCGGCGCGACCACCGCGGCGCTGTTCCTCACCCACGGCGCCGTGTTCATCGCGCTCAAGACCGTCGGCGAGGTCCGCGAGCGCGCTGCCGCCCTCGCGGTGCGCGTGGGCGTGGCCGCCGCCGTGCTCGCGGTGGCGTTCCTGACCTGGACGCTGAGCATCCGCTCCAGCACCGCCGCCGTCGTGTTCGCCGTCGGCGCGGCCCTGGCCCTGCTCGGCGGCCTCGCCGCCGCCCGCGCCCGCCGGGAGGGCTGGGCGTTCACCGGCACTGCCGTGGCGATCGCGCTGGCCGTGGCGACGCTCTTCGCGGCACTCTTCCCGAACGTGCTGCCCTCCACGCTCGACGCGGCCGGCACGCTGACCGCCACCAACGCCGCCTCCACCCCCTACACCCTGAAGATCATGACCTGGGTGGCGGTGGTGTTCACCCCGATCGTGCTGGCCTACCAGGGCTGGACGTACTGGGTGTTCCGCAAGCGCATCGGGGTGGCCCACATCCCGCGGCATTGACCCACCCCCGCCGGGTGGCCGCGGGCCCCGCCGCCGCCACCGGCACCCACCACGGGGCCGACGCGACACACCTGCCGCGCCGGCCCCGTGGC
The DNA here is from genome assembly GCF_040704175.1 of Micromonospora sp. NPDC047812. Taxonomy (NCBI): domain Bacteria; kingdom Bacillati; phylum Actinomycetota; class Actinomycetes; order Micromonosporales; family Micromonosporaceae; genus Micromonospora; species Micromonospora sp. NPDC047812. Next base: position 64,669 of record NZ_JBEYRY010000007.1, on the reverse strand, counting down.
CGTGCCCACCGCCCGCGTCAGTGCGCCTCGCGCAGCTCCGCCAGGCGCGCCTCGATCTCCGCCAGCTCCGCGCGCAGCTTCTCCGCCTGCTGCTCCGCCTCGGCCCGCTCGGCGGCCATGATCTGCTCCACCGCCTCCTGCACCCCCGGCACGTCGACCAGCGCCACCATCCGCAGCGCCTCGGCCGGCTTCACCACGTACGGCTTCGCCAAAGACTTGCTGCCCTGCTGCGCGGCGACCGTCCACTCGCCGTCGGCGTACGCCAGCGTCACCGTCAGCCCCGCCGGGCCCTTCGGCTTCACCGCCTTCACCGGCCGCCGCGCCGGCGCCGGCTTCGCCTCCACCGTCTCCACCTTCGGCTCCTCCCGCCGCTGCTGCGGCACCCGGTCCAGCACGAACTCCGGCTCCGCCGGCTCCGCCTGCACCTGCTCCTGCGGCTCCGGCTGCGGCTCCGCCGCCCTGCGCCCGGCACCGCGCGGCGCCACCGCCACGTCGGCGGGGGAGAAGGGCAACTCGTCGCGGCCGAAGCGGACCACCACGAACTCGTCCGACACGGCCGGATCGGTCAGCTCCACCACCTGACCCACCTGCCCGGCGATCTGACCCGCCGAGGCGGTGAACACCACCTTCGGCTTGCGGCCCGCCGCCAGCGCCTCCCGGATGCTCTGCACCTCGTCAGTGGACAAACCCTGGCCAGCGGCACCCATCAGCAACCTCTTCCGTCGTACACATGTTCAGATGCCTGCCTTGATACCAGCCCACGCCGACAAGCGGAAGATCAACCCCCCAGCGCCCGCAACGCCGCGTCCGCGTGGTCGTTCATGTTCAGCTCGCTGTGGACAACCTCCACCACCCGCCGGTCGGTGTCGATCACGAACGTCATCCGCCGCGTGCTCAACGCGCCCAACGGCAGCCGCCGCCGCACCCCGAACAGATCCGCCACGACCCCGTCCACGTCCGACAGCAACGGATAGTCGAACCCGTGCCGGCGGGAGAACTCCGCCTGCTTCGCCACCGGATCCCGGCTGATCCCCACCCGGGTCGCGCCCACCGCCGCGAACTCCGCCGCCAGGTCCCGGAAGTGGCAGCTCTCCGCCGTGCACCCCCGCGTCATCGCCGCCGGATAGAAGAACAACACCACCGGGCCGCTGGCCAGGAACTCCGACAGCCGCCGCGGCGTACCCGTCTCGTCGGGCAGCTCGAAGTCCGCCACCACGTCGCCGACACCCACACCCGCCACCGTGCACCTCCACGTCACCGTCCACCGACGCGCCCGAGCCTATGCGCCGGCCCACGAGCCCGCCCCGGTAGCGTCGGCGGCGCAGCCACGACAGGGGAGAGGCACATGCGACCGGTCACCGTGATCACCGGCGGCAGCCGCGGCATCGGCGCCGCCACCGCCCGCCGCCTCGCCCACGCCGGCCACCACGTCGCCTTCAGCTACCGCCGCGACCGCGCCGCCGCCACCGCCGTGCTCGCCGACGTCGACGCCACCGGCGTACGCGGCCTCGCCGTGCCCGCCGACACCCGCGACCCCGACCAGGTCACCGCCCTGTTCGACGCCGCCGCCGACCTCGGCCCGATCACCGGCCTGGTCAACAACGCCGGCGTCACCAGCCCCATCGGCGCGTTCGTCGACCTCGACCCGGCCGACCTGCGCCACGTCGTCGACGTCAACCTCATCGGCTACGTCCTCTGCGCCCAGCAGGCCGCCCGCCGCATGGACCGCGGCGGCGCCATCGTCAACGTCTCCTCCGTCGCCGCCACCCTCGGCAGCCCCGGCGAGTACGTCCACTACGCCGCCGTCAAGGCCGCCACCGACACCCTCACCACCGGCCTGGCCAAGGAACTCGCCCCGCGCGGCATCCGCGTCAACGCCGTCGCCCCCGGCATCATCCGCACCGACATCCACGCCCTCTCCGGCCAACCCGACCGACCCGACCGGGCCGCCGCCCGCATCCCACTGGGCCGCCCCGGCGAACCCGACGAGGTCGCCGGCGCCATCGCCTGGCTGCTCGGCCCCGACGCCAGCTACACCACCGGCACCGTGCTGCGCGTCGCCGGCGGCCTCTGACCCCGTCCGCCGCGCCCCGCACCGTCGCCGTCCGTGCGAGGATGCGCGCCGTGACCGGTGTCTTCGGCGACGTCGCCGACCTCTACGACGACGCACGTCCCGACTACCCGAGCGCCCTCGCCGACCTCATCGGCGACTACCACGGCGGCACCCCCGCCGCGGTCACCGAGATCGGCGCCGGCACCGGCAAGGGCACCGCCGTGCTGCTGCGCCTCGGCGCGCCCGTCACCTGCGTCGAACCCGACCCCCGCATGACCGCCCGACTCACCGCCACCTTCCCGCAGATCCACCCCGTCACCGCCACCTTCGAGCGGTGGCAGCCACCCACCGGCGGCGTACCCCTGCTCGCCTGCGCGTTGGCCTGGCACTGGCTCGACCCGGCCACCCGCAACCCCCGCGCCCACGACGCGCTCACCCCCGGCGGCACCCTCGCCGTGTTCGGCCACGAGTACGGCTTCGCCGACCCCGAACAGGCCCGCGCCGTCGACACCACGCTGCGCGGCGTCGACCCCACCGCCACCCGCCGCCGCACCGACTGGTTCCACCGGGACATCACCGACAGCGGCCTGTTCACCGACGTACGCGCCCACACCCTGCACCGCGACCTCACCCTGACCACCGACGGCTACCTGCGCCTGCTGCGGACCTTCGGCCCGTACCGGCAGCGCACCGCCGCGCAGCAGACCCGGGCGGCCACCGCGATGCGCACCCTCGTGGACGGCTTCGGCGGCAGCGTCGTGCTGCGCCTGCGCACCACCCTCGTCCTCGCCCGCCGCCCCCACCGACCCTGACGCCACCGACCGTCCCACCCGGCACCCCGGCGGCGCATCCCGCCGGCCACGCCCGCCCGCCGGATTGCTGTCGGTGGGCTCCTCTACCGTCCGCGAACGTGAGCGCAACGCAGACGTACCGGTACCTCGGATCCTCCACCCTCGCACGCGACGGCCTCGGCCTGCAGACCAGCGGCGGGCCCGCACCCCACCCCCGGTTCTTCACCGGCTTCCTCACCACCCCACCGGCGGCGGCCGCCGGCCTGCTCGCCGTCGCCGAGGTCGCCCGGACCCGCTACCACCGACCCGTCAGCCCCGCCAGCCTCGACCCGGTGGTCACCGGCAGCCGCGACCGGCTCCGGTTCGAGTCCTTCTCCGGCTGCTGCGGCGTCTACGCCCGCCTCGACACCCTGCCCGCCGGCCTCGACGGCGACATCATCGAGCACGGCACCACCAACGTCGACGTCAACAACCCGCTGCGCGAGGCACTGGCCCGCGTCGGCGGCCTCGACCCGCTGCACCTGTCCGTCGGCCCCGACGACCTGACCGTCTCCACCATGGACGGCCCGATCGTGGAGAAGAAGGTCCCCCTCCCGGCGCGCTGGCTGCGCGGCTTCGCCGAGGTGCAGATCCTCTCCGCCGCCTTCGAACCCCGCGCCGAGATCCCCGCCACCGAGGCGGCCACGTTCCTGCGCCGACTACCCACCACCAGCGACCGGTCCGTCCTCTGGGCGGTGCCGGCCGGCCGGTCCCTGCGACTGACCTCCCGACCCGTCCCCGGCGCCGTCTGCCTGGCCGGAGCGAGCCGACTGACCGCCCTACGCGGCATGCTGCGCTTCGCCGAGACCCTGCGCGTGTACGGACCGACCGTCGCCGCCGGCTCGCCGCCCGTCCCGAGCACCTGGGAACTGGACACCGGCGCCCTGCGCCTCTCCCTCACCCTCTCACCCGAGCCGTACCGCGGATTCTCCGGCGAAGGCGCCGCCCTCACCGCGCTGGCCGGCGACGACGTCGTCGACGACGCCGACCTCGTCGCCGCCGTACTCTCCTGGGACCCCACCATCGACGTCGACCGGCTGGCCACCGACACCGGCCTCGACCCGGCCCGCGTCCGCGCCGCGCTAGCCCAACTCGGCACCGCCGGCCGCGTCGGCTACGACGTCTCCGAGGCCGCGTACTTCCACCGGGTCATGCCCTACGACGCGGACCGCGCCGAACGCGACAACCCCCGCCTGGTCGGCGCCCGGGCGCTGCTCGACGCCGGAGCCGTCGAACTCGACGCGACGACCGCCACCGTCCGCAGCGGCGACCAGATCTACCGGGTCCGCCGACTGCCCGACGGCGACCTCACCTGCACCTGCCCCTGGTGGGCCAAGCACCGCGGCCAACGGGGACCGTGCCGGCACGCCCTGGCCACCCGGATGCTGACCGTCGACCGGGCGGAGGAGCAGGTGTGAGAAACGCACAGCAGGTGTTCATGAAGAGCGCCGTACGGCGGCAACGGGAACTGGCCGCCGGCGGCACCAGCGACCTGTTCGACCTCATCCAGAACGCCTCCGCCACCCAGATCGTGGCGGCCCTGGCCGGGCTGCCGGAGCAGCGCCGCCGGGAGATCGGCGCCGAGGTGACGACCTGGTTCAAACAGCGGCAACGCACCACCTGGTGGACGGCCGGCTCCGGCACCGCCCTGGCCGTCGCCGTGGTCGGCTGCCTACCCACCGCCGCACAGGCCGCGACGATCCTCGCCCGCAACACCGTCAACCCCCACGGCGAACGCGCCGCCGCCCTGATGTCCACGGTCGCCGAGGAACGCGGCATCACCTGGCTCGGCGACCTGGCACACCGCCTGGCCACCAAGATCAACCAGCAGACGGGCATCGAACACTGGCGGTTCGTCGCCGCGCTGCTGCGCCTCACCGGGACGACACCACCGGCCAACGACCGGTTCGTCGAACTGTGGCTGGACTCGGTGCAACTGCCCGACCGGCGACGCGCCGGCCCACCGGCAACCCTGATCGAACGACTCCGCGACGACCCGTTCCTCGACGCCATGCTGCCCCGACTGTTCGAGATCGACGGCCTCGGCTCACGCATGACGTTCGACGAGGTCACCACGACCTGGGACGAACGACGACGCCACGCCCTGCCGACCGCGCTGGCCCGGCTCGCCACCGAAGGGACCATCGACCGGACCATCCTGATCGACGGCGCGATCGGCCGGCTGCTGCGCGGCGACCGGGCGGCGGCCCTGCGCGCCTTCACCATCCTGCTCACCGAACTCCAACCCACCACCACCGAGATCGCCACCCGCGCCACCGACTACCTCCGCCTGCTCACCGACGCGCCGGCCCCGGCCGCCACCATGGCGCAGAAGGCACTACGAGACCTGCCCGACCTCGACATCGACACCATCCTCGACACCTCCCGGGACGTGCTGCTGCGACCGGACAAGGCACTCGTCAAGGCCCAGCTCACCTGGCTCGACCGCCTCGCCCGCCAACACCGCGACCGGACGGCCGAGGTCGCCGAGGTCATCGCCGTCGCCGCCGAACACCCCGCCGTCGAGCTACGCGACCGCGCCACCGCCCTCGCCACCCGCCACGGACACGACCCGACAGCGGGCGGCAACAGCCGGGCGAACGCCCAGCCACGCGGCGACGACCTGCCCCCGCCCGCACCACCGGCACCGGCACCGGCCCCCATCACCGACGTCGACGAACTCGCCGAGGAGGTCGCCGCACTGCTCGGCACCCCGTCGCAGGGCACACCGCTGGACCGCATCCTCGACGCGCTGGTCCGGCTCACCGCCACCGACGGCGCACGGGTGCACACCGCCCTCGCCCCCGTCATCGAGCGCCGGCACTGGTCCTGGGGCAACGAACACCGCCACGACCCCCTCTGCCTGTGCAAGGTCGTCGTCGACGTCCTCACCACCGCCGCCACCACCGACCAGCAGGCCCACCGACGCAGCCGGTGGCACACACTGCTCACCGCGCTACGCCGCACCGACCGACAGACCCCGCAACCGGAACTGGTCACCACCGACCCCCGGGTGCCCGCACCGCACCGGCTGCTCCGCGCCCGCCTCGCCGAGATCGGCGCCCACCTCAACGAACCCGGACACCCCGGCCTGCTCGCCACCCCCACCCACGCCAACGGCGCCCTCGACCCGCTCGCCCTGATCGAGCGCCTCGCGGCCCTCGGCGACCGCACGCCCTGGCACTGGGACCTCACCCAGGCCCTGCTGCGCCTGCCCGCCGACACCGACGACACGGTCGCCGGCAAGGCGGCGGCGCTGGGCACCCCGGCGGGGGAGCGGCTCGCCGCCTGGCTCCGCGCCGGCGGACTCCCACCACCCGTCACGCGCGTCACCACCCTCACCCGGCGGCCCCGCAGGAACGGCTACGACTGGGAGTACGACCAACTACCGCCCAAACGCATCGCGGTCGAACTGCGCCCACCCGACGGCTACGACGACCGGTACGGACTACTGACCGCCGACCCCCCACCCATCGGCGTCGAACACTCCGACTGGGCGAACCTGTGGCCGTCGATCCTGCCGGGGCACAGGGCGGTGGTCGCCGCGTACGCCCTGCCGATCGTGGCCGCCACCGCGGACATGGACCAACGCGGCGGCACGACCATGCTGCCGCTGCTCGCCGAGAGCACCGGCCCCGGCACAGCGGCCCTCGACCTCGCCCTGTCCTACGGCCTCGCCGCCCGCCACGGCACCGACCGGATCGCCGCCCTGGACGCCCTGCTCACCCTCGCCGCAGCCGGACAGCTCGACGCCACCGCCACGGGCGCACAACTGGGCCGACTCGTCGCCGGGCAGCTCGTGAAGCTGTCCCGGGCACTCGAACCCCTACGCGACGCCGCCCTGGCCGGAGCACCGCTGACCGTGTGGCGACTGATAGCCGCCGCACTGCCCCCGGTACTCGCCTCGCCCAGGCCCCCGCGCGGCCTGCCGGACCTGCTGAGCCTGGCGGCCGAGACGGCCGGCACGACCGGCGTCCGCATCGAGGTACCCGGCCTGGCCGACGTCGCCGGCCGGGGCGGGTCGAGCCGCCTCGTCACCGAGGCCCGACGCCTACGCCGCGCGCTCGACACGGCCTGACCCGGCGCGCGTCCCGAGCACCGGACGGCCGCTCGGGGCGTACGGCGTGCCGTCGCGGCACCGCGACGGCACGCCGAACCGGTCCTGCTGGGCAACCCCCGCGCCACGTGGCACGATCTTGCAGGTGACCAGCAGAGACGCCGCCGAACAGCACCTACGCGACCTCGCCCGGCTGCGCCGCGTCCGCGACCGCATCGACCGGGAGTACGCGCAGCCACTGGACGTCGAGGCGCTCGCCCGGGGCGCGAACATGTCCGCCGGACACCTCAGCCGCCAGTTCCGGCAGGCGTACGGCGAGTCGCCGTACGCCTACCTCATGACCCGGCGCATCGAGCGCGCCATGGCGCTGCTGCGCCGTGGCGACCTCAGCGTCACCGAAGTCTGCTTCGCGGTCGGCTGCTCCTCGCTTGGCACCTTCAGCACCCGCTTCACCGAACTGGTCGGCGTGCCGCCGAGCACCTACCGCGCCCGGACAGCCCAGGCGACGGCGGAGATGCCATCGTGCATCGCGAAACAGGTGACCCGACCGATCAGGAATCGAGAAGCACGCCGCACGCAGCCGCAACTAGCCTGACCGGCATGAACATCAGCATCCACTACGCCTTCCTCCCGCACACCGACGCGGACGCCGCCCTCAGCTTCTACCGCGACACCCTCGGCTTCGAGGTCCGCAACGACGTCGGATACGACGGCATGCGCTGGCTCACCGTCGGCCCCGCCAACCAGCCCGGCACCTCCATCGTCCTGCACCCGCCGGCCGCCGAACCCGGCATCACCGACGACGAGCGCCGCACCATCCTCGAACTGATCGCCAAGGGCAGCTACGGCGCCATCACCCTGGCCACCGACGACCTCGACGGCCTCTTCGACCGGCTACAGGCCAGCGGCGCCGACGTCGTCCAGGAGCCGACCGAGCAGCCGTACGGCGTGCGCGACTGCGCCTTCCGTGACCCCACGGGCAACCTCATCCGCATCAACGAGCTGCGCTGAGCCCTCCGGCGCACGCAGACACCGACCAGGCAACACCTCGACGCAGACCGCGACGCCGGCCCCCGCGCCACAGACGATGGAGACACCGATGAGCACCGCCACGAGGACGGACACCCAGGCACCCGCGCACGTCGCCGACAGCCACGACCTGATCCGCGTGCAGGGCGCGCGCGTGAACAACCTCAAGGACGTCAGCGTCGAGATCCCCAAGCGCCGCCTGACGGTCTTCACCGGCGTCTCCGGCTCGGGCAAGAGCTCGCTGGTGTTCGGCACCATCGCCGCCGAGTCACAGCGGATGATCAACGAAACCTACAGCGCCTTCCTGCAGGGCTTCATGCCGTCGCTCACCCGACCGGAGGTCGACCTGCTGGAAGGGCTGACCACCGCGATCATCGTCGACCAGGAACGGATGGGCGCCAACCCCCGATCCACCGTCGGCACCGCCACCGACGCCAACGCCATGCTGCGCATCCTGTTCAGCCGCCTCGGCCAACCCCACATCGGCTCGCCCAACGCGTACTCCTTCAACATCCCCACCGTCCGGGCCAGCGGCGCGATCACCGTCGAGCGCGGCAACAAGACCAAGGCCGAGAAGGCGACGTTCCACCGCCTCGGCGGCATGTGCCCCCGCTGCGAGGGCATGGGCACCGTCAACGACATCGACCTGACCGCCCTCTACGACGCCAGCAAGTCACTCAACGAGGGCGCCCTCACCATCCCCGGCTACAGCATGGACGGCTGGTACGGCCGCATCTTCCGCGGCTGCGGCTACTTCGACCCCGACAAGCCGATCAGCAAGTTCACCAAGAAGGAACTGCACGACCTGCTCCACCGCGAACCCACCAAGATCAAAATCGACGGCATCAACCTGACCTACGTCGGAATCATCCCGCAGATCCAGAAGTCCTTCCTCGCCAAGGACGTCGACGCCCTCCAGCCCCACATCCGCGCCTTCGTCGAGCGGGCCGTGACCTTCCAGACCTGCCCGGACTGCGACGGAACCCGACTCAGCCCGGAAGCCCGCTCGTCGAAGATCAACGGCAAGAGCATCGCCGACGTCTGCGCCATGCAGATCAGCGACCTCGCCCAATGGGTACGCGAACTCGACGAACCCTCGGTGGCCCCCCTGCTCAAAGGGCTGCAACACCTCCTCGACTCGTTCACCCAGATCGGCCTCGGCTACCTCTCACTCGACCGCCCCTCGGGCACCCTGTCCGGGGGAGAGGCACAACGCACCAAGATGATCCGCCACCTCGGCTCGTCCCTCACCGACGTCACCTACGTCTTCGACGAGCCCACCATCGGCCTGCACCCCCACGACATCGAGCGGATGAACACCCTGCTGCTGCAACTACGCAACAAGGGCAACACCGTCCTCGTCGTCGAACACAAACCCGAGACCATCACCATCGCCGACCACGTCGTCGACCTCGGCCCCGGCGCCGGCACCCACGGCGGCACGATCTGCTTCGAAGGCACCGTGGAAGAACTGCGAGGCAGCGACACCGTCACCGGCCGCCACCTCGACGACCGGGCCGCCCTCAAGAAGACCGTGCGCACGCCCACCGCCGCACTCGAGATCCGTGGCGCGACCGAACACAACCTGCGCGACGTCGACGTCGACATCCCGCTCGGCGTACTCTGCGTCATCACCGGCGTCGCCGGCTCCGGCAAGAGTTCGCTGATCCACGGCTCCGTCGCCGGCCGCGACGGCGTCGTCGTCATCGACCAGGGCGCCATCCGCGGCTCACGACGGAGCAACCCGGCGACGTACACCGGCCTGCTCGACCCGATCCGCAAGGCGTTCGCGAAGGCCAACGGCGTCAAGCCCGCACTGTTCAGCGCCAACTCCGAAGGCGCCTGCCCCACCTGCAACGGCGCCGGCGTCATCTACACCGACCTCGGCGTCATGGCGACCGTCGAGACCACCTGCGAGGAATGCGGCGGCAAACGGTTCCAGGCGGCCGTCCTGGAGTACACGCTGGGCGGCCGCAACATCGCCGAGGTACTCGCCATGTCCGTCGCCGAGGCCGAGGAGTTCTTCGGCACCGGCGACGCGCGCATCCCCGCCGCCCACACCATCCTCAACCGGCTCGCCGACGTCGGACTGGGCTACCTCAGCCTCGGCCAGCCACTCACCACGCTCTCCGGCGGCGAACGGCAACGCCTCAAGCTCGCCACCCACATGGCCGACAAGGGCGGCGTCTACGTCCTCGACGAACCGACCACCGGCCTGCACCTCGCCGACGTCGAACAACTGCTCGCCCTGCTCGACCGCCTCGTCGACTCCGGCAAGTCGGTCATCGTCATCGAGCACCACCAGGCCGTCATGGCGCACGCCGACTGGATCATCGACCTCGGCCCCGGCGCCGGCCACGACGGCGGCCGGATCGTCTTCGAGGGCACACCCGCCGACCTCGTCGCCGCCCGCTCCACCCTCACCGGCGAACACCTCGCGGCCTACGTCGGCACCTGACCGGAGGCGGCCCGGTCGTCGGTACCGTGGCGGACGGCCGGCGCTCGCACGGTACCGACCGGGCCGCACGTTCCGGTGTGCCGCGGCAGGAGAACGGGCCAGGGGAGTGCGCCGCGCCCACCGGGTGAGCCCGGGCGCGGGGGAGGTGTCCACGAACCACGGCGCCGGGGTGGCCGGCCCTGACCAACGTGGGGCGCACCGGCATCGGGATGCTCCGGCGGCGGCGACGCCGTGGAAGCTGGGCGTGTGCCGACACGATCCGCCGTCGCGGTCAATCACGCAATGCGATGTGGCGATCATTCTGAGTTACCATCGACACAGCTCGACATGATTGACGCACCGCGACCGCGCTGACACCGTGAGCCCATGAAGCTACGGCTGTTCCTTACCGCCGCGTTCGCCGCCGCTGCCGCCACGCTGGCAGCGCCCGCAGCCGCCCACGCCGGCCCCAACGACAACCTCAACGCAAGCGTCTCCGGAATCTCTCCACAGGCCGCCGGAACCTGCCCCTACACCGCCTTCTGCCTCTACACCGACACCTACTTCGGTGGGCAGATGTTCGTGATGTACGCCTGCGGCGACTACGCACTGTTCAACTGGAACGGCCACGGATCCGTCGTCAACAATCAGACTCCGGGCACGTGGGCCGACCTGCTGGACCAGAACCGCAACCCGATCCACGGCTTCGCCTACCGGAGCGACGCCCCGTATGTGGACTTCGATCCATACTGGTACGCCCAGCCGTGCTAGGGGAGAGCTGAAGCGCTCCGGCTGTTCCGTGTGCGCCCACCTGAGCCGTGCACCAGCTCCGACCGCGACGCCACCGGACCGCCACCCGCACAGCTCACCCGCGCGGGTGGCGGCCTCGCGGTGGGAGTCGGCCGCCACGACGACCCCAGACCACCCAGGCGTAACGAGCCCTACGGGTGTGGACCCGCCGACGCGACGGCGGTCAGCGCGGAGCGCCGACATCGCCATGCGGCCCCGTCGTCAAGGCGGACACCCCAACATGATGCGCTGGTTCGATAATGTACATTATGTCAAGTAAGCCGGATCGGGCACTCCCTCGGCCCGCTCGGGCGGCAGGTCGGCAAGGCGGCGCAGGTGCGCCTCCACCAGCGCGACCCGTGCGCGTACCGGCGCGGCGGCACCGCGATCAGACGATGGCCGTGCGCCCGGTAGACCTCCTCGTGCACGCGGGCGAACGCCAGCGACTCCGCGTAGCCGATCCGGCGGGCGGCGCTGGGCGTCACCTTCCGCCACGGTTCGGCCCCTCCCTGCTCCTGCTCCGCCGCGATGACGTCGGTGGCCGCCTCGGCCACGACGTCCCACCCGCGTCGGCGCAGCGCGTCGGCGAGTGTCGTCTTGCCGGCCCCCGGCGCACCCGTCAGCACGTACCGCCGCATGCTCTCTCCCCCTTCTTCCACGGTTGTCCGCCAACCCGAAAGTCATGCATAATATCCCTTATGCATGACAAACAGGACGAATCGGTACAGCGGCTGATCGAGGAGTTCCTGACGGCCCGCGCGACCCGCAAGCCCTCCCCCCACACGCTGGAGGCGTACCGGCGGGACCTGCGCGCCGTCGCCGCGCTGGCGGCGGAGGAGTGCACCCCTCCCCTCCCCCTCGACGCGCTGCCCGTCGCCTCCCTCACCGCCCGCGTCATGCGCGCGGCATTCGCCCGGTTCGCCGCTCCCCGCGCGGCCGCGTCGGTGCACCGGGCGTGGTCCACCTGGAACAGCTTCTTCTCCTTCCTGGTCGCCGACGGGGTGGTCGCCGGCAACCCGATGCCGGCGGTCGGTCGCCCCCGGGCGCCCCTCCCCCAGCCCAAGCCGCTACGCGGCGCGGACACCCCCGAGCAGTTGCTCGCCTCGGTGGCCCGGCAGGAGGGCCGGCAGCGCGACCCGTGGCCCGAGCGCGACCTGGCGGTGCTGGCGTTGGCGCTCTGCGCGGGGTTGCGGCTGTCGGAGCTGCTGGCGCTGCGGGTGGGGTCGTTGACGGGCCGCGCGGGCGAGCGGCGGGTCGACGTGGCGGGCAAGGGCGGCCGGCCGCGGGTGGTGCCGATCGAGCCGGAACTCGACGGGGTGCTGGTGGGCTACCTGGACAGCCGGGTGCGCCGGTTCGGGTCGCGCACGGTGCGGCCGGACGCGCCGCTGCTGGTGGACCGGCAGGGTGAGCCGCTGCGTCGGGGTGGGCTGCAGTACCTGGTGGAGTCCTGCTACCGGCGGGCGGGCATCACCGACCGGGTGCCGCGGGGGGCACGGTTGCACGCGTTGCGGCACACCTTCGCGACCCGGTTGGCGGAGGACGGGGCGAGTGCGGCGGAGATCATGCGGTTGCTGGGTCACGCGTCGTTGGCGTCGTCGCAGACGTACATCGAGGTGACGGCCGGGCAGCAGCGCGCGGCGGTGCGGTCCAACCGTACCAATCGGGCGTTGGCGGGGTTGGTGGCGGCGGAGGGCGACGCGCGGTCGTGAGGCGGTACGCGGCGGGCGTCGCGGGGCGCGGTGCCCGGCCGGTGGGCCGCGTACTCATGGCCCGTGCGGTGTCGGGCGTGGCCGCCGAGGGTGGCCCGGCGTCGGGGTCCCCGACGCCGGGCCGGGGACGGTCAGGCGTGGCCGGTGGCGCGCCGGGCGGCGTCGAGGGCGTTGCGGAAGAGCATGGCGACGGTGGTGGGGCCGACCCCGCCGACGCGGGGGGTGATGGCGCCGGCGACGTCGGCGCAGGTCTCGGCGACGTCGGGTAGGAGGCGTCGGCCTTCGTAGCGCACGCCGCCGCCGATGACGACGGCGCCGGGGCGGACGTGTTCGGGTTGGATGATGCCGGGGACGCCGGCGGCGGCGATGAGGATGTCGGCGCGTCGGGTGTGGGTGGCCCAGTCGGGGACGCCGGTGTGTACGACGGTGACGGCGGCGTTGGCGGTGGGTCGTTTCTGGGTGAGCAGCAGGGCGAGGGGGCGGCCGAGGGTGGCGCCGCGGCCGAGGATGACGACGTCGCGGCCGGCGACGGGGATGTCGTGGAAGGCGAGCAGGGCCTCGATGCCGGCGGGTGTGCAGGGCAGGGGTCCGGGCAGGCCGAGGGCGAGGCGCCCCATGTTGAGCGGGTGCATGCCGTCGACGTCGAGGTCGGGGTCCATGGTCTGCAGGGCCCGGTCGTAGTCGAGGTGCGCGGGGATGGGGTGCTGGATGAGCAGGCCGTGCACGTCGGGTGCGGTGTTGAAGTCGGCGATGGCGTGGTGCAGGTCGGTCTGGGTGGCGGTGGCGGGCAGGTGTACGTGGGGTGAGGCGAAGCCGAGTTCGTTGGCGTGGCGCTGCTTGATGCGGATGTAGCCGGCGCTGGCGTCGTCGTCGCCGACGAGGATGGTGGCGAGGCCGGGGGTGGTGCCGGCGGCGCGCAGCGCGGTGACGCCGGCGGCGACGTCGGTGAGGATGCGTTCGGCGACGGGGGTGCCGGGCAGGAGTCGGGCGGTGGGCATGGTGCTCCTCTACCGGCGGGGCCCAGGCGGTCGACCTCCGCGCGTGGAGCTCCCCGATGGTTTGGTGCCCATCCTCTGGCCGCCAGTCGCGTCTGGGTTCAGCTTGCCACAGGGGGTCGGTGTGGTGTGTCCCGGTGCGGTCGGGTCGGCGTACTGACTGTGGGTGTCCCGTTGGTCACTGGTTCGGGCTACCCTGTCGGCCTGTCCGTGTCGGGCGGTCGCCCGGGGTGTCGTGAGTGGAGGCCATGGTGCCGGTGCAGGTCGGCGGGGATGGTGTGGCGTCGGGTCCGCGGTTGGGGGTGGAGGAGGAGTTCCTGCTGGTCGATCCGGTGAGTCGGTGTGTGGTGCCGGGTGCGGGTGCGGTGGTGGATCGGGCGGTGGCGCGGTTGGGTGCGCGGGTGTCGGGTGAGATCACGTCGCTGCACGTGGAGACGAGGACGGATCCGACGTCGTCGGTGCGGGGGTTGTTGGCGCAGTTGGTGGAGGCTCGTCGGGTGGTGGCGGAGTGTGCGGCGGTCGACGGGTTGCGGATCGTGGCGACCGGTACGCCGGTGTTGCCGGGTGCGACGGCGCCGCCGGTGACGCGGGGGCCGCGGCAGGATCGGGGTACGGCGACGTTCCGGGGGTTGCACGACGAGTTGGCGATCTGTGCGTTGCACGTGCACGTGGAGCTGCCGGATCGGGAGCGGGCGTTGCTGGTGAGCAATCATCTGCGGGCGTATCTGCCGTTGTTGATCGCGTTGACGGCGAATTCGCCGTTCTGGGAGGGGCGGGATTCGGGTTATGCGAGTTGGCGGTCGATGATCTGGCCGCGGTGGCCGGTGGCGGGGCCGCCGCCTCGGTTCACGTCGCTGGCTCACTACGAGCGGGTGGTGGAGATGTTGTCGGCGGCGGGGGCGGTGGTGGATGCGGGGACGTTGTTCTGGGACATCCGGCCGTCGGTGACGCATCCGACGTTGGAGGTGCGGGTGTCGGACGTGCCGGTGTCGGCGCAGGAGTCCGCGTTGGTGGCGGCGTTGGTGCGGGCGTTGGTGGTGCGGGGGTTGGAGGCGGTGGATCGGGGTGATCACGGTCCGGAGGTTGCCGGGGAGTGGTTGCGGGCGGCGTACTGGCGGGCGGCGCGTGACGGGTTGGAGGGGTGGCTGCCGGAGGTCGGTTCGGGTCGGTTGCGTCCGGTGCGGGAGGTGTTGGGTGAGGTGGTGGGGTGGTTGGCGCCGGTGTTGCGGGCGTGTGGGGACGAGGCTCTGGTGCGCAGCTGGTCGGAGCGGTTGTTGGCGGGGGGTGGTGGTGCGGTGCGGCAGCGGGCGGCGGCGGGTCGTCGGGGTCGGTTGACGGATGTGGTGGATTTTCTGGTGGCGCAGACGGTGGTGGATGAGCGGCAGCCGGCGTAGGTGGTGCGGGGTGGTCCGGTTCGTCGGGTCAGCGGTCGCGGTGCAGTTCGCGGGTGAAGTAGTCGCGCAGGGGTGTGACGTGGCGGTCGGGGCGGCGCCATTCGGCGAGCAGGTCTTCGAGCAGGTGGAGTTCGTCGACGAGGGTGTCGCCGTGGTAGCGGCGGATGACGGGGTGGATGAAGGCGCTTTCGGCGGCGCGGTCGGGTTGGGGGTGGCGTTCGATGGCGAAGACGTCGCCGTAGTCGTCGCGGCCCCAGCGCAGGCTGACGGTGTAGTAGTGCGGGTGGTCGTGGAAGCGGGCGCGGACGTGGTCTTCGGGCAGGTCGGTGTAGTGGCGTAGCTGCCCGTGGGGGGCGACGACGAGGGCGTCGCAGAGGAATTCGAACTGGGTCCACAGGGCGGAGCTCCAGTTGACGCGGTCGAGGACGAGGGTGGTGAGGGTGTCGGCGTCGCGGTCGACGAGGGTGTGTGGCAGGGGTACGCCGTCATAGCGTTCGCGTAGCAGGGCGGTGAGGGTGCGCAGGTTGTAGCGGAATCCGTCGATGAAGGCGGAGGAGGCTTTCTTGAGGTCGCGGTCCTGGGCGAGGGTGCCGGCGAAGTAGAGGCCGTCGATGTTGGTGGACTGCCAGTCGCCGGTGGTGGTGGGCATGCGGCCGCTGGGGACCATGTCGGGTCGGCAGGTGGGGTCGAAGGGGGTGGTGTCCATGGTGAAGCCGGTGCAGCGCAGGACGGTTTCGTATTCCATGACGGCGGTTTCGCCGTCGGCGTGGGTGTAGGTGAGGTGTACCTGGTAGCGGTTGTCGAGGGGGCGGATCTCGTCGATGACGCAGTCGAGGACGGAGTGCAGGGTCTTGAACTGGTAGCTGTCGAGGACGGCGCCGTGGTGGCCGCGGACGTCTCCGGGGTGTTTGGTGTTCCAGGCCAGGCGCAGTGGGCGGGGGCTGGCGAGGTGGATCATGGCGGCGTGGCCGAGGATCGCGGAGGCGGTTTCGAAGGCGGAGTTGCCCTTGCCGAGGATGAGGACGCGGTGGCCGGCGTAGGTGGCGGGGTCGGTGTGCATGTCCTCGTAGCCGGTGGCGTGTTCGATGCCGGGGATGTCGGGGATGTTGGGTCGGCCCCAGCCGGTGGCGACGATGAGGCAGCGGCAGTGCAGGACGCGGTCGGGGGTGTGGACGAGGAAGCCGTCGTCGAGGCGTTCGATCCGGTCGGCGGGGGTGTCGAAGCGTACGGCGAGTTGGTGGTAGCGCTGGAAGTCGGTGAGGTAGCGCACCATGTCGTCGGCGTGGGGGAAGTATTCGCTGCTGTATTTGGCGAAGGGCAGGTCGGCGGGTTCGTGCAGCAGGGAGTTCCAGTCCCAGCGCAGGCGGATCTCGGGGTCGGTGCTGGTGGTGTGGACCTTGTTGAGGGAGATGAGCCGGCGGTGGCGGGGGAAGTGGCGGAAGAACTCGGCGGGTGCGGGGGCGCGTTCGAGGGTGACGTAGTCGCAGCCGGCCTGTTGGAGGTAGTAGCTGAGTTGGAGGCCGGCTGGTCCGGCTCCGATGATGACGTACCGGTGGTGTTCGGTGGTGGCGTCGTGGTGGCTCGTCGGGCCTGGGGTGGGTGCCGTCACGCCAGAGACCTTCGCCGATGCGGCCCGGTGGTGTCAACGCTGGGTGGGGTGATGGTGACGCCACCGCTGGTGAGGGTGTCCTCTCCCCCGCTGCTGTGTCAGCCGAGGTCGACCAGGAGGGGGCGGTGGTCGGAGATGGTGGACACGGGGGTGTGCACGGCGGTGACGGGTGGTAGCTGGTCGAGGCCGTGGCGGTCGGCGAGGATGTGGTCGAGTTGGACGCGGGGTTGCCCGGCGGGGTAGGTGGGGCGGCGGCCGAGGGGGTGCCAGCCGGTGAGAAGTCGGGCGGGGCCGGCGGGCAGGTTGAGGTCGCCGAGGAGGATGCGCGGGGCGGGCAGGGTGCGTAGGGCGCGGACGGTCTGGCGGAGTTGGTGGGCGTTCCAGCCGGGGACGAAGGACAGGTGGGTGGCGGCGACGGTGAGTCGGCCGTGTGGGGTGTCGAGGACGGCGGCGAGGACGACGCGGGGTTCGTCGCGCAGGAGGATGAGTCCGCCGCGGGGGCCGGGGACGTAGACGGGTGAGCGTACGGGGGCGGGGCGCAGGCGGGTGACCTGCCAGGTGTGGACGCGGTGGCGGGTGACGAGGCCGACGCCGTAGCAGGGTTCGCCGTGTCCGTCGTCGTCGTGGGTGAGGGGGCGGAACTGTTCGCCGGGGGTGCCGACGACGGCGGCGGCGAAGCGGTGTTCGCCGGCGTCGAGGGCGCGGGCGGCGATGGCGGTGAGGTCGAGTTTGCCGCTGCGGCTCTGGTCGCGGTCGACCTCCTGCAGGGCGAGGACGTCGGCGTCGAGGGCGGTGACGGCGGCGGTGAGCCGGTCGGGGTCGACGAGTCCGTCGGCGAGGGACCGGCCGTGTAGCAGGTTGAAGGTGGCCAGGCGCACGCTTGCACCCTACGTGGCCGTGGGAGGGTTGCCCGGTGTTGAAGGTGTTGTTGTGTTCGGTGCTGTTGTTCGTGGCGTTGGCGGCGGTGGGGTTGTGGCTGCGTCGGGCGCGGGGTCGGTGACCGGCGGCGCCGGTGAGGCTGGCCACAGGCCGGGTCGTGGGGCGGGTGGTGGTGGGCAGAATGGCGGCCCGTGGATGTGGATCCCCTGTCGTTGACGACCCTGCTCGCCGCGGCCGCGATGGCCGGTTGGATCGACGCGGTGGTGGGTGGTGGTGGGCTGCTGTTGTTGCCGGCGTTGCTGGTGGCCGCGCCCGGGATGCCGGTGGCGTCGGCGTTGGGGACGAACAAGTTGACGGCGATCGCGGGTACGGCGACGGCGGCGGTGACGTACGCGCGGCGTACGAAGATCGACTGGGCGGTGGCGGGGCCGGCGGCGGGGTTGGCGATGTGTTGTGCCGGGGTGGGTGCGGCGTTGGCGGGGGCGGTGCCGGCGTCGGCGTACCGGCCGGTGGTGCTGGTGGTGTTGGTGGCGGTGGCGGCGTTCGTGGTGTTGCGTCCGCGGTTGGGGGTGGTGGCGCAGCCGCATCGGCGTACGCGGGTGCGGGTGGGTGTGGCGGTCGTGGTGGCCGGGGTGGGCATCGCCCTGTACGACGGGCTGGTGGGTCCGGGTACGGGGACGTTCCTGGTGGTGGCGTTCACGGCGCTGGTGGGGGCGGACTTCGTGCACGGCTCGGCGATGGCGAAGGTCGTGAACGTGGGCACGAACCTGGGGGCGTTGGCGGTGTTCGCGGCGACGGGGCACGTGTGGTGGTTGCTGGGGGCGGCGATGGCGGTGTGCAACATCGCCGGGGCGGCGGTGGGGGCGCGGATGGCGTTGCGGCGCGGCTCGGGTTTCGTGCGGGTGGTGTTGTTGGTGGTGGTGGTGGCGTTGGTCGGCAAGTTGGGCTTCGACCAGTGGGTGGCGGCCTGACGGGTCGCCACCCACTGGTCGTGGGTGGGTCAGGCGTGCCGGACGACGTCGGTGTAGTCGAGGCGGGGCAGGCGGGGGAACCAGGCGTTCTCGCCGGGGCGGCCGATGTTGACCACGAGCAGGGTCTTCCAGGTGGTGTCGGCGAAGAACTCGCGGTCGATGGCGGCGGCGTCGAAGCCGGCCATGGGTCCGGCGGCGAGGCCGGCGGCGCGCACGGCGAGCAGGTAGTAGCCGATCTGGAGGGTGGCGTTGAAGCGGGCCATGCGCTCGCGTGCCTCGGGGTTGCCGGCGAGGCTGTCGCGCATCTGGGGTCGGATGGGGAAGACCTGCGGGATGAACTCGTGGAAGTCGGTGTCGGCGGCGAGCACGGCGACCATGGGGGCGCTGGCGGTCTTGGCCTGGTTGCCTTCGTTCATGTGGGCGACCAGGCGGGTGCGGGCCTCGCCGGGGCGTACGTAGAGGATGCGCAGGGGCTGGGTGTTGGCGGCGGTGGGCGGGAACTTGGCGAGTTCGAAGATCGCCTGGAGGTGTTCGTCGGTGACCGGCTCGTCGGTGAAGGTGTTGGCGGTGCGGGCGTCGGTGAACAGCAGCGCCTGGGCCTCGGGGTCGAGGTTGATCAGGGGCGAGTGGACGTCGGTCATCGGGGCGTCTCCATCGAATCGGCTGGTCTGCTTCGGTAACGGTAGCAGCTAGGTTTTTAGTAGTCCCTTGTTCGGGGGGTGTCCCCCGTATCCTGGAATCATGACGGTCAGGCCGCAGGTGGGCGACACGCCCCGCACGTGTGACGGGGGCGTCGCCCGGGCCTTCGCGTTTCTCGGCAAGCGGTGGAACGGCATGCTCCTGAGCACCCTCGCCGACGGGCCGGCCGGGTTCGCGGAGCTGACCCGTGCCCTGCCCGGGATCAGCGAGTCGGTGCTGTCGGACCGGCTGGGCGAGCTCGTGCGGCTCGGGCTGGTCACCCGGACGGTCCGGCAGGGTCCCCCGGTGGGGGTGAGCTACGAGCTGACCGGGGCGGGCGCGGCACTGCTGCCGGTGCTCGACGCGTTGGGCCGGTGGGCGCACGAGAACCTTCCCGCCGAGCCGGCGACGCCGAGCTGCTGAAGGCGCCGCCGCCGGGCGGCGCGTTTCGCGCCGGGCCGGATGTGTGATCATCGGCGGATGCCGGTACGCGCCGAACACGACCGGACCGTCCTGGCCGCGCTGCTCGGGCGGGACCCGGTGCTGCACGCGTACCAGCTGGGTGACCTCGACGACTTCTTCTGGCCGTACACCTCCTGGTTCCGCTGCGACGAGGAGGTCGCGTTGCTCTACCACGGCGCGGACCCGCCCACGTTGCTGGCGTTCGCGGCCCCGCCACGGGTGGACCGGCTGGCGGCGCTGCTGCGTCAGCTCGCGCCGGTGCTGCCGGCCCGCCTGTGGGCGCACCTGTCCCCCGGCCTGGAGCCGGCTCTGGCCGGGGCGTTCCGGATGGACGCGGCCGGCCCGCACCACCGCATGGCGCTGACCGATCCGGCGCGGCTGGACACGGTGACCCCGGCGGGAACCGTGCTGGACGCCGCCGACCTGCCGGCGCTGCGCCGGCTGTACGACGTCGCCTACCCGGGCAACTGGTTCGACCCGCGGATGCTGGACACCGGCCAGTACGTGGGCGTGCGCGACGGCGGTGAGCTGGTGGCGGTCGCCGGGGTGCACGTGTTCTCCCCGGCGTACCGGGTGGCGGCGCTGGGCAACGTGACCACCCATCCCCGGTTGCGTGGGCGGGGGCTGGCCGGCGCGGTGGTGGCCGCGCTGTGCCGGCGGCTGCGCGGGCACGTCGCGCACGTCACGCTCAACGTCAAGGCGGACAACGCGGCGGCGTTGCGGCTCTACGGGCGGCTGGGCTTCACCCGGGTGGCCGACTACGGCGAGTACGCGCTGAGCGCCCACGGCCGGTGAGCGTCGGCGCCGGCCGGGTGTCGCGGGCGACGTCCCGGCCGGCGCCCCGCGCGGGCGCGGTGCTCAGCCGCGGCGGCTGGGTGAGTCGAAGCGGCCGGCGCGGATCTCCCGCAGCGCCCTGCGGCGGGTGTCGCCGCGCAGGGTGTCGACGTAGAGACGGCCGGCGAGGTGGTCGGTCTCGTGTTGCAGGGCGCGGGCGAGGAATCCGCTGCCCGAGATGGTCAGCGGTTCGCCGTGCTGGTCGAAGCCGTGGGCCGTGGCGTGCAGGGCGCGCGGCGTCGGGAAGTAGAGGCCGGGGATGGACAGGCAGCCTTCGTCGTCGTCCTGCAGCTCCTCCGACAGCTCCAGCGTCGGGTTGACCAGGTGGCCGCGGTGTCCGTCGGCGTCGTAGACGAACACCTGGGCGTTGACGCCGATCTGGGGGGCGGCGACGCCGGCGCGGCCGGGGGCACCGAGCAGGGTGTCCATCAGGTCGGTGACCAGGGCGCGAAGCTCGGCGTCGAAGCTGGTGACGGGCTCGCTGGGGGTGCGCAGCACGGGGTCACCGATGATCCTGATGGGGCGCATCGTCATGCCGGCAAGGTTATCGGTCGCCGGTGGCGCCGGCGGCGTCCGGGCGGGCGGCGACGAGGACCTCGATGCCGTCGAGGATGCGGGCCAGGCCGAACTCGAAGGCGCCGTGGGGGTCGGCGGCGGCCTGGTACTCCTGGCCGGCGGCGGTGCCGACGCGGGCGGCGAGGGGGTAGCGGCGCGGGTCGAGGGCCTTCTCCAGGTAGGGGGCGTGGGCCTGCCACCACTGCTGCTCGGTCATGCCGGTGCGCGCGGCGGCCTGGGCGGCCTCCACGGCGCTGCGTACGGCGCCGTGCACGTAGCCGGAGATGAGGGTGACGACGGCGTCCATCTCCAGGTCGGTCAGGCCGATGCCGTCGACGGCGCGCAGTTCGTACTCGTAGCGGGCGATGACGTTGGGGCCCAGCGGGGGGCGGGTGGTGGCGACCTGCAGCAGCCAGGGGTGGCGCAGGTAGAGCGCCCAGGTCTCGCGGGCGATGTGGGTGAGCCGGCCGCGCCAGCCGCCGGGCACGTCGTCGGGGCGGGCGGTCTCGCCGTAGACGGTGTCGAGCATGACGTCGAGCAGCTCGCCCTTGCCGGGGACGTAGGTGTAGAGGGACATGGTGCCCACGCCGAGCCGCTCGGCGACGCGGCGCATGGACAGGGCGGCGAGGCCCTCGGCGTCGGCCACGTCGATGGCGGCGCGCACGATGCGGTCCACGGACAGGTCGGGCCGGCCCTTGCGGCTGGTGCGTTCGCGGGTGCGCCAGAGCAGGGCGAGGCTGCGCGCGGGGTCGCCGGTGCCGCTGTACTCGGTCGTCATCCCGGCACTGTAGCGTGCGCCGTACCGTATGCTGTACGGTACGCCGTACGACACGAGTGGGACGGGGGCGCCGATGCTCGACGACGGACCGGCCATCGAGGCCGAGGGCCTGCGCAAACGCTACGGCGGCACCCAGGCCCTCGCCGGCTTGGACCTCACGGTGCCCGCCGGCACCGTGTGCGGCCTGCTCGGCCCGAACGGGGCGGGCAAGACCACGGCGGTACGGGTGCTGAGCACCCTGCTGCGGCCCGACGCCGGCACGGCCCGGGTGGCCGGCGCCGACGTGCTGCGCCACCCCGAGCGGGTCCGCGCCCGCATCGGCCTGGTCGGCCAGCACGCCGCGCTCGACGAGGTGCTCAGCGGCCGGCAGAACCTGGTGCTGTTCGGCCGGCTGCACCACCTCGCAGGCGCGCGGGCCCGCGCCCGGGCCGCCGACCTGCTCGCCCGCTTCGACCTGAGCGACGCCGCCGACCGACCGGTCGGCACGTACTCCGGCGGGATGCGCCGCCGCCTCGACCTCGCGGCGAGCCTGATCCTCGACCCGCCGGTGCTCTTCCTCGACGAGCCCACCACCGGCCTCGACCCGCGCGCCCGCGCCCAGGTGTGGGACGCGGTGCGTCGGCTCGTCGCCGACGGCACCACCGTGCTGCTGACCACGCAGTACCTGGAGGAGGCCGACCAGCTCGCCCACAGCGTCCGGGTCGTCGACGCCGGCCGGGTGATCGCCGACGGCACCCCGGAGCAGCTGAAGTCCGCGCTCGGCGGCGACCGCGTCGAGGTCGTGCTGACCCGCGCCGACGACCTGGAGAAGGCGGTACGCGTCGTCGGCGCCGCCGTCGCCGCGACCCCGCTCGTCGACGCGGCGGGCCTGCGCCTGAGCGTCGCCGTCACCGGGCGGGTGACCGCGCTGGCCGCCGTGCTGCGGGCCCTGGACGACGCCGGGCTGACCGCCGCCGACGTCGCGGTGCGCCGCCCCACCCTCGACGAGGTGTTCCTGCGGCTCACCGGCGGCGACTCCCCCACCGCCCGCGCCGACGGGGAGAAGGTGGGCGCATGAGCGCGACGAGCGTGCACCCCGCGCCGCGGCGCCTGCGCTGGGCCGTCGCCGACGGCGTCACCCTCACCGGCCGGGCGCTGGCGCACTGGCGGCGCCAACCCGGGCAGTTCGTCGTCGGGCTGCTCTTCCCGGTGCTGATGGTGCTGATGTTCGGCTACCTGTTCGGCGGCGCGATGAGTGTGCCCGGCGGCGGCGACTACCGCGAGTTCCTGCTGCCCGGCATGTTCGCCATGACGGTGCTCTTCGGCATCGAGTCGACGTACGCGGCCGTGGCCACCGACGCCGCGCGCGGCGTCACCGACCGGTTCCGGTCGCTGCCGATGACGTCCTCGGCGGTGCTCACCGGCCGCGCCGCCGCCGACCTGCTGCACAGCGCCGCCGGCCTGGCCGTCATGCTCGCCTGCGGCGTCGCCGTCGGCTGGCAGTGGCGGGCCGGGGCCCCGGCGGCGCTGGCCGCCGTCGGGCTGCTCCTGCTGCTGCGCTTCGCCCTGATCTGGGTCGGCATCCACCTGGCGCTGCTGCTGCGCAGGCCCGAGTCGGTGGTGATGCTGCAGATCCTGGTGTGGCCGGTCGGGTTCGCCTCCAACGCGTTCGTCTCCCCCGACACCATGCCCGGCTGGCTCGCCACGATCGCCGGGTGGAACCCGCTGTCGGCGACCGTCGGGGCCTGCCGGCAACTGTTCGGCAACCCCGGCTGGGGCGGCGAGTCGTTCGCCGCGCAGCACGCCGTCGCGCTCGCCGTGGCGTGGCCGCTGCTGCTGATCGCCGTGTTCGGACCCCTGGCGGTACGCCGGTACCGCAGGCTCGGCCGGTGACCGACGCCGACCCCCGCGACGGACACCAGCGGCTGCGCGCCCGACGAGGACCTGACCACCCACCCGGAAGGACGCCCGTGCCGATCGGCTCCCACGCCGTCACGTTCACCCCCGCCGACCCGCCCCGCGCCGGGACGCTGCTCGTCTGGTCCCCTGACGGCGACGGCCCGCCCGACGGACCCGGCGACGCCGTGCGGGTGACCCTGGCGACGCCGCCGGGCGGGCACCCGACGCCGGTACCCGCCCGGCGGATGAGCGTCGCCGCCGGCGTACCGCTGCTGCTGGCCGGGCAGGCCACGGACCCGGCGGCGGCGTTCTGGGCCGCGGCGGCCCGCGAGGCCCTGCACCTGGCCGCCCGCGGCCTGCTGCTGCCCGCGGTGACCCCCGCCGGGCACGACACCTGGCGGGTCGGACCCCTCACCGCCGACGACGAGACCCGGCAGGCGCGCCTCGCCGCCGCGATGCCCGCCACCGCGCGCGCCACACCGGTACCCGGGCGCACCCCGCCGTGGCTGCCCGACCCGGCGCGGCTGCTGCGCGACTTCCTCGACGCGGTCGCCGACACCCTGCCCCGCGACGACGCGGCCACCGGGGCTTGGTCGGCGCTGCCACCCGCCCCGGTCGGGCGGCTACGCGACTGGGTCGCCCGGGTCGCCGCCGACGCCGACGCGGCGGTACGACTGTCGCTGCGCCTGGAGCACCGCGACACCCCGGACGAATCGTGGCGGCTGGTGGCGCAGGTGCACCGCCGCGCCACGCCGGGGTTGCTCGTCGACGCCGCCGCGCTGTGGGGTGCCCCCGTCCCCGGATTCCCACCCGGGTCCCGCGACGCCACCCTGCTGGCCGTACGCCACGCCGCACGGGTGTGGCCGCCCCTGGCGCGACTGCTCGACACGGCGGTGCCCGACGCGCTCACGCCGACCGACGCGCAGGTCGTCGAACTCGCCACCGGCGCGGCGGCCCGGCTCACCGCCGACGGCGTCGACGTGCACTGGCCGGCCGGACTCGATCGTGGCCTCACCGCCTCGGCCGTGCTGCGCGCCCCGGCCCGCCGCGCCGGCGGCGCCGGGCTGCTCGCCGAGCCGGGCGAGCTGGCGCTGCACTGGCGGCTGCACCTGCACGACACTCCCCTCACCCCCGCCGAGCTGACCCGGCTCGCCGACGCGCACCGGCCCGTGGTGCGGCTGCGCGAGCGGTGGGTCCTGGTGCCTCCGGAACTGGCCCGTCGCGCCCGCGAACCGCGCGCCGGGTCGCTGGCGGCGATGCCCGCCCTGCGCGCCGCGCTGACCGGCGCGACGCACGTCGACGGCGAACGCGTCGACGTGCACGCCGAGGGCTGGCTGGCCGAGGCCGCCCGGCGGCTCACCGACGGCGACGCCGCACCCCCGGTGGACGTACCGGCCACGCTGGCCGCGACCCTGCGCGACTACCAGCGCCACGGGCTGCGCTGGCTGGCCGGGCTGACGGCCCTCGGCCTCGGCGGCTGCCTCGCCGACGACATGGGGCTCGGCAAGACCGTCACGCTGATCGCCCTGCACCTGCACCGCCAGGGCGACCCGGCCACCGCCGGCGCGACCCTCGTGCTGTGCCCGGCGTCGCTGCTGGGCAACTGGGAACGGGAGATCCGGCGCTTCGCCCCCGGCACCCACGTGCGCCGCTTCCACGGCCCCGAGCGCACCCTCGACGGGCCCGACGACGGGTTCGTGCTCACCACCTGGGCCACCCTGCGCCGCGACGCCGCCCGGCTCGCCGCCCGACGGTGGGCGCTGCTCGTCGCCGACGAGGCCCAACATGTCAAGAACCCGCACTCGGAGACCGCCACGGCGCTGCGCACGATTCCCGCCACCGCCCGTGTCGCCCTGACCGGCACCCCCGTGGAGAACGACCTGACCGACCTGTGGGCGATCCTGGACTGGACCACTCCCGGGCTGCTCGGCACCCTCGGCGAGTTCCGGGCCCGCTGGGTCAAGCCGGTGCAGACCGACCGCGACCCCGAGGCGGGCCGGGACCTGGCGCGCCTCGTCGGGCCGTTCCTGCTGCGCCGACGCAAGAGCGACCCGGGCGTCGCCCCCGAGTTGCCGGCCAAGACCGAAACCGACCAGCCGGTCGCGCTCACCGCCGAACAGGCCGCCCTCTACCAGGCCTGCGTCGCCGAACTGCTCGACGCGATCGCCGGCGCCGACGGTCTCGCCCGGCACGGGCTGGTGGTCAAGCTGCTCATCGCGCTCAAGCAGATCTGCAACCATCCCGCCCAGTACCTGCGGGAGAGCGCGCCGCGGCTGGCCGGCCGCTCCGGCAAGCTGGACCTGCTCGACGAACTGCTCGGGGCGATCCTGCCCGCCGGCGGCGCGGTGCTGGTCTTCACCCAGTACGTGGCGATGGCCCGGCTGCTGCACCGGCATTTGAGCGACCGGGGCGTCGGGGCGCTGCTGCTGCACGGCGCGCTGCCCGTCGCCGCCCGCGACGACCTGGTCCGCCGCTTCGACGCCGGGCAGGCCCCGGTGTTCCTGCTGTCGCTGCGCGCTGCCGGCACCGGCCTGAACCTCACCCGCGCCGACCACGTCGTGCACTACGACAGGTGGTGGAACCCGGCCGTGGAGGACCAGGCGACCGACCGGGCGTACCGGATTGGGCAGACCCGGCCCGTGCAGGTGCACCGACTCGTCGCCGAGGGCACCGTCGAGGACCGCGTCGCCGCGCTGCTCGCCGGCAAGCGGGAACTCGCCGAGGCCGTCCTCGACGCCGGGCCGGCGGCACTGGCCGCGCTCAGCGACGCCGCGCTGGCCGATCTGGTGACCCTCGGAGGCCACCGATGACCCCGCGCGGCTTTCCCGCCTTCCCGCCCGGCCGGGCGCGGCGGCCCCGTACCTGGTGGGGCACGGCCTGGAACCGGGCATGGGAGGCCGACGCCCTGGACGCCCGGCCGCTGCGCGCCGGGCGCCGGCTGGCCGCCGCCGGGCACGTCGGCGCGATCACCGTGAGCCCCGGCCGGCTCGCCGCGGCCGTGCACGACGGCGACACCGAGCAGGCGTACGCCACCCGGGTACGCGTCGCGACCCTGGCCGACGACGACTGGGACCGGCTGGCCGGCGAGGTGGCCGCCCGCGCAGGACACCAGGCGGCGCTGCTGGCCGGGCAGCTGCCCCGGGACCTGGCCGAGGTGACCGGGGTGCCGCTGCTACCGGGGCTGGGCGAGGTCGCTCCGGAGTGCGACTGCCCGGAGTGGGACCACCCGTGCCGGCACGCCGCCGCGCTGTGCCACCAGGTGTCCTGGCTGCTGGACACCGACCCGGCCCTGCTGCTGCTGGTCCGGGGCCGCGACGCCCGCACGCTCGTGCCGACCGCCGCGCACCACGACGACGTGCCGGCACCGGCGACCGCCACCGTGCGGGCCGCCGAGGCGGGCACGGCCGCAGCCGAGGCGTACGCCCGCACGGTGGCGCCGCTGCCGCCTCCGCCCGCACCGGTGCCGGGCGCGCCCACGCTGCCGCTGCTACCGCCCGGCCCCGACGTGGACGTCGACGCGCTGCGTGCGGCGGTGGCCGTGGCGGCCGGCCGGGCGGCGGCCCTGCTGAAGCGGCCATGAGGTGCCGCACCGGCTTCGCGCCGCGTCGGCCTCCCCCGGCCCGCACCGGCGCGCTGGCGCACCGCCCCGCGCCACGCGGCCGACCGGCGGGCACGGGGTCGGGGCCCGTCAGGGCGGGGGCAGGCCCGCGTCGGCGATGCGTTGGCGCAGCGGCCGCCGGCGCACCGCGGCGAGCACCTCGTGCAGCAGGTCGGCCAGCGGCACCGCCAGCTCCGCGTCCAGTTCACGGATCGCGGCGGTCGTCGCCGCCCACTCCGCCTCGATCAGCGGCAGCAGCTCGCGGGCCCGGCCGCTCAGGCGCACGATGCGCTGCCGGGCGTCCGCCCCGGGGGTCAGCTCGACCAGGCCGGCGCGGGTCATCTGCGCGACGGTCTG
Organism: Micromonospora sp. NPDC047812; assembly: GCF_040704175.1. NCBI lineage: Bacteria > Bacillati > Actinomycetota > Actinomycetes > Micromonosporales > Micromonosporaceae > Micromonospora > Micromonospora sp. NPDC047812. The sequence continues at coordinate 36,777 of NZ_JBEYRY010000007.1, read as the reverse complement.
GCTGGCCGCCGAGTGGGTGACCCCGACCCGGCGGGCCAGGTCGCGGATGGGCAGCGGACCCTCGGCGAGCAGCACCCGCAGCGGCGGTGAGAACCGGGGCCGGTAGTCGGTCAGGCCCCGTTCGGCGTAGACCGCGGCGACGTCGCCGTCGAGCACGTCGAGGACGTGCCGCAGCAGCGTGCCCAGTGCCTCGCGTTCCGGCGCGTCACTCACCCCGCTAATGTAACAGCGCTGTTGCATTGGATGCCGAGAGACAGGAGTGGGCGATGGCCGAGCGATATCCCCTGGTCGAGCCGTACGCGCACGGGATGCTCGACGTGGGTGACGGCCAGCGCGTGTACTGGGAGACCTGCGGCAACCCCGACGGCAAGCCCGCCGTGGTGCTGCACGGCGGGCCCGGCTCCGGCTGCTCGCCCGGCTGGCGGACCCTGTTCGACCCGGCCCGCTACCGGGTGACGCTGTTCGACCAGCGCGGCTGCGAACGCAGCACCCCGCACGCCGCCGACCCGGGCGTGGACCTGTCCACCAACACCACCGGGCACCTGATCGCCGACATCGAACTGCTGCGCGAACACCTCGGGGTGCGCCGCTGGCTGGTGCTCGGCGCCTCCTGGGGCTCCTGCCTCGCCCTGGCGTACGCGCAGCGGCACCCGGAGCGGGTCAGTGAGCTGGTGCTGTTCAGCGTGACCGCCGGCACCCGGCGGGAGATCGAGTGGATCACCCGGGACATGGGGCGGGTCTTCCCGGCCGAGTGGGCGCGTTTCCGCGACGGGGTGCCGCCGGCCGACCGCGACGGCGACCTGGCCGACGCGTACGCCCGGCTGCTGGCCGACGCGGACCCGGCGGTGCGAGAGCGGGCGGCGCGGCAGTGGTGCGCGTGGGAGGACACCCACGTCGGCACCGTCCCCGGGCACCGGCCCGACCCCCGCTACGACGACCCGGTGTTCCGGATGGTGTTCGCCCGGCTGGTCACCCACTACTGGCGGCACGGGTGCTTCCTGCCCGAGGGGCAGCTGCTGCGCGAGGCGGGGCGGCTGGCCGGCATTCCCGGCGTGCTGCTGCACGGCAGGCTCGACATCAGCAGTCCGCCGGACGTGCCGTGGCAGCTGGCGCAGGCCTGGCCCGACGCCCGGCTGGAGCTGCTGGAGGACGCCGGGCACGGGGCGGGCAACGGCATGGCGCAGCGGGTCGTGGCGGCGCTGGACGACTTCGCCGCGCGCCGCTGACGAGTCGACGCCGCTACGCCACGGCCTCCTTGCCGTCGCGCACCACGAACTCGCCGGCGGCGGTGGCCCCGAATCCGGTCCGGCGCAGGGTCAGCGCGACGGCCCCCGCGCCGCCGCCGGCCACCGTCGAGTCGGTGATCCGGTAGGAGGCCGGGGCCGCGCCGTCGGCGAACAGGCGCTTGCCCTCGCCGACGACGACGGGGAACTGCAGCAGCCGGTAGGTGTCGACGAGCCCCGCGTCGTGCAGGGCGCGGGCCAGCTGCCAGCTGCCGTGCACCTGGAGTTCGCCGCCCGGCTGCTCCCTGAGTCGCCGCACCTGCGCGAGGATGTCGCCGCCGCGCAGCACGGTGGTCTTCCCCCAGGCCGCGTCGGCGTCGGAGAGGGTGTTGCTGACGACGTACTTCGATCCCGTGTTGAGGGCGGTGGCCACCAGGTTGTCGGGGTCGGTGACCTGCGGCCAGTAGCCGCGCATCATCTCGAAGGTGCGGCGTCCCAGCAGGAAGGCGTCGGCCTGCCGGAACCACCCGTCGACGACGTCGAGCTGACCGTCGCCGCTGTGCGGCACGAGCCAGCCCCCGCGTGTGAAGCCGTTGCTGGTGTCCTCCTCGGCCCCGCCCGGGCCCTGCATGACGCCGTCGAGGCTGACGAAGGTGTGGACGCTGATCTGCACGCGATGTCTCCCTGGCAGGAGCCTGCGGGACGCGCAGGCTGCGGATGCGGTGTGTTTTCCTCCGGCGGAGCGCCGCCACCCGAAGCCTGCCGCCGACGACCGGAACTGTCAAGACAAAAAATATTGTCGGTCGGCGCGACAGGACCACCGGGACGGTAGCGGCGGCGGCCCGGGCTACGGCACCATCCAGGACAGCACGGGCGTCGCCTGCAACCCGACCAGCACACACATTAGGGCGAGCAGCAGCACGCTCGGGCCGAACATCCGCCGGAACAGGTCGCCCTCCCGGCCGGTGAGTCCGACCGCCGCGGCCGCGATCGTGAGGTTCTGCAGGCTGATCATCTTGCCGAGCGTGCCGCCGGAGGCGTTGGCCGCGGCCAACAGGACCGGATCGAGGCCGGCCCGCTGCGCCGCGGCCACCTGAAGCGCGCCGAACAGGGAGTTGGACGACGTGTCCGAACCGGTCAGGGCGACACCGAGCCAGCCGAGGACCGGCGCCAGCACGGCGAAGAGGCCGCCCGCGCCCGCCATCCAGACGCCCAGCGTGGCGACCTGCCCGGCGGCGTTCATGGTGAACGACAGCGCCAGCAGCCCGACCACCGTCAGCACGGCCCACCGCAGCTCGAACAGGGTGCGCCCGTAGAGCCCGACGGCCTCGCGCGGTGCCACCCGCAGCAGCGCCACCGTGACCAGGCCGGCCACCAGCAGCAACGACCCGGGGGCCGCGAGCCACGCGAAACGGAACGTCGTCAGGGGCGACGGGTCGCCGGACGCGGTGACGACGTGCAGCCCGGGCCAGGAGACCGCGAGCGTGCCGGCGTCGAGCAACCGCTTGACGACCGGCACCTGGGAGACGGCGAAGACCACCACGATCGTCACGTACGGCGCGTACGCCCGCCACCGCGCTCCCGCCGGCGCCGGCGCGTCGGGCTCCGGCGGCCCCCCGCCGACCGGCACGGCAGCCGTGCGCCGCACCACGTTGCGGCGGACGACGAGCAGCAGGACGCCCATCCCCGCGAACGCGGCGGTGATGTCGGCGAGGGCGGCCGACACCCAGTTCGCCGTGACGAACTGGGCCACCGCGAACGCACCGCCGCACGCCAGCGCCGGACGCCACAGTTCGCGTACGCCGCGCCGGCCGTCGGCGGCGGCGAGCACGATCAGCGGGACGACGACCGCGATCACCGGCACCTGCCGGCCGGCCATCATGCCCAGTTCCGTGGCGGGCAGCCCGCTCACGCCGGCCAGCGTGGTGATCGGCAGGCCGAGCGGTCCGAAGGCCGCCGGCACCGTGTTGCCGACCAACGCCACGGCGGCCGCGCGCAGCGGGGTGAAGCCGAGGGCCAGCAGCATGACCGTGGTGACGGCGACCGGCGTGCCCTGCCCGGCCAGGGCCTCGAGCAGCGAGCCGAAGCAGAACGCGATCACCATGGCCTGCACGCGGCGGTCGTCGCTGACCCGGGCGAAACCCTGCCGCAGGGTGTCGAAGTGCCCCGTGTGCACGGTCAGGCGGTGGATCCAGATCGCCGTGCCGAACGTCCAGGCGAGCGGGAAGAGGGCGAAGGTGGCGCCCTGGGCGGCGGCCAGCAGCGTCTGCGGCAGCGGCATCCGCCACAGCCCCCAGGCCAGCACGACCGCCACGGACAACGCGCCGTACGCCGCCACCCAGGCCCGCGTACGCACGACTCCGAGCAGCACGAACAGGGTCAGCAGCGGCAGCGCCGCGCAGGCGGCGCTGAGCGCGAGCGACCCGCCGACGGGTTGCAGGGGTTGCTGGTACATCGGGACCGCCTCGGCTGCCGACGCCCTGGCCCGGGTGGCGGGCAGTACGGCTCATCTCACCCGACGCGGCCTGCGCGACGCCTCTTCCACCGTGCGCAGGCCGGCGCGCCGGTGGGTGCGGGGCCGGCCGGGTGGTGGCCGCTCAGCCGCCGGCGAGCGCGGCGCGCACCGGGGCGGCCTTCGCGGCGGCCTCGGCGACCTCGGCGTCGGGATCGCTGCCCCACGTGATGCCCCCGCCCGCCCACACGTGCACCCGGTCGGCGTCCACGGCGGCGGTGCGGATGGTCAGGCCCAGGTCGACGCGTCCCGGGGCGACCCAGCCGAGCGCGCCCATGCTGGCGCCCCGGCCGATCGGCTCCAGCGCGGCGATGTGCTCCAGGGCGGCGCGCTTCGGGGCGCCGGTGACCGAGCCGCCGGGGCAGACCGCGCGCAGCAGGTCCGCCAGGCCGAGCCCGTCGGCGACCGCCGCGGACACCGTCGACTCCGCCTGCCACAGGTCGCACCACCGGCGTACGGCGAACAGCTCGTCGACGCGCACGCTGCCGGTGCGGGCGACGCGGGCCAGGTCGTTGCGTTCCAGGTCGACGATCATCACGTGCTCGGCGCGTTCCTTGGCCGAGGCGAGCAGCTCGGCGCGGCCGGCGGCGGTGGCCGGCCGGGTGCCCTTGATCGGCCTGGTGATCAACCGGCCGTCGGCCAGCTCCACCAGGGTCTCGGGGCTGGCGCAGCCGATCGCCCAGCCCGCCCCGGCGAGGGTGCCGCCGTAGCGGGCGCCGGGCAGCGCGGCGAGCCGGCGCAGGGCCGGCAGCGGGTCACCGCTGTAGCGGGCGGCGGCGTGGCCGACGACGTTGACCTGGTAGACGTCGCCGCGGCCGATCGCCGCGCGCACCGCCGTCACGGCGTCGGCGTGCTGGCGGGGCGTCCAGCTCTCGGCCCAGTCGCCGCGCCACCAGCGCGTGTCGGGCGCCGCGGCGGGGCGCGGCGCGGCCGGTGCGTGGCCGTAGACGACCACGGCGACCTCCGGCAGCGCGGGGACGGGGTTGGCCGCGCCGGCCGGGGCGCCGACGAGGGCCGCGCCGGCGGCGGCGGAGACGTAGAGGGCGGCCCCGCACACCCCGGCCGGGTCGTGGCGCCCGGCGGGGCGGGCCAGCTCGTGCAGCGGCAGGCCGTGCGCGGCGAGGAACTCCTCGGCCCGCGCCGCCGGGTCCCCGCCGTCGGCGGGCCGCCACTGCCACCGGGCCCGCTCGACGAGCGTACGGCGGCAGGCGGCCGGCGCACCCGGTGTGCCGACCCCTACCCCTGGGAGCGTTTCCACGCCATCCGGCCCATCATCCCTCATCCGTTCAGTGGATTTCGGAGAATCCATGTCCGTACGTGCTCGATGTTGGCCGGTTTCGCTTGGTACTGTGCGTCACTGGTCATGTGAACCATGACACAGTGCCCCCACAGTCCGGAGATCCCGATGTGCCAGCACCAACCCACCTGCCCCTCCGCCGAAGCGACCGACCGGGAAGCCGCCCGGGTCCTCGCCTGCTTCCCTGAGCAGGGCTGGAGCCTGCTCTGCAACGGTGTCATCGTCTTCGAGGACACCGGCGAACTCCTCCCCGACGGCAGCAGCATCGCCCCGCACCGCGGGCCGGCCCGACACGCCCTCGTCGCCTGACTCTGTCACGCTGCGTAACGCCTTCCAGACGCGTCGATCAAGGCTAGTCCCCCGGTCGGGACACCCCTCGCCCAGGTCGGCGCACCCGCCGGGGCGGCACCACGACCGCCCCGGCGTCACGCGTCGTCAGCTCTCGAACGCCTCCGGCGCCGGGCAGGAACACACCAGGTTCCGGTCGCCGTACGCGCCGTCGATGCGCCGCACCGGCGGCCAGTACTTCCCGGCCCGCTGCACCCCGGCCGGGTACGCGCCCACCGACCGCGGGTACGGGTGCGGCCACTCGTCCGCGGACACCATCGCCGCGGTGTGCGGGGCGTTGGCGAGGGGGTTGTCGCCGGCCGGCCACTCCCCCGAGGCCACCCTGTCGATCTCCGCCCGGATGGCGATCATCGCGTCGCAGAACCGGTCCAGCTCGGCCAGGTCCTCACTCTCGGTGGGCTCCACCATCAGCGTCCCCGCCACCGGGAACGACATCGTCGGCGCGTGGAACCCGTAGTCGATCAGCCGCTTCGCCACGTCGTCCACGCTCACCCCGGTCGCCTTCGTCAGCGGCCGCACATCCAGGATGCACTCGTGCGCCACCAGGCCCTTGTTGCCCGCGTACAGCACCGGGAAGTGCCCGCGCAGCCGCGCCGCCACGTAGTTCGCCGCCAGCACCGCCACGCCGGTGGCCCGCACCAGCCCCGCCGCGCCCATCATCCGCAGGTACGCCCACGGGATCGGCAGGATCCCCGCCGACCCGTGGCGGGCCGCCGAGATCGCCGGCCGGCCGTCGACGTGCACGCCCAGCGGATCACCCGGCAGGAACGGCGCCAGGTGCGCCCGCACCGCCACCGGACCCACCCCCGGACCGCCGCCGCCGTGCGGGATGCAGAACGTCTTGTGCAGGTTCAGGTGCGACACGTCCGCCCCGAACTTCCCCGGCTTGGCGAACCCGACCAGCGCGTTGAGGTTCGCCCCGTCGACGTACACCTGACCGCCGGCGTCGTGGACCTTCGCGCACAGCGACGCGATGCCCGTCTCGTACACCCCGTGCGTCGACGGATACGTCACCATGATCGCCGCGAGGGCGTCCCGATGCTTGTCGATCTTCGCGTCGAGGTCCACCAGGTCGATGTTGCCCCCGTCGTCGCAACCCACCACGACGACCCGCATGCCGGCCATCACCGCGCTGGCCGCGTTGGTGCCGTGCGCCGACGACGGGATCAGACACACGTCCCGGTGCGCCTCGCCCCGCTGCCGGTGGTACGCCCGGATCGCCAGCAGACCCGCCAGCTCACCCTGCGAACCGGCGTTGGGCTGCACGCTGACCGCGTCGTAACCGGTCACCTCCGCCAGCCACCCCTCCAACTGGGAGATCATCTCCCGGTAGCCGGCGGTCTGCGCGTCGGGCGCCAACGGGTGGATGTGGGCGAACTCCGGCCAGCTCACCGGCTCCATCTCGGTGGTGGCGTTGAGCTTCATCGTGCACGACCCGAGCGGGATCATGCCCCGGTCCAGGGCGTAGTCGAAGTCCGACAGCCGCCGCAGGTAGCGCAGCATCGCCGTCTCCGAGTGGTGACTGCGGAACACCGCGTGGGTGAGGAAGTCCGACGTACGGGCCAGCGCCGCCGGCAACGCGCCCTCGACCGGCGCGTCCGCCACGGCCACCGGCCCACCGGCGACGGTGGTCCCGAACGCGTCGCACACCTTCCGCAGGTGCGCGACGGTGGTCGTCTCGTCGCAGGACACCCCCACGTGGTCGGCGTCGACCAGCCGCAGGTTCACGCCCCGGGCGGCGGCGTCGGCGACGACCGCCTCGGCGCCGCCGGGCACCCGCACCAGGACGGTGTCGAAGAACGCCTCGTGCACCACCTCGACGCCGTCCACACCCCGCAGCGCCGCCGCCAACCGCACCGCCATGTCGTGCGTGCGGCGGGCGATCCCCCGCAGCCCGTCCGGACCGTGGTAGACGGCGTACATGCCGGCCATCACCGCCAGCAGCACCTGCGCGGTGCAGATGTTGCTGGTCGCCTTCTCCCGCCGGATGTGCTGCTCCCGGGTCTGCAACGCCAACCGGTACGCCGGGTTGCCGTCCGCGTCGCGCGACACCCCCACCAGCCGGCCGGGAAGCATCCGCTCCAGCCCCGCCCGTACCGCCAGGTAGCCGGCGTGCGGCCCACCGAAGCCCATCGGCACGCCGAAACGCTGGGTGGTGCCGGCGGCGATGTCGGCGCCGATCTCCCCCGGCGCACGCAGCAGCGTCAGGGCCAGCAGGTCCGCCGCCACGGTGACCAACGCCCCGACGGCGTGCGCGGCCTCGACCAGACCCGCCTGGTCACGCACCGCCCCGGACGCCCCCGGGTACTGCAGGTGCAGCCCGAAGAACTCCGCCGGCAACTCGTCGCGCTCGGTGTCGACGATCCGCACGTCGATGCCGAGGGGCTCAGCCCGGCTGGTGATCACCGCGATGGTCTGCGGCAGGGTGTCGGCGTCGACCACGTACACCGGGCTCCTGCTCTTCGACGCCCGGCGCGCGAGCGTCATCGCCTCGGCCGCGGCGGTGCCCTCGTCGAGCATCGACGCGTTCGCCGTGGCCAGCCCGGTCAGGTCGGTGACCATGGTCTGGAAGTTCAGCAGCGCCTCCAACCGCCCCTGGCTGATCTCCGGCTGGTACGGCGTGTACGCCGTGTACCAGGCCGGGTCCTCCAGCACGTTGCGGCGGATCACCGCCGGGGTGTGCGTGCCGTGGTAGCCCAGACCGATCATCGACACCACGACCGTGTTGCGGGCCGCCAGGGCCCGCAGCTCGGCGAGGGCGTCGTGCTCGCTGGCCGGCTCCGGCAGGTCCAGGGTGCCGTGCCAGCGGATCACCTCGGGAATCGCCGCGTCCATCAGCTCTTCGACCGAGCCGTAACCGACGGCCTCCAACATCCGGCGCTCGTCGTCCGGATCGGGGCCGATGTGGCGGGCGGCGAACTGCTCTACGGTCATGGGCGGCGCTCCCGGGGGGCGAGGTCGACAGGTCGGCCTCCCCCTCTGTCGCGCCCGCGAGGCGCTCCACAGTGCCTGCCCACGAGGTCCTTTTGCCTGAGAGGTTCCGGGGAGGATTTGCCCCTTCGGCGCCGCCCGAGGTGCTGCTGGGCGGTCTCTCCCACGTGGGTGCTGCCGGCATGGTCAACGCTACCAGCGCCGGATCGCCCACCGGAGGTCGTACCCCCGGGAGCGCGGGCGACGGTGGATCACCCACCAGGCCCGTACCCCGCCAAAACCCCTACCGGCCGACTCCCGTCAGCCCCGCGGCGGCGGCCGTCCGGTCGGCCAACGCCGGCAGCACCCGACCCAGCGGCGCGTCGACGGTCAACGCCGCATACCCGTCGCCCCGCGTCGGCCCCTGGTTGACGATCACCACCGGAACGCCCAGCTTCGCCGCGCGCACCACGAACCGGCGACCCGACATCACCGTCAACGACGAGCCCAGCACCAGCAGCAGCCGCGCCCGCGCCACCAGCGCGAAACAGCGGGCCACCCGGGCCGCCGGCACCGTCTCCCCGAAGAACACCACGTCCGGCTTCAGCATGCCGCCACGACAGAACGTGCAGTCGACCGTACGGAAGCGGGCCACCTCATCGTCGGCGAGATCCACGTCACCGTCCGGGTTGACCGCCGCGACCCGCGCGTCGAAGTCCGGGTTCGCCTCCCGCAGCCGCCGGTCCAACTCCTCCCGCGAGGTCTGGTTGCCGCAGTCCAGGCACACCACCTCGTCGAGGCGGCCGTGCAGCTCCACCACCCGCGGGCTGCCCGCGGCGGTGTGCAGCCCGTCCACGTTCTGCGTGATGATCCCCTCGATGAGCCCGCCGCGTTGCAGCCGCGCCACCGCCCGGTGCCCCTCGTTCGGGGCCGCCCGCGCGATCGTGCGCCACCCCAGATGGCTGCGCGCCCAGTAGCGCCGCCGCGCCTGCGCGTCACGCGTGAACGCCTGGTACGTCATCGGGGTGTGCCGCCGCGCCGCGCCACTGGGCCCCCGGTAGTCCGGGATGCCCGACTCGGTGGACAGCCCCGCCCCGCTCAACACCACGACACCACCACCGGCCACCAGGCCGGCCAGCGCGTCGACCGTCTCCGTCACCCGTCCATGCTGCCTCAGGCAACCACCCGCCGGCGAACACCCGGGCCCCGACGTCGTCCCGACCCGGCCCCCGTCGACCGGCCACGCCGTGGCGGGACGGCGGCTAGGTTGGCGGTATGCGCGTCGTCATCGCCGGAGGACACGGCAAGATCGCCCAGCTGACCCACCGCGAACTCGCCGGACGCGGCGACACCGCCGTCGGCCTGATCCGCAACCCCGACCACGCCGCCGCGCTGCGGGCCGCCGGCGCCCAGCCCGTCGTGGCCGACCTCGAACACGTCGGCGTCGACGAACTCGCCGCGCACCTGCGGGGCGCCGACGCCGTCCTCTTCGCCGCCGGCGCCGGCCCCGGCAGCGGCGCCGCCCGCAAGGACACCGTCGACCGGGCCGGCGCCGCCCTGCTCGCCGACGCCGCGCAACGCGCCGACGTGCGCCGCTACCTGCTGGTCTCCTCGGTGGGCGTGGAAGACGCACCACCCGCCGGCACCGACGAGGTGTTCGCGGCGTACCTGCGGGCCAAGAAGGCCGCCGAGGACGACCTCACCGGCCGCGACCTCGGCTGGACGATCCTGCGACCCGGCCGGCTCACCGACGACGCGCCCACCGGGCGGATCACCCTCGCCCGACACGCCCCCTCGGGTGCGGTGACCCGCACCGACGTCGCCCGGGTGCTGGTCGCCCTGCTCTACCACCCGGCCAGCGCCGGCGCGATCCTGGAAGTCGTCGCCGGCGACACCCCCATCGCCGACGCCGTCGCCGCCGTCGACCGGCGCTGACCCCCCGGACGGAGACGCGACGCCGCTACTCGCCGAGCACGGCACGCAGCTGCGCGCCCACCGCCCCGGCCGCCTCCGCGTCGGCGCGCAGCTGCTCCGACTGCTCCGACAGATACGCCTGCCACCGGCCCACGTGCTGCTGCGCCGCCGCCACCGCCGCCACCAACGCCGCGTGCCGGCCCTCCAACTCCCGCACCTGCCGCCGCAACTCCTCGCCTCCCGCCCCCGGCGCGCCGGCGACACCACCGGCCCGCACGTGCGCCTCGGCGATGATCTCGTCGGCCTGCCGCCGCGCCTCCGCGATGATCTCCGCGCCCTCCGCGCTGGCCTCACCGATCGTCCGGTTCGCCTCGTCCTGCGCCCGCACCGCCAACTCGATCAGCATCGGATCCGGGCCCTGCGGGGCGGTGCTGGGCAACGCGCCGTGACGCAACATCTCCACCTGCCGCGCCAGGGCCTCGTTCTCCCGCCGCAGCCGCTCCACCTCACCACCCAGCAACGCCACCCGCTCGTCCGCCGACCGGGCCAGGCCGGCGACCTCGTCGGCCGACAGCCACCGGCTGCCCCGGAACCGACGCGCCTCCAGCGCGGCCACGGCCCGTGTCAACTCACCGTGCGGATCGACGACCATCCGGTCGCCGTGGTCGATGCTCATCGCGCACCTGTCCAACTCAAGTCGCGCGGAGCGGCGGGAGCCGCACCGGTCCAAGTCACATCGGACTGCGCGGCTGCCGCCGCGCTCGCCAGGGGTGGGTAGAGGGAGTGATCGTAACTTTCGGTCAGGATCCGCTCCGGCGTCACCCCCGACGCCGCCAGGGCGCTGATCGTCTCCCGGGTCATCTCCGGGCTGCCGCACACGAGCACCTCGGTGTCGCGCCACGGACCCAACCGCGCCGCGGTGTGACCGGCCGTACCGACGGCACCCTGCCACTGCCAGCCGCTCTCCACCGTCGGCACGTACCGGAGCCACCCACCGACCTCACCGGACCGCCACGCACCCGCCGGCGGCATCGCCGCCAACTCCCGCAACGCCCGGTCGTCGTACAGGTCGTCGGGCGTCTTGCCGCCCACCACCAGAGTCGTCGGACGCCCCGGCCCCCGCTGCAACGCCTCCACCACCGCCCGCAACGGCGCCAGCCCCGTGCCCCCGGCCACCAGCAGCAGCGGCAGATGCGGCGACCGGTCGTACGACGCCAACGCCTCACCCACCGGCAACCCCAACAGCAACTGGTCGCCCTCGCGGACCTTGCGCACCAGGTGGGTGGAGAACCGTCCCGTGGCGCGGACGTGGAACTCGATCGTCCCGTCCGGACGTGGCGCGTTCGCCGGCGACAGATAACGCCACGTCCGCAACTGCGGCACCTGCACCGGCAACGACTGCCCCGGCAGGTACTCGCACAGATAGTTCGGGCGAACCGTGAACACGCACACGTCCGACCGCCGCCTCTGCACCCGCAGCACCTCCGCCTCCCAGTACGGCGGCGACGACCGCACCGCCTCCGCCGCACCGGTCAGCATCAACCGCGCCACCAACTCGTACGCCGCAGCCCACTCCGCGCGCAGCGCCGGCGTCCACCGTGGCCCGAGGAACCGCTCCAACGTCAACAGCAACGCCTGCCCGACCTGGCTGTAGTGCCACTCCGCCATCGGCACCGGCCGGCCCTGCCGGTCCTCCCCCCGGAACCGGCGGTGGTCAGCCCCCAACCGCTGCGCGAACGACGTCACCACCCGCTCGTCGTCGATGTGGGTGATGACGTGCCCCAACGCCGCGAGCAACTTGTCCTGCTGATACTCCATGTTGGTCGGGAACATCGTGCGGACCTCGGGCGCGATCACGAACAACGTCGCGTAGAAGTGCTTCGCCGCCTCCGGACCGGCCACGCAGAACTGGGCCCAACTCTGGCGTAACGCCGCGACATCCATGCCTCAGCCCTCCTGCCGGCGGGCGACGTCATGACGCTGCCGCAGGGTCGGCTGCCGCACGCCCGACGCCCCGTACGCCCGGTCCGTCTGCCACAGGTTCGGGTTCGGGATCCCCTCGTCGTAGTAGCGGTGGTGCACGGCATGCAACGCCGCCCACCCCACACTGCCGTTGAGCCACGACCAGTCACCATGCACCGGCCGACCCGCCCGCTCCTCGAACTCGCAGAACCTCATGAACTGCTCCGACTCGGTATGCGGATCCGACACCCGCACACCGGCCAGCCGGAACGAGTGCAACACCGCCTGGTTGATCACCAGCACGGCGTGCTCGCGCCACAGGTTGTCCTCGCGGGAGGTGTCCAACCCCAGCCCCCGGGCCACCGGCAGCAACTGGTCGTAGCGGCCCCGGTCACCCATGTTGCGGGTACCGATCTCGTCACTCAGGTAATGACCGTTGAAGGGAGCACAGCTGTAGTCCACCCCACCGATCCGCAAGCGCATGTTGCTGATCACCGGCAGGGCATGCCAGCGCAGCCGCAAATCCTCGAACCACGGATACTCCGGATGCACCAGGGCGACCTCCCGAACGAGGTCCCGGGACACCTCCACCACCGTCGGATCCTCGTACGCCGTCTCGATCACCCATGGCAGCAGGTCGAACCGGCCCGGTACCGCCGGCGGACGCCACCCCAGACGCCGCGCCGCATCGGTCATCTCCACCTGCGCCGGATCGCCCCGCACCGACCCGTCGGCCGTCCGATACCCGCAGTACCGGATCAACTGGTCGTTCCAGATCCGCGCCCGCGGACCCACCCCCGGCCGGTCGGGCGCGAACACCGTCATCACCGACTGGATCCGCCCACCGTTGTCCGCGACCGCCAGGTGCTGCGCCAACTCCTGCGAGATGCCCGCCACCGTCGTCACCCCGCGCCGGTCCCGGACCTTCAGCCCTGCCCACCGGACCCGCCCCACGCAACGCACCGACTGCCGCCACGCGACCTTCGCCCCGTACGTCAACTCCTCCGTGGTGTGCCGGTACGTGCCGGTCAGCGCGATCTCCTCCCGGACCTCCGCGATCCGCCCGATCAGGCCCGGTAACCGCCGCTCCGCGTGGTAGAGCTGCAAGAACTCGACGGCCTCCGCCGCGACGTCCTCCACCAGGGGTTCCTGTGGCCCGGAGGCATGAGCCACCGGACAACCCGACGCGTTGCCGTCCACGGCACGCTCACCGGCACCCAAAACCATTGCGTCGACGTGATAGTCAGTCTGCACTCTCGTTCAAATCCGATCGTCGGGCAGGCGTCAGCGCCGCCTTCTGCGTCGTCCCGTACAGGTTCGCCGAACCGACACGGCACATCACGAACGGTGATATGCGCGCGAAGGCCGCGAACGCCGCACACAGGATTCACGGCGACGCAATGACTGTCAACAAGGCGACTCCTGCCCAAGGCGTCCACAGTCGGCATTTGCCCACAGGCAGGCCACATTGGACATCACCGCGGCGGCTCCCGGTTCCCCGGAACACCACGAAGGGCACCCCGGCCAGCCGTCGGAGATCAACCCGCCCGGCGCCGCGCCCGACGCGCCGCCAACTCGTCACCCACCGGCTCCGCCGCCACCTGCGGCTCCACCGACGTCGCCGGCTCCGACGGCAGGTGCGACAGCGAACCCTGGATCTCCTTGAACGCCCCACCGATCGCGATACCGAACACGCCCTGGCCACCCTGCAACAGGTCGACCACCTCCTCCGGCGACCGGCACTCGTACACGGTCGTGCCGTCGGAGATCAACGTGATGCCCGCCAGGTCCTCCACCCCACGCGAGCGCAGCGCCTCGATCGCCTTCCGGATGTTCTGCAACGACACCCCGGCGTCCAGCAGCCGCTTCACCACCTTCAGGACCACCAGGTCCCGGAACGAATACAACCGCTGCGTGCCCGAACCCGAAGCGTCGCGCACACTCGGCACCACCAACCCCGTACGGGCCCAGTAGTCCAACTGCCGGTAGCTGATCCCCACCGCGTGGCAGGCCGTCACGCCCCGGTACCCCACGGCACCGTCACCCTCGGTCGCCCACCCCGGCGGCGCCACACCCGGCTCGTCCAGCTCCGTACCCGGATCGGAATCTCGCGGCTCGTGCATCCGGACAACCTCCCCGCCAGTGCGGTGACACGTCGTTTCCGGGACGTGCACCCCTCGACACGGCAACCCTATAGCCGCCTTGAGGAATTGCCCCGCAGAAGCCGCCGCGACACGCCGCGACACGACAACGAAGATCACCCACAGCACCGGGACATCACCGAACGTGACACCCCCGCAGAAGACCGGACTCAGCCGGCGAAGTCCTCCGGACGCACCTGGTCCAGGAACTCGCGGAACTTCTCCACCTCGTCCTCCTGCTCGTCCGGGATCACGATCCCCGCCTCGCTGAGGACCTCCTCGGCACAACGAATCGGCGCACCGACCCGCAACGCCAACGCGATGGAATCACTCGGCCGGGCCGACACCCGCACCCCGTCCCCGAGCAACAGATCCGCGTAGAAGACGTTCTCCTTCAACTCGGTGATCTCCACCGCCCGCAACGGCGCCTTCAACGCCGCCAACACGTCCCGCAGAAGATCATGGGTCAGCGGCCGGGCCGGCTTGACCCCCTGCTGCTCGTAGGCGATAGCCGTCGCCTCGACCGCACCGATCCAGATCGGCAGATAGCGGTCCCCCTCGACCTCCCTGAGCAGGACGATCGGCTGGTTGCTGGGCAGCTCCACCCGAACTCCGACCACGCTCAGCTCGCGCACCGCCGCCTCCGTGTCGTTGTCACCTACGCCGCACCGCACCCTTCCCTGCACGGTACACGGACCGCGACACGGCCGTCCCATGCGCTACCCGCACACGCCCGCGCCAGAAAGGGGTTACCCCGGCAAGCCTACGACACGCTTCCCGGGGAAGATCTTTCCGCACGGCCCCCGCCGGATCACCGACCCAACGTCGACCGCAACCCCACCCGCACCAACGCCGCATGTAACTGCTGCGACAGCGCCACCAACTCCCGCGCCGTCTCCGCCGCCCGCGCCCGCGCCGCCGGATCACTCTGCCGCGCCAACGGCGCCACCAACTGCGCGAACAGACCAACCTCCCGATCCGCCGCCGTCCGGAACGCCCGCAGATGCCGCGGCTCCAACCCGTACGCCGCCAGACCCGCCACCGCCCGCGCGATGATCAACGCATCGTCGTCGTACCAACCCGGCGGATCCGACACCACCACACCGAGGCGCTCCAACTCGCCCAGCGTCGACTCGTCGATCCCGCTACGCGCCACCAGATCCAACCGGCCGAGCCGCACCTGCGGCGACCCGACCGGCTCCTCCGGCACCCGCCCCGGAACCTCACCGTCCGGACCCACCGCCACCAACGTCGGCCGCTGCCGACCCGGCGACTCCCCGGACGCGTCCCACTGCGCCAACTGGTCACGGATCACCCGCAAAGGCAGATACTGGTCCCGCTGCGCGGTCAGCACGAACCGCAACCGCGCCACATCGTCCCAGCTGTACTTCCGGTAACCCGCCGCCGTCCGCTGCGGCTCCACCAGGCCCTCAGCCTCGAGAAACCGCAACTTCGAAATGGTCACGTCCGGGAAATCGACCCGCAGCTGACCCAGCACCTCGCCGATGCTCATCAGCGGACGGGCGCGGGCCGCCTCGGGCGGCGTGGAGGCCGCAGGCTCGTTCACCCCCGGCCGGCCCCCTCCTCGGGACGCGGACCGGCGATGAACACCACCCGGAACTTGCCGATCTGCACCTCGTCACCATTGCTCAACGTGGCCGCCTCGACCCGCTCCCGGTTCACGTACGTGCCATTAAGGCTTCCCACGTCCCGCACCGTGAACGTCCCACCGTCACGGTGGAACTCGGCGTGCCGCCGCGACACCGTCACGTCGTCGAGGAAGATGTCACTGTCCGGGTGACGACCGCTCGTCGTCACGTCGTGATCCAACAGGAACCGGGCACCCGCATTCGGACCCCGGCGAACCACCAGCAGCGCCATACCCGGCGGCAACGAACCGGACATCCGGCTCGGCACCACATCGGTGTCCGGCCCCTCCAGCACTTCGTCGAGCGAACCGAGATTGAGCGTCGAAGTGACGTCGAGTGGGGGGAACTCGTCGTCTGGGCGCGTCATGGGACCACCTCACGGATCTGTTCGGTCGGCGTCGGGTAATGGCGGGTCTGGCCGCCGGGCACTCCAACACCCGGCGGCTGGCTCCCCGTGCCCGGAAAGGCAATTCCGCAACGCTGAACTATTTGGTTCTCGGTCGACTGGGCGAGCCTAGCCAGCGCCGAAATGCAGGGCAACCGGACGCGCGGAACACCCGCCACGCCCGGAGGGGACGCACTCAGCTCTCGGTGAGCTCACGATACGCGTCCGCGGACAGCAGACCGTCGACCGCCGCCGGATCGTCCGGGGTGATCTCCAGCAACCAACCCGCACCGTACGGATCGGTGTTGATCACCTCAGGGGTGTCGCCGAGCGCCTCGTTGCGCGCCGCCACCGTACCGCTCAGCGGGGCGTAGATCTCCGACACGCTCTTCGTCGACTCGATCTCACCCAACGACTCACCGGCCGCCACCACCGCACCCGCCTCGGGCAGCTGGACGTACACGATGTCACCCAGGGCGTCCTGCGCGAAGTGCGTGATGCCGACCCGGACAGTGCCGCCGCCGTCACCCGCCACCCACTCGTGCTCGGCGGTATACCGCAGATCCTCAGGAATCACCAGACGCGTCCTTCATCCATCGGCGCACCGGCAGACCCGGTGCGAGCCGCGCCGGTCAGGAGACCGGACGGGCGTGTTCCAGCTTGATCGGCGCGTGCAGCGCCGAAACCTCGGCAGCCTCACGATCCTCAACGATCAACTTACCGCCGTCACCCGTCACCGACGCCACCACCCCGCCAGGAATGTTCAAGGCCGTACGCATCGTCGCCGGATCACCGATCACCGTGATCGTGAACGGACCCGTCAACCGACGCCCGTCCACCACCAACGACCCGCCCTCCCCGTCCAGGAAGAACGTCGACGCGATGATCCGCACCGTCGCCCGGTCACCACCCGAGATCTGCATCGCCTCCGCGCCCGCGCCCCGCAGCTCCTGCACCGCGTCCAACACCCGCGACGCCGAAATCGGCTTCTCACCCGCCTCGAAGCGCACCGACAACCCCGGCCCCGTCGCCGGCAGCGTCCCCGCCAGGATCCCCAACTCGTCGGCCCGCCGCGTCGCCTCCTCCAACGCCGCCTGCCGCCCCTGCTGACCCGAACGCAACTGCCGCTGGCTCTCCTCCAGCGTCGCGATGTCCTGTCGCAGCCGGACCTCCCGCGAATTCAGGTCGTACAGGATCCGCACCAGGTCCTCCTGCCGCGTCGCCGCCACCGTCGGATCCGTCGACGTCGACTTGAACTGCACCACCAGGGTGAACCCCAGCAACGCCAGCAACGCCGCGATCATCACCCCGGCCGAACTCACCCGCCGCCGCGGCGCCCCGTCACCCCCGGACACCGCCGGCGCGACCCCACCCGCCTCGGCGGCCCGGCTCAGATCCACCGTCGCGCCGTCGTCGGGCTCCACCACCGTAGGCTCCTGCACGGGCGGCTCCACCGGCGGCGCCGACCGCTCCGGCGCCAACGGGCTCAACTCGTCCGGATCCGGCGCGTCCGGCCGCGGATCGGGCTCCCCCGCCGGCCCCGCCGGCCGCCCCGGACCCGCCGGCTGCGGCCAACCCGTGCCCGTCTCGGTGTGCTCGTCGCTGCTCATCGCCACCAACCTACGCCCGGAACAGATGCCGACGGATCGCCGCCACGTTTCCGAAGATCCGCACCCCGAGCACGACCACCACGCCGGTGGAGAGCTGACCGCCCACCCCCAACTGGTCACCCAGATACACGATCAGACCCGCCACCAGCACGTTCGAAATGAACGACACCACGAACTGCTTGTCGTCGAAGATCCGGTCGAGCTTCGCCCGCACCCCACCGAACACCGCGTCCAACGCGGCCACCACCGCGATCGGCAGGTACGGCTGCAACGCCGTGGGCACCGTGGGGTCGAGCCACACCCCGAGGACCACACCGGCGAGCAACGCCAGCACCGCGATCATCGACCACCTCCGGAGGGGCTGGGAGACGTCCTCGAACCGGTCGGCCCAGGACTGACGGAACGGTCGGCCCCCGACGGCGACGGCGTCGGGCTCACCGAGGGCTGCGCGTAGCGTAGCCGCGGGTCCGGAGCCGCCGGCAGGGTGAGGTCCTCCGCCTCGCGCACCCCGAACGACAACCCGGTGTCCTCAGCCACCTTCCGCATCGTCAACGCGCTGCGGCTGTCCTCGTACCGGTCCCGCATCGACCCCGGACCGATCGCCGAGACCTCGTACGGCCCCGTCACCGGCCGGAAGTCCACCAGGATGGCCTGCCCCGCCGAACGGATCGTCGACATCGCCGTCAACCGCTGACCGTTGATCGCGATCGCCTCCGCCCCCGCCGCCCACAGGTCGTTGGCCACACCCTGCAGATCGCTGTAGATCACCCGCGACGGCCCCACGTCCGCGCCGGTCACCGCGTCCTGGTTCTGCGGCGCGTCCGCCAGACGCACCACCACGCCGTCACCGCGCACCCGCCCCAGGCCGGTGCCCGCCTCCAGGTTGTGCAACCGCGCCGCCTCCGAGCCACCCAGCGCCGCCGCCCGCTGCCGCGCCACCTCCGCCCGCAGCTCGTCGGCCCGCACCGACAACCGGTCCGTCTCGGTCTCCCGCTGCTTGATCTGCTCGACCAGGCCGGACCGGGCCTGGCTGCGTCCCGGCTCGGCCTCCAGCGTCTGCCGGTACGCCACCGCGAACAGGAAACCCAGCAGCAGCGCCACCACCAGGGTCACGGAACGCGCCGACCAGCGCCGCCACCCCGGGTACGGCGTCTGCCGCTCCCGACGCCGGGCCGCCGCGTCGGCGTACCCGGGATCCAGCGGGTTGCGGAACAGCTCGGTGAGGAAGTCCGGGGCGTACACCCGGTCGCCGCGCCCCCGGCCGTCGCCCGGCGTGCCCGTCATGCCGGCGCTCCCCCGGCCCGAACCGCCCTGACCAGCCGGCCGGCCTGCACGACGTAGAGCGCGCCGGCCACCCAGTAGAGCACCAGGCCCCACCAGGCCAGGCCCCAGCCGATCGCCCCGGCCACGGTCGCGGCGTCCGGCACCGCCGCGGCGAGCAGCAGTACCGGGAAGGCGGCCAGCAACAGGAAGGTCGCGGTCTTGCCCACGTAGTGCACCGGCGGCGGGCCGTACCCGTGCCGACGCAGCACCGCCAGCGAACCGAGCAGGAGCAGCTCCCGGGCCAGCAGCGCCGCCGTGAACTGCCAGGGCACCACGTCGCGCGCGGTGAAGCCGAGCAGCGTGGCGAGGATGTAGAGCCGGTCGGCGAGCGGGTCCAGCAGCTCCCCCAGCCGGCTGACCTGGCGCATCCGGCGCGCGACCCAGCCGTCCACCCAGTCCGTGGTGCCGCCGATGGCCAGCACCACGACCGCGGCCACGTCGGCGTGCGCGACGAGCAGCAGGTAGAGGAAGAGCGGCACGCCGAGCAACCGGACGAAGCTGATGACGTTCGGCAGCGTGAGGATCCGGTCGCCCACGGCCGATCCGCTCGTGCCGGCGGTGGCCCCCGGGTGCTCTTCCCGAGCCGGCGGACGCGACACCGAACCTCCTCCGCGACACGCTCCGCCGCCCGGCCGAGGACCGGCGGCGTGGAGAACGTGGGCGCTGTCGGGCCGGCTACCGCCGGCGTCCCCTGCGGCCCCCGTACGGGACCTTCGCCTGACATCGGCCCGCGATCGTCACGATCACGGGCCGGTTGCGCTGCCACTATATCGGGCCCTCGGCGCCTCCTCCGGCCTCAGGCGTCCGGCTCTGCCGGCGGCGGTGTCGTCGGGTGTGGTGCGTCACCACCCGTAAGGCATCCTAGGACACTAGTGGAGCGGGGGAAGTGCGTGCGCGAGGGGGGACGAGCCGTCAGGCGGTGCGGGCCCGGGAGTCCGCCGGCGACTCGGTCGGGGCGGCGGTGGCCGCGCGCTCGAAGGCCACCAACGCCAGCAGCAGCTCGTGCTGCGCCCGACCGGGCATCCGGTCCAGCACGGCCTGCACCGCCCGGTGCCGGCGCTCCTGCAGCTCACGTAGCAGCGTCTCGGCGGCGGCCGTCGGCCTCAGCCGCACCTCCCGCCGGTCGCGGGGATCGGGCACGCGGCGCAGCAGGCCGATGGCCTCCAACCGGTCGCAGAGCCGGCTCGCCGAGGACGGCACGACGTCCAACAACTCGGCCAGGCCGTTGACGTTGGTCTCCGGCCGGCTGCTGATCAGCGACAGCACGCGCAGCTGCGTCGGGGAGACGGCCATCTGGTGCCGGGACACCGCCGAGTCGAGCACGCCGACGAGCGCCTCGGCGGCGGCGTCGATCGCCGCGGCGAGATTCGGAGGTCGCTCCACCCGGTGTCCCCTGCGATCGTCCCGCTCGTGTCCTGCCGGTGCGACGACGGCTCTCATCCGTCGCCCCGCCCGGCGGAACCACGCCAGTCCAGGCAGACGACGACCGCGTCGTCGCGCAGGTCGGCGTCCGCGTGCCAGGCGTGCAGTTCGCGCATCACCGTACCAACCGCTTCCGCGGGCGGTTGCAGCCGTGTTGACCGCATCGCCCGCGCCATCATCCGCTCGCCGTAGGCCCCGCGGTCACCGGGGTCGGCGGCCCACACCCCGTCGCTGACCACGAAGAGCCGGTCCCCCGGTTCCAGCTCGAACTCCTGCACGTCGTAACGGGCCTCGGCGAACATGCCCAGCGGCAGCTGCTGCTCCAGACGGATGGGCGTCACCGTGCCGCCGCGCACCCGCAGCAGGTGCGGGGAGCCGGCGTCCACCGCCCGCACCCGGCCCGTGACGGTGTCCAGTTCGAGCAGGAGCGTGGCCACGTACCGGCGGCCGCGGTGCTGGTAGAAGACCGTGTCCGAGGCCAACTCGGCCTGCTCCACGAGGCTGCCTCCGGAGCGCCGGGCGTTGCGCAGCGCGTTCACGGTGACGGCGGTCAGCAGCGCCGCCGCCAGGCCGATGCCGGCGCCGTTGAGCACCGTCACGGTGAGCCGGTCGTCGTCCACGGACCAGTCGAAGTGGTCCCCACCCACCGTGTACGCCGGCTCCAGCTGGCCGGCGAGCTCGAACGCCGAGTGGCTCACGCCGCGCCCCGGCAACAGTTCCCACTGCATCTCGGCGGCCATGCTGAGCCGTTCCCGCCGCCGGACCCGGCGGTAGCGGTCGGTCTCCCGGTCCGCCGCGCGCAGCACGACCGCCAACTCACCGGCGATGTCCGCGGCCCGCTCGACGACGTCCGGACCGGGCGGAGCGGGCAGCTCGACCAGGAGCACGCCCAGCCGCTCCCCCCACACCGACAGCGGCAGGTAGAGCCGGCACCGGCCCTCATCGTCGGCGTCGGTCATCGGCTGCTGGCTGCTGAAGCAGCGCTGCGCCGCGTCGTGACAGGCGAGGAAGCCGCCGTCGGAGAGGTCAGCGTCGAGCACCGGCCAGAGCCCGGTGATCCGGTAGTCCGCGATGAACACGTCCGTACGCGAGGCGCCCAGGACGGACCGGATCGCCCGGTCCGCCGCCTCCACCACCTGGTCGGGCGGGGCCGCACGAAGCGCACGCGAGACCTGGCCCGGTGCCTCCAACATGATCATCCTCCGGAAGCTTGCCGTAGGGCAAGCATCATACGGAGGCCCCTCGCCCGTCCTCCGGGCGGGCGGGCGGGCGCACGGCAGGGGCCGCCCGCCGCACCCCGGGCACGCACGGACGCACGGCGCGGCGGCCCAGGTCGTCCGGGCGGCGCGGGGGCCCAGGCCGCCTCGGGCGGCGCGGGCGCGGCGACCGGGGGCTGCGGCCGGTGACCCGGTGCTCAGAAGGCGGCCGGTGGCCGCCGCAGCGGCCGGGGGCCCGGCGTCGGCCGAGGGCTGGTGGCCGTGGCCGCCGTGCTCCTCACCATCCAGATCGCGCGGCGGCGTCGGTCAGGCCGGCGAGCGGACGGCGAGCCCGCCGTGGAAGGCGTCGGGCAGCTGGGCCGGCGCACCGTCCGGACGCCACCGGGTGATCGGGACGATGCCGTCCTCGGTGGGCGTCCAGCGGCCCAGCAGCGGCACGAACGCGGCCGGCGGGCGCATCCGGAACGCCGGGCCCATCATCGCGAGGGCCTCCGGGAAACCGGCCAGTTCCTCCGTGTCGAAGTCGACGGCGAGCAGGCTGCCCGGCGCGGTGGCCTCGTAGAGCTCGTCGAGGGTGCGGGCCAGCGTCTCGTCGTCGAGGAACGCGGCCAGACCGAGGAAGACCACCCCGACCGGTCTCCTCCCCCACCCCGGCACGAACCGGTGCAGCTGGGCGCGGTCGACCGTGCCGATGTCGGTGGCGTCACCGTAGCCGTAGCCGGCCCGGTCGCTGCCGGCCAGCAGGCGCTGGCCGAGGCGGATGGTGACCGGGTCGACGTCGGTGTAGAGAACGGTGGCCTCCGGGGCGACCTCGTGCACGTTGCCCATCGTGGGCACCCCGGCGCCGAAGACGAGGAAGCTGTCCACCCCCCGCGCGGCCATCGCCCGGACCGCCCGGCCGAGAAAGGCGCGCAGCTCACGGAAGACCGGCGCGCACGGCCCGTACGCCTGCTCGAAGTCTCGGGCGGCCGCCACGTCGACCGGGTAGTGGTGCTCCCCGCCGAGCCAGAAGTCGATCATCCGCGCGGTGCTCGGCTGGTCCGGCTCAACCATCGACGACGCTCCCTCCCCGGTGGGCGTGGACAGCGTACCCACCGGTCGGCCTGCGCGGTATCGGCCCGCCGACAGCTTCCCGACCGCGATACTGGCCGGGAACCGGCGGGAGGTGGGCGGTGAACTCGGCGAACGGCGCGGCGGTGGTCGTCGGCGTGGACGGCTCGGACTCGGCGCTGCGCGCCGTGCGGCTCGCCGCCGTCGAGGCCGCCCGCCGGCACCGGCCGCTGCGGATCGTGCACGCCTTCATCTGGCCCCTGCTGCGCGTCCCGGTCGACGCCCCCGCCGCCGGCCCACCCGGCGCCGGCCTGCGGCACCAGGCGGAGCAGGTCGTCGCCGCCGCCACGGACGAGGCCGAGGCGGCGGTACCCGGGCTGCGGATCTCCGGCGAGATCATCGACGGCGAGGCCGCCGCGGTGCTGCTCGGCGAGTCACCGGCCGCCGCGATGATCGTGCTCGGCGACCGGGGGCTCGGCGGCTTCTCCGCCCTGGTGGTCGGGTCCGTCGCGGTGCAGGTCGCCGCGTACGCCGACTGTCCCGTGCTGGTCGCCCGGGGCAGCGACCACCCCGACGGGCCCGTGGTCGTCGGCGTGGACGGCTCCGAGACGGCCCGGCTCGCCGCGGAGTTCGCCTTGGAGGAGGCGTCGGTGCGCGGCGCGGCGCTGGTCGCGGTGCACGCCTACCGGCATCCGGCCTCCACCGGCCCCGGGGACATGCGACCGCTGGTGTACGACGACACCGAACTGCGTTCCGAGGAGGAGCGGGTGGTCGCCGAGTCGCTGGCGGGGCTCACCCAGCGGTGGCCGGACGTGCCGGTCAGCCGGGAGACCACCCGGGGCCGCCCCACCACCGTGCTCGCCGAGGCGTCCCGGCGGGCCCAGCTGCTGGTGGTCGGCCGGCAGGGGCGCGGGGAGCTGACCGGGCTGTTGCTGGGCTCGGTGAGCCAGTCGCTGCTGCACCACGCCGACTGTCCGGTCGCGGTGATCCGCGCGCCGCGCTGAACGGGCACCCTCGCGGGCCGCGCCGAACGGGCGCCGCGGCGAACCGGTCGCGGGGTTGGTCCCCGCGCAGGCGGGTAGACGACCGCGGTACGCCAACGGCGACGACGACCGGAGGAGGCAGTGATGCCAGGACCACGGCCGGGCAGCAACGCGTACGACAAGCAGCGGGCACGCATCCGGAACGCGATCGACGATTCGGGACGGCGGGTGCCGGACGACAAGGCCAACGACGTGGCCAACCGGATCCTGCAGTCCGACCGGGGGCAGCGGGGGGTCGTCCGCGGCGAGCGGGTCTACGGCCCCAAGGGCGAGCGCGAACCGGGCGACCCGAAGTGAGGGCGACGAACCTGGCCGACGGGGCGATCGCGGGCGCGGTCGGCAGCACCGCCCTGAACGTGGTCAGCTACCTCGACATGGTGCTGCGGGCGCGGCCGGCGAGCAGCACCCCCGAGGAGAGCGCCGGGCGGGTGGCCCAGGTGGCGCACGTGGACCTGGGGCCCGAGGACCGGGCGGCGAACCGCCGCGCGGGCCTCGGGCCCCTGCTCGGCTACGGGATCGGGGTGGCGGCGGGCGTCGGGTACGCCCTGCTCAGCCGGGGCCGCCGGATGCCGCTGCCGCTGGCCGCCGGAGTGCTCGGCGGTGCCGTGATGACGATGTCCGACGGGTCGATGACCGTGCTGGGGGTGACCGATCCGCGCACGTGGCGCCGGTCGGACTGGCTGGCCGACCTCGTGCCGCACCTCGCGTACGGCGTGGCGGCCGCAGCCACCTGGAACCGGCTGCGGCCGCCCGTGTCGGGCCGGGGCTGTTAGCCCCGGGCGCTCTCGTCGTCGGCGACCGGCTCGGTGGCCGGACCGTACGGCGACACCTGCCCCCGGGGCACCGGGCGCCCCTCGTCGCCGCGCGACGAGCCGCGGTTGCGCGGATGCCCCGCCGGGTTGGGGCCCTTGCTGTCCTGGCTGGTGGCGCCCTTGTTGTTGCGGCGGAACTCCTCCTGCTGCGGGTTCACCACGGGTCTCTCCTTCCGGGGTCCGACCGTGTCCGGCATCGGTTACCCGTCCGCCCCGGCGGCATACCCGCCGGGGCGGACGGTCGCAGGGGTGGCCGGGCGCAGGGCGGGTACACCCCGAGGATGGGCGACGACCGGAGGGTGGCGCGGGTCCTGCTGGACCGGCGGGGCCGCACGTACGCCGAGGAGGCGGGCATCACGCTCGCCGACCGGCCCGCCCCGCTCTACCAGCTGCTGGTGCTCGCCACGCTGCTGAGCACCCGGATCCGGGCCGGGGTGGCCGTGGCGGCCGCCCGCGAACTCTTCGCCGCCGGCTACCGGACCCCGCAGGCGATGGAGGCGGCGAGCTGGCAGGACCGGGTCGACGCGCTGGGCCGGGGCCACTACCGCCGCTACGACGAGCGGACCTCGACGATGCTCGGCACCGGCGCCCGGCTGTGCCTGGACCGCTGGCGGGGCGACCTGCGCCGGCTGCACCGCGACGCCGCCGGTGAACCGGCCGGGCTGCGCCGGCTGCTGACGGAGTTCCCCGGCATCGGCCCCACCGGCGCCGACATCTTCCTGCGCGAGGCCCAGGTGGCCTGGCCGGACCTGCGCCCGTACGCCGACCGGCGCGCCCTGGCCGGCGCGAAACGCCTCGGCCTGCCCGGCTCGGCGGAGCGGCTGGCCGGGCTGGTCGACCCGGCCGACTTCGGCCGGCTCGCCTCGGCGCTGGTCCGGGTGGCCCTCGGCGAGGAGTCCGCCGGTGAGGTCACCCGCGCCGCCGCCACCTGACCGGCCTACTTGGCCGTCTTGTCGCCCGGCTTCGTCAGGTGCCACACCAGCAGCGCCGCCAGCAGTGCGAGCACGACGAGGCCGCCCGACACGCCGCGGCCGTCCTCCTCGCTGCGGCCGGTGGTGCCGAAGTAGATCACCGCGAGCCCGGCCAGCACGGTGACGAACGTCCGCATCCCTCGGTCCTTCACGTACCGGACCGTACGTCCGGCTGCGCGCCGTTCGTGGTGGTTCGACCCCGCCGTCACCCGACCGGGTCGGGGCCGGCGGAGAAGCCGCGCAGCCGCACCCGACGGATCGTGCGGCCGGACACCTCCACCACCTCGACGGTCAGCCCCGGCAGGTGCACGGTCTCCCCCGCTCCGGTCGGCAGGTGCCCCAGCCCGGCCAGGACCAGCCCGGCCACCGTCGTGTACTCCCGCGACGGCCGGAAGTGCAGGCGCACGCCGACGTCGGCCAGATCGTGCAGCGGGAAGTCGCCGGGCACCAGCAGCGAGCCGTCCGGTTCCCGGGTCACCCCCGTCACGTCCCGGTCGGTCTCGTCGTACAGCTCCCCGACGACCTCCGCCAGCAGGTCCTCCAAGGTGATCATGCCGTCGACCCCGCCGTGCTCGTCGACGACGAGGGCGAGCTGCTGGTGGCACTGCCGCAGCTCGCGCAGCGCGTCGGAGACGGGCAGGGTGCCGGGCAGCAGCAGCGGCGGACGGGCCCGGTCGGCGACCGTCGCCACGTCCGCCCCGACGAGTTCACGGATGTGCACCACGCCCCGCACCTCGTCGAGCCCACCCGGCCCGACGACCGGGGCGCGGGAGCGGCCGGCGGCGGCGAGCCGGCGCAGCCCGTCGGCGGCGGGCATCGTCGCGGGGAGCACCGTCACGTCCAGCCGGGGCACCAGGATGTCCCGCAGCGTCCGGCCGGCGATGTCGAACGCGCCGGTGAGGATCTCCCGCTGCTGCGCGGACAGGCCCCGCTGACTGACCAGGATCTCCCGCAGCTCGTCCTCGGTCATCTCCGTCCGGCTGGCGCGTGGGTCCCCGCCGGCGAGCCGGACCACCACGTCGGTGGCCTTGCTGAGCAGCCAGACCGCCGGCCGGGACAGCCGGGCCAGCAGGTCCAGCGGGCCGGCGCTGACCAGCCCCCAGCGTTCCGCGCGCTGCATCGCCAACCGTTTGGGAGCCAGTTCGCCGACGACCAGGGTGACGAAGGTCAGCAGCACGGTGACCAGGACGACCGCGACGCCGCGCGCGGCCCCGCCCAGGAAGCCCAGCGGCCCCACCAGCGGCTCGGCCAGGGAGACCGCGGCGGCGGCGGAGGCGAGGAACCCGGCGAGGGTGATGCCGAGCTGGATGGTCGCCAGGTACCGGTTGGGGTCGCGGACCAACCGGGCCAGCCGCTCCCCCGACCCGCTGCGCCGGCCCAACTGCCGCACCTGCCCCTCGCGCAGCGTCACCAACGCCATCTCGCTGCCCGACAGGGCCGCGTTGACCAGCACCAGCACCGCCACCAACGCCAGCTGACCGAACTGCGCCCCCATGTCAGTCGACCTCCAGGTCGTCGAGGGAGATCTTGTGCGTCATCAGCCACCGGGCCAGCGCCGACATCCCGAACAGCCACAGCGGCGCGGACTCGGTGGTGCCGTTGGTGGCGAAGATCGCGAACCGCAGGTCCGGCGCCCGGTACGCCTCGATCCGCCATTTGTGCTGCCTGTCCCGCCAGACCGCGGAAGGGTCCATGGCGCCACGCTAGGCGACCGCCGGCCCCGCCGGGGCGGCTTCAGGACCCGGCCGTCACCACGACCCGCGCGTCGTCGGGCAGCCGCCGGGTGACGCCGCGGCGGTCCAGCAGCTCCAGCAGCGGCACCGCGACCCGGCGGGTGGTGTCCAACGCCCGCCGCGCGGCGCTGAGCGTGAACGGCTGGGGCAGCCCGGCCAGCACCCGCACGGCGTCGTCGGCCGCGCCGGGCAGCAGCACCACGTTCTCGGCGAGCCGCAGCAGCGCCCCCGCCCGTACGGCCGCGCCGATCTCCCGGGGACCTAGCCCCAGGTCGGCGAGGTGCTCGGCCTCGGGGGCGCGGAACGGGCGGTCGGCGTACTCGGCGCGCACCCGGGCCACGGCCCGGGCCACCGGCTCCGGCAGCGCGTCGACCGCCGACGCGCCGACCCGGCCGGCGCGCAGCCGCAGCGGCGGCCGGACCAGCGCCTCGACCAGCGCCCGCTCGGGCAGGTCGAGGCGCTGGCGCAGCAGCTCGACCGGGGCGCCCGGCTCCAGCGGGTGCTCCCGGGCGTGCCGGGCGACCTCCTCGACCAGCCGGGCGCCGAGGTGGCGCCAGTGCTCCGGGTCGGCCAGCCAGTCGCCGGCGACCGGCCGGCCGGTGACCTCGACGCCGGTGCGGATCAGGTCGCCGGCGCGCGCCAGCCGCCGCCGGCGCAGCTCGCCGGCCAGATCGGGGCGGCCGTCCACCGTCGCCAGCACGGCCGCGCGGGCCGCCGCCGCGCCCCGGCGGTCCAGCGGCGGCGGCGCCACGTCCAGCACGGTCACCCCGCCGGCGACGTGGTGCCGGCCCGGGTCACGCAGCACCGCCCGGTCCCCGACCAGCAGCGGCAGCGGCCGGGCCAGCCGCAGCCGGGCCGTGTCCGGGCCGAGCGGCCGGACCCGAGCCGGCACCGCCGCCGCGCCGATGTGCAGGGTGAGGGTGGCCGGCAGGTCCCCGGTCGGGTCGCCGGCCAGCCGGACGTCCAGCAGGTCCGTGCGGTGGAACCGGCCGGGGGTCAGCAGCGCGTCGCCGCGCCCCAGGCGGTCCCGGGGCGTGCCGCGCAGGTTCACCGCCACCCGGGCGACCGGGTCGACCTCGGGTCGGGCCACGCCGAGGGAGTGCAGGCCGCGTACCCGCACCGCCTCCGCGCTGCCGGCGAGCTCCAGCTCGTCGCCCACCCGCAGCCGGCCGGCGCCGAGGGTGCCGGTCACCACGGTGCCGGCGCCGCGCACGGTGAAGGCGCGGTCGATCCACAGCCGCACCGGGGCGTCGGCCCGTGGGGCGGGCAGCCGGGCGGCCAGCCGGTCCAGCGCCGCACGCAGCTGCGGCAGGCCGGCGCCGGTCACCGCGCTGACGGCGACCGCGTCGACCGCGCCCAGGGAGGTGGCGGCCAGCTCCGCCCGGGCGCGGGCCGTCGCCGGCCCCGGATCCGCCAGGTCCGCGCGGGTCACCACCAGCAGGCCGTACGACACCCCGAGCGCGTCCAGCGCCGCCAGGTGCTCGGCCGACTGCGGCATCCAGCCCTCGTCGGCGGCGACGACGACCAGCGCGGCGGGCACCGGGCCGACGCCGGCGAGCATGTTCGGCACGAACCGCTCGTGCCCCGGCACGTCGACGAACGCGACCGTCCCGCCCGAGGGCAGCGTGCTCCAGGCGAAGCCGAGGTCGATGGTCATGCCCCGGCGGCGTTCCTCGGCCCACCGGTCGGGTTCCATCCCGGTCAGCGCCCGGACCAGGGTCGACTTGCCGTGGTCGACGTGCCCGGCGGTGGCCACCACGAACACGCCTCAGCCCTCCCCGGGTACGCGCAGCACGGCGGCGCGCAGCGCCGCGTCGGCGTCGGCGGGCACGCAGCGCAGGTCCAGCAGCAGCCGCCCGCGTACCACCCGGCCCAGCACCGGCGGGTCGCCGACGCGCAGCGGAGACGCGTACCGCTCGGGCAGGCTGAGCGCCCACGAGGTCAGCTCGACGCCGGGGGCTCCACCGCCGCCGACGACCGCCCCGGCGGGCACCACCTGCGCCTCGCACCCGTCGGCGGCGAGCGCGGCGCGCAGCCGCTCGGTGCGCGCCCGCAGCGCGCCCGGGTCGGCGTGCAGCGCGGCCCGGGTGGGGGTGGCCGGATCGCCGAGGGTGGCGGCGAGCGCGGCGAGGGTCAGCTTGTCCACCCGCAACGCCCGGGCCAGGGGGTGCCGGCGCAGCCGTTCGACGAGGTCGGCGGCACCGAGCAGCAGCCCGGCCTGCGGGCCGCCGAGCAGCTTGTCGCCGCTGGCGGTGACCAGCGCCGCCCCGGCCCGCAGGGTGCTGGCGGCGTCCGGCTCCGCGGGCAGCAGCTCATCGGGCGCGAGCAGCCCGGAGCCGATGTCGGCGACCACGGGGACGCCGAGGGTGGCCAGCCGCCGCACCGGCACGGCGGAGGTGAAGCCGGTGACCTGGAAGTTCGACGGGTGCACCTTGAGCACGAAGCCGGTGCGGGGACCGATCGCGGCGGCGTAGTCGTCGAGCGTGCTGCGGTTGGTGGTGCCGACCTCGCGCAGCCGGGCGCCGGTGCTCTCCAGCAGGTCGGGCAGGCGGAACCCGTCGCCGATCTCCACCAGCTCGCCCCGGCTGACGACGATCTCGGCGTCGGCGGCCAGCGCGGTGGCGGCGAGCACCAGCGCGGCGGCTCCGTTGTTGACCACGTGCACCGCGCCCGCGTCGGGCACCGCCGCCGCGAGGGCGTCGAGGGCGTCGCGTCCGCGCCGGGCCCGCCGCCCGGTGCGCAGGTCCAGCTCGACGTCGGTGTGCCCGGTGGCCGCGACGACCGCCGCGACGGCGGCGGGCGACAGCGCGGCGCGACCCAGGTTGGTGTGCAGCACCACCCCGGTGGCGTTGAGCACCACCCGGGGCGCCGGCGCGGGCAGGGCGGCCAACGCGGCGTCGCGTACCGCCTCGGGGGTGATCTCGCCCCGGCGGGCGCGCTCCTGGGCGCGGTGGACGGCGGCCTTGACCCGCTCCCGTCCCACGGTGCCGGCCGCGGCGGCCAGCCGGGGGTCGGCGAGCAGCGCGTCGGTGCGCGGCACCCGTCGGCGCGGATCGGCCGCGACGTCCCCCATGGTCCTCACTTCCGCAGCATGGCGGAGACGGACGGGAATCGAACCCGCCTGGCCCGGATCCCGGACCACACCGGTTTTGAAGACCGGGAGGGGCACCAGCCGCCTGAACGCCTCCACGCAGCAGTGAACCACAGGCCCGGCGGGCGTGCGCGGGAGGGCGTCAGCCCTCGGCGGCGCGCCGCCGGTCGAGGCGTTCGCGCTGCGGCACCACCGTGTACTTCGGATCCTTCGCCGAGGCCACGCCGCCCTCGAAGATGCCGAACCGGGTCGCCACCGAGGCGCCCAGCAGGGCCGCCCCGGACAGCGCGGAGAGCGCCCGGCTGCGCCGGCCCAGCAGCGCGCCGGCCACCCCGACCGCCGTCAGGGCCCGCCCGGCGCGCAGCAGCCGACCGGCCCGACCGGTGCGGTAGGGCTCGCTGAGCAGCCCGAGGCGGGTCTCCACGCGGTGCGCGCCGTACAGCTCCAGGGCCGCGCCCGCCACCGCCATCCGGCGGGCGGGCCCGGCCTGCGCGGCGGGCGCGGCGATCAGTCCCACTCCGGCGCCGCTGGCCAGGGCGCTGCCCGCGAAGATGGTCGGCAGTTGCGGGTACGCCTCGTGCCAGGACGGCACCGCCGTGTCGGCCAGCAGCACCCCGGTGTACGTGGCCAGCGCCGGCGCGGTCGCCGCGGCGGCCAGCCCGGCGGCGTGCCCGACCGGCGGCAGCACCCGGCGGACGAGCCCCGGCAGGCCGCGCCCGGGCAGCCACGACGCGCCCTCGGCCACCGCCGCGATCCCGGCGGCCGGGCCGAAGACGCTGAGGATCCAGGTGCCCACGGACATGGGCGAGGTGGGCTTGGCCACCCGCAGCATGTGGTGGAACCGGGCGGGCCGCCCCAGGTCCTTGATGAGGAAGACGGTGCTGGCGGTGACCGCCGCCAGCGAGGCGACCCGGCCGGCGCGGCGCAACGCGGGCCGGCCGGTGAGCTGCCCGCCCGCCGCGAGCAGCGACGAACCGGCGGCCAGCCCGCCGGTGAACAGGTACGCGGCGATGTCCCACTTCCAGACCGGGGCCTTGAGGATGGGACGGCCGTAGTAGGAGGTGAACTCGGCCTCCGGGACGGCCAGCTCCTCGCCGCCACGCCGGGCCCGCCGCCGCCCGCGGCTGGCGGACGTCCCGGGCCCGGGCGCGTCGCCCCGCGGCGCGACCGCCCCGGGGGCGTCGCCCACGGCCGGGCGGCCCACGCCCGGCGCGTCCGTCCCGTCGCCGGACAGCCGCGCGCCGCCAGCCCCGGTGCCGGCGTCGAGGCGGTCGCGGAAGCGGCGGAACAGGTCGCCGACCGGGCGATCCGCGGTCACGAGGAACCTCCCACGAACGCGGCCACGGCCGCCGCCGCCATCGCGAGCGCGGCCAGGCCCGCCCGCTTCCACATCTTCGGCAGGTCCCGGGTGGTGACCACCGGGTCCGGCGGCAGCCCGTACACCTCGGGCTCGTCGAGCAGCAGGAAGAACGCGCCGTCGCCGCCGACCCCGTCGCCCGGGTCGTGCCCGTAGAGCCGCGCCTCCGGCACGCCCCGCTCGTGCAGGGTCGCCACGCGGGCCGCGGCCCGCTCCCGCAGCTCGTCGAGGGGACCGTACTGGATGGACTCGGTGGGACACGCCTGCGCGCAGGCGGGAGTGCCGCCCGCGCCGATCCGGTCGTAGCACAGCGTGCACTTCCACGCCCGGCCGTCGCCCTTGCGCTGGTCGATGACGCCGTACGGGCAGGCGGAGATGCAGTAGCCGCAGCCGTTGCAGATGTCCTCCTGCACCACCACCGTGCCGAACTCGGTGCGGAACAACGAGCCGGTCGGGCAGACGTCCAGGCAGGCCGCGTGGGTGCAGTGCTTGCAGACGTCGGACATCATCAGCCAGCGGAAGTCGGTGCGCCCCTCCGCGCCCCCCACGCGCCCCGGCGGCTGTGCCCCCGGCATCCCCAGGAACTCCGGCCCGCCGGTCCGGCCGGCCGTGCCCGTGCCGGTGCCGCTCGCGCCGCCGGCGCCGGTCCCCGAGCCTGTACCGTCGGCCATCCGCGCGGCCGCGGCCGCCGCGCCCGGCGGCACCCCCGGCTCGGTGCCGGTCGGATTACCGACGCCGGCGGCCACGGCCGCCGACGAGGCGCTGACCGAGCCGCCCGTGGGCGTGCCGGCGAACGGCGGGCTGCGGTGCCCGGCCGGGCGGGGCTGCTCGACGAACGCGACGTGCCGCCACGAGTTCGCGGTCAGCGCCCCGGTGTTGTCGTAGGACATGCCGAGCAGGTCCAGCCCCGAGCCGGGAACGTCGTTCCACTCCTTGCAGGCCACCTCGCACGCCTTGCAGCCGATGCAGACGCTGGTGTCGGTGAAGAAGCCCATCCGGGGCGGGGCGTCGGTCCAGCCGGCCTCCGGGGCGGGATCCAGCGGCCCGGACAGGCTGTGCGGGTCAGGAAGCATCGCGGCCCTCCCCGGCGCCGTCGGCGGGAGCCGGCGGGGGAACCGCCCCCGGGGTGAGCGTCGGGGCCGGGTGGCCGGGGACGATGCCCGCCCGCCGCTGGTAGTCCGCCACCAGGTCCAGCAGGGCCGGGCCGGTGGGCCGCCGACCGGGCCGCACGTCACAGGTACCGATCTTGCTCTCCTGGATCAGCACGTTCGGGTCCAGGGTGATCCCGAACAGGTCGTTTGCCGAGTCGCCGGTCACCAGGCCCTCGAACCCGAAGTGGTACGGCAGCCACACCTGGTGGATCACCCGGCCGTCCACGCGCAGCGGGCTGAGCCGGTCGGTGACCAGCACCTTCGCCTCGATGACCGCCCGCCCGCTGACCAGGTGCGCCCAGCCCAGGTGCGCCAGGCCCGCCTCCGCGGCCAACTCCGGGGACACCTCGACGAACATCTCCGGTTGCAGCTCCGCCAGGGGCCGCACCGTGCGGCTCATCCCGCCCGCCGTGTGGTGCTCGGTGAGCCGGCTGACCGTGAACACGTACGGGAAGACCTGACTGTGTTCCTGCGGCGGGCTCGGGTTCACCGAGTTCACCGGGTGCGCGTACACCTTGCGGGTCGGGTTGGCCTGCTGCCGGTAGAACGGGTTGCGCACCGGCGACTCGGCCGGCTCGTAGTGCGTCGGCAGCGGGCCGTCCAACACGCCGCTGGGCGCGTACAGCCAGCCCTTGCCGTCGCCCTGCATGACGAACGGGTCGTCGCCGGCGATCCCCTCCGGGCCGGAGGCGCCCTCCGGCGGCCGGTACGTCGGCGGCTTGGTCCGCTCGAAGTCCGGCACGTCGTAGCCGGTCCACTCCCCGGCGTCCGGGTCCCACCAGACGTAGCGTTTGCGTTCGCTCCACGGCCGGCCCTGCGGGTCCGCCGAGGCCCGGTTGTAGAGGGTGCGCCGGTTCGCCGGCCACGCCCAGCCCCACTCGGCGGCCACCCAGTCCTGCTCGTGGCGCGACCTGCGCCGCGCCGCCTGGTTGACGCCGTCGGCGTACACCCCGGAGTAGATCCAGCAGCCGACGGCGGTGGAGCCGTCGTCGCGGGCCTCGGCGAACGCGGACAGCGGGCGGCCGGTCGCCACCTCGTAGCCGTTGATCTCGCGCAGCACCGCCTCGGCGCTCGGCTCGGCGTGCGGGCCGTGCGTGGGATAGTCCCAGGCCAGGTCGAGCAGCGCCCGGTCGCGCGGCAGGTCGGAGCCGGCCAGCTTATCCCGCAGCCGGCGCCCGAGGTGGTAGAAGAACCACAGCTCGGAGCGGGCGTCGCCCGGCGGGTCGACGGCCTTCTCCCGCCACTGCAGCAGCCGCTGGGTCTGGGTGAAGGTGCCCTCCTTCTCCACGTGCGAGGCGGCCGGCAGGAAGAACACCTCCGTCTTGCACTGCTCCGGCACGATCTCGCCGGTGGCGACCTCGGGACTGTTGCGCCAGAACGTGGCGCTCTCGATCATGAACAGGTCGCGGACCACCAGCCAGTCCAGGTTCGCCATGCCCAGGCGCTGCGCCCGGCCGTGCGCCGAGCCGACCGCCGGGTTCTGCCCGAGCAGGAAGTAGCCCCGCACCTTCCCGTCGATCATGTTCAGCACCTGCTGGTACGTCCCGTGGTCGCCGGTCATCCGGGGCATGTACCCGTAGCAGAAGTCGTTCTCGGGCGTCGCCGCGTCCCCCCAGTACGCCTTGAGCAGGCTCGCCGCGTAGGCGCGGGCGTTGCCCCAGAAGCCCTTCTGGCCCGGGTGGCGGA
Source organism: Micromonospora sp. NPDC047812 (assembly GCF_040704175.1). Taxonomy (NCBI): domain Bacteria; kingdom Bacillati; phylum Actinomycetota; class Actinomycetes; order Micromonosporales; family Micromonosporaceae; genus Micromonospora; species Micromonospora sp. NPDC047812. Next base: position 1,970 of record NZ_JBEYRY010000007.1, on the reverse strand, counting down.
TGCTGTCCACCCACTCGTCGAAGGTGGGGTGGTCGGCGTGGTGCGGCATCGGCAGGTAGCCGGGGAGCAGGTTGAACAACGTCGGGATGTCGGTGGAGCCCTGGATGCTGGCGTGCCCGCGCAGCGCCAGGATGCCCCCGCCGGGGCGGCCCATGTTGCCCAGCAGCAGCTGGATGATCGCGCCGGTACGGATGTACTGCACGCCGACGCTGTGCTGCGTCCACCCCACGGAGTAGATCAGCACGCCGGTGCGCTCCCGGCCCGAGTTCTGCGTCCAGGCCCGCGCCAGCTCCAGGAACTTCTCCCGGGGGATGCCGCAGACCCGCTCCACCATCTCCGGGGTGTAGCGGGCGAAGTGCCGCCTCAGGATCTGGTAGACGCAGCGCGGATGCTGCAACGTCTCGTCCCGCTCGACCTGCCCGCCCACCTCGGCGCCGTGCGACTCGTGGCGCAGCCCGGCGGCGGTGTCCCGCTCCTTCGCGGTGTGCCCGCTGCCGGAGTCGGACTCGTGGCCCGCGTACTGCCAGGAGTCCTGGACGTAGCTGGCCGTCTCCGGGTCGAACCCCGAGAAGAAGCCGTCGCCGTCCTCGGTGTCGACGAAACGCTCGCTGACGATCGTCGCGGCGTTGGTGTAGGCCAGCACGTACTCCCGGAAGTCCAGCTCGTTCTCCAGGATGTAGCGCACCACGCCGCCGAGCAGCGCGATGTCGGAGCCCGCACGGATCGGCAGGTACGTGTCGGCCACCGCGCTGGTGCGGGTGAACCGCGGATCGACGTGGAACACCTTGGCGCCGCGCCGCTTGGCCTCCATCACCCACTGAAAGCCCACCGGGTGGGCCTCGGCCATGTTCGAGCCCTGGATGACGATGACGTCAGCGTTGGCGACGTCCTGCTGGAAGTCCGTCGCGCCACCGCGACCGAAGCTGGCCCCCAGACCGGGGACGGTGGCGGAGTGTCAAATGCGCGCCTGGTTCTCGATCTGGAGCGCCCCCATCGCCGTGAACAGCTTCTTGATGAGGTAGTTCTCCTCGTTGTCCAGCGTCGCCCCGCCCAGGCTGGAGATGCCGAGCGTGCGGTTGAGCGGCCGGCCCTGCGCGTCGACGTCCTCCCAGGTCTCCGCGCGCGCGGCGAGGATCCGGTCGGCGATCATGTCGAGCGCGACGTCGAGCTCCAGATCCTCCCACTCGGTGGCGTAGGGCCGCCGGTAGCGGACCTTCGTCTGCCGCAGAGGGCTGGTGACGAGGCTCTTGCTCGCCGATCCCTTCGGGCACAGCCGGCCCCGGGAGATCGGGCTGTCGGGGTCGCCCTCGATCTGGGTGACCTCGTTGTCCTTGACGAAGACGCGCTGGCCGCAGCCGACAGCGCAGTAGGGGCAGACCGAACGCGCCACGCTGTCGGCGGTCTCGGTGCGGGCGGTCAACTCCGCCGAGCGGCCGGACTGCGCCGCGGCGCCCCGGCCCAGCGGGTCGGTGCCGGTGAGTTGCCGGTAGACCGGCCAGCCCTGGATGAAGGTCCGCAGGCCCACGCGCGGCACCCCCTCTCCCGGCCCGTCCGACACCGCCAACATGAACATAGGCCAGGCCGCGCGGGACCGCGACCCGTGCCACGGATCGCCACCCCGGCGGTCGCCGCCCGCTCCCCCGCGCTGCGTGTTGCCGCTGCGCGGGACCGGCGGGCGAAGACAGCGCCGCCCCCGGGCCCGGAGGGCTCGGGGGCGGCGCCGGTGTCGGTGTGCAGGTCGCCTCTCGGCGAGTGGCGCGACGCGGCTCCAGCCGGACGGTATTCCGCGAAGGCAATTAGGTGAGGCCCGGGGACACTGGACACACCGACACCTCATTCAACCAGCCAACTGCCTGCGATGTTCCACCGCGGCGAATGTGCCGCCGGCCGGCACCGAGTCAACGGTGCCGGCCGGCGATCCCCCTTGTGGTGGAAGGTCTGTGTCAGTTGTTGTGCGGGTCAGCTGTTCC
>NZ_JBEYRY010000006.1:0-350307 GCF_040704175.1 Micromonospora sp. NPDC047812 | reverse complement strand
GCCGGCACCGCCACCGACACCGACGGAGTCACCCACTCCTTCGAAGGCGGGCACTACATCAGCGTCGTCGGCTACCGCGACAACGGTGCGACCGTCACCATCGCCGACTCCGCCAACCCCGACCAGGCCTCCTACCGGATGAGCGTCGACAACCTCGCCGACTGGATCGCCACCCGCGGCTACACCGCCTGACCGACGACAACACCCACACCAAGACGACGGAGGGCCGGACCCCACACGGGGGTCCGGCCCTTTCGCCATGCCGGGCGCTGGCCCGCCCCTGCCCGCCCGCCCCGCTCAGGGCCGGCGGTTGCGCTCCTGACTGAGCCGCTCGTCGAGTCGGCCGAGTTCGTAGATCGCGTTCAGTTCCGTCGGCAGGTGGGTCACGTTGTCGACCACGGGTTCGTCGTCCGGATCGGGGTCGAGGGCGGTGACGGGGGCGGGGACCGGTGGGCCGGCCGGCCCGGCCGGGCCGGTAGCCGCAGCGGCGGGCCGGCGCCGCCGGTGCAGGACGAACAGCACCGGCACCGCCAATCCCGCCAGCACCAGGCCGTAGACCAGCCACCGGTCCGATCCCCCGCCGTCCTCGCGCGGTGCAGCCGCGACCGTCGAGGGGGCCTCGGGGGCGGCGCCCCGCCCGGGCGGCGCGTCGGCCTCGCGTTCGGCCGGTCGCCCGGCAGGCCGGTCGCCGGCGGGCGCGGACGCGGACCGGCCCGGTGCCGCCGGGACGGCCGGCGCGGCCGACGGGCCGGCCGGGGACGGGGCGGGGGCCGCCGAGCTGGACGGCGCGGGTGTCGGGGAGGCGCCCGGGGTGGCCTTCCCGCCCCCCTGGAGCAGGTCGTCGACGACCCGCCCGACGCCGTCGAGCAGGTCACCGACCGGCCCGCCGGAGGCCGTCGGCGTCGGCGCGGGAGCGAGCGCCAGGGTCAGGGCGAGCGCGGCCACGACACGCATGGTTCACCTCGGAAGGGGTCGATGTGCCAGGCACCGTACCGCACTCCGGGTGCTCGCCGCGTGACGCCCCGGGACGACGACGTACGGGGGACGCCGCGCGCGGCGTCCCCCGTACCGGGGTGGGGTCAGACCGGCAGGCCGCCGACCTGGGTGTTGATCCAGGACCGGATGGACGGCAGGTCCACGTAGATGGACGGGCCGGTGGCGCAGGTGGAGTTGTTGTTGCCGGCCCGGCTGGTGGCGCCGATCAGGGCCCACGCCCCGTTGATCCGGCGCACCTGCGGGCCGCCCGAGTCGCCGTAGCAGGCGCCCGCGTTGCCGTTGGTGTTGTTGGTGCAGATCTCGTACGGGCCGTTGATGCCGAGGCAGCGGCTGTCCGCGACGATCGAGGTGTCCAGCTCGTGCGCGACGGTGGGGGCGCTACCGCAGCCCCGGGGGGCACAGGTCTGGCCCCAGCCGATGATCCGGGTGGCGGTGCCGACCGCGCCGGAGGTGCTCGGGATCGGCGCCGGGGCGTAGCTGACCGAGCTGCCGAGCTGGAGCAACTTCACGTCGACGCTCGGGTGGCTGACCGCCCGGATCACCGAGACGACGGTGCCGCCGCTGGTGCGGTTGATGCTGCCGACCCGCACCGAGGAGGGCGTCCCGCAGTGCTTGGCGGTGACCGCCCAGTTGGCCTTGATCAGGGTGCCGGTGCAGCCGGAGACGTACACCATCCACGGGTAGTTCTCGCTCGCCGGCCGGCCGTTGACCACCTGCGGCGAGATGTCGTCGGTGTCGTTCCACGTGAACGTGCCGGTGGGCGCCTCCGCCGCGGCGAGACCACCGGCGAAGAGCTGGTTCACCCTGGACGCCTCGGCGGCGCTCGGGTACGCGTTGGTGCAGGAGACCGGCGCGCTGCTGCCCGACATCAGGTCGGAGCAGAGTCCCGTACGCCGGTCGGGCAGGCCGAGGATGTGGCCGAGCTCGTGGGTGGCGATGCGGGTGCGGTTGTACCCCTGGTTGACGGCGGTCCAGCCCATCCAGACCCGGCCGGCGCCGAGGCTGGTGACCTGCGCGCGCGGCCAGCCGCTGTCGACGTAGATGGTGACGTTGCCCGGCGTACGGGCGACCAGCTGGACGTTGCTGACCTGGCTGTTCCAGATGGCGGCGGCCTGGTCGAAGTTGGTGCGGAACTCGCCGGCGCGGCTCGCGTCGTAGTAGACGGTCCGGGCGGCGGACGCGCCCGGGTCGGCGGCGGACGCGCTCGTGCCGGTGGCGACCTGCATTCCGGTTGCGGCCAGCACCGCCGCCAGCGCGGCGGTCGCCGCGTGCAGCAGTTGTCGTCGGAACATACACGCACTCCCTGAGGTTGTCCGGCGGCGTGCCACCGCCAGTCATCGATGTACGTGAATGCTAGAGCGAAGGCCGCCGATATGCGGCATAACGGAATCGTCATACCGGCAACACCGCCGCGCGCCGCACGGACCGGATCGGCGCGCAGCCGCGGGCGGCGTGCCAGCCGCCGGGAAGACCGCCCCCATCCCCTCGGCGCACCGCGCGGACCGGCCCCGGCGCCGGCGCTCAGCCGGCCGACGACGCGGCGGTCCGCTCCGACGAACGGGCGGCCCGGCGGACGTCGCCGGCCGCCAGCGCGAACAGCGCGAGCGCACCGGCGAGGGCCGCATCCACCCCGATCACGAATCCGCGCTCCGACCCGGCCGGCGCCACGGCGACACCGGCGGCAAGCGCCACCGCCGCCGCGAGCGCCATGCCCAGGCGGGCCGACGCCTCCCACCGCAGGGCCCACCGGCTCCCCGGCCACCGCCCCGCGGCGAGGCCCGCGCGCAGTCGCCACGCGGCGGCGGCGATGAGCGACGCACCGAGCGCGCCGGCGGCCCCGATCACCAGCCACGGTACGGCGAACGCCCCCGCCCGCCCGGCGGGCGACGACACGCCGCCCGCCGCGAGCAGCGCGAACCCGACCGAGAACGCGACATGGACGAGGATCACCCGTGACAGGCGACGCCGCAGCTCACTCAGCTCGGTGACCGGTGTGGACACTGCCGCCTCCCCTGCTCGGGCCTCCCCCGCATCGTGCCACGCCGCGGGGCACCCCACCCAGGGGTGACCGGCCCCGACGTTGACAGCCAATCGACGCACTGCTATTTGTTAATACAGTTTCCTGAAGCTCGTGGTGGCCGTCCGGCACGTCCCATGCCGGCTGCGGGGCCACCCACCTGAGGCGGCGCGCCGCCACCCCACCCGAGGAGCGCCATGCCTCGCAAGCGGACAGTCGCCCAGCTCTCGGGGGCCCTCGCCGTCACCGTCGCCGCGATCGGCTACGGCCTGCCCTCGGCCAGCGCCGCGGCGGCGGGGCCGGTCACCGGCCTGGGCGGGAAGTGCGTCGACGTCGCCGGGGCCAACCCGGCCAACGGCACGCCGATCCAGCTCTGGGACTGCAACGGCACCGCGGCCCAGGTCTGGACGGTCGGCAACGCCGACGGATCGGTCCGCGCGCTCGGCAAGTGCCTGGACGTCACCGCCGCGTCGACCGCCGACGGCGCCAAGGTGCAGCTGTACGACTGCAACGGCACCGGCGCGCAGAAGTGGACCGCCAGCAACGGCACGCTGGTCAACACCGGCTCGGGCAAGTGCCTCGACGTCACGGACTGGAGCACGGCCAACGGCGCCCGGTTGCAGATCTGGAGCTGCGCCGGCACCGCCAACCAGCGGTGGACCCTGCCTGGCGGCGGCGCCCCGCCCACCCCGTCCGCCCCGGCCGGCGCGCCCCTCGACGACCCGGCCAAGAAGGACGTCGCCATGCAGCTCGTGTCGGCGGCGGAGAACTCCTCGCTCGACTGGCGCGCGCAGTTCTCCTACATCGAGGACATCGGCGACGGGCGGGGCTACACCGCCGGCATCATCGGCTTCTGCTCCGGCACCGGCGACATGCTCGAGCTGGTGGAGGCGTACACGCGGACCAAGCCCGCCAACGTGCTGGCCGGCTACCTGCCGGCGCTGCGCGCCGTCAACGGCAGCGACTCGCACGCCGGCCTCGACCCGTACTTCCCCCGCGACTGGCGCACCGCCGCCGCCGACCCGGTGTTCCGGGCCGCGCAGGAGGCCGAGCGGGACCGCGTCTACTTCAACCCGTCCGTCCGGGACGGCAAGGCCGACGGGGTACGGGCGCTCGGGCAGTTCGCCTACTACGACGCGGCCGTGATGCACGGCTACGAGGGCATGCGCGCGATCCGCAGCCGCGCCCTGGCCCGGGCGAAGCCCCCGGCCCAGGGCGGCGACGAGCGGACCTGGCTGCACGCCTTCCTCGACGAGCGGGTCGCCGAGATGAGGAAGGAACCCGCCCACTCGGACACCTCCCGTGTGGACACCGCGCAGCGGGTCTTCCTCAACAACGGCAACCTCAACCTGGACACGCCGCTGGTGTTCGCCGTCTACGGCGACCAGTACCGCATCGGCTGACGTCCCCGGTCACGACTCCGACGCGACGTCGGCGGGGGCGCCGGTCTCCCGCAGCCGGCCGTCGGCGAGGCGCAGCCAGCGGTCCACGCCGATCGCCGCGAGGAACCGTTCGTCGTGGCTGACCACGACGAACGCGCCCTCGTACGCGTCGAGCGCGCTCTCCAACTGGCCGACGCTGACCAGGTCCAGGTTGTTGGTCGGCTCGTCGAGCAGGAGCAACTGCGGTGCCGGTTCGGCGAACAGCACGCAGGCCAGGGTGGCGCGGAGCCGCTCGCCGCCGGAGAGCGCCCCGACCGGGAGGTGGGCGCGGGCGCCCCGGAACAGGAAGCGGGCGAGCAGGGTCATCCGCTGCGCCTCCGGCATCGCGGGCGCGTACGCGGCCAGGCTCTCCGCCACCGTGCGGTCGAGGTCCAGCAGGTCCAGCCGCTGGGACAGGTACGCGACCCGGCCGTCGGCCCGCCTGATCCGACCGCCCTCCGGCTGCACGTCGCCGCTGACCAGGCGCAGCAGGGTGGACTTGCCGGCGCCGTTCGGACCGGTGAGCGCGATCCGCTCCGGCCCCCGGATCGTGAGGTCCACGCCGTCACCGGCGAACAGGGCACGCTCGCCGTAGCGGACCTGCATCGCCTCGCCGTGGAAGACCGTGCGACCGGCCGGAAGGTTGGTGCCGGGCAGCTCCAGCGTGATGCGCTGCTCCTCGCGCAGGGCACGGCCCGCCTCGTCGAGCCGGGCCTTGGCGTCGCCGACCCGCGCGGCGTGCGTCTCGTTCGACCGGCCCGCCGACTCCTGGGCGCCCCGCTTCATCGTGCCGGCGAAGATCTTCGGCAGGCCGGCGCTCTTCAGGTTGCGCGCGGCGTTGCCGGCCCGGCGCTCGGCCCGCTCGCGCGCCTGCTGCATCTCCCGCTTCTCCCGCTTGACCTCCTGCTCGGCGTGGCGGACGTTCTTCTCCGCGACCTCCCGCTCGGCGCGCACCGCCTCCTCGTACGCCGTGTAGTTGCCGCCGTAGGAGCGGACCTCGCTCCGGTCGAGTTCGAGGATGCGGTCCATCCGGTCCAGCAGCGCACGGTCGTGGCTGACCAGCAGCAGGCACCCGTTCCAGTCCTCCAGCACCGCGTGCAGCTTGCGGCGGGCGTCGAGGTCCAGGTTGTTGGTGGGCTCGTCGAGGAGCAGGACGTCGGGTCGCCGCAGCAGTTGCGCCGCCAGGCCGAGGGAGACGACCTGACCGCCGCTGAGGGTGTGCAGGGGCCGGTCGAGGGAGACGTCATCGAGGCCGAGCCGGTCCAGTTGGGCGCGGGTGCGTTCCTCGATGTCCCAGTCGTTGCCGATCGTGGTGAAGTGCTTCTCGTCGGCGTCCCCGGACTCGATGGCGTGCAGCGCCCCGAGCACCGGCGCGATCCCCATGACCTCGGCCACGGTCAGGTCGCCGGCCAGCGGAAGGCTCTGCGGCAGGTAGCCGAGCAGCCCGTCGACGGTCACGGAGCCGCCGGTGGGCCGGTGCTCCCCGGCGATCAGCTTCAGCAGCGTGGTCTTGCCGGCGCCGTTCGGCGCGACGAGGCCGGTGCGGCCGGCGCCCACGGTGAAGGACAGGCCCTCGAAGACCGGGGTGTCGTCCGGCCAGGAGAAGGAGAGGCGAGAACAGATGATGAACGCATCGGACATGCGGAAACCCTTGGTGTGACGTGGGCGCGCGGGGCGCCCTGGGGACGGGATTCGGAAACGACGGCCCGCGGCCACGGCGGCGGTCGAACGCCTGCCGCTGGCCGGGCACTTCCGGTCTCACCCGGAGATGTCGTCGTCACCCGCCACGTCTGGTCTCCCTGTCCCGATCACTCGTGCCCATCCTAACAGCGCGGGCGCGGCGCCACGGATACCCGCGACGGCGTCAGAGACCCGCGCACGGGTCGTCGCCCAGCGAGCAGTCCTCGGGCGCCCTGGTGAGCTGGTCGACGTCGCGCACGACGAACGTGAAGGTCCGCGAGCGACCGGCCGGCACGGGCGGCCCGGTGAAGGTGACGACCTGCCCGTCCTGCCGCCAGTCCGCCCCGCTGACGTCGGTCAGGGTGCCGCCCTCGGCCAGCGTGACGACCACCGCCCAGCCGTTCACCACCGTGCTGCCGGGATTGTCGACGACCACCTCGCCGGTGAAGCCGAGCAGGCGCGTCGACACGGTCTCGTAGCGGGCGGTCATGGCGGGGGCCGACGGCGCGTTCGAGGTGGGCGTACGCGAGGGCGTCGTCGAGGGGCTCGCCGACGGCGTCCGGCTCGGGCGGGACGGGGTCGGCGTGGCGCTGCGCGTGGGGCGGGCCGACGGGGTCGCCCGCGGCGTACGGCTCGCGGTGGCCGCGGCGGTCGGCGACGGCGTCGCGACCGGGCCGGCGACCGGGTCCGGCTCGGCGGGCAGGACCGCCCACACCGCCGCGCCGGCGGCCAGCACGACGCCGGCCAGCCCCGCGACCAGCAGCGGCCAGCGGCGGCGGCCGGCCGGTGCCGGCTCGTCGGCGACCACCTCGGTCACCGGCATCTCGGCGGTCATCCCGGCCTCGCCCCGACGCAGGTCGACCTGCCGGAAGGCCAGCCAGTCGAGGATCGCCGGCAGGCGTCCCGTCAACGCCTGCCGGTAGGACTCCTCGCGCTGCTCGCGCTGCTCCTCGCTCCAGCTGCCGTGCTCCAGCACCTCGCGGACCGACAGCCGGCACCCCTCGGCGGTGGGGGTGACGGCACAGGCCAGCCGGCTGCGCCGGCCGCCCTCGAGGCACCGCAACACGATCAGCTCCGGCTCCCGCCGGTCGGTCACCTCCGCGTCGACGGCGGCGTCGAACCCGGGCAGGTCGGCGGTGAACAGCAGCAGCCGGCCGCGCGAGCCGGCCATCGGCTCGACCTCGGTGAACCACCGGGCGAGCAGAGCGCGATCCGTCAATGCGTGCCACAACCGGTTAGCCGGGTGGAACAGGTCGACCTGTACGTCGATCTCGGTCACGGCGAGACTCTACGGGTATCGATCGCGGCCCGACCCGGACGGGGGGATCCCCCACCGGCCGTGGTCGGCACCGCGCGGGCCGTCGGGTGGGTGACCGGCGCCCTCCCCTCCCGGGCGCCGGTCGGCGGTCATCCCTTCACGCAGACCACCTGCTTGAGGTGCGCCACCACCTCGACCAGGTCCTCCTGCTGCGCCATCACCTGGGTGATGTCCTTGTACGCCCCCGGGATCTCGTCGACCACCCCGGCGTCCTTGCGGCACTCCACGCCGGCGGTCTGCGCGGCCAGGTCGGCGGTGCTGTACGTCCGCTTCGCCTGCGCCCGCGACATCCGCCGTCCCGCCCCGTGCGAGGCGGAGCAGTACGCGTCCGGGTTCCCCTTGCCCCGCACGACGTACGAGCCGGTGCCCATCGATCCCGGGATGATGCCCAGGTCCCCCCGACCGGCCCGGATCGCCCCCTTGCGGGTGACCAGCACGTCGACGCCGTCGTAGCTCTCCTCCGCCACGTAGTTGTGGTGGCAGCTGATCGGCTCGTCGTAGCCGACGTGCGGGAACTGCTCCCGTACCACCCCGCAGAGCAGGGCGAGCATGACCGCCCGGTTGCGCCGCGCGTACTCCTGCGCCCACCACAGGTCCCGGCGGTAGGCGTCCATCTCCGGCGTGCCGGCGAGGAACACCGCGAGGTCGCGGTCGGGCAGGTCGGTGTTGTGCGGCAGCCGCCGGGCGACCGCGATGTGCCGCTCCGCCAACTCCTTGCCGATGTTGCGGGAGCCGGAGTGCAACATCAGCCACACCCGCCCCTCGTCGGCGCCGCCCTGCTCCAGGCAGACCTCGATGAAGTGGTTGCCGCCGCCGAGCGTGCCCATCTGCCGCTGGGCCCGCGTCTCCAACTGCGCCACCCGCCGGTCGAGGTCGGCGAACCGGCGCCAGAAGTCGTCCCAGCCGGCCTGCTCCAGGCCACGGACCCGGCGCGGGTCGACCGGCTTCTCCCGCTGGTTGAACCCGACCGGGATCGTGGCCTCGATCGCCGAGCGCAGCCCCGCCAGATCGTCCGGGAGGTCGGCGGCGGTCAGCGAGGTGCGCACCGCGGACATGCCGCAGCCGATGTCGACGCCGACCGCCGCCGGCGAGACGGCCTGCCGCATCGCGATGACCGAGCCGACCGTGGCGCCCTTGCCGAAGTGCACGTCGGGCATGACCGCGACGCCCTGCACCCACGGGAGCGCGCCGATGTTGCGCAGTTGCTGGGCGGCCTGCGGCTCGATGCCGTACGGGTCGGTCCAGACCCGGACCGGCGCGCGGGTGCCCGCGAGCGGGGTGTAGCTCATCGTCGTCTCCTCGTGTCGTCGGCTGGTCGCCACCGTGGCGGCGGGACCGGAAGGCATCGACGACCGCCCGGGGATCGAACCCGGAGGGAGTGGCCTGCACGGCCTCTCCGCGCCCAGCGCGCGGCCGGCCCGCCAGGCGGGGCCCGACGGGTGCGGCGGTGGGCCGGTCGGGCACCGGGTGAGCCTCCCGATGCTCCGACGGCCCGTGTCAGGGCAGGGCCGCACGCCCTGCCCTGCCGTCCGGGACCGGGGAATCGAACCCCGTGTCTCTCGCACCCAAGGCGAGCGGGTCAGCCAGCTCCCTCGTCCCGGTGACGGTCGTGCTCCCGGTCGGCCCATGTGCGGGGCGACCGGGTCGATGCTTCCACTGTGGAGTTGGACGGGTGACGTCGCCGGGGCGTGGACGGCACGGAGGTGGACGGCGATCGGGGTGGACGAAAAAGCCGCCCGGCCCCCGGCGGGGTGGGCGGCTGCGCGTACGCGCGGGCGCTAGACGCGCCGCCACCCTCGTCGCGGCCCATGTCCGGGGAGGCGCCGCCCGCAGGCTGGTGTGCCCGTGGGCAGCGGGGCACCGCCGCGCGGCGTCGGCCACACGGCGTCGGTGCGGGTGCGCTGCGACACGGCGTACTCCCTGGTCGTTCGGTTGACCTTGCGCCGACGACGGTAGGCGGGCCGGGACGGTGGCCGCAATGGATATTCGCGTTCCGTTCGGCCGGCGCCGAACCGTCCGGCCACTACCGTTGCGCCCCGACGACGCGGGCAGGAGAGGGCTCCGATGCGGCTCAGGCGGTGGGTGGCGCGACGGTACTGGCAGGTCAACGGCGACCATCCGATGACGGAGGCGGACGACGCGTACGTGAGCGCGCAGTTCGCGGTGCTCGACGAGCTGTGCGCGGCACGGGGGTGCGACGCGGACGACGTACGCCGGCTGATGGTCGACCGGCGGCTTCCGTTGCCGGGATATCTGCGCTCCGACGGCGCGGAGATGGTGCCCGTGGACCTGTTCGCGCTCGCCGAGCAGGCCGGCGGGACGGACGCACTGGAGGCGTGGTTCACGGGCCACTGGACCGAGGAGGGCGCCGGCGCCGCGGAGTGGGACGCCTATCTCAGCGGCCGGTACGTCTGCCTGCGATCGGTCGCCCCGGCCACGATCCGGCGCAAGGACGAGCTGGTGGCGACCATCCGGGCAACGCTGGCGGACCTCGACGCCGACCCGGCCGACGACGGCACGGCGCTGCGGCTGTCCGCGCTGGTCGACGAACTGGACGCGCTGATGCCGGCGTTCACCCCGTACGACCGGCTGCGCTTCGGCGGCCCGACCTCCCGGGACACCTACGTCGACGCGGTGCGGGCCCGCCTACGCGAGCGCCCCATGACCGCGCGGGGGCCGGCACCAGCGCGGAGGGGAGCGACACCTGCATCACAATGACTTCCCTATCCTTCCCCTTCGGGGCTAGATTGGGGAACGATGAGTGAGGAAATGTACTCGGTCGAGCAGGTGGCCGTGCGGCTGGGCCTGCACGTGCGGACCGTGCGGGGCTACATCCGCGCCGGTCGGCTCAGGGCGGTACGGATCGGCAAGCAGTACCGGATCGCCCGCGCCGACCTCGACGCGCTGACCGGTCGGCCGGCACCCGCCCGTCCCGTCGGCGGCGCGGCGGTGGAGGTGTCGAGCATCGTGCAGATCGACGGCGTCGACCGGGCCGCGGCCGACCGGCTGGCCACGCTCGTCCTGGCCGCGGCGAACAGCACCCACCACCACCCCGCGCACCCGCTGCGCATCCAGACCGTCCACGACGAGGAGCGGAACCGCATGAAGATCGTGATCCTGGGCGGCGCCTCGGCCACCGCCGATGTGCTGCACCTGGTCGACGCCGTGCTCGACGGCGACAACGGCCTGCTCACCGGGGAGGCCGGCGATGCCTGACGTCATCCAGGAGCGGGCCGGGGTGCCGGTGCTGGTGTGCGACCCGGACGGCCCGCCGGTGACCACCGAGCAGGACGCGCTGGACCTGATCGGCTCGGCCTTCCTCGGCGCCCGGGTGGTGGCCGTGCCGGCGAGCCGGCTCGACGCCTCCTTCTTCGCCCTCGGCACCCGCTTCGCCGGTGAGATCATGCAGAAGTTCGTCAACTACCGGCTACGCCTGGTCGTCGTCGGCGACATCGGTGAGCACCTCGCGGCCAGTTCGGCCCTGCGCGCCCTCGTCCACGAGTCGAACCGCTCCGACCACGTGTGGTTCGTCCCCGACCTCGACGCCCTCGACGCCCGCCTGGCGCCGGCGGCGCGACCCGGTGGGGCCACACCCGAGCCGGACGGGGCGCCGACGCGCGGCTGACCGCTCCGGGGTTGCCGGCGCGCGGGGCGGGTAACCGGTGCGGATGAGGCCGGAGGCCGAGCCGGTGGACATCGACGAGCCGCTGGCCGTCGACGTACCGCCCGCGCCGCACGACGCCAGCGGCGAGCGCGTGCCGACCCGCGACCTGGCCGGGCTGGCCCCGGCGGCGCGGCCGGCGCGGCGGTGGACGCCGCGCCGGGTGGTCGCCACGCCGGCCGCGCTGGAGCACCCGCACGGCCGACGGATCGCCCGGCGGGTCGAGGCCCTGGGCATCGAGGTCGAGCGGCTGCGCGCCAACCGGCTCACCGGCGTCCGCGGCGCCACCGAGCGGGAGACGTACGCGCGGGCGAAGGCGACCATGGCGATCGTGGTCAGCCCGCCGTCGCGCCGGAAGCTGCAACCCATCGCGCCCAGCGCGGACTGGCGCTTCGACCTGGCGGAGGGCTGCCCGGCCCACTGCCAGTACTGCTACCTGGCCGGCTCGCTGTCGGGGCCGCCGGTGACGCGGGTGTACGCCGACCTGGACGACATCCTCGCCGGCCTGGCCGACTACGCCGGACGGGGCACGGTCACCAGCCGCAACGCCGGGCGGGCCGCCGAGGGCACCACCTTCGAGGCGTCCTGCTACACGGACCCGCTGGCCCTGGAGCACCTCACCGGCAGCTGGCGGCGGGCGGTGGAGCACTTCGCCGGCTGGGACGCCCCGGTGCAGCTGCGCTGGACCACCAAGTACGCCGACGTCGACACGTTCGTGGGGCTGCCGCACGCCGGCCGCACCCGCGTGCGGTTCAGCGTCAACTGCCGCCCGGTCAGCGAGCGGATGGAGGGCGGCACGGCCACGGTCGCGCACCGGCTGGCGGCGCTGCGCCGGCTCGCCCTCGACGGCTACCCCGTGGGGTTGACCGTCGCGCCGATCATGCCGCTGCCCGGCTGGCGGGAGCACTACGGCGAGCTGCTCGACGCGGTCGCGGACGCCGTCGCCGGGGTGCCCAAGCTCGACCTGACCGCCGAGCTGATCACCCACCGGTTCACCCCGGGCAGCAAGGAGGTGCTGCTCGGCTGGTACCCGCGCACGAGGCTGGAGATGGACGAGTCCGCCCGCAGCCGCAGGTACGGCAGGTTCGGCGCGGTGAAGTACGTCTACCCGCGCGACACCATGGCCGAGCTGCGCACCTGGTTCCACCGCGAGCTGGCCGCCCGGCTGCCGGCCTGCCGGGTCCTGTACTGGACCTGACGATCCGCTACGGTCGACGACCGTGGCCCTGACGCGTGTCGACTTCCACTCCGAGGTGCTCGGTCTCAGCACCTCGATGACGGTGATCCTGCCCCAGCGAACCACCTCGCAGATCGGCATGTCCGGCAGCGCCGGACAGGGCGAACCGCCCGTGCTCTACCTGCTGCACGGGCTGTCCGACGACGACACGATCTGGCTGCGCCGCACCTCGATCGAGCGGTACGTGGCGCCGCTCGGCCTGGCCGTGGTGATGCCCCAGGTCGGGCGCAGCTTCTATACCGACGAGGAGCACGGCAACCGGTACTGGACCTTCCTCACCGACGAGCTGCCCCGGCTGTGCCACGAGTTCTTCCGGCTCTCGGCGCGGCGGGAGGACACCTTCGTCGCCGGGCTCTCGATGGGCGGCTACGGGGCGCTGAAGTGGGCGCTGCGCGACCCGGGCCGGTTCGCCGCGGCGGCGAGCCTGTCCGGGGCGCTCGACGTGGTCAACCGCCGCCGTCATCCGACCGCGCCCCTCGACCCCGACGTCTGGCACACCGTCTTCGGCGAGCGCACGGTGACCGGCACCGACGACGACACCGTCGCCCTGCTCGACGCGGCGACGGGCGCCGACCTGCCCGCGCTCTACGTCGCCTGCGGCACCGAGGACTTCCTGTACGAGGACAACCTCACCTTCGTCACGGCGGCCCGCGAGCGCGGCGTCCCGCTCACCGTGGACTTCTCCCCCGGCACGCACGACTGGGCGTACTGGGACGCGAAGATCCAGGACGTGCTGGCCTGGCTGCCGCTGCGCACCGGCGGCTGACCCGACCGGCCCCGGGTGCCGGCCGGGCGGCGCCGGTGGCCGGGCGCCGGGCGCTCAGGCGCCGACGGCTGGAAGTCGCCGGAGTCCGACCAGACCAGCGGCACGTCCTGGCCGTCGATGGTCCGGCGGAACCAGGCCCGCTCCACCTCCGCCATGTGCCGGACCAGGCCGAGCAGCGACAGCGTGGACGGGGGCATCGACTGCCGGCGCAGGTCCTCGTCGGACAGCCCGTCGCACTTCATCGCGAGGGTCGCCCGGTGGTAGTCGAGGAAGGCGCGCAGCATCTCGCGCTCGTCCCCGGTGACCGGCGGCCCGATCCGTTCGGTGGCCACGGCCCACTATCCCTCCCGTGACGGCGCGCCCGCCGTGCGACGGTCGCCCGGCTGCGCGGCGGAGCCCCGCCTCGGGGAGATCGTGCCGGACGCCGGGCGGGGCGTGGTGCGCGGCCCTCCCGCCGTCTCGACCCGCAGGAACCGGAGACTCCCACGTCCAGCAGGCAACTGTCCGATTTGCGCCATAACGCTCCCGTGCGGTGGCTCACCATCCATCATTCTGACGAAATTCGTCGCTCAGGCACCAAAATTTGACGAGTTCGCCAGGATCTATGGACATGAACCGGCGGCCCTCGTAGGGTCTCACCATCTTCCGATGATCCTGGAGATGATGTGAACACTGCCGTCACGGAAATTCCCGCCAACCAGGCGACCGAGCTGCACGCCGCCGCCACCGTGGTGGACGGGAGCACGGTCATCGAGCTCAGCGACGCCCACCTCGACCGGATCCGGCGAGGCGGCGTCACCGCCGTCAACCACACGGTCACCCGGCCGTACGCGGACACGCTCACCGCCCTGCGGGAGGTGAACCGGTGCCGCAGGTGGATCGACGAGCACTCCGACGACGTGCTGCTCGCGCTGACCGTCGCCGACATCGAGCGGGCCAAGGCCGAGGGCAAGGAAGCCGTCATCTTCGGTCCGCAGGACACCGAGATGATCGGTGCCGACCTCGACCTGCTCGGCACCTTCTACGATCTCGGCGTCCGCATCCTGCAGCTGACCTACCAACGGCAGAACCTGCTCGGCGCCGGCTGCGGCGAGGAGAACGACTCGGGTCTGACGCACCGGGGTCGCCGCTTCGTCCAGGCGATGGACGAGCTGGGCATCCTGGTCGACGTCTCGCACTGCGGCGAGCGCACCGGCCTGGACGCCATGGAGGCGTCCGCCAAGCCGGTCGTCGTCACCCATTCCTTCTGTGACGCGATGTCGCCGCACATCCGGGCCAAGTCCGACGGCTACCTGCGCAGCCTCGGCGAGCAGGGCGGCGTCATGGGTATCACCACCCTGTCAGGGTTCCTGTACTACCCGGAGGCCCCGTCCCGGCGTCCGGATCTGGCCCGCTTCGTCGAACACGTCAGCCGCGTGGTGGAGGTGGCCGGCATCGACCACGTCGCGATCGCCACCGACTACGACGAGACGTGGACCGAACCGATGCGGATCGCGCAGTTGGAGTCCATCGCGCAGTCGAAGTCCAAGGAGCACCAGAACCTCCTCGGTGACTTCGGCTGGACCGAGCGCCGGGCGATCGGGATGGACGACGCCGCGGACTTCCCCAACTTCACCGAGGCGCTGCTGAAGGGCGGCTTCTCGCCCGCGGACGTGACCAAGATCCTCGGCGGCAACTGGCTCCGGGTCTACGGACAGACGTGGAAGCCGGCCTGACCTGTAAGTGCTGATCGTGACACCAGCCAAGGAGACCAATGCGAACTCGTGTTTTGACCAAGGTGCTGGCAGTGGGCGTCGTCTCGGCGCTCGCCGCCGGCTGCGGAGGCGGTGAGCCTCCGTCCAAGAACAGCGGCAGCAGCTCCAACGACGGCCTGAGCGGCAGCGTCCGCCTCCAGGACGAGTCGCAGCCGGCAGGCACCCCGAAGCCCGGCGGTCGACTTCGGATCATGATCCGGCTGGACGCCAACGAACTCGACCCGCACCGCATGTCGGAAACCTCGGCCTTCGTCATCAACGAGCAGATCTACGAGTCGCTGGTGCAGTCGTACCGGGGCGAGATCAAGCCGGCGATCGCGGAGTCGTGGACGCAGAGCACCGACGGGCTGACGGTGACGTTCAAGCTGCGCGACAACGCGGTCTTCCACAGCGGGCGCAAGGTGACCGCGGCGGACGTGAAGTACTCGATCGAACGGATCAAGGACCCGGCGACCCGGGCGCCACGGGCCCGGAGCTACGAGGGCATCAGCTCGGTCACGGCGCTCGACGAGCGTACCGTCGAGATGAAGCTGGCCAAGCCGAACGCCGCCATCCTGACCCTGCTCTCCACCGCCGCCTCGTCGATCGTGGACCGCACGGTGGCCGAGGCGGGCGGCCTCAACGGCAGCGTCGACGGCGGCAGCGGCCCGTTCAAGATGGCCTCGCGGGTCACCGGCCAGGCCATCAAGCTCGACAAGCACGCCCAGTACTGGGAGCAGGGCGTTCCCTACCTCGACGGGATGGACTTCACCTTCAACCCGGACGACAACGCCCGCGCCGCGGCGGTCCGCAGTGGCACCGTCGACTTCCTCTGGCGTCCCGCGCCCGAGTTCATCGACGCGCTCAAGCGCGACGAGAAGCTCAAGTGGTACGGCGGATCCGGGTCGCTCTCGCTGCACCTGCGGCTCAACACCTCCAAGGCCCCCTACGACAACGTGAAGGTCCGGCAGGCCATCTACCTCGCGCTCGACCGCCAGGAGATCCTCAACGTGGCCAACTCCGGCTTCGGGACCGCGCTCAACGCGGGTTACCTGCCGCCGGACCGGTTCGGCGCGGTCAAGGAGCCGATCTACGGCAAGGCCGACATCGAGAAGGCCAAGGCGTTGCTGGCCGAGGCGGGGTTCCCGAACGGCTTCGAGGCCAAGCTCATGGTCATCGCCACCTCGGCCTTCCAGGTGCGCTCGGCCGAGGTGGAGCAGCAGCAGCTCGCCAAGATCGGTATCAAGGTGACCATCGAGTCGGTCGAGTCGACCATCGCCGACACGAAGACGAAGTCCGCGGACTTCGACATGTACCAGTCCGGCTTCGGTCTGACCTACGACCCGGACGAGCGGTTCACCGCCAGCTTCCTCCCCGGCGGCGGCCTGAACTACGGCAACTGGTCCGACAAGGAGTACGAGAGCCTCGTCGTGCAGGCCCGCTCGGAGCTGGACAAGGACAAGCGCGCCGCGCTCTACCAGCAGGCCGAGAAGATCCTGGCCGAGCGCGGACCGGTGGCCATGACCTTCCTGAACGCGGACTTCGACGTGGTGCAGAAGGACGTCATGGGATACCAGGGCGACCCGACACCGACGTACCGCTTCTACCGGCACATCTGGCTCGACCGCTGACGGCCGTGGCGGGGACGCCGACCTCCCGGCGCCCCCGCCACCATCCGCGAAGACGACGAAAGGCAGGCCCATGACGTCCGTACCGCTGACCGACCGCTATGTCATCGCCGCCCGGCTCAAGGGCTACCTCAACAAGCACGGCGAGTCGGTGGCACTGCTGACCGAGGCGCTCGAGCTGGAGCCGGGCAGCGCACGGCTGCTGCGCTTCCGGGGGCACCGACGCATCTCGACCGGCGACTACGCCGGTGCCATCGCCGACCTGCGCGCCGCGGCCGACCAGCTGCCCGGCGTCGAGGACGAGTACGAGATGTACCAGCCCGAGGTGGAGAAGGACGTCGTCAGCCTGATCCTCGGCAGGCCCGAGCAGGTGCGCCCGCAGCACCTCACCGACACCATGGCCGCCGAGGACCCGGAGGCCCTCGGCCGGTACAACACGACGCTGCACGCCGGCATCTGGTACCACCTCGGCGTCGCCCAGTACCTGAGCGGTGACTTCGAGGGCTGCCTGCCCAGCTTCCGCGCCGCCGAGGAGTCCTCGCGGCACCAGGAGGGCATCGTGGCGTCGCAGGACTGGCAGTACATGGCGCTGCGCCGACTCGGCCGGCCGGCCGAGGCCGAGGAGGTGCTCGACCGGTTCCGCAAGATCGCCCTGGTCCAGGAGGACCACCTGGTCGGGTACGAGGGCCGGATGCAGCTCTACACCGGAGACATCACCCCGGAGCAGCTGTGGACGATGTGCGACGGCAACGACCTGAAGACCGTCACCCAGGGTTACGGTCTGGGCAACTGGTACTACCACGAGGGTGACGTCGGGAAGGCCCGTGAGGTCTTCGACGGGGTGCTGCGGACCGGTGTCACGCACGCCTTCGCCTACCTCGCGGTCAAGGCCGAGTACGCCAACAATCCCGACTTCGCCGCGGCGGCGACGACAGAGGAGAACTGACGATGGCAATCATCCGTGCCGAGATCGGCAAGCGTGACCAGGAGACCAAGAACGCGATCATCGCCGAGCTGACCGACGTGCTGGTCAAGTACGGCTCCCCGCGCGAGAACACCCACGTCCTGCTCTACGAGGTCTCGTACGACAACTGGGCCAAGGGTGGCCTGACCTACAACGAGCGGAAGAAGCAGGCGCAGGAGTCGTCATGACCGTCGCCACCCGGGGACCCCACGTCCTGATCACGCCGAACCTGGCCGAGCTGCTGCCGCAGCTGCGCGAGCGCTATCCGCAGTGCCGGTTCACGCCGGTGCCGGAGGACGAGCCGGTACGCGAGGAGTACCTCGACGCCGAGGTGATCCTGCGCAGCGCGATGAACGAGGACACCTTCGACGAGCTGCTCAGCAAGTGCGACGGGCTGCGCTGGATCCAGATCACCGCCGCCGGCTTCGACTGGGTGGGCGGCGACATCATGCGCCGCCGCCTCGACGAGGGGCTGGTCTACACCCGGTCCGGCAACTCGTACAACGTGCCGATCGCCGAGTACATCATCGGCGCGGTGCTCCTGCACCAGCGGGCGTTTCCCGAGCTGCGCGAGGCGCAGGAGCGCCGCGAGTGGGTACGGATCGTCGGCCGTGACCTGATCGGCAGCACCATGCTGGTCTTCGGCACCGGCGGGATCGGGCGTGAGGTGGCCTGGCGTGCCCGGGCCCTGGGCGTCACCGTCATCGGGGTCAACCGCGCGGGTACGCCCGCCGAGGGCTTCGACCGGGTGGAGTCGTTCGCCGACCGCCTCGCGCTGCTGCCCGAGGCCGACTCCGTGGTGCTGGCCATGCCGCTGACCGGGGAGAACCGGTACTTCTTCGACGCCGCGCACTTCGCGGCGATGAAGGAGACCGGCCTCCTGGTCAACGTCGGGCGGGGTGCGCTGATCGTCGAGGACGCGCTCGTCGACGCCATGCGGCAGGACCGGATCGCCGGTGCCGTGCTCGACGTGTTCGAGGAGGAGCCGCTGCCTGCGGACCACCGGTTGTGGAGCCTGCCCCGCACGACGGCCACCCCGCACACGTCGTTCCGGGGTTCGGGCAACCTGCAACGGCTCTACGCGGACTTCTGCGCCAACTTCGACCGGTACCTGGCCGGTGAGCCGTTGACCGGCACGAAGCGTCGGCCGGAGCTGGGGTACTGACCGACCCGTCCCGCGTCGGAAGGCGGCGGCGCACCCGGACACCGGGTGCGCCGCCGCCTCACGTCGTGCCCGGCCGCCGGGCGTCCGGGCGGCGTGGCACCCGATGTCGTGGACGGCTCAGCTGTACGCGTCCCGCGGCCACGCCGGCGGCCCACCCGGTCGATCGGGTGGGCCGCCGGCGTCATGCCGTCGGAGTCGGGGTCACCCGAGCAACGAGCGGGCCGCCGCCAGCACGTCGTCCTCGCCCAGCAGCACCTGGTCGGCGGCCGGGCCCAGGGGGATGTAGCTGTCGACGCTGTTGACGCGGGAGACGCGGCCGGTGAAGCCGCCGTCGACCAGTGCGGCCACCACCGCCTCCGAGACTCCACCGCTGGCGCGGCTCTCGTCGACGACGAGGACCCGCGGGATCCCGGCGAGCGCGGCGCGCAGGCTCGCGGCCGGCAGCGGCGCCAGCCACTGCAGGTCGATCACCCGGGTGCCGACCTGTCGTTCCCGGGCCAGCGTCCCGGCCACCCGCAGGCTCATCGGGACGCCGTTGCCGAAGGTGACCATCGCCAGGTCCGTGCCCTCGCACACCGTCCGCACCTGGCCCAGCGGGTTCTCCGTCGCCGCCCAGTCCGCCGGCTGCGGATAGTCGGCGAGCCAGCCGCCGTCGCCGTCGGTGTGCAGGTCACGCCGGTGGTAGAGCGCGATCGGTTCCAGGAAGACGCACACCCGCCCCTCCTGCTCGGCCAGGGCGAGACACTGGCGCAGCAGGGCGGGGGCGGTGGCCGGGTGTGACGCGACCGCGAAGGCCAGGCCGGGGATGTCCCGCAGCACCGCCACCGAGTTGTCGTTGTGGAAGTGCCCGCCGAACCCCTTCTGGTAGGCCAGGCCGGCGATCCGCACGACCATGCCGTTGGAGTACCGCCCGTCGGAGAAGAAGCGCAGTGAGGCCGCCTCGCCGCGCAGCTGGTCCTCGGCGTTGTGCAGGTATGCCAGGTACTGGATCTCCGGGATCGGCAGGGTGCCGGCCAGGGCCCCGCCGAGCGCGACCCCGAGGACGGTCTGTTCGTCGAGGAGCGTGTCGAAGACCCGGTTGGCCCCGAAGGCCTTCCGCAGCCCCCGCGTGACGCCGTAGACGCCGCCCTTGCGCGCCACGTCCTCGCCGAAGACCTGGGCCTGCGGCCAGGTCAGCAGCGCGTCGTGCAGGGCGGCGTTGATCGACTGGGCCAGGGTGAGCGGGCCGCGGGACTCGGGGAGCCTGCCGCCGAACGCCCTCTCCCGCCCGGCGCCGGTGCGGCGCGCGGCGGCGCCGACCCGGCCCACCCGGCGGGCGGTCAGTGGTGCGGTCACCGCCGCCGGGTCGTCCAGCCGCCCGACCCGGCCCGGTATCAGCCGGGCCTGGTCCATGACCTGCTTGCGGGAGTGCTCGTAGCGGGTGAGGGTCTCGGCCGGGCTGAGGATCCGCCGCCGCGCGAGCAGGGCCGCGGTCGCCAGGATCGGGTCGCGGGCATGGTCGGCGAGGATCTCCGCGCGGGTCCGGTAGGCCAGCTCGGCGTCGGAACCGGCGTGGCCCATGAACCGTACGGTGCTCAGGTGCAGCACGGCGGGCTGACGTCGGGTACGCACCTGATGCGCCACCTCGGCCGCCGTCGCCAGCAGGCCGGCGGGATCGGTGCCGTCGGCGTACGCGTAGTGGATGCCGGGCAGGGCCGACAGCATCCGCCGCACCCAGCCCCGCGGGGAGCGGGTGCTGATGCCGATGCCGTTGTCCTCGCAGACGAACAGCAGCGGCACCGGGATTCCCTGGTGGGCGCTGTAGCCCACCGCGTTCAGGGCGCCGGCCGCCGTCGAGTGGTTGGCCGAGGCGTCGCCGAAGCTGCACACCACCACGGCGTCGGCCGGGTATCCGGTGTCGGTGACGCCCCGGTCGAGCGCGAACGCCAGGCCCATGGCCCGGGGCAGGTGGGAGGCGATCGTCGACGTCTGCGGAATGATGTTCAGGTCCCGGTGACCGAAGACCTTGTGCCGGCCACCGGAGATCGGGTCCTGCCGGGACGCCGCCGCCGAGTGCAGCACGTCCGCGATCGGCGTGGAGCCGGCGACCTGACCGGCCCGCGCCGCGTAGAAGGCGCCGGAGCGGTAGTGCAGCAGGGCGGGATCGGTCGGGCGCAGCGCCAGCGCGACGGCGGCGTTGCTCTCGTGCCCGCTGGACCCGATCGTGTAGAACCCCTCCTGCCGGGTCTGCAACCACCGCAGCGCGAGGTCGAGGTGCCGGCTCTGGATCTGGGCGTCGAGGTAGTCCACCAGCAGGCCGGGGTCGATGTCGACGTCCGGGGAGGTCTCCTCGGGCGGCGGCTGGCCCGCGGACCACTCGGTGAGGCGGCGGACCAGGTGCTCGTCGATGGATTCCACGCGGTTGTGCTCCTTGCGGGTCAGCGACTCGAGCGGCCCCGCAGCCGCGGGTCCAGTACGTCGCGAAGGGTGTCGCCCAGGAGGTTGAAACCGAGGACGGCGATCATGATGCAGACCCCGGGTACGACCGACGGCCAGATCGACATCTCCATGAAGGACTTGCCGTTGGAGAGCATCGAGCCCCAGGACGGTTGGGGCGGCTGCACACCGAGCCCGAGGTAGCCCAGGGACGCCTCGATCAGGATCGCGTAGGCGATGCTCGTGGTGAACTGCACCGCGATCGGAGCGACCGAGTTGGGCAGGATGTACTTGAGGATGAGCCGGGTGTTGCTCAGCCCGACCGCCTGCCCCGACTCCACGTACGGCTCCCGGCGCACCGACATCGCGGTGCCGCGCACGATCCGGGCGAAGCTGGGGATGAAGACGATGACCAGGGCCAGGACGAGGTTCTCCGTGCCCGGTCCGCGGGCGGCCACGACCGCCAGGGCCAGCAGCAGGGTGGGGAAGGAGAACATGATGTCGGTCGCCGGGGTGATGATCGCGTCGAGTACGCCCCGGTAGAAGCCGGCGAGCAGCCCCAGCAGTACGCCGATGGCCCCGGCGCAGGTCACCACGATCAGGCTCACCGTCAGCGAGGTGCGTGCGCCGTAGAGCGCCCGGCTGAGCAGGTCGCGCCCGGCCTCGTCGGCGCCGAGCGGGAAGTCGCCGCCGGGTGGGGCGAGCCGCTGGTCGGACATCGCGGTCGGGTCGTAGGGGGAGATCAGCGGGGCCAACGCCGCGGCCGCGATCATCAGCACCACGATGACCAGCCCGGCCAGGCCGACCTTGTCCCGCGTCATCAGTCTCAGCAGGTGGCCGCCGCGGCGCCCGGCGGGCTTCGGGGAGGCGCCCTCCTGCTGCTCGCCGCGACGTTGGCGGCGGCCGGGAACGGCTTCAGTGACCACTGCGCAACCTCGGATCCAGGTAGGTGTAGAGCAGGTCGACGAGGAGGTTGACCACGACGTAGAAGAAGGCAAGGAAGAGCAGGGTCCCCTGGACGACGGGGTAGTCACGCTGGCTGATCCCGCGGATGACCATGGTGCCGAGCCCCGGCCACGCGAAGACCTGCTCCACGATGACCGTGCCGCCCAGCAGCGCCCCGGCCTGGATGCCCAGCACCGTCACCACCGGGATCAGCGAGTTGCGCAGGGCGTGCCGGACCATGACCCCGCGTTCGCCCAGCCCCTTGGCGCGGGCGGTGCGGACGTAGTCCTGGTTGAGCACCTCCAGCATGCTGGACCGGGTCATCCGCATGCTGATCGCGGCGAGGCTGGCGCCGAGGGTGACCGAGGGGAGGATGAGGTACTTCAGGCTGCCCAGGAAGCCCTCACCCTCCCCCGCGCCCTGTGACGGCAGCCAGCCCAGCGAGACCGAGAAGATGTACACCAACAGGATGCCGAGCCAGAAGTTCGGCAGCGACAGCCCGATCAGCGACGCGACCCGGGTGCTGGCGTCGAGCAGCCCGTTGCGCTTGGTGGCGCTGAGCACACCGAGCGGGATCGAGATGAGGATCGAGACCAGCAGCGCCGACACCGCCAGCAGCAGCGTGGACGGGAAGCGCTGCATGATCTCTTCGAGCACCGGCTGGCCGGTACGCATCGAGGTGCCGAGGTCGCCCTGGAGGAGGGCTCCCAACCACCTCACGAACTGCTCGTAGACGGGCATGTCGAGCCCGAAGTAGCGGCGCATCTCCGCCTCGATCGCGGGGTCGCCGAAGTCCTGGCCCATGATCGAGCTGATCACGTCGCCGGGGATCATGCGGATCACCAGGAAGGAGATCACCGAGATCCCGAGCAGGACCGGGACAACCGATATAAGGCGGATCAGCGTGATGCGCAGCATGTCTTGCCTCTCTCGGTCTGGTCAGACTTCAGAACCGGGCACGCCAGGATCCGAGCCTGTGTCCCAGGCGGAGTCCTCGTCGCCGGTGACCGCGATGTCGCGGGCCCACTCGTGCGCTCGCTTGGCGACCCGTAGCACCATCACCGAGCGGCTCTCCATCACCCCGTCGAGGTGGCCCAGCCGCTCCGTCCAGAACCGGCGCATGGCGTTGCTGGAGGCGAAGTAGCCGACGGCTATGACGTCGAACTGCCCGGTCACGTGGTAGACGTACGCGATCTCGGGCATGCCGGCGAGCTTGTCGATGAGCTGTTCGGTGCTGCCCGGCGCGCTCTGGATCTCGAAGAGCGTGTGCACCGGACGACCCATGAAAGCGGCGCTGGGGATCGCGGCGAACTGCAACTGCCCGTCCGCGACCAGTCGTTCCATCCGTCGTCGGACCGACCCCTCGGACAGGCCGACCTTGGCGGCCAGCGCCACGTTCGTCTGCCTCGGGTCCTGGACGAGTTCCCGGATGATGCTGCGATCTTTTTCGATCGAGCCCTTGGATGCCAACGTTGCTCCAACTTCACTTGGTGGCGGTATTCGTCGCTGTCGGGAGCCTAGACGACGAACATCGTCTGTGCAACACTCCTGGTTGACGAATGGCGACGCTGGGATGTCCAGATTGCGGGGTGGGTTCGATGGCCTTGTTGGAGGTGCGGGACCTACGCACCGAATTCCGTGCGGCACGGGGTTCGGTGACGGCAGTCGACGGGGTCTCCTTCACCGTCGACGCGGGCGAGACGGTGGCACTGGTGGGCGAGTCCGGCTGCGGGAAGTCGGCCACCGCGCAGTCCATCATGGGCCTGATCGTGCCGCCGGCCGGTCAGGTGACCGGCGGACAGGTGCTCTTCGAAGGAAGGGACCTGGTGCGCCTACGCCCTCGCGAACTGCGGGCCGTCCGCGGCAAGGGCATCTCGATGATCTTCCAGGACCCGATGACCTCGCTGAACCCGGTGCTGACCGTGGGAAAGCAGCTCACCGAGACCCTGGAGCTGCACCTTGGACTCAGCCGCAGGGCCGCGCGGGCGCGCGCCGTCGAACTGCTGGAGATGGTGCGCATCCCGGCCGCGGAGACCCGGCTGAGCTCCTATCCGCACCAACTCTCCGGCGGCATGCGGCAGCGCGTGATGATCGCGATGGCCCTCTCCTGCCAGCCCCGGCTGATCCTCGCCGACGAGATCACCACCGCACTCGACGTCACCATCCAGGCGCAGATCCTGGAGCTGCTGCGGGAGTTGGCGCGGGAGACGCGCACCGCCGTCCTGCTCATCACCCACGACCTCGGGGTCGTGGCCGGCATGGCGGAACGGGTCAACGTGATGTACGCCGGGCAGATCGTGGAGCGGGCCGAGACCGTCGACCTGTTCCACCGCCCGCAGATGCCCTACACCTGGGGGCTGCTGGGGTCGGTGCCCCGGCTGGACCTCGTCCGGGGCGGCAAGCTCCGTCCGATCGCCGGCCGCCCGCCGGAGCTGTCGGAGATGCCCCCCGGCTGCCGGTTCGCGCCCCGCTGCGCGCACGTCCGGGACACCTGCCACGGCGGCGCACCCGACCTCATCACGACGTGGGAGACGCCGGACCGGGGCCAGCTGACCCGCTGCTGGGGCATGCGCCCCGAGAGCGAGGGCGGCTGGCTCTCCACCGAGGACCGGCACCCCTACCTCTCGACCGAGGAGAGCCGATGACCGAATCCCCCGTCACCGCTCCGGAGCACGCCCTGCTGCGGGTGCGCGATCTGGCGGTCGACTTCAAGGTGCCCGCGCGCGGCAAGCTGCGACCGGCCCGACTGCGTGCCGTGTCCGGAGTGGACCTCGACGTCCGGCGTGGCGAGATCATCGGTGTGGTGGGCGAGTCCGGCTGCGGCAAGTCCACCACCGGGCGGGCCATCCTCCAGCTCCTCAAGACCACCAGCGGGACGGTGACCTTCGACGGCACCGAGCTGACCACCCTGAGCCGGGGCCGGATGCGGGCGATGCGCCGCCGGATGCAGATGATCTTCCAGGACCCGTACGCGTCGCTGAACCCGCGCATGACCATCGGCGAACTCATCGAGGAGCCGCTGCTGGTGCACGCGGATCTCTCCGCCGCCGGTCGGCGGGCCAAGGCGGTGGACACCATGCAGCTGGTCGGGCTCAGCGAACAATGGCACAGTCGCTATCCGCACGAGTTCTCCGGCGGCCAGCGGCAACGGGTCGGCATCGCGCGGGCGCTGGTCAGCAACCCGGACTTCATCGTCGCTGACGAGCCGGTATCCGCGCTGGACGTCTCGGTCCAGGCCCAGATCGTCAACCTGCTCGAACAGTTGCAGGAGGAACTGGGCCTGACGATGATGTTCATCGCCCACGACCTGGCCGTCGTGCGGCACCTCTGCGACCGCATCGCCGTGATGTACCTCGGCACCGTCGTCGAGGTGGGCGAGTGCGAGGACATGTACCGCCGGCCCCAGCACCCCTACACCAAGGCGTTGCTGTCGGCGGTGCCGATTCCCGATCCGCTGGTCGAGACCGAGCGCAAGCGCGTCATCCTCACCGGAGACGTGCCGAGCCCGCTCAGCCCGCCCAGTGGATGCCGCTTCCGCACCCGGTGCTGGAAGGCGCAGGACATCTGCGCGGCGCAGGAGCCGGTGCTCACCACGGCCGCCGGCAGCGGCCACCAGGTCGCCTGCCACTTCCCGGAGGAACCCGGTCCGCTGGACCAGCCCCTCGCCGCCGCGGCCGGTGGCCGGTGAGCACGACCGTGCATCTCAATCTCGTCGACGGCGAGTGGGTCGACGGGGAACGCCGGCAGAACGGCAACCCCGCGCGTCCCGGCGAGGTCGTCAGCGAGTACGCCGTGGCCGGCCGGGACACCGCCCGCGCGGCGGTCGAGGCCGCCCGCCGCGCCCAGCCCGGCTGGGCCGGGCAGTCCGTCGGGTCCCGGATGGAGATCCTGGACCACATCGGCACCACCATCCTGCGACGGACCGAGGAGCTCGCGGTCCTGCTCTCGCGGGAGGAGGGGAAGCTGCTCAGCGAGGCGCGCGGGGAGGTCACCCGGGCCGGCCAGACCTTCCGCTACTACGCCCACCAGTTGCTGCAACCGCAGGGCGAGGTCTACTCCTCCACCCGCCCGGGCGTCCACGCCGAGGTCCGACGCCGACCGCTGGGCGTGGTCGGCATCATCACGCCGTGGAACTACCCGCTCGCGATCCCGGCCTGGAAGGTCGCGCCCGCGCTCGCCTACGGCAACGCGGTCGTGCTCAAGCCGGCCGAACTGGTCACCGCCTCCGCCGGGGAACTCGCCCGGATCATCGCCGGGTCCGGGCTGCCGCCCGGCGTGTTCAACCTCGTCATGGGAGCCGGCCGGGTCGTCGGCGAGGAGCTGCTGACCTCCACCGGGATCGACGGGGTCTCCTTCACCGGAGGCACCGGCACCGGCCGCCACGTGGCCCAGCGGTGCCTCGCGCACGGCAACAAGCGGTTCCAGCTGGAGATGGGCGGCAAGAACCCGCTCGTGGTGCTCGACGACGCCGACCTGGAGGTCGCGGTGCGCTGCGCCCTGGACGGCAGCTTCTTCAGCAGCGGCCAGCGCTGTACGGCGTCGAGCCGGCTGATCGTGCAGGCGGGCATCCACGACCGGTTCGTCGAGGCGCTGGCCACGGCGGCCGGTGCGCTGCGGGTCGGCGACCCCCTCGACCCCCGCAGTGAGCTGGGCCCGGTGGTGAGCCCCGAACAGCTCGCCCAGAACCTCGACTACGTCCGGATCGGACGCGACGAGGGCGCGACCGTGGTGGCCGGCGGGACGCACCACCCGGACGAGGGACAGTTCATGCGGCCCACCCTCTTCGCCGGCGCGCGCAACGACATGCGGTTGGCCCGGGAGGAGATCTTCGGCCCGGTCTCCTGCGTGATCAGGGTCGACGACCTCGACGAGGCGATCAGCGTCGCCGGCGACACCGACTACGGGCTCTCGGCCGGCATCGTGACCACGTCGCTGTCGGCGGCCGAACGGTTCAAGCGCGACGCCCGCGCCGGCATCGTCTCGGTCAACCTGCCCACCGCCGGCACCGAGCTGCACCTGCCCTTCGGTGGCACCGGCGCCTCCAACCACGGGCCCCGGGAGCAGGGCGGCTACGCGCGGGACTTCTACTCCGTGCCGGTGACCTGTTACACCGGCTGGTGAGGACGCCGTGACACCGAAGATCCTGCTCACCGAGCCGATCGCCGAGGCCGGCATGGCGCTGCTGCGGGCGGCGGGCGAGGTGCACGTCGCCCACGCCACCGACCCGGCGGCACTCGCCGCCGGGCCACTGACCTCCGCCGACGCCCTCGTGGTGCGCTCCTCACCGGTGACGGCCGGCATGCTCGAGGCCGGCCGGCGGCTCAGGATCGTCGGCCGCCACGGCGCCGGGCTGGACGGCATCGACCTCGCCGCGGCCGACCGCCTGGGCATCCGGGTGGTCGGCACGCCGGGCGCCAACGCCGAATCGGTGGCCGAGTTCGTCATCCTGGCCGCCCTCGCCCTCGCCCGGCAGGCGCCGGCGGCCGCCGTGTCGTTGGCCCGGGGCGCCCTGCCGGCCGGCCGGTCACTGCCGTCCGCGGTCGTCGCGGCCGGGCTGACCGGGACCATGCTGGCCGGCCGCACCCTGGGCCTGGTCGGGCTGGGCGCGATCGGCCGGGGCGTCGCGGCCCGCGCCCGCGGACTGGGCATGAACGTGATCGGGTACGACGTCGCGACGGCCGACCCGCCGCCGGGGGTACGCCTCGTCGGGCTGGACGACCTGCTGCGCGAGGCCGACGTGGTGAGCCTGCACGTGCCGCAGACCCCGCAGACGACCGGACTCGTCGACGCCGCCGCGCTCGCCCGGATGCGACCGGACGCCCTGCTGGTCAACACCGCGCGGGCCGGCGTCGTGGACAGCGGGGCCGTACTCGCCGCGCTCGACGCCGGGCGGCTGCGGGGCTACGCGGTGGACGTCTTCGCGCCCGAGCCGCCCCGCCCCGACGATCCGCTCCTGCACCACCCGAGGGTCTTCGCCACCCCGCACATGGCGGCGATGACCCACGACGCGCTGGACGCGATGGCCGTCGCCGTCGCGCGTAGCGTGATCGCGCACCTGCAAGCCCCGGAAGGAAACCAACCGTGACCCTCTCCACCCCCGCGACCACGCTCGCGTACTTCGGCGTCGACGCCCTGATCGACGACGACACCCGGGACCTCCAGGCCGCCGTGCGCGGCTTCGTCGACCGACGGATCCGCCCGGAGATCGCCACCTGGTACGAGCAGGGCCGCCTGCCCGTGCGGGACCTGGCCCGCGAACTCGGCGAGCTCGGCGTGCTCGGCATGCACCTGAGCGGCTACGGCTGCGCCGGCACCTCCGCCGTCGCGTACGGGCTGGCCTGCTTCGAGCTGGAGGCGGGCGACTCGGGGCTGCGCTCCCTGGTCTCGGTGCAGGGGTCGCTCGCCATGTACGCCATCTGGCGCTTCGGCTCCGAGGAGCAGAAGCGGCAGTGGCTGCCCCGGATGGCCGCCGGCGAGGCGATCGGCTGCTTCGGTCTGACCGAACCGGACTTCGGCTCCGACCCGGCCGGCATGCGGACCAGGGCCCGTCGCGACGGGGACGACTGGGTGCTCAACGGCACCAAGATGTGGATCACCAACGGCTCCGTCGCGGATGTCGCCGTGGTGTGGGCCCGCACCGACGAGGGCGTACGCGGCTTCCTCGTCCCGGCCGGCACCCCCGGCTTCACCGCCCCGGAGATCACCCGCAAGCTCTCCCTGCGCGCCTCGGTGACCTCGGAACTCGTCCTCGACGACGTGCGGCTGCCCGCCGACGCGATGCTGCCCGAGGCCGCCGGCCTGTCCGGGCCGCTGACGTGCCTCAACGAGGCCCGCTTCGGCATCGTCTTCGGGGCGCTCGGCGCGGCCCACGACTGCCTGGAGACCACGATCGCGTACGCCCGCAGCCGGCAGATCTTCGACAAGCCGCTGGCCGCGTACCAGGCCACCCAGCTCAAGCTCGCCGACATGGGGCTGGAGCTGGGCAAGGGGATGCTGCTGGCGTTGCAGATCGGCGCGATGAAGGACGCCGGCACGCTCGACCACCGGCAGATCAGCCTGGGCAAGCTCAACAGCGTGCGGGAGGCCATCGCCATCGCCCGCGAGTGCCGCGCCATCCTGGGCGCCGCCGGGATCACCCTCGACTACCCGGTCATCCGGCACTCGGCCAACCTGGAGTCCGTGCTCACCTACGAGGGCACGTCCGAGGTGCATCAGCTGATCATCGGGCAGGTGCTGACCGGCCACGCCGCCTTCAAGTAGGCGGGGCGGACCCCGGCCGGCACGGGAGCGTCAGCCGCCCGCGGGCGCGGCCGAGGAGCGGGCCACCGGCAGGTCGAAGTACGTGTCCGGCCAGGGTTCGTCGCGGTAGCGGTAGTGCCACCACTCGCGGTCGTAGTTGACGAAGCCGCCGTCGGTCATCAGCTGCCGCAGCAGCCGCCGGTTGTCCCGGGGCGCGCCGGTGACCCGCGGCGAGTCGGTGTGCGCGAGCGGGTCGAAGCAGTCGAAGCCGGTGCCCATGTCGACGCCGTTGTCGGCGAACCGCTGCCCCTCCGGGGCGGTGCAGGAGACCAAGGGCTGGCCCGGGGCGTACGGGGGCTGGGTGGGGGTCGGCACGTCGACCAGGGTCAGGTCGAGCGTGCTGCCCCGGCTGTGCGCGGTGGGCGCGCCGATGTAGCCCTCGTCGAACAGGTCGGACTTCGCCACCCGGGGATAGAACTCCGCCTTCATCCGCTGCTCGCCGGGCTGCCTGGCCCACTCGACGAAGTCGTCGGCGGCCCGCCGGGGGCGATAGCAGTCGTACACCTTCAGGCTGCGGCCCCGGGCGAGGGCGGCGTCCTGCACCCGGCGCAGGGCCTCGGCGGCCCGGCGGGTGAGCAGGCAGAGCGGTTCGGGGTAGCCGGCGACCGGCCGTCCGACGAAGTTGTGCGCGGTGGCGTACCGGATGTCGGTCCGGATGCGCGGGTCGACGTCGGTGAGGACGACGAGGCCCGGCCCGGACGGCGTCGCCGCCGACGCCGACGTCTGCGGCGCGGACGGTGGCGGGACGGACGGTGGCGGCGTCGGTGCGACGGACGGTGACGGGGCGACGGACGGTGACGGCGGCGGCGCGGGCCGGGTGCAGCCGGGCGCGAGCGCCGCGATCACGACGGCCACCGCGACGGCCCGCCCACGGGCGGTCGCGGCGCCCGGGGCTCGCCGGCGGATCGGGACTGGCCTGGCCACGCCCCCTGTCTATCAGGCTACGGGCCGTCGGGCGCCCGCTCCGGCGACAGGTGTACGCGCAGGAAGCGCAGCGCCGCCTCGTCGTCGTCGATCCCGCCGGCCTCGTGACCGTTGTACCGCCAGACCGACAGCTCCGTCGGCCCCCGACAGGCGTTGACGGCGGCGAAGACGGTCGACGGCGGCACGATCTCGTCCATCAGCGCGACGGAGAAGCGGGCCGGCAGGTGGCACCGGCGGGCGAAGTTCACCCCGTCGACGTAGGCCAGGGTGGCCAGCACCCGTTCCTCGGCGTGCCGGTGGACGGCCAGGTAGTCGCGGATCTCCCGGTACGGATGCGCGTCGGTGAGCACGATCGCGCGCGGGATGTCGCACAGGAAGGGCACGCCGGCCACGACGGCCCGCAGGTCGGGCGTCAGCGCGGCGGCGGCGAGCGCCGCGCCGCCGCCCTGGCTGTGCCCGAGGACCGCGACCCGCGCCGGATCGACCGCCGGCAGGGTGCGGACGGCGTCCACCGCCCGCACCGCGTCGGTGAGGAACCGCCGGTAGTAGTACGTGCGGGGGTCCGCCACGCCACGGGTGGCCACCCCGGGCGCCTCGGGGCCGGCGGCGGCCGGATCCGGGGTGTCCCCCCGGGTCCAGCCCGCGCCCTGCCCCCGGGTGTCCATCTGCAGGTGCGCGAAGCCGGCCGAGGCCCACAGCAGGTTCTCCAGCGGGTGGCCCCGGCCGCCGCCGTAGCCGGCGTACTGCACGACCGTGGGCAGCGGTGCCTCGGCGCCGCGCGGCAGCCGCAGCCAGGCCCGCACCGGCTGCCCGGCGAAGCCGGGAAAGGTCACGTCGTGCACGTCGATCGTGGCCAGCCCGGTGGGCACCGGCTCGGCGCGCACCGGCCAGCCGCACTCCCGCGCCTCGGCGATCGTGTCCGCCCAGAACCGGTCGAAGTCCGCCGGCTCCGCCACCTGGCCCCGGTACGCCCGCAACTGCTCCTCGGGCAGGTCGGTGAGGGCCACCGCTCAGCCGGCCGAGGGCGTGACGGCGAACCGGGGGTGCAGCCGCCGGGTGTGGTCGACGGGCCGGGCGGGACCGCGCAGCGCGACCGCCGCCACGAGCCGGTGGTCCGTGCTGGAGGCCGAGAGCCGCAGCTCCAGCTCGCCCGGCTCGACGACGCGCCGCCCGTCGCGCCCGGTGAAGGAGAACAGGTCGGCCGGTACGGCCAGGTCGATCCGGCAGGCCGCGCCCGCCTCCAGCGGCACCCGGAGGTAGCCGACCAGCCGCTGCACCGGCTGGACCACCGAGGCCACCGGGTCGTGGGCGTACACCTGCACCACCTCGCTGCCTGACCGGGAGCCGGTGTTGCGCAGCGTGAAGTGCAGTCGCAGCTCACCGTCGGTCGCCACGACCGGCTCGTCGACCCCCAGGCCCGACCAGTCGAACGTGGTGTAGCCCAGCCCGTGCCCGAAGCCGTACGCGGGCGTCGGGTCGACGTTGGAGACGTCGCTGGCCTGGCCCAGCCGGGCCGACAGGTAGGTGGTCGGCTGCGCTCCCGGCCCCCGGGGCACGCTGACCGGCAGCCGCCCCTGCGGCGCGACCCGGCCGCTGAGCACGCCGGCGATGGCCGGGGTGCCCTCCTCGCCGGGGAAGAACGACTGCACGATCGCCGCCGCGTCGGTCACCGCCCGGCCCAGCGCGTAGGGGCGCCCGGCGAGCAGCGTGACCACCACGGGCGTACCGGTGTCCAGCAGCGCGTCGAGCAAATGCTGCTGCGCCCCGGGCAGGGCCAGCGACTCGGCGTCGCAGCCCTCGCCGCTGGTGCCCCGGCCGAACAGTCCCGCCCGGTCGCCGAGCGCGGCGACCACCACGTCCGCGTCCCGCGCCGCCGCGACCGCCGCCGCCACCCCGCCGGTGTCGTCGCCGTCGACGGAGACGCCGGCCGCGGTGACCACGACGCTGTCTGCGAACTCGGCGCGCAGCGCCGCCGCCAGGGTGGGCAGCTCGATACCGACGGGCACCTCGGGATGCCGCGAGCCGACGTGGGCCGGGAACGAGTAGCAGCCGAGCACCGCCGTGGGGCTCTCCGCCTGCGGGCCGACCAGCGCGATGCGGGCCGGCCGGTCGAGCGGCAGGGTGCCGTCGTTGGCCAGCAGCACCACGGCGCGCTCGGCAACCTCGCGGGCCAGCGCCCGGTTGGCCGGCGGGTCCAGGTCGACGGTGCCGCGCAGCGCCTCCGGGTCGGACAGGTCGGCGCCGGCCAGCGCGGCCGGCACCGGGGTCCAGTCGGCGTCGAGGAGACCGAGCTGCGCCTTCTGCGTCAGCACCCGACGGACCGCCCGGTCGATCAGCGCCTCCGGCACCGCGCCGGCCGCGAGCGCCTCGCGCAGCGGCTCGCCGAACGTCTTCACCGTCGGCAGCTCGACGTCCACTCCGGCGGCGAGGGCGACGGCCGCCGCCTCCGCCCAGCTGCCGGCCACCCCGTGCAGGGTGCGCAGGAAGGCGACGCCGAAGTAGTCGGCCACCACGGTGCCCGGGAAGCCCCAGGCGTCGCGGAGCAGGCCGGTCAGCAGCTCCTCGTCGGCCGCCGAGGGCATCCCGTCGGTGTCGGTGTAGGCGTGCATCACCGACCGCGCGCCGCCCTCGCGTACCGCCATCTCGAACGGCGGGAGGATCACGTCGGCGCGCTCGCGGGGGCCCATCGCCACCGGCGCCAGGTTGCGCCCGCCCCGGGAGGCGGAGTAGCCGGCGAAGTGCTTCAGCGTCGCCACCACGCCCGCGGACTCCAGGCCCCGCACGTAGGCGGTGGCGATCGTGCCCACCAGGTAGGGGTCCTCGCCGATGGTCTCCTCCACCCGCCCCCAGCGCGCGTCGCGCACCACGTCGAGCACCGGGGCCAGCCCCTGGTGCACCCCGACGCGGCGCAGGTCGGCGCCGATGGCGGCGGCCATCCGCCCGATCAGCTCCGGATCGAAGGTGGCGCCCCAGGACAGCGGCACGGGGTACGCGGTCGCGCCCCAGGCGGCGAAGCCGGCCAGGCACTCCTCGTGCGCCATCGCCGGGATGCCGAACCGGTTGGCGGCGGCGACGCGCTGCTGGGTCCGCAGCAGCGACAGCGCACCGAGCGCGGGGTCGACCGGGGCGGTGCCGAACGGACGGGTCAGCTGGCCGAGACCCGTGTCCAGCAGGGCGGCCAGGTCGACCGGTTCCTCCATCTCGTGCTGGTACGGCGCGACCTCTCCCCCGTCGGCGGCGGCGCCGACCCAGACGCCGTAGAGCTGGGCCACCTTCTCCGGCAGGGTCATCGCGGCGACCAGGGCGTCCACCCGGGTCGCGAGGTCGAGGGTCGGGTCGGTCCAGATCGCGGTGCCGGTGGCGATGTCGAGGGTCACGTTGTCGGTCACTTTCCTCCGACGCCCATCAGCCCCTGCACCAGGGCCCGCCGGGCGAACAGATAGACGAGCAGGACGGGCACCATCGACAGCACGACCGCGGCGAGCAGGCCGGGAATGTTGATCCCGTACTGCGTCTGGAAGTTGTAGAGGCCGAGGGTGATCACCTTGGTGGAGTCGGACTGGGTGAGGATCAGCGGGAACAGGAAGCCGTTCCACGCCTGCAGGGCGGAGAAGACCGCGATGGTGGCGATCCCGCCGCGCGACAGCGGCAGCACCAGCTGGCCGAAGACCCGCGCGGGGCTGGCGCCGTCGATCGCCATCGCCTCGTACAGGTCCGGGGTGATGTCGCGCATGACGCCGCTGAGGATCAGCGCGCACACCGGCAGGGAGAAGGCGGCGGTGGGCAGGATGACGCCGACGAGGTTGTCGTAGAGCCCCGCCTTGCTGATCAGGTAGAAGATCGGCACGATGACCGCCTGCGCGGGGATCGCCAGGCCCAGCAGGAACAGCCGGAACACGCCGGAGGTGAGCCGGCTGCGGCTACGCACGATGGCGTACGCCAGCGGCGGCACGAGCAGCAGCACGATGGCCACCACGCTCGCCGTGACCACCAGGGTGTTGAGCAGGTAGCGGCCGAAGCCCTCGTCGAAGGCGCCGGTGTAGTTGTCCAGGGTGAAGGTGTCGGGCAGGGCGATCGGGCCGTTGCGGCCGTACCCCTCGCGGGTCTGCACGGTGATCGCCAGCATGACGTAGATCGGCAGGCCGACCAGGAGGAGCCAGGCCACGGCGCCGAGCCCGGCCAGCCAGTTGGGGCGGTGCCGCTTCACAGGCCCTCCATCGTGGAGCGCATCCGGTCGTAGCCGGAGACCCGGACCACGATCAGCGAGATGACGGTCGCGACGACGACGAGCAGCAGGGCGATGGCCGCGCCGGCGCCGAAGTCGAAGCTGCGGAACGCCTGCTCGTACATGTGGTAGGCGGTGATGGTGGTGTCGGTGCCCGGCCCGCCCTGGGTGAGGATCAGCACGGTGTCGAACGTGGTGAGCCCGCCGACGACCATGAGGACCACCGAGGTGATCATGGCGTTGCGCAGCTGCGGCAGGGTGACGTGGCGGAACTGTCCCCACCGGCCGGCGCCGTCGACCTCGGCGGCCTGGTAGAGCACCGCCGGTACGGCGCGGGCCGCGCCCTGGTAGATCAGCGCGTGGAACGGGATGAACTGCCAGCTGCCGACGAAGACCAACACGGCGATCGCGCCCGTGCGGCTGCCGAAGAGGTTGCCGTCGCCGAACAGCCACGGGGCCTGGCCGGGCACGCCGAAGTTCGGGTCGAGCAGCGCCCGCCACAGCACCGACACGGCGGTCGCCGACAGCAGCAGCGGGAGGAAGAAGATCGCGGACAGCACGGCCCGGTTGCGCTGCGGCCCGGCCGCCCACACGCCGATCAGCAGGCTCAGCGGCGTCTGCACCAGCACGCCGAGGGCGGTGAGCAGGACACTCAGCCACAGGCTGTTGATCATCACGGGGTCGCGGGCGAGTCGCCGCCAGTTGTC
Source organism: Micromonospora sp. NPDC047812 (assembly GCF_040704175.1). Lineage (NCBI taxonomy): Bacteria > Bacillati > Actinomycetota > Actinomycetes > Micromonosporales > Micromonosporaceae > Micromonospora > Micromonospora sp. NPDC047812. The sequence continues at coordinate 315,206 of NZ_JBEYRY010000006.1, read as the reverse complement.
CAGCCCGACGTACTCCGGCGAGCCGAGGCCCGCCCAGCTGGTGAAGCTGAGCACGACCACGAGGACCAGCGGGACGAGTGCGAAGAGCCCGAAGAACAGGGTGGCGGGGAGGGCCCAGGCGAAGCCCGGGCGGCTGAGGGTGGGGCCGCCCGGGCTTCGTCGGGCCCGTCGCTGCTCCGTCGCGGTGGGGGCGGCGAGGGTGGTGGTGGACATGGTCGCGCTCAGCCCGCCTGCAGGGACTGCATCGCCTTGATGAAGCCGGCGGCGTCCATCCGGCCGTTGCAGTACTGCTGCACGGCCTGGTGGATGGTCGTGGTCGCGGCCGGCGGGTACGCCTGGTCCCAGGAGAGCTGGAAGTTCGGGGCCTCCTTGACCAGGGTGAACTGGTACTTCAGGTAGTCCGGGTTGGTGGCGCCGTCGAGGAACTTTTCGGTGTTGGTGGTGGTGGGCAGGTTGCCGATGGCGAGCTGCGCCTGGACGAACTCGTCGGAGTACTGGAGCTTGAGGAACTCGGCCACCGCCTCCGGGTGCCGGGTCTTCTTCAGCACGGAGTAGAAGTTGTTGGTGTTGCCGACCACGTTGCGCGGGTCGCCCTTGCCACCCGGGACGCTCGGGAAGGCGCTCCAGCCGAGGCCCTCGGCGGCGAAGGTCGGGTTGGCGTCGTGGTGGGTCGAGTAGTTCCAGGAGCCCATCAGCTCGAAGCCGGCCTTGCCGCTCGACAGCAGCGCGGGCGAGCCGCCGTCGGTGAACTTGACCGAGTCGAAGTTGGTGCCGAACGCGCCCGCGTCGGTCAGTTGCCGCAGCAGCTCCAGGGCGCGGCGGCTCTCCGGGCTCTCCCAGGCGCCCTTGTCGCCGTCGAGCGCCTTGGCGAACAGCTCGGGGCCGGCCACCCGGTCGTAGAGGTACTGGTACCACATCTGGGTCGGCCACTGGTCGCCGCCGCCGAGGGCGATCGGGGTGATCCCCTTGCCCTTGAGGGTCTTCACGGCGGCCAGCAGGTCGTCCCACGTCTTCGGCGGGGTGATCCCGGCGTCGGCGAGGACCTTCTTGTTGTGGAACAGCAGCACCGGCTGGGTGCCGCGCATCGGCACCCCGTACGCCTTGCCGTCGACCATGGCGGTGTTGAAGACCGACGGCAGGAAGTTCGCCTTCAGCCCCGGGTCCTTGGCGATCATGTCGTCCAGCGGCAGCAGCAGGTCGGCCTTGACGAACGGGGTGATGCTGCCGCCGCCCCAGTTGAAGAAGACGTCCGGCGCCTGCTTGGTGTTGATGATGGTCTGGAGCTTGGTCTGGTAGTCGGCACCGGGGATGGTGTCCAGCACCGCCTTGACCTTCGACGTCTTGTTGAACGTCTCGACGAGCTGTTTCTCGACCTTGTTGGTGGCGTCGCCGTACACCAGGATGCGGATCTCGTCCGGGCCGGCGGCCGAGTCACCGTCGCCGCAGGCGGTCAGTGGCAACGCCAACGCCAGGGCGGCGCCGAGCGCGGCGACCCGGGCGAGCCGCGTGCGTACAGTCATGATCGACCTCTCGTGGTGGGGGTGTGGTGGGGGACGTCGCCGCCGGCGCGACGACCGAAAGGTGTCCGACAAGTTTCCGGAATACTTCCGTAACTCGTCCGAACGCTAGAACCGACCTGCCGTGTCGTCAACCCCCGATCGTGGGGCAAGATGGGCCGGTGGAGCGGCCCCGCCGTTCCGGACGTTTTTCGGTGGTGACGGGTACGGTCGGTCTTCCGACCGGTGAAGGAGACGCGGGTGGACGGCGACGACGGGCGCAGGATCACCATCACCGCTATCGCGCGGGAGGCCGGGGTCTCGGTGCCGACCGTGTCGCGGGTGCTCAACGGGCGCTCGGACGTGGCTCCCGGCACCCGCGAGCGGGTGGAGGAGCTGCTGCGCCACCACGGCTACCAACGCCGCGGCAGCCGCACGGTGAGCCACGTCGGCCTGGTCGACCTGGTCTTCAACGACCTGGACAGCCCCTGGGCGGTGGAGATCATCCGGGGGGTCGAGGACGTCGGGCACGGTGCGGGCGTCGGCACGGTGGTCTCCGCGATCCACCGCCAGCCGACCGCCGCCCGGCAGTGGTTGCAGAACCTGCGGGCCCGCGCCACCGACGGCGTCATCTTCGTGACCTCGCACCTGAGCCCGCCGCTGCACGCGCAGCTGCGCCGCCTCAACGTGCCCGTGGTCGTGGTCGACCCGGCCGGCGTGCCCGCCACCGACGTGCCCACCGTCGGGGCCACCAACTGGGCCGGCGGGCTCGCCGCGACCGAGCACCTGCTGTCGCTCGGGCACCGGCGGATCGGCTTCGTCGCCGGGCCGACGCACCTGCTGTGCAGCCGGGCCCGCCTGGACGGCCACCGGGCCGGGCTGGAGGCGGCCGGGGTGCCGGTGGAGGACCGGCTGGTGCACCCCGGCGACTTCTACCACGCCTCGGGCTTCGCCGCCGGGACGGCGCTGCTCGACCTCGACGACCCGCCGACGGCGATCTTCGCGGCCAGCGACCAGATGGCCTTCGGCGTCTACGAGGCCGTACGCCGCCGGGGGTTGCGGATCCCCGACGACGTCAGCGTCGTGGGCTTCGACGACCTGCCCGAGGCCCGCTGGGCCTCACCGCCGCTGACCACCGTCCGGCAGCCGCTGGTGGAGATGGGTCGCCTGGCCGCCCGGACCGTGCTGCGGCTGGCGCAGGGCGAGGCCATCGACTCCCCCCGGGTGGAACTCGCCACCAACCTGGTCGTCCGGGACAGCACGGCCCCGCCGCGCCGGCCGTGACGGCCGGTCCGGTGCCGGCCGCCCCTCGGCGGCGCTCCCGGTAGCGTTCCGGAACTTCCGGTCGGCCGCCGCCTCCACCGCCCGGTGGGTCGGAGGTTCCGGCCCGCCACGCCGCTCCCCCGGTCGCCCGGGGCCGCCCCGGGGTTGCGGGACGACGCCGCAGGCGTCGGGATTACTGGCTTCGCGCTCAGCGGTGCTGGTGGTGGTGCCGGACCGCGCGCCGGATGTCCACCGGCAGGGCGGGCGCGCCGTCGACCGGCGCGGGATCCTCGACGGTGGGGGCGATGCCGCCGGCGGCGATCCGGTCGAGGGTGGCCAGGCCGGCGGCGTCGATCGAGCCGAACACCGTGTAGTGGGGGCGCAGCGCCGAGTCCGACTGGACCAGGAAGAACTGGCTGCCGTTGGTGTCGGGTCCCGCGTTGGCCATGGCGAGGGTGCCCCGGGCGTAGAGCCGGCGCACCCCGGTCGGGTCGGTCGGCGCCGGCGGCAGCTCGGTGGGCAGCTCGTCGGCGTAGCGGTAGCCGGGACCGCCGGAGCCGGTCCCGGACGGGTCACCGCACTGGAGCACCCGCAACGTCGGGTACGCGGTGAGCCGGTGGCAGGAGGTCCGGTCGTAGAAGCGGTGGCGCACCAGGTGCAGGAAGCTCTGCACGGTGCAGGGGGCCGCCTCCCGGTCGAGGCTCAGCCCGATCGGCCCCTGGTTGGTGCGCAGCGTCACCCGCACGGTGCCCCGGTCGGGGGTGCGCCTCGGGTCGGGCGGCAGCGGGACCGGCCTGGCGGCGGGGTCCTCGGGCGTCGCCGTGTAGGCGCACGGGCCGGGCGTGACCCGGGAACCGGCGGAGGCGTCGGCCGGGACTCCGCCGGGCGCGGCGACCGCGGCGACGCCGCCACCGGCGACCAGCGCGCCCGCGACCAGGGCCACCCCGGCGAGGCGGGACAGCGTACGGGCCGGCCGGCGGCGCGCCTCGATCGACGGCGGGACGGGGTGCGGTCGGGGTTCGCTCGACACGGGATCCTCCTGGGCTCGTGGCGCCGGAAAGACCGGAGTCTATGGATCCCGTCGTCGCTTGTCGATCCGGCCGCCCCCGCCGAGGTCAGGAAGGGGCCTCCCTCATCGCCGCCGGTCCGCCCGGCGCCGCCAGAGCAGCGCCGCCCCCAACAGCGCGACCGCCGCCGCCACGAGCGCGGCGACCGGCCACCGGGCGACCAGTCCGTCCTCGAGCGGGCCGCTGGCCGCGGCCGGGCGCGGGTCGCCGGTGGCGGCGAACGCGGGCGGCGAGGGGGCCGCCGAGGCGGTCAGCTCCCCCGGCTCGACCAACCGGCCGACGGCGGCGTCCCGGGGCAGCGAGAAGCCCCAGTCGAGCAGGGTGGCGCCCTGCTCCCAGCCCCGCGCGGGCTGCGGCTCGGCACCGAGCAGCGTGACCACCAGCCGCCGCCCGTTGCGCTGGGCCGCCCCGACGTACGTGTGCCGGGCCAGGTCGGTGAAGCCGGTCTTGCCGCCGAGCGCGCCCGGGTAGCGGTAGATGAGCTGGTTCTCGTTCTGGATCTCGAAGCCCTTGGTCCGCTGCGCCGGCTGGGCGGGGATGCGGTGCGTCTCGGTCAGCGCGTACCGGCGGAACGTCGGGTCGGCGAAGCAGGCCCGGGCGACCAGCGCCAGGTCGTACGCGCTGGTGAACTGGCCTCGCCCGTCGAGGCCGGAGGGGGTCACCGCGTGGGTCTGGAGGGCGCCGAGGCGGTGCGCCTCCTCGTTCATCGCCCGCACGCCGCCGGCCATCCCGTCCGGCCCGCCGCCGAGGCGGGCCAGCACGTTGGCCGCCTCGTTGCCGGACTGGAGCAGCAGCCCGAGCCAGACGGTCTCGATCCGGTACCGTCCGCCGGCGACCAGCCCGACGGCCGAGGAGCCGGGTTCGATGTCCATGTCCCCGTCGGTGACGGTGACGACCTGCTGCGGGTCGAGTCGGGGCAGCATGGTGGCCGCCAGCAGCAGCTTCTGCACGCTGGCCGGGGTGCCGTACTCGTGCGGGCCGCAGCCGCCCAGCACCTGGCCGGTGTCCAGGTCGGCGACCAGCCAGGAGGTCGCGGTGACCGCCGGCGGGCGGGCGGCCCCCGCCGGGACGACCAGACCGGCGGTGTCGAGCGCCGGGCCGCCCACGGCCCGCTCCTGCGGCACGGCCGGCGGCGGCGACGGACGGGGCGGCCGGGACACCCTGGGCGCGGGCGCCTTCGGGCAGGGCACGGACGCGACGGCACCGGGCGCGGAGCCGGCACCGGGCGCGGGCGGCACCGCGCCGGGCGGGGACGCCACGACACCGGGCGCGGAGGTCGCGGACGCGACGACGCCGGGCGCGGAGGTCACGAGGGCGGCGGGACCGGCCGGGCCGGCCGCCGCGGGGACGGGAGCGCCGGTGCCGAGGAGGACGGCGGTCGCCGTGGCCGCCAGCAGCCGAACCTTCATGCCCCGCACCCTAGTCGGCGCAGTTCGGGGCGCGGGCCGGGTTCGCCAGGCCCAGCCTCCCGGGCGTCCCGGAGGCGTAGGCGGCTCGCACCCGTCCGGCGGCGCGGACCACCCCGGTTCCGGGACCATCGGCCCTGCCGCGGGACCCGGCCGGGACGGAAGCTGGATAAGGAAAGCGGTAGAAGATCTTCCGGTTTGCGTGCCGGGCGCCGCCGCACCGGCGTCCCCGCCCCGCGGGCCGCACGACACCGACGAAGGGACGACCATGGAAGCCCTCTCGCTGACCCGCCTCGCCGACGAACAGCTCGCCGCCGCGCGGGAGGCCGACAGCGGACGCAGCGCCCGTTCCCTGCACCCGGGCCGGGACCGCCGGCTGCGGCAGACCCTGCTCGCCCTGCGCGGCGGCCGGTCCCTCGACGAGCACGGCAGCCCCGGCGAGGCGACGCTTCAGGTGCTCGTGGGGCAGGTGCGCCTGGTGGCCGGGGACGAGTCCTGGGCGGGCGACGCCGGCGACCTCGTGGTCATTCCGCCGCGGCGGCACGCGCTGCACGCCGTCACGGACGCCGCCGTCCTGCTCACCGTGACGCCGCGGCCGTGAGCACCGTCCCGGCCCGTCGCCACCGCCCGGCCCGTCGCCACCGCCCGGTCGTCGACCCGGCCGGGCGGCCCACGGCGGACGCCCCCGGCCACGCTTGGGGCCGGGGCCGGGGCCGGGGCCGGGGCCGGGGCCGGGGCCGGGGCCGGGGCCGGGGCCGGGGCCGGGGCCGGTCGCAGGGTTGGGTGCCGCCGCAGCACGGCGCGTGGGCAATGCTCCTGCTGCCCTTCCTGGCGGCGCTGACCGTCACCGGTCCGCACCCGCTGCACCTGCCCCTGCTCGGGGCCGCGCTCGCCGGATATCCGCTGTCGTACTTCGGGTTGCAGGCGGTCAAGACCGGGCGGATCCGCCGGGTACGACCGCACCTCGTCGGGTACGGCCTCGCCACGGTCGTGCTCGGCACGCCGGTGCTGGTGGCCCGGCCCGCGACGCTCGTCTACGCCCCGCTCTTCGCGGCCCTCGCCGCCGTCAACGCCGGCTACGCGCGCTGGCGCCGGGACCGGGCGTTCGTCAACGACCTCGCCTTCGTGACGCAGTGCGGCCTGCTCGGCCTCGTCGTCGCCACGGTCGCCGAGGTGCCGTGGACCAGGGTGGCCGGGGTGACGGTCGTGGCACTGGGCTACCTGCTCGGCACCGTCCTGCACGTCAAGACGATGATCCGCGAGCGGGACAGCGTCCGGTACCGGTGGGTGTCGTGGACGTACCACGCCGTCGTCGCGGTCGCGGCGGCGCTCTGGGCGCCGGTGCCGGTCGCCGTGGTCTTCGCGGGGCTGCTCGCCCGGGCGGTGCTGCTCGCCGGGCGCCGGGTCGCGCCGATGCGGGTGGGCCTGGTCGAGACGGCCTGCGCCCTGCTGGTGCTGGCAGCGGTGGCGCTCTGACCCCGACGGGGCGGGGCGCTGGCCCGGCCCCGCCGGTCCGCGTCGACGGAGGGCTCCCACGGGGCGGGACGCAGCGCGTCGGTTGGCTCACAAGCCGTTGCCTCCGGCATCACCCACCGACTAGAACCGGGGAACGATCGCCCGGACCTCCCGGCGACGGTGGCGAGGTGATGGCCGTGGCTCTGATCTCCTACGACGACACCGACTCGGCGGCCTTCGCCGCGACCCGGGAACTCCCCCGCAGCGGCCTCGACCGGTGGCGGCACGCGGTGCAGCAGCACCTGCGGCCGCGTACCGGCACCACGGTGCTCGACCTCGGAGCCGGCACCGGCGCCTGGGCCGCCGCCTTCACCGAGTGGTTCGGCGCCCGGGTCGTGGGGGTGGAGCCCGCCGCGGCGATGCGCTCCCGCGCCAGCCACCGGCCGCTGCTCGGCGGCGACGCGGTCGCCCTGCCGCTGCGCGACTCCGTGGCGGACGCCGCGTGGCTGTCCACGATGGTGCACCACATCCCCGACCTCGACGCGGCGGCGCGGGAGCTGCGCCGGGTGCTCCGCCCGGGCGCCCCCGTGCTGATCCGCTCGCCGTTTCCCGGCCGCCACCAGCGGATCACGCTGTTCCGCTGGTTCCCGGAGGCGGTACGGGTCCTCGAGACCTACCCGGGCCTGGCCCGGGTGCGCGCGGCCTTCGCCACGGCCGGGTTCACCGTCAGCACCGTCGAGCCCGTCGCGCAGACCACGGCGGCGTCGCTGGCCGAGTTCGCCGAGCGCCTCGACCGCCGGGCCCACACACCACTCCAGTCGATCACCGACGAGGCGTACGCCGACGGCCTGGCCCGGCTGCGGGCCGCGGCCGGCGGGGCGAGCGGCCCGGTCGTCGACCACCTCGACCTGCTGGTGCTGCGCTGAGTCACCCGGGCAGGGCCGGGTCGCGGTGCCGCAGGTAGTCGTAAAGCGCCGCCGAGGCGCGCAGCCGTCGCAGGCTGCGCCGGTGCAGCTCCTGCTCCCGCTTGGCCAGCTCGGCGTGCACCCGCTGGGCGCTGCCGGTGGTGCGCATCTCGCCGAGCACGGCCGCGACGATGTCGAACGGGTACGCGCCCCGGCGCAGCAGCGCGACGACCTGCGCGGCACGCAACTCGGCCGCGTCGTACACCCGGTAGCCGGTGCCGCGCTCGCGGACCGGCCGGAGCAGGCCGCGCTGCTCCCACAGCCGTAGCTGCGAGGTGCGGACGCCGACCAGGTCGGCGACCTCGCCGATGCGGGCCCCGCGCCGGGGCGCCGGCAGGACGGCCGCCGGGCTGGTCACCACGGTCTCGAACGCGCCGAGCACCCGCCGGATGTCGGCCCGCTCCCGGTTCAGCTCGGCGTGGCCGGCGTCGAGCGCCGCCAGCGCCGCCGCCAGGTCGCCCCGGTGCACCGCGGCCATGACCTCCCGGGTACGCGCCCAGCCGTGCCCCTCGGCCATCCGCCGGACCACCGCCAGCGCCCGCACGTGCTCGCCGGTGAAGACGCGGTAGCCGGCGGGGGTGCGCTCGACCGGCGGCAGCACGCCGAGGTCGACGTAGTTGCGCACCTGCTGGACGGAGATGCCGGCCGTCGCCGCGACCTCCGCCCCCCGCCACCGTCCGGCCCGTCGTCCCGCATCCGCCACCGGGCCACCCTATCGCTCTCCACGTGGTTTGAGACTTTCCCTCCTGCTTCGGGCTCCTTCGGCTGCTCACCACGGTGAAACCCTCCACGGGCGGTTGAATGAGACGATTGAAGGCGGTCTGGCCCCCGTAGATGTACCTCGGGCGGGACTCCGCCCACGATCTCGCGAAGGGTTCGCATGCAGCAGCCAGCACGGTCCGCCGCCGACAGTCACGACATGATCGAGGTACGCGGAGCCCGGGAGAACAACCTCGCCTCCGTCTCGGTCGACATCCCCAAGCGCCGGCTGACCGTCTTCACCGGCGTCTCCGGCTCCGGCAAGTCCTCCCTGGTCTTCGGGACCATCGCCGCCGAGTCGCAGCGCCTGATCAACGAGACCTACAGCGCCTTCCTCCAGTCGTTCATGCCGAACCTGAGCCGCCCCGACGTCGACTCGCTGCGCAACCTGAGCGCGGCCATCGTCGTCGACCAGGAGCGGATGGGCGCGAACTCGCGCTCCACCGTCGGCACCGCCACCGACGCGTACGCGATGCTGCGCATCGTCTTCAGCCGCCTCGGCACCCCGCACGTGGGTGGGGCCGGCGCGTTCAGCTTCAACCTCGCCGAGGGCATGTGCCCGACCTGCGAGGGCCTCGGGCGGGTCTCGGACCTGGACGTCGACGAACTGGTCGACCGCGAGCGCTCGCTCAACGACGGCGCGATCAAGGTGCCCAACTTCGCCGTCGACTCCTGGTACTGGCAGACCATCGTCAACTCCGGGCTGTTCGACCCCGACACCAAGCTCCAGGACTACACGCCGCAGCAGTGGGAGGACTTCCTCCACAAGCCGTCCACGAAGATCAAGGTGGGCAGCAACAACTGGACGTACGAGGGCCTGGTGATCAAGGTGCGCCGGCTCTACCTGGCCAAGGACCGCGAGTCGATGCAGGCGCACATCCGCGCGTTCGTCGACCGGGCGGTCACCTTCACCACCTGCGCCGACTGCGGCGGGGCCCGGCTCAACCAGGCGGCCCTGTCCGCCCGGATCGCCGGGCGCAACATCGCCGAGTGCTCGGCGATGCAGATCAGCGACCTGGCCGCGTTCGTCCGCGCCGTCGACGACCCGTCGGTCGCCCCGCTGATCGGCAACCTGCGCGACCTGCTCGACTCGCTGGTCGAGATCGGCCTCGGCTACCTCAGCCTGGACCGCGAGTCCGCCACCCTCTCCGGCGGCGAGGCGCAGCGGGTGAAGATGGTCCGGCACCTCGGCTCCAGCCTCTCCGACGTCACGTACGTCTTCGACGAACCGACGGTCGGCCTGCACCCGCACGACATCGCCCGGATGAACGACCTGCTGCTGCGCCTGCGCGACAAGGGCAACACGGTGCTGGTCGTCGAGCACAAGCCCGAGACGATCGCCATCGCCGACCACGTGGTCGACCTCGGGCCCGGGGCCGGCACGGCCGGCGGCAGGATCTGCTTCACCGGTGACGTCGCCGGGCTGCGCCGTTCCGACACCCTCACCGGCCGGCACCTCGACCACCGCGTACGCCTGCGCGAGCACGTACGCCGGCCGACCGGCCAACTGTCGATCCGCGGTGCCGACCTGCACAACCTGCGGGACGTCAGCGTCGACATCCCACTCGGGGTGCTGACCGTGGTGACCGGGGTGGCCGGCTCCGGCAAGAGCTCACTGATCCACGGCTCGCTGCACCGCCGCGACGGCGTGGTGGTCGTCGACCAGTCGCCGATCCGCGGTTCCCGGCGCAGCAACCCGGCCACCTACACCGGACTGCTGGACCCGATCCGCACCGCCTTCGCCAAGGCCAACGGGGTCAAGGCCGCGCTGTTCAGCGCCAACTCCGAGGGCGCGTGCCAGACCTGCAAGGGCATCGGCCTGGTCTACACCGACCTGGCGATGATGGCCGGCGTCGCCTCGGTCTGCGAGGGGTGCGAGGGGCGGCGCTTCACCGACGAGGTGCTCACCTACCGACTGCGCGGGAAGAACATCAGCGAGGTGCTCGCGATGCCGGCCACGGAGGCCCGGGACTTCTTCCCCGGCGGCCCCGCCCGGGCGATCCTCGACCGGCTGGTCGACGTCGGGCTCGGCTACCTCACCCTGGGCCAGCCGCTCAACACCCTCTCCGGCGGCGAGCGGCAACGGCTCAAGCTGGCCATCCGCATGGCCGACAGCGGGAGCACGTACGTGCTGGACGAGCCGACCACCGGCCTGCACCTGGCCGACGTGGACCAGCTGCTCGCCCTGCTGGACCGGCTGGTCGACGCCGGCAACACCGTCGTCGTCATCGAGCACCATCAGGCGGTCATGGCGCACGCCGACTGGCTGATCGACCTCGGGCCGGGGGCGGGGCACGACGGCGGCCGGATCGTCTTCACCGGCACGCCGGCCGATCTCGTCGCCCACGGCGACACGCTGACCGCCCGTCACCTGCGCGAGTACGTGGGCCGCTGAGCCACCGGCCGGGCGGAGCCGAGCCTCCGGACGCCGCACCGGCGCGGGTCACCGGCTCGGTCACGTCCGGCCCCCGGACACGCATCGCTCCGGTCACCCGGGTCACACCCCGGGCTGCCTACCGGGGGCGGTGCCCGGGGTTGCCGCCGGGCGGTCAGCGTCCCTACCGGGTCCGCCGACCGCCCGACGGCGACTTCACCTGCGCCTGCCCCTGGTGCGGCACGGGGAGGGCGCGTCAGGTGAGGCGGCGCAGCCAGCGACGCTGCCAGGGCGTCTCCACGGCCTGCGGGCGGTAGCTGGAGCGCACCCAGTCCACCGCCCGCTCGGGCGGCAGCCCGTCGAGGATCGCCAGCGCCGCCAGCGCGGTGCCCGTACGCCCGGTGCCGCCCCGGCAGGCCACCTCCACCCGCTCGCCGCCGTGGGCGCGGCGCAGCGCCTCGGTCAGCGCGTCGACCGCGTCCGCCCGGTCGACCGGAACCCAGAAGTCGGGCCACCGGATCCGCCGGTGCGGCCAGGCGGGCGTCGGTCCGGGCGCCAGCAGCAGGGCGAAGTCGGCGGGCGACGCCGCGTCCGCGATCCGCCGCCCCCGCACCTTCACCCCGCTGGGCAGTACGACCACACCCGACTGCTCGCCCCACACCCGCTCATCACCCATCCACCAATCCTCCCCCGCTCACCCGCTCCCCCGCTCACCCGCTCACCCGCTCACCCGCGTCGATCATGAGGTTGGCGGCGATGTTGATCTCCGCCAGCGCCGCCAACCTCATGATCACCGGGGTGAGAACGGGCGGGGCGGGGCGAGGGAGGGCAGGTGGGGTGGGGTGGGTGGGTGGGTGGGTCAGGTGGGGTCGGGGGGTGTGGGTGGGGGTTGGGTCCTCGGGCGGGCGCGTAGGTGGGCGCGTTCGCCCTGCCTGCCGAAGAGGCTGAGGAACTCGACCGGCTCGGCGTCGGCCGACCCGAACCAGTGCGGTACGCGGGTGTCGAACTCCGCCGCCTCCCCCGGCGTGAGCACGAGGTCCTGGTCGCCGAGGACGACCCGCAGCCGCCCGTTGAGGACGTAGAGCCACTCGTAGCCCTCGTGGGTCTGCGGATCGGGCTCCGCCCTGCGACCGCCGCCCGGGATCACCAGCTTGTACGCCTGGATGCCGCCGGGCCGGCGGGTCAGGGGCAGCATGGTCATCCCGTGGCGGGTGACCGGACGCAGGTGGATGCGCGGGTCGCCGGTGGACGGGGCGTCGACGAGTTCGTCGAGCGTGACGCCGTGTGCCCTGGCCAGCGGGAGGAGCAGTTCGAGGGTGGGCCGGCGGGAGCCGGACTCCAGCCGGGAGAGCGTGCTCACCGAGATGCCGGTCGCCGCCGACAGGTCGGCCAGGGTGGTCTCCCGCTGCCGGCGCAGCGCGCGCAGCCGGGGCCCGACCGCGCCGAGCGCCTGGTCCAGGTCGTCGTCCATGCCGTCATCTTGCCACTATGGCAACAATGTTTGCCACCTCGGCGGCTCCGACCGCATCGTGGTCGCGGGAGGTGGTCATGGTGACCGATCGGTTGGACGGTAGCTACGACGTGGTGGTGATCGGAGGTGGCGCCGCGGGGTTGAGCGGGGCGCTGACGCTGGCCCGGGTACGGCGGTCGGTGGTGGTCCTCGACGCGGGCGCTCCGCGCAACGCCCCGGCCGAGGGCGTGCACGGGCTGCTGGCCCGCGAGGGGATCCGGCCGGCCGAGCTGCTGGACCGCGGCCGGGCGGAGGTCCGTGGTTACGGCGGCCGGGTGGTGACCGGCGAGGTCGGCACCGTGGCTCGCGACGACGGCGGCTTCACGGTGACGCTGGCCGACGGCCGGACGGTCCGTGCGCGCCGGCTGCTGGTGGCCACCGGGCTGGTGGACGAGCTGCCGGACGTCCCGGGCCTGCGGGAGCGGTGGGGCAGGGACGTCCTGCACTGCCCGTACTGCCACGGCTGGGAGGTCCGCGACCGGGCCATCGGCGTGCTGGCCAGCGGGCCGCTGTCGGTACACCAGGCGCTGCTGTTCCGGCAGCTGAGCGCCGACGTGACGTACTTCCGGCACACCGCGCCGCCGCTCGCCGACGAGCAGGCGGATCAGCTGGCGGCCCGCGGCATCGGGGTGGTGGACGGCGAGGTGGCCGCCCTGGAGATCGTCGACGACCGCCTCGTTGGGGTACGGCTGGGCGACGGCACGCTCGTGCGCCGCGAGGCGCTGGCCGTCTCGTCGCGGATGATGGCGCGCGCCGGTTTCCTCGCGGCGCTCGGGCTGCGGCCGGCGGAACACCCGGCGGGGATCGGCGAGCACGTCCCCTCCGACGCGACGGGCCGCACCGACGTGCCCGGGGTGTGGGTCGCCGGCAACGTCACCGATCCGGCGGCCCAGGTCGGTGCCGCCGCGGCGGCCGGAGTGTTCGCGGCGGCCCAGATCAACGCCGATCTGGTCGCCGAGGAGACCCGGCGGGCCGTCGCCGCCCGCCGCGACCCGCTCTCCGGGAGGTCGGAGGCGGCCCTCTGCGAGTAGGTGGTGGGCGACCGTCGCCACGGCCTGTGACGTCGCGGCAGGCGCCGGCTGGGCCGCCACGCCGGAAGCACGGCGGCCCAGCCGGGACCACGGCGGCCCAGCCGGAAGCACGGCGGCCCAGCCGGGACCACGGCGGCCCAGGTAGGAGGCGGGGAGCGCGGTGGCCCAGCCCGGAGCGCGGCGGTTCAGGCGGGAGGCGGCCCGACGCGGGCGCGGGCCTTCCTGGCGCACGCATCGAGCACGAGACGGGAGTCCGACCCGAGGCTCTCGATGGCGACCAGCGCGGTGAACGCCACGTCCGCCAGTTCCGCCGCCACGTCCTCGCGGCTGTGGGTGACACCCTTGCGCGGGTTCTGACCGAGCAGACCGATCCAGGCGCTCGCCGCCTCCCCCGCCTCCTCGGTCAGTTTGAGGATCCGGCAGGTCATTTCGGTCTGCCCGGTGCCGTTGGCGGCGTCCAACCAGCCGCGCAAGGCCCGGATTGCGTCCCAGATCGACTCGTCCACGCGACCAGTGAACCGGACGGAGGTCACGGTCCGTATCGCGGGACGGTTGGCGGGTAACCGGGTCCGGGTGGTAGCAACAGGGGCTACCAGCGCGAGCGAAGGGACGTGTCGTATGCCGGAGACCGTGGAGACGGTGTTCACCAGCGTGGTCGCCCGCAATCCGGGCGAGCCGGAATTCCACCAAGCGGTACGCGAGGTGCTGGAGAGCATCGGCCCGGCGCTGGCCCGACACCCCGAGTACGCCGAGGCGCGGATCATCGAGCGGATCTGCGAGCCGGAGCGGCAGGTCATCTTCCGGGTGCCGTGGGAGGACGACCGGGGCCGGATCCAGGTCAACCGGGGCTTCCGGGTGGAGTTCAACAGCGCCCTCGGCCCGTACAAGGGCGGGCTGCGGTTCCACCCGTCGGTCTACCTCGGGATCGTGAAGTTCCTCGGCTTCGAGCAGATCTTCAAGAACGCATTGACCGGGCTGTCGATCGGTGGCGGCAAGGGCGGCGCGGACTTCGATCCGAAGGGGCGCTCGGACCGGGAGGTGATGCGGTTCTGCCAGAGCTTCATGACCGAGCTGTACCGGCACATCGGCGCGGAGACCGACGTGCCGGCCGGGGACATCGGCGTGGGTGGCCGGGAGATCGGCTACCTGTTCGGCCAGTACAAGCGGATCACCAACCGGTACGAGTCCGGGGTGCTCACCGGCAAGGGCCTGGCGTACGGGGGCGCGCAGGTGCGCCGGGAGGCGACCGGCTACGGGGCGGTCTTCTTCGCCGACGAGATGCTCAGGCAGGTCGGGGACAGCCTGGACGGCAAGCGGGTCGTGGTCTCCGGGTCCGGCAACGTGGCGATCTACGCGATCGAGAAGGTGCACCAGCTCGGCGGGAAGGTGGTCGCCTGCTCCGACTCGTCCGGCTACGTCCTGGACGACAAGGGCATCGACCTGGAGCTGCTGCGGGAGCTGAAGGAACAGCGCCGGGCCCGCCTCGACGACTACGCCCGGCACGTGCCGCACGCGGTGGCGGTCGCCGGCCGTACCGTCTGGGAGGTGCCCTGCGAGCTGGCGCTGCCGTGCGCGACGCAGAACGAGATCGGCGGCGCGGAGGCCGCGGCGCTCGTGGCCGGCGGCTGCGTCGCGGTGGTGGAGGGCGCGAACATGCCCACCACGCCGGAGGCGGTCCGCATCCTCGGCCGGGCCGGGGTGCGCTTCGCGCCGGGCAAGGCGGCCAACGCCGGCGGGGTGGCGGTGAGCGCGCTGGAGATGCAGCAGAACGCCAGCCGGGACTCGTGGACGTTCGCCGAGTCGGAGCAGCGGCTGCGCGGGATCATGCGGAACATCCACGACCGCTGCTGGAGCACCGCCGAGGAGTACGGGCTGCCCGGCGACTACGTGGCCGGGGCCAACATCGACGGCTTCCGCCGGGTGGCGGAGGCGATGCTGGCCCACGGCCTGATCTGACCGGCCGGCCTCTCCGGCGCCGGCTCAGAAGCTGCTGACCAGCTTCACGAACGCCTCATCGATCATGGCGGGGTCGGTGGCGTCGAACGCCTTGCCCGATGACGCCTTGGCGATCCGGTCGAGCGTGTCGAACTGCGAGTCCTTGTCGAAGGCGATGCAGAAGATCTTGACCGGACGCCGCGGGTCCAGGGCCACGTCGGCGAGCAGCCGGTTCAGGTCGTTGTCACGGGCGTACTCGTTCTTGCCGTCGGTCAGCACGACGACGGCGTTGATCCGGTCCGGGTCGTACCGGTCGAGCAGCTGCCGGTGGGCGGCCCGGACCGTCGCGTAGAGGGCGGTGTCGCCCTCGACATGCAGGCCGGCGATCCGGTCGTTGATCCGCTTGTGGTCGAAGTCGCCGAGCCGGACCTCCTCCCGGTACGGGCCTTCGGGCCGCTTCTTGGTCTCCGAGGAGAACGACCAGAGCCCGACCCGGTCCTCGGAGTTGAGCAGCGCGAGCCCCTTGGCCGCCGCCGCCGAGGCGACCTGGAAGCGGGTGCTGTTCCCGACCCGTTTCTCCATCGACCCGGAGGTGTCCAGCGCGATCAGGATGTTGGCCTTCTTGCGCAGCGTGCCCCAGCCGTCCAGCATCGCCTCGACCACCTCCGGGTTCGGCGGATCGAAGTAGGACAGCCCGCCGTCGGGCTCGGTGCCGACGCTGGCGAGCAGCTCCGCCGAGGCCCGCCGCTGGTGGTCGCGGAAGCCGAGGCGGGCGAAGCTCTTCTGCTGGTCGTCCTCGGTCAGGAACTTCAGGAAGTCGTCCGCCGCCGCGCGCTGCCGTTCGTCGGCGGAGGGGAGCACCACGAACGGGTGGTCCAGGTTGAAGGTGCCCTCCTTCGGGTGTACGGCCACCAGCGGGACCTTCGGCCGGGGGCCCCGCTCCTGGCCCTCCTGCCGCGGGCTCAGCCCGCCCTCGTTGTAGAGGTGGACCAGCTCCTCCTGCATGACGATGGCGCTCATGTCGCCCGTGCCGGCGCCCGTACCGGACAGGTCGGCCTCGGCGAGGTCGCGGAGCAGCTCCACCGAGTCGTCGCTGTAGTGCGACACGTTGGCCTCGATCTGCCGGACGAACCGGGTCACCGTCGGGTCCGACAGGTCCGACTTGGTCAGGTCGCTGGAGCGCTTCGCGGCGGCGTAGTAGGTGGCGATGGTCGCCGCCAGACCCGAGGTGGAGAGGTTCGGGTTGTCCTTGCCGAAGGTGAAGCGGCCCCACTCCGGCTTGCCGAAGCCCGCCCAGCCCTGCCGCCCGGAGAGGCCGAGGATCTCCCCCCAGCCCAGCGGCCCGCGCCCGCGTACCAGCTCGCCCTTCGGCTGCGGCATCGCGATGACCAGCGGGCTGTTGGCGATCGACGGGTACCGGTCCGGCGTCTGCGGCGGCCGCCCGGCGGCCTCGTCGAGCAGCCGGAGCTGGCCGGTCCACAGGCTCGACGTCGGCAACCAGACCTGCGGCTGCGGCAGGTTGGTGCCGCTCCAGCCGACGGCGAGCGCCTCGGTGGCCTTGCCCGAGTTCAGGGCGCTGACGTGCACCTGGGCGCAGCCGCCGCCGTCGAGCGTCCGGTCGCTGTCGTTGTACCGCGCGGCCAACTCGACCAGCAGCGCCGCCTTCTCGGTCGAGGAGTTGACGTCCAGGCGGACGGCGCAGTCGGCGCGGGACCGGTCGCTGCCGGCGTCCCGCTGCCGCACGAGCACGAACGCCCCGCCGATGACCAGCAGCCCGGCGGTGACGGCCGCGGTGTACGGCAACCACTGTCGTGCACGCGACGGGGCTGGGGCCATGGTGACGTCCTCCTCGGCGGTCAACTGGTGGAAGTCAACCTATCGGTGCGGTGCCACCGGCGGTGTCCGACCCGGCGTCCGGGACGCCCACCCCCGCCCACCTGCGCACCCTCGGTCAGGGGCGGTCGGAGCGGCCACCGAGGGCCGTCGCGACCAGCAGCCGCACCGCGTAGACCACGACGAAGGTGGTCGCCCCGGCGGCCGCGGCCCCGTCCACGGCGCTCGACGCGACGTAGCCGGCTGCGGCGCCGACCGAGCCGAGGAAGATCGCGGTCGAGATGCCCCAGGCGTCGGTCGACTCCCGGCGCAGCCGCCGCCCCCAGCCGCCTTCCGCCTGGTCGGCGGGCACGGTAGCCGCGGACGGGCTCTGCTGATGTCGCACCGGTTCCGGCCGGGCCGTCGGTGCCGTACCGACTCGGGTCGGCGCCGTCGGTTCCGGCCGGGCCGTCGATGCCGTACCGACTCGGGTCGGCGCCGTCGGTTCCGGCCGGGCCGTCGGCGGATCCGATGCGGTACGGGGCAACGGCAGCGGCTGGTTCGGCGTCGGCGCCCCGGCGGTCTCGTTGCCCAGTTGGAGCACGGTCTCCCGGCGCAGCGGGCCCGCGTCCCGGACGTCCTGCCCGAGCAGCCGCATCAGCACCTGCTCGGCCTCCGGCCGCTCCGCCGGGTCCTTGGCCAGGCACTGCCGGATCAGCTCGTCGAGGCCCGGTGGCAGCGCGGGCAGGTCGGGCGGCTCGTTGAGCACCCGGTGCATCACCGCGAAGAGCGAGTCGTTGCCGAACGGTGGCCGGCCCCCGGCGGCGAAGGCGATGGTGCCGGCCCAGGCGAAGACGTCGCAGGGCGGCCCGACCGAGTCGTTGCGGAACCGCTCCGGGGCCATGTACGCGGTGGTCCCCATCACCCGGCTGGTCACGGTCTCGGTGACGCCCAGGGCGCGGGCGATGCCGAAGTCGATCACCCGGGGGCCGTCCCGGCCGAGCACCACGTTGTCGGGCTTCAGGTCGCAGTGCACGATGTCGGAGCGGTGGATCGCGGCGACCGCGGTGGCGGTACCGACGGCGAGCCGGTGCAGCGCGTTGCCGGCGACCGGGCCCTGCTCGCGGACGTGCCGGTAGAGGGTCGGGCCCTCGATGAACTCGCTGACCACGTAGGGTCGTTCGCCGTCGACCTCGGCGAAGAGGACCTGCGCGGTGCAGAACGGCACGACGCGGCGCGCCGCGGCGATCTCCTTCATGAACTGCGACCGCGCCCGCAGATCACTCAGGTCGATGTTGATCATCTTGACCGCCACCCGGTGGCCCTGGTCGTCCTCGCCGAGGTAGACCACTCCCTGGCCGCCCGCACCCAGCCGACCCACCAGCCGGTAGGGGCCGGCGGTCACCGGATCGTGCGTCCACAGTGGCACCAGCCCCGGCACCGGCGCGCCGGCCAGTCCTGTCATCCCGACTCCATCGATGTCGTGTCCCCGGCCACCCGGCGGCGGAGGACACGGTCATGGTGCCATGTCCCCGCCTGACGGCCGAGGGCCGGCCGACCTCGCCGGGGCGGGCCGCGGCGAATCGGACGGGCCGGCGCGGCGGGGTGGCACGGGACGAGCTGGCGCCCGTCGGATGTCTCCGACGGGCGCCAGCCGTTTCGCGGTGTCCGGGCACTGCCCGGAGGGAGCTTCACCGTCAGCGCGCGGCTCCCATGCCGAAGCGGTGGCGCTTGCGCCACACCAGCGACAACAGCAGGAGCACCGCGCCGGCGCCGACGAGGCCGCCGCCGAACTTCATCGGGGTGCTCAGGCTGTCGCCCGTGACGGGCAGCGGCGGCGCGTGCTTCTTGAGCACGGTCAGCGTCGCGGTCGCCACCCGGTGGAAGGTCTGACCTTCGGCCCGGAAGGTGTACGTGCCGTGGTGACGCGGCGTGTAGGTGGTGCGGAAGTTGCCGAGAGCGTCCGCCGTGACCGTCAGGGTCCTGGGGCTCGGCTGAGGCGCCCGCTGGAACGAGACCGGCGCCATGGCGACCAGCTCGCCGTTGCTGCGGCGCGCCTGGTCGGCGCCCGGCACGGCGGCGGCGAGCGGCGACGTGCTGACGGTGATGATCACCGTCTCGCCCGGCGCCCAGCCGCTGCCGATCAGGGTGGCGGTCTGGCCGACCACGACGGTCGGCGGGCTGACCGCGAGCGTCGGGGTGCCGCCCGGCGGGTAGACCGGGGGCTGTGGCGTTCCGGTGCCGGGCGCCGGCTGCGGCTGCGCCGCCCCCGCTGCGGTCGGCGCGGCCAGCACGGCCATACCGACCGTGAGCGCCATGATGATGCGGGATAGCCGCATGATTGGTTCCCTCCTACTGATCACAGCTTGGTGCGGAAACAACTTGGGTGGTCCATGGGGTGGCGGTGGGGGTCAGCCACAGCTCGGCGGTGCCGACGCCGGTGGTCGCCGTCAGGACGGTGACCTCCAACGTGCGGGAGTCCCCCGGGCCGACCTCGACGTTGGCGGTGCTCACCTGGCGGCGCCGTTCGGTGCCGCTGCCCACCGCCGTCTCGACGCCGTCCAGACGGGCGGCGAGCACCGCCCCGCCGGCCGGGCTGTGCACCGACACCAACGTGCGGACGGTGTACGGGTCACCGGCCAGACCGAGGCCGAGGACCGACTCACTGAGACCCGACTTCGGCGCCGACGAACGCAGGGTGACCCGGAGTCGGAGCTCCCGGCGGCCGTCGGGCCGGCAGTCGCCGACCGCCAGGGTCGCCGAGGGCCGGAGGTAGTAGCCGAGCTTCGCGCCGCTGCCGTCGTTGAGGAACACGCCGACCGTCGGCACGGTGTCCTTCTCCGGAAGCGCCCCGGCCATCCGGCTGTCGCCGATTTTCCGTTGCTCTTCGTGTCGGGCACTCCAGAACAATATCCGGCGTTCAGTGACAGCACGGTCAAATGAGGACAATAGCGCCTTCGGGTCTACTTTCTTCGTGACCAGGGCCTCGAACACGGCGGCGGCGGAGGCGGCGTAGAAGGCGTCCTGTTTCTCGTTGTCCATCCGCTGGTAGCTGTCGCTGAGCATCGTCTGCACGACCTTCTCGGCGGCCAGCGGGACACCGCCGGGCACCATCACCGGGCCGGTGGCCTTGAGCAGGTACGACAGCACCACAGGGTCGACGGCGAGCACGCCGTCCACGGTGGTGCCCGTACGCCGCCGGAACATCTCCCGGTAGAGGGCGGCGGCGGTCGGGAAGTGCGGGGTGAGGTTGACGTCGGCCGGATAGATCCCGGGCAGGTCGGCCCAGAGGCCGCGCACCTCTGCCGGCACCTTCAGCGGCGGCTCGAAGCGGCCCAGCGCGCTGCTGGTGCCCTGCCGCCCCATCCGGACCCGACCGTCGGCCGCGTGGATGACGGCGTACGCGCCGATCATGCCGCCGGTCGCGCGCAGCTCGGCGGGGTTCTGGGAGACCACCAGGTAGGTACGGGGGCCGTCGGCACCCAGCAGGGGCGGGAGCAGTCGGGTGGCCTGGTCCGCGGTGGCGGTCAGGCCGGCCAGCCGGTCGATCTCGCCCCGCAGGTCGCCGAGCGCCTGCCGGACCTGACCGACCAGACCGTCGGTGGGCACCGTCGCGAGGCTGTCCCGGGCGCCCTGCACCGTGGCGTTGACGCTGGCCAGCTCGGCCGACAGGGTCCGCAGCCGGCCCACGTCCAGCCGCCCGCCCGCCGGCACCAGGCTGGTCAGGTCGGCGCGCAGCAACGGCGGGAACGCCTGCCGGGCCAGGTCGTCGATGGCCACCGAGATCTGCCGGACGGCGGCCAGGTTGTCCCCCGCGTACGGGGTGTGCCGACCGAGCCACCAGCCGGGGTCACCGGTCGCCGCCCGGGCGCTGCCGGACTGCTCCTGGAGCGCCGCGAGGGTGCGCTGCGCCCTGGCGGTGTCGCCCCCGACCACCTGGGCGCTCAGCTCCCGCGCCAGGCCGGCGGCGTTCAGCAGGTGGGCGCGGGCCTGCCAACCCCGGAAGCCCACCCAGCCACCCGTCAGCAGCAGCAGTGAACCCACCACGAGGGCGGCGAGCAGGGCCCGGCGCAGCTGCCGCCGCCGGCGGGAACGGCCCCGCCGTCGACGCGGTCTCGCGCTCTCCGTCACACCACACGTCCTTTCTGGGGAACGGAGCAGCGGACCCCGTTCCGCTGCCGTTCCCCACTGCTAACGATCGTTTTCATCTAGAGATGACGCACTTGACCGGTATGCGAGCCCCGCTCGCCGTTCACCGGGCGCCGAGGCGCCCGGCGGCCGCCTCGTACAGCAGCCGTTCGATCCGGTCCACGCCCGCCGACATCGACATCTCCCGCAGGTACGCCTCCCGGCCGCGCCGCCCCATGTCGGCCCGGGCGGGCGGTGGGATCGTGGCGGCCAGCCAGAACCGGTCGGCCAGGCTCGCCCAGTCCCCCGGCGGGCAGGAGAGCCCCGCCCGGGCCCGCTCCACCAGCTCGGCGGTGTCGCCGCCGGCGGAGGCCACCACGGGCGCGGCGCAGGAGAACGCCGCCTGGAGCTTCGCCGGCAGGGTGCTGCGCAGCTCGGGCAGGTCCCGCAGCATGACGAGCTGGTAGTCGGCGGCGGCGTACAGGTCCGGCATGTCCGGCGGAGAGCGCCGCTCGACGAAGCGCACGTTCTCGGCGCGCAGGTCGGCGGCGAGCCCCCGCACCCGCCGCTCGTCCGCGCCCGAGCCCACCAGGACGAGGTCGACCGTGTGGTCCAGCGCCGCCGCCGCCCGCACCGCGGTCTCCAGACCCTGCCGGGCACCGATGGTGCCGGCGTGCATCACCACGCAGCGCTCGTCGCGCCTGACCAGCCGGTGGGCCGCACGACTGGGCCGGGCGGGATGGAAGATCCGCTCGTCGGTCCAGTTGAGCACCACCCGCACCCGGGTCGGGTCCGCGCCCGCCGCGACGACCCGGTCGCGCAGCGACGGCGCGGCGACCGCGATCCCGTCGGCGGCCCGGTAGACACGCGCCATGGCGGCGGCGATCCGCCCGGCCCACCGCCCGTTCTCGGCGCCGACCGGCTCGTCCTCCGCCCAGACGTCCTGCACGTGCACGACGGTCGGCACCCGGCCCAGCAGGCGGAGCAGGCCCGCCGCGGCGAAGGCGTTCGCCGGCGGCAGGTGGACGTAGAGGGCGTCGACGTCGGCCAGGAACGACCGCCCGGTCACCGCCGCGCTGCCGGCGAACGACAGGTGACCGGCCACCCGGCCGCGGAGCGAGCCGTCGCCGGCGGAGTAGCGCGGAACCCGCCGGACGGTCAGCCGCTCGCTGCGGGTCTCGTGCCGCCAGCGCTGCCGCCAGCCCGGGTAGACGTGGCCGCCGGGATAGTCGGGGAAGCCGGTCAGCACCTTCACCTCGTGCCCCCGGACGGCGAGTTCCTCGGCGAGACTGCCCGGGATGAACGCCGGCTCGGGCGGGAAGTGGTACGACAGGATCCCGATCCTCACCGACCCGCCCCCGTCCGGTGAGGACTCCTCGGCGCGGCACCGTGACGTGGACGCGTCCGGCCCGCGTACGATGCCGACATCCCCTCCACGTCCGGCCGGTTCCGCCGGCCGGCGGCCGCCGCGGCGCCACCGCCCGCGACGGCACCGACGAGAGGGGTCCGCATGGTCGACCGGGTGTTGTTCGTCTGCCACGCCAACCTGTGCCGGTCACCGATGGCCGAGTACATCGCCCGTCGCCTGCTGGCCGGGCGCGCGGTGACGGTCGCCAGCGCCGGCACGGACGCCGTCGACGACCTGCCCATGCACCCGTACGCGGCGGACCTGGCGGCGGAGACCGGCGGGGACCCCACCGACTTCCGCAGCCGCCGGCTGCGCCGCGAGCACCTGATCGGGGCGACGCTGGTGCTGGCCGCGACGCGCCGCCAGCGCTCGGTGTGCACCGCCCTCGCGCCGGCCGCGCTGCACCGGACGTTCACCCTCCGCCAGTTCGGCCGGCTGGCCGCGGCCGCCGACCCGACGACGGACCCGGCCGACGCTCCCCTGCGGGCGGCGGTCGAGGCGGCCGCCCGCGCCCGGGGGCGGCTGCAACCCGCCACCCCCGACGCGGACGACCTGCGCGACCCGATCGGCGGCACCGCCGCCGACTTCCGACGCTGCGCGGAGGAGATCGAACGGTCGATGCGGCCCCTCGCGGCGCTCATCGCGACAGCCGGGTGAGTTCCTGCGTACGGTCGCTGACGACCCCGTCGATCCGCTCCGCGTGCCGGGCGGACGGAGCCGCGTCGGCCGGCACGTCCGGAGTCGCGGCGGCGGCGACCACCCGGTAGGCCTCGTACTGGTACGCCTCCGCCTTGGCCACCTTCGCCATGTTCAGCACGCAGCCGAGCAGCCGGACGGAGACCGAGTTCAGGGCGCGGGCGGCCTGCGCCACCTGGCTGCGCGAGGTGCGACCCTGCTGGGAGACCAGGAGCGCGCCGTCGGCCTGCACGGCCACCACCACGCCGTCGGTCACGGCCAGCAGCGGGGCGGTGTCGATGATGACGATGTCGGCGGACTCCCGCAGGGCGAGCAGCAGGTCCGCCATCGCCTTGGAGCCGAGCAGCTCGCTGGGGTTGGGCGGCGCCGAGCCGCTCGGGAGCACCAGCAGGGACTTGTCGCCCCAGCGCTGCACCACGTCACCGACCTGGACGTCGCCGACCAGGACGTCGGTGAGCCCGATGCCCGCGTCGAGCCCCAGGTAGTCGGCGACCTTCGGGCGGCGCAGGTCGGCGTCGACCAGCAGCACCCGCCAGCCGGCCTCGGCCAGCGCGATCGCCAGGTTGCAGGAGAGCGTGGTCTTGCCCTCGCCCTGGAGGGCACTGGTGACCGCGATGACGCGGGCGGGCTCGTGCACGTCGACGAAGCGCAGGTTGGTACGCAGCTTGCGGACCGCCTCGGCCCGGGCGGAGGTCGCCGCCGCGCCGACGATCAACGGCTCCGACCTCGCGGTGCTCTCGAAGGGGATCTCGCCGAGCAGCGGGCTGCCGGTGGTGCGCTGGAGGCCGGCGGCGTCGCGCAGGCGGACGTCGGCGACCCCGCGCAGGATCGCCAGGCCCACGCCGGCGAGCAGGCCGAGCAGCGTACCGACGGCGAAGTTGCGGACCGGCTGCGGCGAGACGGGCGTCGGGGTGACCCGGGGCCCGCTGACCACCTCGATCCTGATCGGGCCGGCCTTGCCGTCCGACGTCGTCTCCACCTTCTGCACCAGCTCGACGAACTTCGCGGAGAGCACTTCGGTGACCTTCAGGGCCCGGTTCTGGTCCGTGTCGGTCACCGACGCGCGCAGCAGCACGGTGCCGGTCTCGGTGGAGGTGCTGACCCGGCGCTGGACCTCCTCGGCGGTGAGCCCGACCGGAGCCTCGGCGACCACGCTCTGCGCCAGGCGGTCGCTGGTCAGCAACTCCGCGTACGACTTGACCCGCTGTTGGAGGAAGAGACCGCCCTGGTAGGCGTCGGTGACGCCCTGGCTGGGCGTGGTGACGAAGAAGGTCACCGAGGCGACGTAGCGGGGCTGCGCCCGGACGGTGACGAGGGCCGTGACGCCGAGCGCGACCATGACGGTGAGGAGCACGATCCACCAGTGCCGGCGCACGAGGCGGAGTTGGCGGTACAGGTCCATCAGGCGCGCCTCCGTACCAGGCCGGTAACGCCAAAGAACTTCACGAAAACCCCCAAGGTCGACTTAATCTCGTGAAACCATTAAAGCGACTCATACGCCTTATGTCCCGAGTTATCTGTTTTCACCCTTGACATTCGCCCCCGAGCCACCACGGGACAAACGGGCGGACGGGGTCCCGGGTGGCGGGAGAGACCGACCGGACGTGACGCGGCCGGCAATCGCCCGTCCCCACTCGCCGGTCACGGCAACGCTGGATAGGGTCGGTGACGGTGTGCCGGGAAGCCTGGTCGGCGACGACCCCTGCTGCCCGAGACAAGGTGGATCCCGCGCATGACCGACCGCGCCCCGCACGCCGACCGCCCCCGACCGCCCCGCCGGTTCTTCTCGCGTACGTCCTGGCCGGAGGCCCGGTTCCTGGCCGACGTGCTGCGGACCGAGACCGTCGGCGGCGGCCTCCTGCTGCTCGGCGCGGTGATCGCGCTGCTCTGGGCCAACTCGCCCTGGGCGTCCTCCTACGCCGCCCTCGGCGCGTGGGTGCCCTGGTCGGGCGGGGCGGCCCTGCACCTGGACCTGGACCTGGCCGCCTGGGCCGCCGACGGCCTCCTGGCGATCTTCTTCTTCGTCGTCGGGCTGGAACTCAAGCGCGAGTTCGTCGCGGGCGACCTGCGCGATCCGCGCCGGGCGGCGCTGCCCGTGGTCGCGGCGGTAGGCGGCATGGCGGCGCCCGCCCTGATCTACCTCGGGATCAACCTCGCCGCCGGCGGCGAAGGGCTGCGGGGGTGGGCCATCCCCACCGCGACGGACATCGCCTTCGCCCTCGCCGTGCTGGCCGTCATCGGCTCCCACCTGCCGCAGGGCCTACGCGCCTTCCTGCTGACCCTGGCGGTGGTCGACGACCTGCTCGCCATCACCATCATCGCGATCTTCTACACCGCCGACTTCAGCCCGCTGCCGCTGCTCGCCTCCCTGGCCCTCATCGGCCTCTTCGGCCTGCTCGTGCAGCGGCGTAGGACGTGGTGGTGGGCGCTGATCCCGTTGGCGGCCACCGCGTGGGTCCTCATGCACGCCTCCGGGGTGCACGCCACCGTGGCGGGCGTCCTGCTGGGCTTCACCGTGCCCGTCGTGCGGGGCAGGGCCGGCGACGCGCACGGGCTCGCCGCGCACCTGGAGCACCGCTGGCGCCCGGTCTCGGCCGGTTTCGCCGTGCCGATCTTCGCGTTCTTCGCGGCCGGAGTGTCGCTGCGGGGCGCCGACCTGGGGGCCGTCGTCACCGACCCGATCGTGATCGGCGTCGTCGCCGGCCTGGTACTCGGCAAGGCAGTCGGGATCTTCGGCTCGACGTTCCTGCTCGCCCGGTTCACCCGGGCGCAGCTCGACGAGGACATCACGTGGACGGACCTGCTCGGCGTGGCGCTGCTCGCCGGGATCGGGTTCACCGTCTCCCTGCTGATCGGCGAACTCGCGTTCGGCCCCGGCAGCACCGCCGACGCCAACGTCAAGGCGGCCGTGCTGACCGGCTCGGTCATCTCCGCGCTGCTCGCCACGGTCGTGCTGGTGCGGCGCAACGCCGCCTACCGGCGGATCGCGGCGGCGGAGCAGGTGGACGCCGACCGCGACGGCGTGCCGGACGTCTACCAGCGCGGGCAGGGCTGAGCCGGCCGGCGCGCCGAACGCCGTGGTCGTCGGGCCTGCCGTCGCTGCTGGTGGCGGGCCCCGGCGTCGATCATCCGGCCGCGTCCGGAGCCCGTGCCGGCGGGTTGCGGCCCCGCCCCGGCGGTCCGGCCGGCGCGCCGGCCGTGAGCGCGGCCCAGAGCAGCCGGCGCAGCAGGACGATCGCCGCCGCCGCGGCCAGGGCCGTCCAGCCCTGGCCGCCGGCCAGCCGCAGCAGCCCCGCGGCGGTCAGCAGGTCCAGCAGCACCCGCATCGCGCACCGCCAGGAGCCCGTGCCGAGCAGCACCGACAGCCCGGCCAGGGCGGCGAGGGCCGTGGTGGCGGTGACCAGGGCACGGATCACCCGGCGCGCTCCGACTCCCGGACCTGCTGCTGCTCCTGGCGGATCTCCCGACCCAGGAAGTAGTTCAGCGCGGTCCGGATCGCGGCGATGGCCGCCAGCTGGCCGATCTGGGCGAAGGTCGGCGAGACCGCCGTACGCAGGATGTCCGCCGCGAGCTGGAACTCCAGCCCGAGGGTGAGGAACCGCCCCAGGGAGAGCCGGATCGGGGTGAACACGGCGGCGCTGCGGCGCCGCAGTCCCTCGACCACGAACCGCAGCGCCGCCCACGCCGCCCCGACGAAGATCACCACCGCCCCGGCGACCTCCACCGCGGTGACCAGGGCCTGGTAGCCGTGGCGCAGGATCTCCTCGACGCCCATCCGCTGGCGTTACCCGGCCAGCCCGGCGGTAGTCGGCGTCAGGTGAGCTGCGTGACGGCCTCCAGGATCAGCCAGAGCCCGCAGATCGCGAAGAGCACCGCCGCGCCGTACTTGATGGTCTTCTCCGGCAGGCGCCGGCCGAGCATCCGCCCGACGACGATGGCGAGCGCGTCCGCCGCCACCATGCCGATCGTCGAGCCGAGCCAGGTGCCGAACCAGCCGTACTGGGTGGCGAGGGTGATGGTGGCGAGCATGGTCTTGTCGCCCAGCTCGGCCAGGAAGAACGCGACCGACACCGCGACGATGGCGGACTTGCTGGTCTTCTCGGCCTTGCGCTTCTCCTCCTCGGTGAGGGTGTCACCGCGCAGGGTCCAGGCCCCGAAGCCGAGGAACGCCACGCCCGCCACGAGCGAGATCCACTCCGTCGGCAGCGCGGCGCCGAGTCCGTAGCCGATCGCCACCGAGGCCAGGTGCACCACGGCGGTGGCGACGGTGATCCCGATCAGGACCGGCACGGTTTTGAAGCGCGTGGCGAAGGTGAGGGCCATCAGCTGGGACTTGTCCCCCAGCTCCGCGACGAAGATAACGCCGAAGCTGACCACCAGCGCGACGAGGAAACCTTCCATGACATCCTTCCGGATCAAGCCGGGAGGAGGTACGGGGGCGCCCTCGACCCGGCTGCAACAGCCTGGGTCGAAGGTCTCGCCCGCCTCGGATGACGAGGCCGCGTGGCCGGATGCGGAACGCACCAGTGTGTCGACCACGACATTGGGGGCTACTCCCCTTCGCGCCGCCCAGCGTAGCCGATCACCGGTCGGCCCGGCCCCGGCGGGTGAAGATGCTCACCCGCCGGCGACCGGCCCCGGTCGCCCGGCGCGGGCCACCGGTCACTCGGCGCGGGCCAGGGTGACGCCGAAGAGGCCGTCCGGATCGGTCCAGAAGGCGTGGGCGGCGAAGCGGGCCGAGCCCAGCTCGGCGGCGATCCCCTCGGGCCGGAACTTCGCCGACACCTCCGTGCGCAGCTCCTCGCCCTCGGCGAAGTCGACAGTCAGGTCGAGCACCCGTACGCGCATCGGCCGGCGCGCCCGCAGCCGCATCTCGATCCACTCGCGCTGCGGATCCCAGAGCGCGACGTGGGCGAACCCCGCCGGATCGAAGTCGGCGCCCAGCTCCCGGTTGACCACCCGCAGCACGTTGCGGTTGAACTCGGCGGTGATCCCGGCCGCGTCGTCGTACGCCGGCACGACCACCGCCGGGTCCTTGACCAGGTCGGTGCCGATCAGCAGCCAGTCCCCCGGCTCCAGCGCGGCCCGCATCGCGGCGAGGAACCGCGCCCGCTCGGCCGGCAGGAGGTTGCCGATCGTGCCGCCGAGGAAGATCACCAACCGGCGTCCGCCGGTCGGCAGGCGGTCCAGGTGGCGGGTGAAGTCCCCCACGATGCCGCGCACCCGCAGCCCGGGGTAGTCGGCGGCGATCTCGGCGGTGGACTGCCGCAACGCGCTGACCGACACGTCCAGCGGCACGAACGTGCCGAGCCCGCCCCGGCGGGTGAAGGCGTCCAGCAGCAGCCGGGTCTTCTCCGACGAACCCGAACCGAGCTCGATCAGCGTCTTCGCCCCGGTCAACTCGGCGATCGTGGCCGCCCGCTCGACCAGCACCGCGCGCTCGGCCCGGGTCGGGTAGTACTCCGGCAGGCGGGTGATCTCCTCGAACAGCTCGCTGCCGCGGGCGTCGTAGAACCACTTGGGGGGCAGCCACTTCTCCTCGGCCGTCAGGCCGGTGCGGACGTCCTCCCGCAGGCTGCGGCCCAGGTCCTGCTCCTCCAGGTGGATCTCCAGCGGCTCCGCGCTCATGTCATCCCCTTCGTCGTCGGGTGGAACGTCCCTGTCGGCCGGCGGTCAGACCTCGGCGAGGGCGCGGACGCGTACCCCCGTGGCGGTGGCCTCCACCAGTTGCCCCTCCGGCACCGCCTGCCAGCCGGGTTCGTCGTCGTGCGGCTCGGACGCCAGCAGCACCGAGGCCGGCGTCGCGCGGATCGACAGCGCGTGCCCGGCCACGCTGGCCACCACGGTGCGCCCGTCGGTGAGCAACAGGTTGAGCCGGGACCCGGGTGCGGCCCCGGCCGCCGCCGTCACGGTCTCGGCGATCGCGCGCGCCGGCTTCACGCCGGCCCGCAGCCGGTGCCGCACCAGCGCCCACAGCAGTGCCGAGTCGGTGGCCGCGTCGAGGGTGAGCAGGTCGCGTACCGGCAGGGTGGCGGCGAGCGGGACCATCGAGTCGGGCCAGCCCCGCACCACCCCGTTGTGGCTGAACAGCCACCGCCCCTCGGCGAACGGGGCGGCGGCCCCGTCGAGGACCGCCATGCCCACCGTGGCGGAGCGGACGGCGGCCAGCACCGCGCCGGCCGAGGTGACCTGCGCGAGCTGGGCGATGGTCGGGTCGCTCCAGATCGGCTGCGACCGCCGGTAGCGCACCGGCTCACCGTCGCCCGGGTACCAGCCGACGCCGAAGCCGTCGGCGTTGATCGTCCCGCCGCCACGCATGTCGCGGGGCGCCCAGGACTGCCGCACGAGGGAGTACGGCGGGTCGAACAGCAGCTCCCGCAGGGTGACCGGCGGCCCCAGGTAGGCCAGGTGGCGGCACATCAGGCGGCACCGCCCGGCCCGGCGGCGCGGTGGCCCGGCGGCCGGCCCCCGGCGCCGCCCGGTCCCGGGTCGGGGCCGTCCCGGTGTGGGCCCCGAATGAGGGAGCGCAGTCCGTGCGCGACCCGGCCGTCCGGTGGCCCCGTCCTCATGGCTGCGACTCCTCCGGCCGGGCGTCGCGCGCGCAGCGGAAGCCGCTGAAGATCTGCCGCCGGATCGGGAAGTCCCAGTTGCGGAAGGTGCCCCGGCAGGCGGCCCGGTCGGTGCCGAACGACCCGCCGCGCAGCACCCGGTGGTCGTCGCCGAAGAAGACCTCCGAGTATTCGCGGTAGGGGAACGCGGTGAAGCCGGGGTGCCCCCGGAACGGCGTGGAGGTCCACTCCCAGACGTCGCCGATGAGCTGGTGCACGCCCAGCGGCGAGGCGCCGGCCGGGTAGGCGCCCACCGGGGCGGGCCACAGGTGCCGCTGGCCCAGGTTGGCGTGCTCGGCGGTGGGATCGTCGTCGCCCCAGGGGTAGCGACGGGAGCGGCCGGTGACCGGATCCCAGCGGGCCGCCTTCTCCCACTCCGCCTCCGTCGGCAGCCGCCTGCCCGCCCAGGCGGCGTACGCCTGCGCCTCGTGGTAGCAGACGTGCACCACCGGCTCGTCGTCGCGCACCGGCGCCCACCGCCCGAACCGCCGGTAGACCCAGCCGTCGCCGTCGCGTCGCCAGTGCATCGGCGCGACCAGCTCCGCCTCCCGACGGTGTCGCCAGCCGGCCGGGCTCCACCAGCGCGGGTCCTCGTAGCCGCCGTCGGCGATGAACTCGCGGTACCGCCCGTTGGTCACCGGCGCCGCGTCGATGGCGTACGCCGGCAGGTGGACCCGGTGGGCGGGGCGCTCGTTGTCCAGGGCCCACGGGTCGGTGTCGGTGCCCATGGTGAACTCGCCGGCCGGCACCAGCACCTCGGCGTCGACCCGGGCCGTCGGTTCCGGCGGTGGCGGGGCGTGCAGCACCGCCGGGCCGGCACGCAGCTGGTGGGTGGCGAGCATCGTCTCGTCGTGCTGCTGCTCGTGCTGCACGATCATGCCGAAGGCGAAGCCGTCGGCGACCAGCGGCCGGTCGGTGAACGCGACGCGGTCCAGCAGGTCGAGCACCTTGTCCCGGACGGTGAGCAGGTAGGCGCGGGCCTCCTGCGGGGGCAGCAGCGGCAGCGTCGGGCGGTCCCGGCGGGGCTGCTTGAACGCGTCGTACAGGTCGTCGATGTCCCGCCGGACGGGTTCGCGCCCGCCCACGTCCCGGACCAACCAGAGTTCCTCCTGGTTGCCGACGTGGGCGAGGTCCCAGACGAGCGGGGACATCAGCGGCGAGTGCTGCCGCATCAGGTCGGCCTCGTCGACCGCCTCGGTCAGCAGGGCGGTGCGGGCGCGGGTGCGTTCCAGCTCCGCCGCGATCCGGCTGCGCAGCTGCTCCGGGCCCGCCCGGCGCGTGGTCGCTCCGGTCACCGGTGACTCCTCCCCGCGGCGTCCCGCCGCCGCCGTACGCCTCGGTCGATGTCGTCGTGCAGGGCCGCCGGCAGGTCGAGCCGGGGCAGGGCCGCGAGGGCCAGGTCGAACAGGTCCGCCGCCGCGGCGGCCAGCGCCGGGTCGCGCAGGCCGTGGCGGGCGGCGGCGTGCCAGCGGTGCGCCACCGGCCCGGCGACGGCGCGGGTCGCGCGGACCGTGCCGGGGTCGGCGAGCAGGACGGCCAGCACCGCGAGCGGGAGCACCCAGCCCCGGCCGGGCTGCGTGTCGAGGTAGCGCAGCTCCAGGTAGCCCCGGGGTCGCACCGGCGGAAAGAGGGTGCTCACGTGGTAGTCGAGGTCGTCGGTGGTGGGCGGCCGGGGCAGCGCCCCGTCGACCCAGTCGGCGAACGTGATCCCCGGCGGCGGCGTCCAGTCCGGGCCGTCGCCGCGGACGCAGAGCAGCGGCGCGGCGAGGACGTACCTGGTCCAGGCCGTGACCGGGTCGGCGTCGGTCTCCGGCGTCCACACCGGACGGGTGCGGGCCGGGTCGATGCCGTACCAGGCGGCCATCCGGGCGGACGCCCAGCCGGTGCTGCGCCCGGCGTGCCGGTCGGCGGTGGCGAACGCGGCCAGCAGGGGCGGCCCGAGCGCGTGCACCGCCGCCCAGCGTTCCGGCAGGTGCTCCGGCTCCCCGGCGTCCAGGCAGACCTGGAGGCCGGCGGTGCTGTACATCATCGTCCGGCCGGCCGGGCCGCGCCGGTCGAAGACGTGGCGCATGGCGCGGTAGCGGGGGCCTTCGACCACCGGGCGGGGCGGCCGGTGCGGGTCTATGCCGCTGCGTCCGAGGACCAGCCCGGCGGCGTCGAGCAGGCCGCTCAGCGCGGCGATGTCGCCGTCGGTGGCGTGGATGAGGGTGGCGAGCGAGGTGCGTGGCGCGGTGGAGATCTCCAACTGCCCGCCGGGCTCCACGGTCACGGCGCCACCGTGCGGGAGCGGCTCGGCGGGACTCGCGCTGTCGAGGCTGCGGGGGCTGTGCCGCCCCAGGGCCGCCCGGAGCCGCTCGCCATCGACCGGGCGGGCGGGGTCGGCGGCGTCGTGCACGGTCCATTCGAGTTCGACGCCGGTGCGGGTCGGCGGGCCGGTCTTGAAGCAGATGCGCGCGAGGTGGCCCTCGGCAGCGGCGGACTCCCGCAGGACGGTGGTCCGATCGAGCTCCGGCGACGTCACCACGGCATGGGCCCCCTTCCGGCCGACTTCCGTTCCGTGTCACCGTAACGCCACCCACCGTCATCGGCGCGGGCGTCGGTGGCCCCACCCACTTCTGTCTAGCAGACGAATTCC
Organism: Micromonospora sp. NPDC047812; assembly: GCF_040704175.1. Taxonomy (NCBI): domain Bacteria; kingdom Bacillati; phylum Actinomycetota; class Actinomycetes; order Micromonosporales; family Micromonosporaceae; genus Micromonospora; species Micromonospora sp. NPDC047812. The sequence goes on along the minus strand of NZ_JBEYRY010000006.1, from coordinate 282,658 downwards.
GCGCGACAGACCGGAACGTGCAGCGGAAACGGGTCTCCCGGCCCGCCGCGCGGGCCGGGAGAATCAGCGGCCGGGACCGACCGCGAGGACGTCAGCCGGCCGGGGTCGGGGTCGGCCCCTTCTCCGGCTTGTCCGGCGACGCCTTCGCCGCCGCCTCGGGCACCAGTTCCCCGCAGAAGCCCTCGACCTGCTCCCGGCCGCCCGCCGCGGTCACCAGGTGGGCGAACGAGGGGCTGTCCAGCGCCTTCTCCCGCTGCGCCGGCTTCTTGACCAGATATGCCCGGCAGAGTCCGCGCAGTTGTTCGGTGCGCTGCTGCGGCGTCCCCGGCGCGTCGCCGGCCGTGCTGCCGGGGACGGATGCGCCCGAGGTCGCGGCGGCGGAGGAGCGGGCCGGGGTCCCGGTGGGGCGGCCACCGGTGTCTCCGGTCGGTCCGTCCCGGTGCGGGTCCGTGGTGGTGGGTGCCGCCGGGGCCGCCGGCGACGGGGTGGCGGGGCGGGGCGGCGGGTCGTCGGCCCGGTCCAGCGTGACGGCCGCGAAGGCGGCGCCCGCGGTCGCGGTGACCGCGATCCCCGCGCCCCAGGCCACGGCGCCGGCGGTGAACCGGCGTCGGCGCGGCGACGGGGTGCCCCCGGCGGCGGGGCCGGCCGCACGGGCCGCCCGGAAGGCCGCCACGGCGTCCTCCTCCCCGGCCAACTCGCCGGGGCGGGCGGGAGCGGCGGCGGCGGAGAGCAGCCGGGCGAGCGGGTCGGACCCCTCGGTGTCCGGCGTACGGGCGGCGTCGAGGAGCCGGTCGGACGCGCCGCGGTCGGCGGGCCGCTCGGTCCGGCGGAAGAACATCCTGAATCCCCTCACGTCAACCGTCCGCCGGCTCGGCGTGCGACGGCTGCCGCCGGCCGTTCCGCGGTCGGGGCGGCGCGGCGGCCTCGGGGGTGGTCGGCGACCGGCTCGGGTCGTAGCGTTCCATCAGGGCCGCGAGCCGGCGCAACCCACGGTGGGCGGCGGTACGCACGGCACCGGGCCGGCGGCCGAGCACCCGCCCGGCGGTCTCGGCGTCCAGCCCGACGACCGCGCGGAGCAGGACGGCCTCGGCCTCGCGCGGCGGCAGGGTGGCGATCAGCGCGAGCGCCGCCTCGGTGCCGATCGTCTCGCCGGCCCGTTCGGCGGTGTCGGCGTCGCCGGCCAGCTCGGCGAGCGCCTGCACCGGCACGGGCAGCGAGGGGCGGCGGCGTTGCCGGCGCAGGTGGTCCATGGCCCGGTTGCGGGCGATGGTGACGGTCCAGGCCCGGAACTCGCCACCGGTGAAGCTGGGCAGGTCGCGGGAGACCTGCAACCAGGTCTCCGAGGCGACGTCCTCGGCGTCCGCGCCGACCAGGGCGGTCAGGTACCGGAGCAGACCGGGCTGGAGGCTGCGGTAGAGGAAGCGGAACGCGTCCTCGTCGCCGGCCTGGGCCGCCACGACAGCCTCGTTCAGCTCACCCGCCATGGGGTCGCCGCTTCCGTCCCGTGGACACGCGCAGGCGGCGCACGCCGACCCGGACGTGCGCGAGGCAAGCACGGTCCGGCAAACGGACCTGATCCCGCACCCTCAGCCCCCCGCTGACCTGATCACGCCCGGGACCGCGTCGCCCGGACGTTACGTCTGGACTCCTGCCGTGGCGGCACGGCCGGTGGCGCAGGTGCCGCGGCGACGCCGTGGGGCGGGCCCGAGTCGGGCTAACGCTAGGAGCGCCGGGTCGATCGGGCAAGCCCGCCCCGATGGGCAAAAGAGTGAGAATTATCTAGCCGTTCGGACGGCCCGTCGCCGTAACGACGCGGACGGCCGGGACGCTGCGCCCTCTCGGTGGGCGCGGGCGGCGGCGCATTCGGCCAGCCCACGGCGGACATGGGGGGAATGTCGTCACGCACGGTCCACGGGCGCTCACAGCGTATCCGAGGCGGGTCCGGTCCCGCCGCCCCCGCCGTGCGGGCGGCACGGGTCGGGGCGACGGCACGCGGCGCGCCGATCCCCGCCGGTCTGGGTACGGTAATGCTGTGTTGTCATCGGAGGTCGTACTCAGCGGTCGCTACCGCCTGGACGAGCGTGTCGCCACAGGCGGCATGGGCGACGTCTGGCGGGGCAAGGACCTCGTCCTCGGCCGCCAGGTCGCGGTCAAGGTCCTGCTGCCGGCGCTGGTCTCCGACCCCGACTTCATCGCCCGCTTCCGTGCCGAGGCCCGGATCATGGCCGCCCTGCGCCACCCGGGCATCGTCCAGGTCTTCGACAGCGGCGAGGACGACCTGCCCGACGGCGGGCGGGCCGACTACCTGGTCATGGAGTTCGTGACCGGTCAGCCGCTGTCCAAGCGGATCGAGGCCGCCGGGCGTCTCGACGTGGCCGAGACGATGGCGATCGTCGCGCAGGTCGCGCAGGCGCTGCACGCCGCGCACCTCGGCGGGATCGTGCACCGCGACGTCAAGCCGAGCAACCTGCTGGTGCAGGAGGACGGCAGCGTCGTGCTGGTCGACTTCGGCGTCGCCCGGTCGACGAACATCACCAGCATCACCAGCACCAACGCCGTGCCGGGCACCGCGCTCTACATGGCGCCGGAGCAGGCCGCCGGCCGACCGGTGTCCGGGGCGACCGACATCTACGCCCTCGGTGCGGTGGCCTACTGCTGCCTCAGCGGCAGCCCGCCGTTCACCGGCGACAACCCGCTCCAGGTCGCCGTGCGCCACCTCGACGACGAGCCGCCGGAGTTGCCGCACGACGTTCCGGAGGCGGTCCGCGCGCTGGTCTCCCGTGCCCTGGCCAAGGACCCGGCCGACCGGTTCAGCAGCGCGGCGGCGATGGCCGAAGCGGCCCGCGCCGCCGTGTCCGACCCCTCCGCGCCGACCGCCATGGTGCCCGCCGCCGCGGCGGCGGGCGGCGTCGACCCGGGCACCCGCACCGACGTGCCGATGGCCGCGACCGCCGCCCGCCGTAGGCGACGTGGCACCCTGGTCGGCGCGGCGGCGGCGGTGCTGGTGGCGCTGGCCGGGCTCGGCGCGGCGCTCGGAATGACCAGCGAGGCCGACGCACCGGCGGTCAAGGTTCCGCAGGCGACCACCCCGGCCGCGGAGCCGAGCGGCGGGGCCGAGGCGCCGGTGGACCAGGAGGACGCCCCCGTCGACCCCGGCCGGCCGTTCCGGCCCACCGGCTCCACCTCCAGCCCTTCGCCGTCGGCCACCGCACCTCCGGTCACTCCCCAGCCGAGCGGGTCGGCGGCTCCGGAGTCGCCGGACCCCACCAAGACCGACGATCCCCCGGCAGCGACGCCCAGCAACCCCGCCCCGACGCAGACCACACCGCCGGCGCCGGAGCCGACCGAGACGCAGACCACCCCGGTCGACCCGGCCAATCCGCCGGTGGTCTGACCGCCTGCCCTGCCGCGAGCCGCGGCGCGCCGGGCCTGCACCCCGGGCTCCGGGCTCCGGGCTCCGGCGGACGGTCGCCCGGCGACGTCGCGGTCCCGCAGCTCGGGCCGCGGTGCTTTCGCGCCGCCGCCCGAGGCCGCTGCGCGTGATCCTGTTTCGACGCTGCGGTGACCCACCGGCACCGATAATCCCAAACCGGACTTACGGGCACACAAATCGCTCTAGGCTCCCGAGCAGGTTCTTTCCGCCGTCTGCCTCGGGAGCCCGGGTGAGCGTTGAGAAGTTGGTCGTGATCGGCCAGGGGTACGTCGGCCTGCCGCTGGCCATGCGGGCCGTCGAGGCCGGCCTGGACGTGGTCGGCCTGGACGTCGACTCCGACCGGGTCAAGCGGCTCGCGTCGGGCGAGTCGTTCGTCGAGGACATCCCCGCCGACCGGCTGGGCCGGGCGCTGGGCAGCGGCCGGTACCGGCCGAGCACGGCGTACACCGACGCGGAGGGCTTCGACATCTGCGTGATCACGGTGCCCACGCCGCTGCGCGACGGCACGCCCGACCTCAGCTTCGTGGAGCAGGCAGGCGTCGGCATCGGCCCGTACGTGCGGCCGGGCTGCACCGTGATCCTGGAGTCCACCACCTATCCCGGCACCACGGAGGAGCTGCTGCGCCCGCTGCTGGAGTCGGCCAGCGGGCTGCGCAGCCCGGGCGACTTCCACCTGGGCTACAGCCCCGAGCGGATCGACCCGGGCAACCGGACCTGGCGCCTGGAGAACACCCCGAAGGTGGTCTCCGGGATGGACGCGGTCGCGCTCGCCCGGGTGGACGGGTTCTACCGCCGGCTCGTGGAGCGGACCGTGCCGGTGGACTCCACCCGGGTGGCGGAGCTGACCAAGCTGATCGAGAACACGTTCCGCCAGGTCAACATCGCCCTGATCAACGAGCTGACGATGCTCTCCCACCACCTCGACATCGACGTCTGGCAGGCGATCGAGGCGGCGGAGACCAAGCCGTTCGGCTTCATGCCGTTCCGGCCCGGCCCGGGGGTCGGCGGGCACTGCCTGCCGATCGACCCGTGTTACCTGTCCTGGCAGGTCAAGCGGCGCCTCGGGCGGCAGTTCCGGTTCATCGAGCTGGCGAACGACGTCAACCACGAGATGCCCGAGCACGTGGCCCAACGGATCATGAACGGGTTGAACCGGACCGGTCGCGCCGTCAGCGGGGCCCGGCTGCTGCTGCTCGGGCTGGCGTACAAGAAGAACACCGGTGACATGCGGGACTCCCCCGCCGTCGACGTCGCCCGGCGGCTGCAGGCCCTCGGCGCGGACGTCCGGGCGGTGGAGCCGTACGCGGAGCCGCACCAGATCCCGGGCGGCGTGCTCGTGGTGGAGCTGACCGAGCGGGAGGTCCACGCGGCGGACGCGGTGGTGGTGGTCACCGACCACGACGACTTCGACTACGACCTGGTGACCCGGCACGCCCGGTACGTCTTCGACACCCGCAACCGGTGCGCCGGCCCGGTGGTGGAACGCCTGTAGACCCGGCACCGCTGGCCGGTCCCGTCCCCCTGACGGGCGACGGGACCGGCCGGCGGATGTCACTGGTCGCCGAGCGCCTCGACCACCGGCCGGGACAGCGCCCGGCGGGCCGGCAGCACCGAGGCGACCAGGGCGGCCACGACCGCGACGCCGAGGATCAGCGCCAGCTGCCCCACCGGCAGCACCACGGCGAAGTCGCCGCTGATCCGGGCCAGCAGGGCCATCGCGGCGGCGCTGACTCCGGTGCCGAGACCGACCCCGAGCAGCGCGCCGACCAGCGCCATCAGCACCGCCTCGACGGCCAGCATGGCCCGCATGCGCCCCCGGGTCAGGCCGACCGCCCGCAGCACGGCGTTCTCCCGGGTCCGCTCCACCACCGACAGGCTCAGCGTGTTCGCGACCCCGACCAGCGCGATCACCACGGCCAGGCCCAGCAGCGCGGTGACGAGGGCGAGCAGCATGTCGACCGTGGCGGTGAGCATCTTCTTGTACGCGCCCTGGTCCATCAGGTTGGCCGTCGGATACCGGGCGACCACCGCCTCGATGGCGGTCCGGGCCCGCTCGGCGGAGACCCCGTCGGCGGGGTCGATCTCCGCCAGGTAGCCCCGCTCGTCGGGGAAGAGGGCGGCGAAGTCGGCGTCCACCACGTCGATCACGTGGCCGTCGGGGACGGAGCTGCCGGCGAGCGTCGGTCCGTCGGCGGTGACGACCGCGGCCACCCGCAACGCCCGGCCGCGCACGGTGACGGTGGAGCCGGTCGTCCAGCCCCTGGCCTCGGCCAGCTCCCGGTGCACCAGCACCCACCCGGGTCCCAGCCGGTCGACGTCGCCCGCCACGACGCCCGTCAGCGTCCGGGCCACCAGGGCGGGGTGCGCGGCCTGGATCCGCACGCCGGCGGCGACGGCGCCGCGCTGCTCGTGCACCACCGCCAACTCGGGTCGGGCGCGCAGCTCGGCCACGAGCGGCGCCGGCAGGTCCCCGCCGATCCCGGTGACCAGCCAGTCGACCCCGATCTCCGCGTCCACGCTGCGCTCGATGCCGTCCTTGGTGCTGCGGGCGCCGACCACGAAGGCCGACACCAGTCCGATCCCGATCACCAGGGCCGTGGCGGTCGCGGCGATCCGGCGCGGGTTGCGCACGGCGTTCGCGACGGCCAGGCCGGCGGTGGCCCCGAACAGCCTGCGGGCCGGCCACCCCAGCACCCGGACCAGCGCCGGCACGAGCACCGGGCCGAAGAGCACGATGCCGAAGAAGGTGAGCACGCCGCCGGCGGCCACGAGCACCACCTGGACGGCGTACGCGGCGCCGACCAGCGCGGCGATCCCGGCGGCGAAGACCAGCGCCCCGGCGGTCAGCCGGAGCCGGCCGGCACCCCGGGCGGGCTGGACCGCCGCGTCGGTGAGCGCGGCGACCGGGGCGATCCGGGTGCCCCGCCACGCGGGCAGCAGGGCGGCGCCCATCGTGATCGCCGTGCCCAGGAGCAGGCTGACCAGCACGGTCGACCCGGTGACGGTGAGCCCGCCGGAGGTCGGCGCGTCGAGCCGCGCCAGCACCTGGTTCATGCCGCCGGCCACGGCCACGCCGATCAGCACGCCGGCCGCGGAGGCGACCAGCCCGACCAGCGCGGCCTCCAGCAGCGCGGCACGGAACAGCTGGCCCCGGGTCGCGCCGACCAGCCGCAGCAGCGCCGTCCGCCGGGTCCGCTGGGCCAGCACGATCGCGAAGGTGTTGGCGATGACGAAGCCGGCGACCACGACGGCGACCCCGGCGAAGGTCAGCAGCGCCATGTTGAACTGCTGGAGGTCGCGGACCGCGTCGGTCACGGCGTCGTCGAGGATGCGCTGCCGGTCCTTGACGGTCGCGCCGGCGCCGGCGGCCGCGGCGGCCCGCTCGACGAGCGCCTCGTCGGCCGCGCCCGGCCGGGCGGCCACCATGATCCGGTCGTAGCCCCGCTGGCCGGTCACGGCGAGGGCGTCCGCGCCGACCAGGCCGATGAACGGACCGCCGACGTCGCGGGCGGTGCCGGCCACGTCGACCGTGCCGACCAGGGTGTACGGGCGGGCCGCTCCCCCGCCGCCGCCGACGCGTACGGAAGCGCCCAGGGCGAAGCCCTCCTCGTCGGCGGTCGCGGCGTCCAGCACGACCTCGCCCGGGCGGTCGGGCAGCCGGCCGGCCACCACGTCGTACGAGCGCAGCGCCTCGTCGACGGGGATGGCGGCGAGCACGGCGTAGCCGAGCACGGGACGGCCGTCGGCGCCGACGACACCGCCGGAGCCGAGCAGTTCCCCCTCGGCGGCGGCGACCCCGTCGAGGGAGCGCACCTTCTCGACCAGGGCGGCCGGCAGCGGGTCGTCGGTGGTGGAGTAGACGGCGAGGTCGGTGTGCCGGTCGAACGCCCCGGCCCGGTCGTACGCGCCGGCCCGCATCCCGTCGACGAAGATCAGCGTGCCGGCGATGAACGCGACGCCGAGCACGACGGCCAGCGAGGAGAGCATCAGGCGCAGTGCCTCGGCGCGGAGCTGGCGCAGGGTCGTGCGGATCACCGGGTCACCGCCTCGCGGCCGGCGGCCGGTACGCGCGCCGGGTCGAGGCCGGCGAGCGCGTCGAGCACGCGCTCGGCGGTCGGCGCGGTGAGGTCCCGCACCGGTCGGCCGTCGGCGAGGAAGACCACCCGGTCGGCGTGCCCGGCGGCCGACGGATCGTGGGTCACCATGATCACCGTCTGGCCGAGGGTGTCGACGGCCTCGCGGAGCAGGCGCAGCACCTCGGCGCCGGAGCGCGAGTCCAGGTTGCCGGTCGGCTCGTCGGCGAAGATGACCCACGGCTTGGTGATCAGCGCGCGGGCGACCGCCACCCGCTGCTGCTGGCCGCCGGAGAGCTCGGCGGGACGGTGGCGCAGCCGGTCGGCGAGCCCGACCGCGGTGACGACCTGGCGCAGCCAGGCCCGTTCCGGCCGCCGGCCGGCGATCGCCAGGGGCAGCACGATGTTCTCCTCCGCGGTCAGCGCCGGCAGCAGGTTGAACTTCTGGAACACGAAGCCGACGCGGTCGCGGCGCAGCAGGGTGAGCCGCTTGTCGTCGAGGCCGGCGAGGTCGGCGTCGCCGATGCGCACGCTGCCGGAGCTGGGCCGATCCAGCCCGGCGAGGCAGTGCATGAGCGTGGACTTGCCGGAGCCGGAGGGGCCCATGATGGCGGTGAACCGGCCGGCGGCGAAGTCGACGTCGACCCCGTCGAGGGCGACGACGGCGGCCTGGCCGGAGCCGTACCGCTTGGACAGGCCGCGGGCGGTGACCGCGACGCCGGCGGTGGCGTGCGCGGGAGGTGCGACGGACACGTGGAGCTCCCCGTGGAGATCGTGGCTGGGACGTCTCCGACGCTATGGGCGCCGCCGCTGCGGCCGCGTCCACCCGCGCGTGGTGATCCCGCTGCGACCTGGGGAGCCCCTGACGGGGTGGGCCCGTACGACCTGGGTCGTAGACCGGCTCAGCCGCCGGGGGTGACCAGCCCCGTCTCGTACGCCAGCACCACGGCCTGCACCCGGTCGCGGAGCTGGAGCTTGGCCAGGATCCGGCCGACGTGCGTCTTCACGGTGGCCTCCGCGACGTGCACCCGGGCGGCGATCTCCGCGTTGGAGAGCCCCTGCGCCACCAGCAGGAGGATCTCCCGCTCGCGTTCGGTGAGCTGGCCGATCCGGGGGTCCTCGGCGGGCCCCGGACCGAGCTGCCCGGCGAACCGGTCGAGCAGCCGCCGGGTGATGGACGGGGCGACCACCGAGTCGCCCTGGGCGACCACCCGGATGGCCGCCAGCAGCTCCTCCGGCGGGACGTTCTTGAGCAGGAAGCCGCTGGCGCCCGCCTGGAGCGCGGCGAAGGCGTCCGCCTCGGTGTCGAAGGTGGTGAGCACCAGCACCCGGGGCGATCCGGCGGGACGGTCCCGGCAGATCCGGCGGGTCGCCTCGACCCCGTCCATGGTCGGCATCCGCACGTCCATCACCACGACGTCGGCCTCGACGCGGGCCAGCAGCCGCAGGGCGTCGGCGCCGTCGATCGCCTCGCCGACGACCGCCAGGTCCGGCTGGGAGTCCAGCACCATCCGGAAGCCGGCGCGGACCAGCGCCTGGTCGTCCACGATCACCACGCGGACCGTCATGCCGCCGTCACCTCCGTCGTCGGGGACGTCGACGGTAGCGGTAGCCGCGCCTCGACCTGCCAGCCCCCGGCGAGTCGCGGCCCCGCGGTGAGGCTGCCGTCGTACACGCCGACCCGCTCGCGCATGCCGACCAGGCCGTGCCCGCCGGACGGCGCCGGGCTGACCGGCGGCCGGCCGCGTCCGTCGTCGGCCACCCGGACCAGCACGGCGTCGCCGGCGTGCGTGACGGTGACCTCGACGTCGGCGCCGACACCGGCGTGCTTCAGCGCGTTGGTGAGCCCCTCCTGCACCACCCGGTAGACGGTCAGTTCCAGTCCGGGCGGCATCGGCGCCGGCTCGCCGGAGACCGCGTGCCGGGTCCGGAGGCCGGCGGCGCGGAACCGGTCGAGCAGGGCGGGCAGCTCCGCCAGCGCCAACCGGCGGTGCGCCGGGTCGGCGGTCGCCCCGGCGGCGCCGGGCGCACCCGCCGCGCCGGGCCCGGCCTCCGCGTCCGGCGCGTCGGGCTCCCGCAGTACGCCGACCAGCCGGCGCATCTCCTCCAGCGCCTGCCGGCCGGTGTCGGCGACCACCTTCACCGCCTGGCGGGCGGTCTCCGGGTCCCGGTCGAGCATGAACCGCGCCCCGTCGGCCTGCACGATCATCACCGCCATGCTGTGCGCCACCACGTCGTGCAGCTCGCGGGCGATGCGGGTGCGTTCCCCGGCGACCGCGGCGCGCGCCTCCGCCTCGCGTTCCCGTTCCAGGGTGGCGGCCCGCTCCTCCAGGCTGAACACGTAGAGCCGGCGGGTGCGCACGTTCAGCCCGACCAGCCAGACCGCCCCGGTGACCAGCCCGTAGTAGATCGCCGTCGCCCACCAGGAGATGGCGCCCCGGGTCTGGAGGCCGGCCAGCACCACCCCGACGGCGGCGCCGATCCCGGCGAGGACCCCGTCGCGGAGCCGGTCGGCGTACTTGACCACGCTGTACAGGGCGATCAGCACGGCGACGTCGAAGGCCAGCGGCCCCCACCCGGCGACCACCTGCACCAGCGCGAGCGCCGCCACGACCAGGGCGACCGCCGACGGGTGGGTCCGGCGGAACAGCAGCGCCACCGCCATCGCGGCCCCGACCAGGGTGGCCATGCCGCCGCCGGGCTGGTTCGCCAGGCCGGCGAGGCCGAGGAGCGCCACCGTGGCGGAGACGAAGGCGTCGAAGGCCACGCCGCGCAGGGGGCGGCCGAGGATCGTGCGGTTCACGGTCACCCAGCGTACGTGCCGCAGGTCAGGGGGTCACTCCGCCCCGGAACTTGGCCGGGCCGCCCGGCTCAGGCCAGCAGCTCGCGCATCCGGTCGATCTCGACGGTCTGCTCGGTGGCGACCGAGTTGGCGAACTCCGACAGGGTGAGGTCGGCGCCGACCTTGAGCAGGTCCGTGGCCATCTGGACCGCGCCCTGGTGGTGCTCGGTCATCATCCGCACGAAGAGCCGGTCGAACTCGGCGCCCCGCGCCGCCGCGAGCTGCCGGATGGCCTCGGGCGTCTGCATGCCCCGCATGCCGCCGTGGTCGTGCCTGTCCCCCTCGGTGGAGAGCCCGCGAGCCTGCAACCAGCCCCGCATCAGGCCGATCTCCGGGCCCTGGCTGGCCCGGATCCGCTCGGCGAGGGCGCGCAGGGCCGGGTCGCCGGCGCGGTCGTCGGCCAGCTCCGCCATCTCCAGTGCCTGGGCGTGGTGCGGGATCATCATCCGGACGAACCAGACGTCCATCGAGTTGTGCCGGGCCGTGGTGGCGTCGCGCATCTCCTCGGCGGGCCGGACCGCGGCGGTCTCGCCGGGCCGACCGGGAACGATCACCGCGGGGCGGCTCGGACCGGCCGGGACGGACGTCGCGGCGGCGGCCTGTCCCGCCGGCGCCGTGGTCGGGCCACCGGCGGAACGGGACAGGACGACGACCACCACCGCCAACAGACACGCGGATATGACGACGGCCAGGGTCCGCGCGCGACGGCGGGTCATGGGCCACTCCCCCCGGTAGAGGTCATGGCGATGCTATCCATCGACGGACCAGCTTTCATGTGATCTGCGTCACATCGATGGAACTCTTGGGACGGTTAGGGTGTCCACAATCGCCATCCCCTCGCGAAGGACGTCGCCGATGACCAGTTTCCGCACCTTGCGGGCCAGGCGGCTCACCACCGTGAGCCTGGCCGCGGCCGGCCTGCTCCTCGCCAGCGTCGCCACCGCCGCACCGGGAAGTGCCGGCGTGGCGACGCGGTCGGCCCCCTCGGGCACGGTGGGCGCCACCAACACCATCCCGGGCGTCGACGAGATCGTCAGCAGCCCCAACCTCCGGCAGGTCGCCAACCTGCCCAAGCAGGCGCCGCTGGACGCCACCAACAGCGACCTCGCCTTCCAGGGCCGCTACGCCTTCGCCGGCAACTACAACGGGTTCGTCGTCTACGACATCTCCCGGCCGACCGCGCCGACGGTGGTGTCGCAGGTGTACTGCCCCGGGTCGCAGAACGACATCTCCGTCCACGGTGACCTGCTGTTCCTCTCCACCGACTCCTCCCGCAGCGACGACTCCTGCAACAGCACCAGCGCGCCGGCGACGGAGAAGGCGTCCTGGGAGGGCATCAAGATCTTCGACATCAGCGACAAGGCCAGCCCCCGCTACGTCAAGGCGGTGGAGACGGCCTGCGGGTCGCACACCCACACCCTCGTGCCGGGCAAGGACCGCAAGACCGTCTACCTGTACGTCTCCTCGTACAGCCCGCGGGCGGAATTCCCCGACTGCCAGCCCCCGCACGACTCCATCTCCATCGTCAAGGTGCCGGTGAAGTCCCCCACGGAGGCGGCGGTGGTGGCCTCCCCGAACCTCTTCCCGGACGGCGGCTACGAGGGCCGGCCCGGCGGTTCGGCGACCACCGGTTGCCACGACATCACCGCCTACCCGGAGAAGGACCTCGCCGCGGGCGCGTGCATGGGTGACGGCATCCTGATGGACATCTCGAACCGCGAGGCCCCGCGGCTGATCAACCGGGTCCGGGACACCGTGAACTTCGCGTTCTGGCACTCGGCCACGTTCAACAACGCCGGCACCAAGGTGGTCTTCACCGACGAGCTGGGCGGCGGCGGCGCGGCCACCTGCACCGAGGCCATCGGACCGGAGCGGGGCGCGGACGCCATCTACGACATCACCGGGCGCGGTGACGCCCGGACGATGGTCTTCCGCAGCTACTACAAGATCCCCCGGATCAACGCCGACACCGAGAACTGCGTGGCGCACAACGGCTCGCTGATCCCGGTGCTCGGGCGCGACATCATGGTCCAGGCGTGGTACCAGGGCGGCATCTCCGTCTGGGACTTCACCGACTCGGCCAACCCGAAGGAGATCGCGTTCTGGGAGCGGGGTCCGCTCTCGGCCGACCGGCTCGTCGGCGGCGGCACCTGGTCCGCGTACTACTACAACGGCTACATCTACTCCAACGACATGACCAAGGGCCTCGACGTCCTGAAGCTGACCGACTGGCGCACCTGGTCGGCGAACCTCGTGCGCTACCGCGAGCTGAACGTGCAGACCCAGCCCAGCTACCTGAGTTGGTAGTCGCACACAACGCCGACGGGCCCGACCCCCACGGGGGTCGGGCCCGTTCGTGTCCATCGCGGACGGCGGTCAGCCGGCCGGCGGGTACGGGTCGTTCTGGTAGGTGTACTCCGTCTCGATCTTGCCGTCGGACGTGTGCACGACGAGCTGGCTCGGCTCGTTGCCGTGCGCCGCCCGGCGCCCCGCCTCGACGGCGAGCTGCTTGGTGTCGAACGTGCCGACGACCTGGTTGCCCTGCTCGACCTTCCAGCCGCCACCGTTCGGCACGACGTGGTATTGATTGCGCTTCATGTCAGTCACCCGCCTCTCGGTCAGGCTTCCGGGATACCCGGGCCCCGGCGGCGGAAAACCCTCCTCCGTGGACAAACGTCCGTCGCCGCCGTCGGCACCCGTGGGTGAGCGCCGGTCACCCGGCCGGGATCCGGTCGAGCTGCGCGCGGATCGCCTCGGGCGTCAGCGCGGGCCGGCCGCCCGGATGGCCGACGGTGGCACCGGCCGCCGCGACCGCGTACCGCGCGACCCGCTCCCGGGGCTCACCGCGCAGCACGCCGAGGGTCAGCGCGGCGACGAAGGCGTCCCCGGCGCCGGTGTCGTCCACGGTGGGCGTCTCGCTCAACGGCACGAACAGCTCGCCGTCCGGCCAGACGAACGCGTTCCCCTCCCCGGCCACCTCGATGGCCAGCAGCGACGGGCCGCGACGCAGCAGCCCTCGCCCGGCGGCGAGCCCCGCTTCGGCGTCCCGCGGCGCGTCGCCGGTGATCAGCTCGACCTCCTGCGCGTCGGCACGCAGCACGTCGGCGACGGCGAGCAGCGCGTCGACGTCGGCCGCGTCGGTCGGCGCGCCGTCGAGCACGACCAGCCGGCCGGCCTCCCGGGCGGTCCGGGCCGCGGCCAGGGCGGCCCGCGCCGGCTGCTGGAGTTGCACCAGTACGGCCCGTGCGGCCCGCAGCGCGGATGCCGCCCCGGCGACGTCGTCGGCGGTGAGCAGGGTGGCCTCGGGAAGGTCCTCCAGGTAGCGCCAGTCGGCGTCGGCGTCGACCACGTCGACGATGAGCCCGGTCGGGGTGCCGGGCCGGCGCCGTACCCACTGGACGTCGATGCCGTCGGCCCGCGCCTGCGCCAGCAGCCGCTCCCCCACCTCGTCGTCGCCGACCACCCCGAGCAGACCGACGGCGGCGCCGAGCTGCGCCAGCCCGACGGCCTGGTTGGCCCCCTTGCCGCCGAGCAGCTCCCGTCGCCGCCGTACCGGTGCGCTCCCGCCGGCCCCCGGCACCTCGTCCACCAGCAGCACGAGGTCCCGCGCCACCTGCCCGACCACCATCACGTCCAGTCCCGCCATGCCCGGACCACTACCCGCGAACGCCCGGATTGATCCGCGCCGAGCGCGAGGCGTGCGCGGTCGCGAGGCACGGCCGGTCGCGAGGCACGGGCCGGCCGACGCCGCGAGGGGCGCGTGCCGACCGGTCACCCGGGCAGCGGCGCCTCGTCGCCCCGCGTGCGGCGCGGCCCGACCAGCCGGCGCACCATCGGGGCGGCGTTCCACTTCGCCGCGCCGGCCAGGTCGCGGGCGTGCTCCAGCAGGGTGTAGTCGGGCCGGGCCCGGCCGTCGGCGATGGCGCGGTCCAGGTCGTTGCCGCACCGGGTCAGCACGGTGTCGAAGTCGCGGCGCACCGGTTCGAGCAGGTGGTAGCCGAACGAGCGGTGCAGCCGGGCGAAGAGCGGCTTGTAGAGCCGGGCCCGCTCGTGCAGCCCCGAGGAGTACGACATCGGGTTCTTCGGCCGGCGCCGGACGTAGTCGGGCAGCAGGTCGGCGAAGGCCCGCCGGACGATCCACTTCTCCTGCCCCTCGCGCATCTTCAGCCCGATCGGCAGCCGCATCGCCAGCTCGACCAGGCTCAGGTCCAGAAACGGCACGCGGGCCTCCACCCCGTGCCCCATGCTGGCCCGGTCGACGCGCTGCAACTCCGTACGGCAGAGATTGCGGATCTTGTGCAGGAAGAGCCGGCGGGACGCCTCGGGGCCGACCTCGTGGTACATCGGGTAGCCGCCGAACAGCTCGTCGGAGCCGTCGCCGGTGAGCACCACCTTCACGCCCAGCTCCCGCAGCCGGCGGAACAGCGGAACGGTGACCACCGCGTTGATGATGTCGCCGTACTCGGTCAGCTCGGACATCCGGATGGTCTCCCGGATGTCGGCCAGCCGGATGTCGCGCGGGCGCACCTCGACCACCTCGTGCGGCACCCCCAGGTCCTTCGCGAGCCGCCGCGCGTACGCGACGTCAGGGCTGTCGGGCACCCCGACCGTGACCGCGACACAGTCGGGGTGCATCTCGCGCACGTGCAGCAGGGCCAGCGAGCTGTCCAGCCCGCCGGAGAGCACCACCCCCACGGTGAGGTCGGTGTCCACCCGCATCCGGATGCTGTCGGTGAGGGCGGCACGGACGAGCAGGGCGGCCTCGTCCGGGTCGTCCACCACCGGCAGCCCTTCACCGAGGGTCAGCAGGTCGACGTACGCGCGCAGCCGGACCGGCCCGCCGGGCTCGGCCCAGCCGTGGTGCCCGGGCGGCACCTCGACGATCGGGGCGCGGTGTCCCACCAGCGCCTTGACCTCGCTGGCGACGTGCAGGCAGCCGGGCGTGCGCGCCCAGTACAGCGGCTTGACGCCGAGCGGGTCCCGGACCAGGTAGGCCCGGCCGGTGGCGCGTTCCACGACGGCGAAGGCGTACTCGCCGCGCAGCCGGGTCACCATGCCCTCGCCCCACTGCAGGAACGCGGCGAGCACCACCTCGGTGTCGCCGGCGCTGCGGAAGCGGTGCCCCAGCCGGACCAGTTCCGCGCGCAGCTCGGAGTGGTTGAAGACCTCGCCGTTGTAGCAGAGCAGCCACCGCTCGTCGGCGGAGGCCCAGGGTTGCACCGCGCGTTCCCGGTCCACGATCGGCAGCCGGCGGGTGCCGGTGAGCAGGCCGTTCTCGTAGCGGGTCTCGGTGACCTCGCCGCGGGGGGCGAGGGTGGCGAGCATCCGCCGGAAGATCGTCGGATCGGCCTCGGGGCCGAGGCTCAACGCGATGCCGCACATCGGCTCAGGCCCCCATCTCGGCTTCGTACGCCCGGCGCAGCCGCCGCCGCGCCGCCGGCGCGAGGCACAGGTGCCACGCCTGCCCCTCGTCGACCACGTTGACCTCACCGGCCCGCTGCCGGGCAAGCAGCAGCTCGGCCAGGGTGTCCCGCGCGCCGAAGCGGTCGAACCACTGCATCTCGACGTCGACCGCCCAGCCGAGGCAGTGTCCGCTGGGCATCATGGCGGCGTACCCGAGTCGGCGCAGCCGGTGCTGGTGCTCGGCGCTGCGGACCAGGCTGGTCACCCACAGCGGCGGCGTGGCGGGCGGGGTGCTGGCGGCGAACTGGCGGGCGACGTCGTTGAGCAGCGCCACCATCTCGCGCCGGGCCCGCCGGAAACGCAGTCCGGCGGTACGCGGCGTGGCGTCGGGCCGCAGCCGGCGCCGCACCGCCCGCATTCCGCGGCGCAGCAGCGTCCGCGGCTGCTCCGTGTAGCGGAAGCGCAGCAGGTCCCGCCGGCGCAACCACTCCAGGTCCACCAGCTCGGGACTGGCCTCGACCTGGGCGTCGGTGAGGAAGGTGGGAGCGTCGCGCCACCACATCACGTCGACGCGGGAGAGCAGGTAGATCCGCACCAGCGCGGTGAGGTCGGCGGCGGAGCTGCGCGCGTTGGGCTGGTAGCGGGCCATCTCCAGCAGCAGCGTCTCGCGGGCGCCGACGAGCCCCTGCGGGGTGGCGTCGAGCACGGCGGCGATCGCGGGCTCGCGCAACCGGTCGTCGATCAGCACCTGCCGGGCTGCCGTGCAGGACGCGCCGGCCAGGGCGCCCACCTCGACCAGCAGCTCGGCCACGGCCGTCCGGTAGGCGTCCAGGTCCGGCGCGGCGGCCGGCCGCGGCGGGGTGGCGAACGCGCGCCGCCGGGTCGGGGCGGCGGGTGTGACGGAGGAGCCGGGCTGCTGTCCCGGGCTTCGGCTGGGCACTCGCATGGTCGGGTCCTCTCTCCCGTCACGACATCACTGTGTGCATCGCCCTGCACACACCGTAATCGGACCGAGAGGGATGAGTCCGAACAATCCTCCTATCTACTCCTTAGGGACGTGCGGCGGTCACCGCCGCGCACGAAGGGTCACGGTCGGGACGCCGCGCTCAACCGCTGCACCTCGGCGTACGAGGGCGGTTCCGCGCGCGGCGCGGCGTCGGACCGGACGGCGTCCAGGGCGTCCAGGGCGGCGCCCAGCGCGGCCCGGAACAGCAGCGAGCCCGTGCTCACCCGGGCCACGCCGAGCGCCCGCAGCTCGTCGAGGGTGGGCCCGCCCGGCCGGTGCAGCACGTTCAGCGGCGCGTCGATCCCCGCGACGAGCGCGGCGACGGCGGCGGCGTCCGGCGCCCCGGGCACGAAGATCCCGTCCGCCCCGGCGGCCAGGTAGGCGCGGGCGCGGCGCAGGGCCTCCGGCAGGGGATCGGGCGTGCCGAGCCACCACGCGTCGGTGCGGGCGTTGACGAACAGGTCGGGCGCCGCGGCCTTGATGGCGGCCACCTTCGCCGCCGCCAGCTCGGGCGGGTCGAGAGTGCCGTCCGCCCGGCCGTCCTCGACGTTCACCCCCACCACCCCGAGCGCGGCCAGCTCCGCCGCCAGCCCGGCGACGACCGCCGGGTCGTCGGCGCACCCCGCCTCCACGTCGACGGTCACCAGCACCGGGAGCCGGCGCAGCGCCCGGGCCAGGCGGAGGTTCTCCGCCCGGGTGGCGGCCGCCGCGTCCGGCACGCCGGCGGCAGCGGCGACCCCCAGGCTGGTGGTGCCGACCGCCGGGTACCCACGCGCCGCGAACGCGGCGGCGCTGGCGTGGTCCCAGGCGTTGGGCAGCAGCAGCGGCCGGGCGGCGTGGTGCAGGGCGTGGAAGGCGGCACAGCGCGCGTCCATCCGGGTTCCACCTCGATCATGCTCGGGCCCGTGGGCCGGCGACGGTCCTCTCCCGCGACGGTATGACCGGAATTCTTCGGCGCCCGCCGAAACGTCGGCTGCCGGCGCGTGCGCTGCCGTCACGGTCGGCCACGGGACCCTCCAGGGATCGTCGCGAGGGTCGACGTCAGCCACTCCGTCACTTGACGTGACGGCCAGAGCCGAGCGGCCATCACGCCTCCGGCCCCTTTGCTCTGCATCCACATACGCAACAGTTACGGACGGTCAACGAGACTTGCGCCCTCGATCAACGCTCCCTGTTCGAACCTCCAGTTCAGCCTGGTGGTGCGCCGAGGAATGCAGAGCAAAGGGCGCAGAGGGGAACCGGGCGGCCGGGACGGCGGCAGTGACAACGAGTAACCAACTCGGTCGTCACGAACGGTAACGACGGTGACGGCTGGGGCCTCGCCGGCCGCTCAAGGGACGAGGTCAGGGCCGTCACCAGAGATCGCCAACTGCATCGAGGAACGAGGCCCGGAGGCGCCGAGCAGGGCGGACGAAGCACGACCCGGTCAGGCACGGACCGGTCAGGCGCGACCCGGTCAGGCGCGACCGCTGCCGCGGTCCGGCGCGGTCGTGGGCGGCGCGAGGTCGGCCGGGGCGAGACCGAGTGCGGCGGCCAGCGCCGGAGCACCGTCCGGGGTCAGCCGGACCTCCCGTCCGCCGCCGCGGGTCAACCAGCCCGCCTCGAAGAAGCGGGTGCACAGCGCCGCGCCCAACGCCCCGGCCAGGTGCGGCCGACGCTCGGTCCAGTCCAGGCAGTCGCGCACCAGGGGGCGGCGGGCGGCCCGCAGCGGCGCGATCGGCACCCCCAGCTCAGCCAACCAGCCCCGCCCGGCCGAGGTGAGCGCCGACCCGCCGGCGTCGTCGAGCAGCCCGCGCGCGAGCAGCCTGTCGCGCAGCAGCACCCCGAGGTGCCCGGCCAGGTGGTCGTAGCAGGTGCGGGCGTACGCCAACGCGGCGCCGGCACGGGCGGCGCGCAGCGAGCGGGCCGGCTCGGACCGCCCGGGCGCGTAGCCGGCCAGATCCTCGACCAACTGGGCCGCCGAGGGGCCGGCGAGCTGGACGTAGCGGTGTCGTCCCTGCCGTTGCTCGACCAACAGCCCGCCCCGGACCAGCCGGGTGAGGTGGTCGCTGGCGGTGGACGGGGCCACCCCGGCGAGCCGGGCCAGCTCCCCCGCCGTCCACGCCCGGCCGTCGAGCAGGGCCAGGCAGATGCGGGCCCGGGTGTCGTCGGCGAGCAGGGCGGCGAGCCGGGCCAGGGCCCGGCCGTCCGGCGCGGGGATGGTCACGGACCCATCCTGGCACGGGCCCCCTGCGGCCGGCACCGAAGCGTCGCCACGTCTTTACAACGTTGTATCCAACGTTGTACAAACGGACGCGCACCGATCCTGATCGAACTCCCGCACCCGAGGCAGGTCTGATGGGACATCTCCGCCGCGCCGGGGCGCTCGCCGCCGCCATCGGTCTGGTCCTGGCCGCGACGGCGTCCGCGCCGGCCGCCGCCACGCCCGATCCCCGCTACCGCAACCCCGTCTCGGCCGGGTTCGCCGACACCTTCGCCGACCCCGTCATCGTCCGCGGTGAGGACGGCTTCTGGTACGCGTACGGCACCACCGACCCGCTGCGCGAGGGCGAGGGGACGTTCCACGGGGTGCCCACCGCCCGCTCGGCCGACCTGGTCGACTGGACGTACGTCGGGGACGCCTTCGGCGCCGGCCAACGCCCGGCGTACGCGGCCCCCGGCGCCGGCTTCTGGGCCCCCGACGTGCGCCGGATCGGCGACCGCTGGGTCATGTACGTGACCGTCACCGACACGACCGTCTCCCCCGACGGGGGTGACTTCGCCGTCGGCGCGGCCACCGCGCCCACCCCGACCGGCCCGTGGACCTTCGCCGACCAGCCCGTGGTCGCGCCCCGCCCCGGCGGTGGCGGGGGCTGGCTGTGGACCATCGACCCGAGCCAGTTCACCGACGTCGACGGCCGGCACTACCTCTACCACGGCAGCTACTACGGCGGCATCTCGGTGACCGAGCTCTCCGCCGACGGGCTGCGCGCGGTCGGCACGCCCACCCTGGTCGCCATCGACAACAAGTTCGAGGGCAGCCACGTGGTGCGCCACGACGGCTGGTACTACCTGTTCGCCTCCGCGGCCAACTGCTGCGCCGGCCCGGCCACCGGCTACTCCGTGCACGTCGGCCGGTCCCGCGACCCGCGCGGGCCGTTCGTCGACCGCGACGGCATCGCGCTGACCGCCTCCCGGGCCGGCGGCACGCCGGTGCTCACCCAGAACGGCAACCGGTGGATCGGCACCGGCCACAACGGCTTCCTGACCGACCTCTCCGGCCAGGACTGGATCGTCTACCACGCGATCGACCGCGCCGACCCGTACCTGGACGAGCCGTTCGGCATCAACGAGCGGCCGATGCTGCTGGACCGCCTCGACTGGATCGACGGCTGGCCGACGGTGAACGCCGGCGCCGGCCCGTCCGAGGGCGCCCGGCCCGCGCCGGTCACCACCGGCCGAGTGGACGAGCGCTTCGACGCCGGGCTGGCCGGCTGGCGACGCGGCGCCGGGGACTGGCGGGTCGCCGACGGCCGGCTCACCGGAAGCGGCGCGCTGACCAGCCGTACGACCGTGGGCGGCGACGTGCGCGCGGAGGCCGACCTGCGGCTGCCCGCCGCCGCAGCGGCCGGGCTCACGCTCGGCGACCGGGTCTCGGTGCGGGTGGACGCCGTCGCCGGCCGGCTGGTCGCCCGCGACGGCGTCCGCACCGCGAGCGCGCCGCTGCCCGCCGGCTTCGACGCCGCGGCCGGGCACCACCTCGCCGTCGAGGTCCGCGGCCGGCACCTGGTGGCCGAGCTGAGCCCGGCCCGGCTCGGCGACCAGTTGGCGGTGGTGTCGCTGCCGCTGGCGCGGCCGGTGGCCGGGCGGCTCACGCTCACCGCGACCGGCGGGGCCGCCGGGTTCGACAACGTCAGCGTCGCCCGGCTGCACCGGCCGGTGCGCCACGCCGTGGCCGAGCCGCGGGCGGGCCGCCTGCTGCCGGCGTTCTCCGACGAGTTCACCGGCGGGCTGGACCCGGCGTGGCGGTGGGTCCGGCAGGACCCGGCGGCCACCGTGTCCGGCGGGGCGCTGCGCTGGCCGGTGCAGGGCGCCGACCTGACCGGCACCGGCAACACCGCCGGCGTACTGCTGCGCGACGCGCCCGTCGGCGACTACGTCGTGGAGACGAAGGTGACCCTGGACCTCGGCGAGGAGACCGTCCGCAACTACCAGCAGGCCGGGCTGGTCGCCTACGTCGACGACGACCGGTTCGCCCGGCTGGCGCAGGTCGCCATCTGGAACACCCGGCAGGTGGAGTACGGCTACGAGCTGCCCTTCGCCGGCCAGCCGGTCTACGGCGGCAACATCGTCGGCACCCCGGCGACCACCACCTGGCTGCGGCTGGCGCACCGGGTCGACCCGGCCACCGGGGAGCACGAGTTCCGGGCCGGCTCCAGCCGGGACGGGCGGAACTGGACGTGGGGCGGGGTGTGGGCCTTCCCGGCCGACACCACCCCCCGGATCGGGCTGGTCGCGCACGGCGGCGCCGACCCGGCGGTCACCGCGCACTTCGACTACCTGCGCTTCCACCGCTGAGCCGCGCGATCGGTCGGGCCCCCGCCGGACGGTGGGGGCCCGGTCCCGTCCCGGCGCCCGGCGGGGCGCGTTCCCAGCGGTCAGGTGCGGTGGTCGGCGCCGCCGAGCGGGCTTACCGTCCGGCTCTGTCCGTCGTAGCTGCGTCCGGCGACGAAGGCACCGTCGGGGCGGTCGGCGCCCGCCACCGCGCGGGCCAGCCGGCGGTCGGCGTCGCGGAAGCGCAGCGCCAGGCTCAGGTGCGGGCACCAGCGCCCCGGCGCGTGCCAGGAGCGCTGGCCCGGCGCCCCGGCGAGGACGTCCCACACCGACGTGTGCAGGGCGGTCAGCTCCCGCGACGGGTGCACCAGCCACACCAGCGGGGCGCTGCCGTCGAGCACCGCGATCCGGTCCAGCCGCACGGGCAGGGGCAACGCCGCGTCGAACAGGTCGACCAGCCGCCGCCACGCGCCGGGCGGGAAGTCGTCGACCGCGGCGAGGGTCAGGTGCGGCCGGTTCGTCGGGTGGGCGTTGCGGGCCAGGCTGGGCAGCCCCACCGCGGCCAGCCGCTCCCAGGCGCCGCGCACGGCGGCCTCCAGGTCGGGCGAGCAGACCAGTTCGACCGTACGCACGCCGCCAGGCTAGCCCGCCGGGCACGGCGACGGGCGCCCGCCGGACCCGCCCCGGCGCGCGTTGTGCCGGTCGGCGAAACGGCGTCGCGGCGGTGATGAAAAGCTTGACGGCATGAGTTCCGCACCCGTACGGCACGACCCGCCCACCGAGCCCGGCCCCGACGCCCTCGACGACACGAGCGCCTTCGCGGACCTCGGGCTGCGCGCCGAGTTGCTGGGCGCGCTGACCGCCCTGGGCTACGAGGAGCCCACTCCGATCCAGCGGGAGGCCATCCCACCCCTGCTGGCCGGTCGGGACCTGCTGGGCCAGGCCGCGACGGGTACGGGCAAGACGGCCGCCTTCGCGCTGCCGCTGTTGCAGCGGATGCCCGACGACCGGCGCGGCGGCGCCCCGGTGGCGCTCGTGCTGGTGCCCACCCGCGAACTCGCGGTGCAGGTCTCCGAGGCGTTCCACCGCTACGGCAAGGACCTGGGCGCGCGGGTGCTGCCGATCTACGGCGGGCAGCCGATCGGCCGGCAGCTGCGCGCCCTGGACCTCGGGGTCGACGTCGTGGTCGCCACCCCGGGCCGCGCGCTGGACCACATCGCCCGGGGCACGCTCGACCTGGGCTCGCTGGCCACGGTGGTGCTCGACGAGGCCGACGAGATGCTCGACATGGGCTTCGCCGAGGACATCGAGGCGATCCTGGAGCACGCGCCGGAACAGCGCCAGACGGTGCTCTTCTCGGCGACGATGCCGGCGCGCATCGACGGGCTGGCCCGCAAGCACCTGACCGACCCGGTACGCATCCTCATCGCCCGCGAGCAGCCGGTGGCCGGCGAGGCGCCCCGGGTGCGGCAGAGCGCGTACATCGTCGCCCGGGCGCACAAGCCGGCGGCGCTGGGCCGGGTGCTGGACGTCGAGTCCCCCACGGCGGCGATCGTCTTCTGCCGCAGCCGCGAGGAGGTCGACCGGCTCACCGAGACCATGAACGGCCGCGGCTACCGGGCCGAGGCGCTGCACGGCGGGATGAGCCAGGAGCAGCGCGACCGGGTGATGGGCCGGCTGCGCACGGGCACCGCGGACCTGCTCGTGGCCACCGACGTGGCCGCCCGTGGCCTGGACGTCGAGCAGCTCACCCACGTGGTCAACTACGACGTCCCGTCGGCCCCCGAGTCGTACGTGCACCGGATCGGGCGGGTCGGCCGGGCCGGACGGGAGGGCGTGGCGATCACCCTCGCCGAGCCGCGCGAGCACCGGATGCTCAAGACCATCGAGCGGGTCACCGGCCAGCGCATCGCCATCGACAAGATCCCGACGGTGGCGGACATGCGCACCCGGCGGTTGGAGCTGACCCAGGGCGCCCTGCGGGAGAGCCTGCTGGAGGACGACCTCGACCCGTACCGGGCGATCGTCGAGTCGTTGACCGACGAGTTCGACCTGGTGGAGGTGGCCCTCGCGGCGGTGAAGCTGGCCCACGAGGCGACGTCGCCGGGCTCGGACGACGAGGAGGAGATCCCCCAGGTCCCCGTCCGGGGCCCGCGCGAGGGGCGGCCGGAGGCCGGTGGCCGGGGCGAGCGCCGGGGCGGTGCCCGGCCCCGCACCGGCGGCACCACCCAGGTCTTCATCGGGCTGGGCCGGCGCGCCGGGGTCCGCCCGCAGGATTTGGTGGGCGCGATCACCGGCGAGACCGGGGTCAGCGGCCGGGACATCGGCTCGATCGAGATCGCCGACCGGTTCTCGCTGGTGGAGGTGCCCCAGACCGTCGCCGACGAGGTGATCGCGGGGCTGCGTGGCAGCACCATCAAGGGCCGCAAGGCGACCGTACGCCGGGACCGTGACGGCGACGGCGGCGGCGAGCGCCGCTTCGACGGGGCCGACCGGCGCGAGCGCCGCGACCGGGACTTCGACCGCCGCGACCGCCGCTAGGACGGTACGGGCAGGGACCTTCCCTTCCCCACGCCTCCGACGACGGAAGGGGCCCCTGCCGCGTGGCGGGGCCCCTTCCTCGACGCCTCAGGCGGCGGCGAGCGCCGGATCGGGGCGGGTGTCGGCGTCGGCCGGGCGCAGCGCCAGGGCGAGCACGTCGGCGACGTCGGCCAGGGTGTGCACGGTCAGCGCCTCCCGGACCTCGGCGGGCAGGTCATCGAGGTCCGGCTCGTTGCGGGCCGGGATGATGACCTCGGTCAGGCCGGCGCGGTGAGCGGCGAGCAGCTTCTGCTTCACCCCGCCGATGGGCAGCACCCGGCCGGAGAGGGTCACCTCGCCGGTCATCCCGAACTCGGGGCGCACCGGCCGGCCGCTGGCCAGCGACGCCAGGGCGGTCACCATGGTGATGCCGGCGCTGGGGCCGTCCTTCGGCACCGCGCCCGCCGGCACGTGCAGGTGGATCCGCCGTCCGGCGAGGGCGTTCGGGTCGAGTCCGAGCCGGCGCCCGTTGGAGCGCAGGTACGACAGCGCGATGTGCGCCGACTCCTTCATGACGTCGCCGAGCTGGCCGGTGAGGGTCAGCCCCGGCTCGCCCTCCATGCTGGTCGCCTCGATGAAGAGCACGTCGCCTCCGGCTCCGGTGACCGCCAGGCCGGTGGCCACGCCGGGTACGGCCGTGCGCTCCGCCGACTCCGGGGTGAACTTCGGCCGCCCGAGGTAGGTGGCGAGGTTGCCGGTGTCGACACGGACCGGTGCCGGGTCGGTCGCCAGGGCCACCGCGACCTTGCGGAGGATCTTCGCCAGGGACCGTTCGAGCTGCCGCACGCCGGCCTCGCGGGTGTACTCGCCCGCGATCCGGGCGAGGGCCTCGTCGGCGACGTCGACCTCCTCGGCGGTGAGCCCGGCCCGCTCGCGCTGCCGGGGCAGCAGGTGGTCCCGGGCGATGGCGACCTTCTCCTCCTCCGTGTACCCGTCGAGGGTGACCAGCTCCATCCGGTCCAGCAGCGGGCCGGGGACGGCCTCCACCACGTTGGCGGTGGCCAGGAAGAGCACGTCCGACAGGTCGAGGTCGACCTCGAGGTAGTGGTCGCGGAAGGTGTGGTTCTGCGCCGGGTCGAGCACCTCGAGCAGGGCGGCGGCCGGGTCGCCGGAGTAGCCGGCGGCGAGCTTGTCGACCTCGTCGAGGAGGACGACCGGGTTCATCGAGCCGGCCTCGCGCAGGGCGCGCACGATCCGGCCGGGCAGCGCGCCGACGTAGGTGCGCCGGTGGCCACGGATCTCCGCCTCGTCGCGTACGCCGCCGAGGGAGACCCGGACGAAGTTGCGGCCGAGCGCGTGGGCGATCGACTCCCCGAGGCTGGTCTTGCCGACGCCGGGCGGGCCTGCGAGGGCGAGCACCGCGCCGGAGCCCCGGCCGCCGACGACGCCGAGGTTGCGCTCGGCCCGCCGGTTGCGCACGGCGAGGTACTCCAGGATGCGGTCCTTCACGTCGGCCAGGCCGGCGTGGTCGGCGTCGAGCACGGCGCGGGCCGCGGCCAGGTCGGTGTTGTCCTCGGTACGGGTGCCCCACGGCATCTCCAGCACCGTGTCGAGCCAGGTCCGGATCCAGCCCGCCTCCGGGGAGGCGTCACTGGCGCGTTCCAGCTTGCCGACCTCGCGCAGCGCCGCCTCGCGGACCTTGTCGGGCAGGTCGGCGGTCTCCACGCGGGCCCGGTAGTCGGCGGAGCCGTCCGGCTCGTCCTCGCCGAGCTCCTTGCGGATGGCGGAGAGCTGCTGGCGGAGCAGGAACTCCCGCTGGGACTTCTCCAGCCCCTCGCGGACGTCGGTGCTGATCTGCTCGGCGATCTCCTGCTCGGCCAGGTGGTCCTTCACCCAGCCGACGAGCAGTTCCAGCCGGGCGGTGACGTCCGGCGCGGCGAGCAGCTCGGTCTTCTGGGCGAGGCTGAGCCAGGACACGTAGCCGGCCGAGTCGGCCAGCTCGGAGAGGTCGGTCATCCGCTCGATCGCGTCGATGACCTGCCAGGCGCCGCGCTGCTGGAGCACGGACGTCATCAGGGCGCGGTACTCGCGGGCGAGTTCGCGGGCGCGGCCGGCCGGGGCGGGTTCGTCGAGTTCGGTCGCCTCGACCCAGAGTGCGGCGCCGGGCCCGGGCACGCCGGAGCCGATCCGGGCGCGCGACAGGCCGCGGACGACGGCGGCCGGTTCGCCGTCGGGCAGCCGGCCGACCTTCTCGATGGTGGCGACCGCGCCGACGGGGCCGTACTCGCCGTCGAGGCGGGGCACGGCGAGCAGCTTGCCCTCGCCGGTGGCGCGGGCCGCGTCGACGGCGGCCTGGGTGGTCGGGTCGAGGGTCACCGGGATCACCATGCCGGGCAGGAGCACGGCGTCGGTCAGGGGAAGTACCGGGAGAGTTGCCATCGAACACCTGCTATCGCGTTGAGTTGAGCGTGTCCAACTCAAGTAACAAATCGTTCCCCTTGTTCCGGGCTGTGACCCAGACCACCCCCGCCCGTCGGGCGGCGCCGCGGGCGCAGCAGCTCCCGCGCCAGGCCGGTGCCCCCGGCGGCCGCCACGGCGAGCGGGATCGCCAGGCAGGTCAGCGCCAGCGCGGCGACCGTCCAGCCCGGCAGGCCGGCCACCGCGGCGACGCCGGTCAGCACGGCGAAGGCGAGGAGCTTGCGACGGGTGCGGGCGATCGGGATCGCGACGGACATCGGATCTCCCCCTCCGTACGGGATCAGAGCAGGACGAGCAGGGCGGCGCCGACGGCTGCCGCCGGAACGGTGGTGACGACGGTGGCGAGCGCCGCCGAGTGCCGGCGCAGCGCGGCGAGCGGGATCAGCGCGTCGCCGTCCTGGCTGATCGCGTTGGCGACCAGGGTGGGCAGCGGCAGGCCGCCGCTGACGTACAGGCCGGTGAAGACGATCTGCACCGCGCACCCGGGGATGAGGCCGATGCCCGCGCCGACCAGCACGCCGACGAGCCCGGTGAGGGCGAGCTGCGAGCCGTCGAAGCCGGTCGTGGTGGTCACCACCTGCCAGCCCAGGTACGCCACGGCGACCCAGACGGTGACGAAGGACGCCTCGTGCGCGCTGTGCCGCAGCGTCTGCCGCAACGACCGGGGTTGCGCCGTCTCCAGGCTGTCGTCGGCCAGCTTCCCGCGCCCCCCGGCGAAGATCAGCGCCGCGGTGATCGAGCCGAGCACCCCCAGCGCCAGGTACGGGTCGACGCCCCCGAGGGAGCGGGTCAGCGCGCCCGGGTCGACCAGCTGGAAGACCACCGGCACCGACACCGCGAACGCCGGCGTGGTCAACCCCCAGAACGCCGTGGACGCCGGCACGCGGGGCAGCAGCCCGCCGAGCAGCCGCCGCGACCCGGCGAGGTCCGGCCCGCCCACGGCGGCCAGGTCGACCGGTGCGGGCGCGGGCGCGGCGGCGACCCGGTGGTTGACCGCGCGGGCCGGGTCGATGCCGAGCGCGTCGACGACGTACCCGGTCACCAGGCCGACCGCGAAGAGCAACGCATGGATCTTGAGGGCGAACACCGGGTTCCAGGCGAGCACCACCCACGACGAGTCGCCCATGGTGGCCGCCAGGGCGGCGACCACGGTGCCGAAGGAGACCTTGCCCCGGGCGTACAGCGGCATCAGGATGATCGCCCCGCCGCAGCCGGGACTGACGCCCAGCAGGGCGCCGACGAGCGGACCGAGGCGGGGCCGGCGGGTGAGCCCGTCGGTGACCCGGTCGCCGTGGCGCCAGCGCAGCCAGCCGAAGAAGGCCACCATGACGGCGACGTAGACACCCACCTGCATGAACGCGTCCGCGAGCGGGCGGAGCACGAGTTCGGTCACGGCACACCTCCTCCGGTACGGTGCCGCCGGGTCGTCCGCCGCTCGCGGACGACCCGGCGCGACGGCGTCAGGTGAGCTTGCTCTTGACCTTGTTGACGGCGCCCTTGGCAAGGCCCGGGTTCGTGCCGTAGAGCCGCGGGTCACCCGGCGGCAGGACCGGCTCGGGCGCGTGCGCGCGAGGGCTGTGGTCGTAGCGGAACTCGCCCTTACCGTCGGGCGCCGGCCCGGACGCCCAGCGCCCCTCCGACGCGTCGGTGCCCGGCGAGAAGTCCAGGTACGTGTAGCTGAACTTCTCGGTGAACTCCTTGGAGTCGGGGAACGCGTCCGGCACCGGCATCTCCTCCAGGCCATCCTCCTTGAGCTGCTCGATGGCCGCCATCCACATGTTCTGGTGCATGGTGTCGCGGGCCAGCAGGAAGCGCAGCATGTTCTTGACCCCGGGGTCGTCGGTCATGTTGAACAGCCGGGCCACCTGGAGCCGGCCCTGTGCCTCGGCGGTGACGTTGAGCTGGAAGTCGGCCATCAGGTTGCCGCTGGCGGTGATGAAGGCGCCGCTCCAGGGCACGCCGTTGCTGTCGGCCGGCAGCGCGCCGCCGCCGCCGTGGATGAAGTGTGCCGGGTTCGACCCGCCGTAGATCGCCCCCACCATCGGGTTGTCGTCGGCGGCCTCCTGCAACGACAGCGGCGCGTTCTCCAGCAGCCGGGTGATCATCGTGGCGATCATCTCGACGTGGCCCATCTCCTCGGTGCCGACGTCG
Source organism: Micromonospora sp. NPDC047812 (assembly GCF_040704175.1). Lineage (NCBI taxonomy): Bacteria > Bacillati > Actinomycetota > Actinomycetes > Micromonosporales > Micromonosporaceae > Micromonospora > Micromonospora sp. NPDC047812. The sequence goes on along the minus strand of NZ_JBEYRY010000006.1, from coordinate 254,219 downwards.
AGGAACAGGTCCTTGTACTTGCCGGGCAGCCGGCAGTTCCAGCCCTGGTAGAGGTACTGGTTGGCGACGGTCATCTCGCCCCACTTGCCGCCCAGGATCTCCTGGAGCCGGCGGGCGAACGCGGCGTCCGGGCCGTCCGGCTTGGCCTCGAACTGCAGGTCCTTGATGTGGGTGAACACGTGTCCTCCTCGGTGCCGGTCGGGCTGTCACCGAGGCGGTTCCCGCGACGGGCGGCCCCATCGGGCCAACCGGCGGCCCGGCGGGGTCAACCTGTCGACGGGAACGCGGGCAGCACCACCTCGAGGGCCACCCCGCGCGGTCGCAGCCGGTGCAGGCGCAGCCGGCCGCCGTCGGCGGCGAGCAGCCGCCGGACGATCCACAGCCCCAGCCCGGAGGCCCCGGCGCCGGGCGCGGGCCGGCACAGCGCCTCGACGAGGGGCGGATCGACCCGCCCCTCGTCGGTGACGACGATGCGCAGACCGGAGCGGCCGAGCGCCGCGTGGATGCCGATGCGGCCCTCGGCCGGACCGTGCCGCAGCGCGTTCTCCACCAGGTTGGTCACCACCTGCCGGGTCCGCCGCCGCGGCACCGGGCAGTCCCCGGCCCGCCGGGTCACCCCGGTCCGCCGCCGGTGCGGGGGCACGAGGGCCGCCGCACCGCGCAGGACCTGCGCCAGCGGCGCCGCCGGGTCCGCCGCCGGCGCCAGCGCCCCGGTGCCGGCGGCGGCGTCACGCAGCAGGCCCTGCAGGTGCACGGCCTGCTCGTGGGCCAGGGCCGTGATGGCGCACCGGTCGTCGTCGGTGAGCGGGAGCCTGTCGTCGGCGAGCGCCCGGGTGAGCGAGGTGAGGGCGCTGACCGGCGTACGGAACTCGTGGCAGAGCACGCGCAGCAGCAGTTCCGGATCGGTGTCCAGCGCTGCCGGGTCGGCCGGACCGGGTTCGGGCCCCGCCCAGCGGAGCAGTCGCAGCGGTCCCCGCTCCCCGTGCCGTCCGCGCATCCGTCCGACCTCCCTCGTTCGGCCGCATGATCGGTACCCGCTCGGGAACGGACCAGGCATGCCCGCTCCCCCCGTCGTCCGGTTGGCCGTGGTGGACGACCATCCGCTGTTCGTCCGCGGGCTGGAGCTGCTGCTGCCGGCCACGACCGACGGGCGGGCGGAGGTGGTGGGCTCCACCGGCGACGCGTCGGCCGCCGCCTCGCTGGTCAGCCGCTGCCTGCCCGACCTGGCGCTGGTCGACCTGCACATGCCGCCACCGGGCGGGATCCGGGCCGTGGCGGCGATCCGGCGCACCACGCCCAGGGTGCGGGTGGTGGCGATGTCGGGCGCGGAGGACCCGGCTCCCGCCCTGGAGGCGCTGCGCGCCGGTGCCGAGGCCTACCTGCCGAAGACCGCCGAGCCGGAGGAGTTGCTGCCCCCGCTGCTGGCCGTCCTCGACGGCTGGGCGGTGCTGCCGGGGCACCTGCTGCGCGCGCTGCTGCGTCCCGGCCGGGCGGCTCCGGTCGATCTCGACGACGAGGAACGGGCGATGCTCCGGGCCATCGCGGCGGGCCGCAGCACCGTCGAGATCGCCGAACAGATGCACGTCTCGGAACGCACCGTGAAGCGGATGACGGCCGCGCTGCTGCGGAAGTTGCGGGTATCCACCCGGGCCGAGGCGGCGGCGCTCGCCGGGCACGCCGGTCTGCTCGGCGACTGACCCCCGGGCTTTGCGTCCGGCTGTTTTCCCGCGATAACGCGACCCGCCGAAATGAACACGACGCGCATTGTTGCGGATTCGCCATGGGATACGTCAAACTTTGACCACACCCCGCCCCACACAGGGAGTAATTAACGATGGCGAGAAAAGTAATCACGGTCCTGACCGACGACCTCGACGGTGGAAAGGCCGACCGGACCGTCGAGTTCAGTCTGGACGGCGTGGCCTACACCATCGACGTCTCCGACGAGAACGCGGGCGTGCTGCGCAAGGCCCTCGACCCGTACATCAACGCTGGCCGGCGAATCGGTCGCGGAACGGCCGACACAGGGCGGGCACCCCGCCGGGCAGGCGCGCCGGGCGGCTCGGGAATGGACCGGGAGCAGAACCGGGCCATCCGGGAATGGGCCACGAAGAACGGCTACAAGATTTCCGAGCGCGGCCGCATCCCGGTCGAGGTCGTGGAGGCGTACAAGAACCGCTGACCGGCACCGGGCTCACGCTCGGGCTCGCGCGGGGTCACGCTGAGGAATCAGCGCGGCCCCGCCGGTCTTTTCCCACGGCCATCCATTCGCACGACCCGCACCCGGCCGCGGGTGCATTCTCAGCCCGGTCCATTAGCCGCTCCGGCCATCGGCGAGTCTCCGGGACGCCCCCGGGCCGTCCGACAACCGGACGCCCGCCGACCTCACGACCGTGATCATCGCCACGATCGCACCGGTGCGACCGGAGACCGTCGAACTGCCCGAGTGTAATGAGCGACAGCTTTGTCGAGCATTACCTGCACGGATCTCGGGGGTGGCGGATGACGCGATGGTGGAGCCAGACGGCTGGCGGGTTGCCGCGCACCTTCTGGTACCTCTGGACGGCCACGCTGATCAACCGGCTCGGCAGTTTCGTCGCCATCTACCTCGGCGTCTATCTGGTGTCGGTACGCGACCTCAGCCCCGCGTACGCCGGGATCGTGATCGGGTTGCACGGGGCCGGCAGCGCGGCGGGGGGCGTGCTCGGCGGGATCGTCGCGGACCGGTGGGGGCGACGGCCCGCCATGCTCGCCGGAAACGTCGCCGCCGCGACCGCGGCGGTGGCGCTGGGCCTCAGCGGGCACCCGGCGGCGCTCGCGGCCCTGACCCTGCTGCTCGGGCTCTTCCTCGGCGTCGCCCGGCCGGCCTTCACGGCGACCATCATCGACGTGGTGGGCGAGCGGGACCGGCTGCGCGCGCTGACGCTGAACTACTGGGCGATCAACATCGGGTTCGCCGTCGCCGCGACCGTGGCCGGCCTGCTGGTCCGGATCGAGCCGCTGCTGCTGTTCGCGATCAACGCGGCGGTGCTGCTCGCCACCGCCGCGCTGATCGGCCTGACCGTGCCCGAGTCGCGCCCGGCCCCGGTCGCGGTCGGGCAGGTCACCCGGGCCGGCTCCGGCGGGCTCGGCACCGTGCTGCGGGACCGGGTCTTCCTGACCTTCACCGCCCTCACCGGGCTGGCCTGGCTCTGCATCGAGAGCAGCGCGATGCTGCCGGTGGCGTTGCAGGCCGACGGGCTGCCGGCGTCGGCGTTCGGGCCGGTCATCGCGGTCAACGGCCTGATGATCGTGCTGGGGCAGCTCTTCGTGCCCCGCCTGGTCGGCCGCTTCGACCGGTCCCGCACCGTCGCCGTGGCCGTGGTGGTGATCAGCGCCGGCTTCGCCCTGACCGCGCTGGCCGACGCCGTCTGGTTCTACGCGCTCACGGTGGCCGTCTGGACGCTCGGCGAGATGCTGATGACCCCGTCGAACTCGGCGCTGACCGCGGACCTGGCGCCGGCTGCCCAACGCGGCCGTTACCAGGGCGTCTACTCGCTCGGCCACGCCTTCGCCAGCTTCGCCGGGCCGACGCTGGGCGGCCTGGTCGCCGCCCGGTTCTCCACCGACGTCCTCTGGCTGGGGCTCGCCGGGCTGGCCCTGCTGGTCGCGGCCGGCAACCTCGCCGCGGCTCGGCCCCGGGCCCGGCGGATCGCCGCCCTGCGGGCCGCCGCGGCGCCGCCGGCCCCGCGGGAGGCGGCGGCACTGGTGTGAGCGCACCGGCGGGGGCCGCCGGGGTACGCCCCGGACGGCCCCGGCCGGCGGTCAGCCGACCTCGATGCGCACCACGTCGAAGGCGGGGGTCTGGTTGGCCCGTTCCATCATCGGCACCCGGTGCGAGCCGTCGCCGGCCCAGACCGCGCACTGGGCGGTGCCGGATCCGGGCAGCCCGGGGATCTGGATGACCACGTCGTCGGGCTCGGCGCCACCACGGCTGTCCTCGGTGGCGACGAAGAACGCCGGCACCTCCTGCGGCTCCGGCGGCTGCCGGAGGCTGTCCAGCATCCGGCAGGCGGTGTGGAAGTGGCCCCGCACCAGGCCCTGCTCGTTGAGCAGCGAGCTCTCCACGTAGTACCCGCCCTGCCCGGCGGCGAGGAAGCGGTCCCGCACGAGGTTGCGGGTGGAGACCCGGAGGGTGAACGGCTGGCCGGCGTTCACCCGGTCGGGGAACTCGGTGATCAGCAGCGACGGATTGTTCGCGGCGGCGCCGACCTCGCCGAACGCGGTGCTGACGCAGCGGTTGCCGTTCTGGAAGCCGTCGTGCGGCTGCAACCGGCTGTCGTCGCAGTCGTTCGCGATCACCCCCGACCCGGCACCGGGCCCACCGTTGCCGCCACCGCCGTTGTTGCTGCCACCGCCGTTGTTGCCGCCACCGTTGTTGCCGGTCGGGGCCACCTGGCACTCGGCGAGCCGGGCCAGGCCCTGCGGCCGGGGGCCAACCCGGTCGATCGCGACGGTGATCCGCTCCAGCGTCGCCCGGCGCTTGCCGGCCAGCGGCTGGAGGATCGAGGTGCGAACGAACTCCTCGCCCCGCCGGCCCTCGGCGGCCAGCCGCCGGTCCGCCTCGGCGATCTGGGTCTGCAACAGGTTCAGGTTCCGATCGACCTCGGCGCGGGCACGCTCGGGCACGCGCGGGAGCCGGCTGGCCACGTCCGGGCAGGCCACGGCCGAGCCGCCGTTGTCGGCGCCGCCGCCCCGCGTCTGCTCGCACTCGGCGACCGACTGCTGCCCGTCCCCCCAGTGGTTGCGCACCCACCGGCCGTCCTGCCATGTCCGGCTGGTGCCCCGCCCGCTCGGCGCGGTCGCGCCGGGGCTGGGCTCCACGCAGGCGGCGGAGGCCGGTCGGGTGGAGGTCGGCCGGCGGTCCTCGGCCGACGAGATCTGGGTCACGGCGACGATCCCGCCGAAGACCGCGAGCGTGCCGACGACGGCCAGCAGTCGCTTGCTCCGCGCGCTACCGGATGACCGGCGCGTCCGTGTGGACCTGCGCATCGAATTGCTCTCCTTCGCGATCCGGTGGTTGGTTCGAGATCTCGGCGGACCGACGGAATTGGGGCGGCACACCCCGACGGGGACCGTCGCGGCGAACCGGTGGCACGTCGATGGCCGACGATGCCCTTTCCGCACCGTCCGCCGCGCCGCGCGGCGCGGTCGGGGAGATCCTGTCCATTCCCGCAGGAGTACGGGACGTCCGGCGCGAAGGTTCAACGCGATTCGGGGAATTCGGAAGGGCCCCGGGCATCGATTGGTGACGTGCGCCCCCGGTGTCACGCCGGCAAAGAGGGTGACCGCGCGGGCCGGCGACCGGTGGCGCGGCGCAGCGGTCAGTCCGCGCAGAGGTGGGCGAACGCGAAGCCGCCCGTCATCTCGCCGTGCCGGGACTCCAGCCGCCGGATCTCGGCGAGCACCTCGTCCCAGGGCGTCAGGACCGGTCCGTCGGCGTCCGGCGCGCGCAGCCGCTCGCCGACGGCCACCGCCGCCAGGTCCTCGGCCAGCCGCCCCGGATCCACCCCGGCCGAGACGCGCTGGGCGTGCACCGTCACCCGCTCCACGAGGCAGGCGTCGGGGCGTACCCGCACCCAGCTCCACCCCTCGGCCGGCCCGCCCGTCCAGCGCACGTGCAACCCCCGCACGATCGGGTCGGCCAGCCGCCGCGCCACATACGCCTCGACGGCGGCGGCCCGGGCCAGGGCGCCGAGGTCGTTGACGTGCCCGGTCCGCCCGTCGGGCAGCCGACCGAGGATGTCGCGGAAGCCGACCGGGGGCACCCCGGTGTCGTCGGGCTCCCCCGCGCCGAGGGCCGCATACGCGCGCGCGTCGATCACGTACGCCACGATCCGGCGCCCGTGCTCCGTGGCCCGCAGCGTCGGCGACCCGATCCGCAGCACCGCCAGGCCGACCGCCTCGGCCACCGCGTTCTTCAGCCGCTCGACCCGCTGCCCGGCGGAGCCGGGGGCCGCGACGGGGCCGATCTCGACGGCGAAGACCGGCCGGGCCGTGTCGGCGGCGCAGACGACGAGGTCGTAGCCCTCCCGGCTGGCCGTGCTCCACTGGCTGCCGGTGACGCCCGGCGGACGCCCCTGCACCAGTTCGCCGAGCCGGCGGGGGCCGTGCACGAGCTGGCCGCCCCGGGCGAGCAGCGGGCCGCGCCCACCGTCCCCGGCGACCGCGCGCAGCCAGGAGCCGTCCCCACCACCGGTGCCCGTCATCCGCCTGATCCGTCCGTCCCGCCGCCGATCGGAGGCCGACGCGTCGGCCGGGGGCGAGTCTAGGCCGTCGATCATGACCGGCGTGGTGGTGGTGCCCCGGGCCGTACGGCCGCAATTCGCTTGAGGTCCCCTGCCCGCGCCGGTGGGATGGGCGGGTGAGTGTCTTCCTGTCCACCGGGCGGCTGGTGCTGCGCGAGTTCACCCCCGACGACGCCGACCTGCTCGTCGAGCTGGACGGCGACCCCGAGGTGATGCGGTACCTCACCGGCGGGCGCCCCACCCCGCCCGAGGCGGTCCGGGAGCGCGTCCTGCCCCGGATCCTCGCCCACTACCGGCGACCGCCGGGACTCGGGTGGTGGGCGGCGCTGGGCCGGGGGTCGGGCGACTTCCTGGGCTGGTTCGAGTTCCGCCCGACCCGCGACGGCGACGCCCGCGAGGTGGAGCTGGGCTACCGGCTGCGCCGTTCCGCCTGGGGCGTCGGCCTCGCCACCGAGGGCTGCCGGGCGCTGATCGACACGGGCTTCACCGCGCTCGGCGTGGAGCGGGTCACCGCGAACACGATGTCCGTCAACGCCGCGTCGCGTCGGGTCATGGAGAAGTCCGGGCTACGGCTCGTGCGGACGTACGTCGGGGACTGGCCGGAGACGATCGACGGCGCGGAGCACGGCGAGGTGGAGTACGCGCTGACCCGGCAGCGCTGGCTGCGCGAGACGGCGAGGCCATCGGCCGGTCCAGGGGCGAGCTGAACACGAGGATCCACCTGGCACCTCGCTCCCCGATGCGCCAAACCGCATCCCTCTATTGGGCCAGCCTTGTCATCGCCGCGCCATCATTCGGCTTCCACAACCGACAGGACGGCCCTGGGAATTCAGCAGGGCATCCGTTTCAGGGTTCAGTAGTTGCCTGCGGGAGTTGCGCTGGTCCTGGCAGGGTTCCGTTGACTGTGGAGGTGGAGGACCAGGCGGACGCGAACGGCGAAAATCCCGATCAAGGTTCATCTGGCATAGCATCTGATCACGGCGAGTCGCTCGTAGGCAGACGAGAGGCGGCGAAAGCAGCCGCCGGAACAACGGAGACGTGGGATGACGCGGTACCTGGTTTCGTTCGATGACGGCTCGATGGACCACATCCGGGACGAGGATCTCCCCGAGGTGAACAAGGCCACACACGCGGTGATGCGCGAGGCCGTGGACGCCGGTGTGTTCGTGACCGGGGGTGGAGCCGATCGCCGGAAGGCAAGCATCGTAGCCACGGACGGAACGGTCACCGACGGCCCTGACCCGGAGACCAAGACGGTCATCGGCGGCTTCGTGGTGATCGATGTGCCCTCACCCGAGGAGGCGTTGACGTGGGCGGCCAAGTTCGCCTCCGCTTGCCGCTGCGCACAAGAGGTTCGGGAAATCATGCCCGATCCTGAACTGGACGCGATACTTGCTGTTCCAGCCGGAGGTTCTTCCACGGCTCGGTGACGGACTGGCGGGCGTGGTGGCTGGTCCTGGCAGCGTCGCGATGGCGGCGGTGGACGACCGCCGGCGCGGGCCACCCGGGTCACTCCGCGCCCATCACCAGGCCCTCGATGGTGTGCTTCTGCCGGATCGGCGTCAGGGCGTCGACCACCGGGCAGGGCAGGTGGGCGCGCACCTGCTCGGGCAGGCCCGCCCAGTACTCCCGGGTGACCGCCATGTCGTGGTGGTCGGCGTTGCCCGCTCCCGGCGCGTCGACGCCGAGCACCAGCACCGGGCGGGACAGGGTGGAGACGTTCGGCGTGCCGCGGTGGATGGTGAGCGCGGACCGGGCGGAGATGTCGCCGCGCTGCGGGTACTTGCGGACCGCCCGTCGCGCGTAGCGGGGGTAGCGCTCCCGGGGCGGGAACATCTGGTGGTCGAAGTCCCGTCCGTCGTCCCACTGGGTGCCCGGGGCGATCTCGAACGGGCCCATCTCCTCCACCGTGTCCACGGTGGTGAGGTTGAAGGCCAGCGACGTCAGCCGCCGCTGCCGGCGGGTGTCCTCCGGCATCGGGAAGTCCCGGTGCCACGGCTGCATGGCCGCGCCGGGAAACGGGATGTCGAAACCGAGCTCGACGATCTGGTAGTCGGGCCCGAGCACGGCCCGGCACACCGACACCACCCACGGGTGGGTCACCAGGTCGACGAAGCCGCGCAGCTGCTCGGGGTGGATCTCCACGTACCACCGATGCGGGCCGCGGCCGACCGCGCCGTCGGGTCGGGAGCGGGCCTCCCGGAAGGCGGCCTCGATGTCCTCGCCGACCCGGTCCACCCAGTCCACGGCGAAGGCCCCCCGGCACGCGGTGATGCCGTCCCGGTAGAGGTCGCCGAGCGCCTCCAGGGGAACCTCCTCCTCGGCGGGGGCGGGCTGGTCGGTGCGCGGCGCGGGCGCGGTGGAGTGGGACCTCATCGAACCTCCTGACGGGACCAACCGAGTATTACAACGTTGTAGAGACGTCGCAAGGGACGCCCGGGCCGCGACCCCTGCGGCGGGTCGGGGCATGATCGACCGGTGCGCCGGTGGTCGACGCACGGGACCGGGGAGGTGCGCGGGGTGCGGGTCGTTTCGCTGGTGCCGTCGCTGACCGAGGCCGTCGCCCTGACCCTGCCGGGTCTGCTGGTCGGCGCCACCGACTGGTGCTCCCACCCGGCCGGGCTGGACGTGGCGCGGGTCGGCGGGAGCAAGTACCCGGACCTCGACCGGGTGCGCGCGCTGCGCCCCGACCTGGTCCTGCTCAACGTCGAGGAGAACCGCCGGGAGGACGCCGACGCGCTGGCCGCCGCCGGTGTGCCGGTGCGGGTGACCTACCCGCGTACCGTCGACGAGGCGCTGACCGAGCTGGCGGAGCTGCTCCGCGACCTGGGCGCTCCGGCCGAACCGGAGTGGCTCGCCGCGGCCCGCCGGGCGTGGGCCGGGCTGCCCGCCGACCGACCCGCCCGCCGGGCGGTGGTGCCGGTCTGGCGGCGGCCGTGGGTGGTGCTGGGCGCCGACACCTTCGCCGGCGACGTGCTGCGCCGGCTCGGCGTGACCAACGCGTACGCCGACGACGCCGAGCGCTATCCCCGGCCGAGTCTCGACGAGCTGCGCGCCCGCGCGCCGGAGCTGGTGGTGCTGCCCGACGAGCCGTACCGCTTCACCGCCGACGACGGGCCGGAGGCGTTCCCCGGCACCCCCTGCGCCCTGCTCTCCGGCAGGCACCTGACCTGGTACGGCCCGTCGCTCGCCGAAGCGCCCACCGTGCTCTCCGTCCAGCTCGCCGACCCCGTCGTGCACCCGGGCTGACCGCCGCGACCCCACCTCGACCGGTCACCCGCGCGCCCGCCGGCGCCGTTCCCGACGGGCGTCGACCACGCTCCACCCGATCGCGACCGACAGCGTCAGCACCACCACCGCGAGGGTCAACCAGACCGGCAGCTTCCCGACCGGCGTCTCGGCCAGGATCAGCTTCGCCCCGGCGAAGGCCAGCAGGAGAGCCAGCCCGTACCGCAGGTAGCCGAAGTGCCGCAGCAGCCCCGCCAGGCAGAAGTAGAGGCTGCGCAGGCCGAGCACGGCGAACGCGGTCGCCGTCCAGACGAGGAACGTGTCGGTGGTGATGGCCAGGATCGCCGCCACCGAGTCGATCGCGAAGACCACGTCGGTGGCCTCGATCGCGACCAGCGCCACCAGTAGCAGCGTGGCCCTGCGCCGGCCGTCGACCCGGACGGTGAACCGGCCGCCGTGGTAGCCCGGTTCCGTCGGCACCAGCCGCCGGAACGCCCGCACCGCGAGGATGCGGTCGGGGTCGACGTCCGGCTCGCCGCGTACCGCGAGCCGCCACCCCGTCCAGATGAGGAAGGCGCCGAGCACGACGCCGGCCCAGGTCAGCCGTTCCAGCAGCCCCGCGCCGGCGAAGATGAAGGCCAGCCGGAACGCGAGCGCGCCGACGACCCCCCAGAAGAGCACCTTGTGCTGGTACGCGGCCGGCACTCGGAAGTACCCGAACAGCAGCGCGAAGACGAAGACGTTGTCGACGGAGAGCGCCTTCTCCAGCAGGTAGCCGGAGAAGTACGCCCCGGCCGGCTCGCCGCCCCGCCACAGCCAGATGACCAGGCCGAAGGTGAGCCCCGCGGTGATCCAGACGCCGCTCCACAGCAGCGCCTCGCGCAGCTCGATCACGTGGTCGTCGCGGTGGGAGAGCAGGTCCACGGCGAGCATGACGGCGATGACCGCGCCCACCGCCGCCCAGGCCCAGAGGGGTGCCGCGAACGTCGCCTCGTCCACCCGGCGTCCTCCGCATCCCCGACGGCGGCTCCGCTCCCGACGCGCGTGCCCCGGCCGGCCCGGTACGCCAGGCGGCCTGCGGCCGGGCCGCCCCCCGGTAGCCCGGCGGTGGGCCCGGAGCGCGTCCGATTCGAGCCTAGGCGAGCCGCCCACCGGCCGACGGCGGTCCGGGCAAGTCGATGCCACCGGCCCGGACGGTTCCGTGCCATTGCCGGCCGGACGGCTCGATGCCACCGGCGGGCCGGACGGCTCCATGCCACCGGCGGGCCGCGCCCACCCGGCTTTTCAGGCAGACCGGCCCGGACCGGCACGGGCGTCAGGGGACCGGCCCGCCCAGGCGTCGTGCGGACCGGGCCCGCACGGGCGTCAGGCGGACCGGGCCCCGCACGGGTGTCAGGCCACCGGGGTGGTCCGGGCCGGGTCCGGATCGGCGAGCGTGGTGTCGTCGACGTCGTAGGCGAGGGTGCTGGTCACCCGGACCACGCCGCTGACCTGCCCCGCGAGCCGGCCTGCCAGCTCGACGGCGCTGCGCCGGTCCAACCGGCCGTCGAGCGTCACCTCGCCCCCGCGCACCCGGACGGTGACCAGCCCGTCCCGCACCGCGAGCACCCGGCGCAGCACCTCCTGCACCACGTCCTCGCGGATCTCCGCGTCGGTGCGCAGGTGCACCCGCAGCAGGTCGCCGCGCGTGACGATGCCGACCAGCCGGCCCAGGTCGTCGAGCACCGGCAGCCGCTTCACCGACTCCCGGTCCATCTGCCGCGCGGCGGCGGAGATCGTCGCCTCCGGCCAGGTCGCCACCGCCGGGGCGGTCATCAGGTCACGCGCCAGCAGCGCCTCGGCCTTCTCCCGGACGGTGCGACGCCGGCGCCCCTCGAAGACCCGCCGCTCGTCCGGGCGGCCGGCCCGTTCGACCTTGTGCAGCAGGTCCGACTCGGAGACCACGCCGAGGACCCGGCGGGAGCCGTCCACGACGGGCACCCCGCTGATGCCCCGCCGGACCAACGCGTCGACGATCTTCCGGTAGGGGGTCTCCTCCCCCACCGTCGCGACCTCCCGGGTCATCACGTCGCCCACCTGCCACGTCCTCATCGCGACCTCCCTGTCGTTCCCACCGCGACGCTACGACCGCGGCGGTCCGCCGGGTCAGGGCCGCCGGACCGGGCCGGCACGGCCGGACGGACCGGCGCGGGAGGGGTCGAAGGTCCCGGTCCGGTGGGGCCCGGTCGGCCCTGCCCGACCGACGCCGGCGGGCGTCCAATGGAGATGCCACCGGAAAGCGCGGTGCCAGGCACACGAAGGGACGTGGAGACAATGGCCGCGACGATCGAGCGCACCACCGTCGGGACCGACGCTGCGGTGGCGGAGACCCGGCACACCGGCGAGACCACCAGGGAGCGGGCCGCCCGGTACGTCTTCGCCGGAATCCGGATCGCCCTCGGGTGGACCTTCCTCTGGGCGTTCCTGGACAAGGTCTTCGGTCTGGGGTTCGCCACCGAGGCGAAGAACGCCTGGATCAACGGCGGCAGCCCCACCAAGGGCTTCCTGACCTTCGGCGCGGCCGGCCCGTTCGCGGACTTCTACCACGGCATCGCCGGGGCCGCGTGGGCCGACGTGCTCTTCATGGCCGGCTTGGCCGCGATCGGCGTCGCGCTGCTGCTCGGCATCGGGATGCGCCTCGCCGCCGTCGCCGGAGCGGTGCTCTACGTGATGATGTGGACGGTCGTCCTGCCTCCCGAGAACAACCCCTTCATGGACGAGCACCTGATCAACGCGGCGCTGCTGGTCGGTCTCGCACTGGTCAACGCCGGCGCGACCCTCGGCCTGGGCGCGACGTGGGCGAAGCTCCCGATCGTGCGGCGGTTCCCCTGGCTGCGGTGATCCGGCGCGGCACCTCCCCCTCGGCGGGCGTCACCACCGGTGACGCCCGCTTACGCGTGCCCGCCGCGGCACGCCGTCGCCCGGGGAGGGCCGGTCGCGACGGATGCGCCGGGACCGCCCGGCATCGGCCGGACGCCATCGGGCAGGATCTCGGGTGACGGACATCAGGACCGAAACGGCAGGAGACTCCCGAATGAACCAGGCAGCAGGCGCCCGCTCGGGCAAGCCCGAGGTGGGCCCGATCGAGGGCGCGCCGCCCGCCGATCTCGTCATCGAGGACATCACCGTCGGCGAGGGGCCGGAGGCCCAGCCGGGGCAGCTGGCCAGCGTCCACTACGTCGGGGTCGCGCACTCCAACGGTCGCGAGTTCGACTCCTCGTGGAACCGGAATGAGGCGTTCGAGTTCTCGCTCGGCGGTGGTCAGGTCATCTCCGGCTGGGACCGGGGCGTCGTGGGCATGCGGGTCGGCGGCCGGCGCCGCCTGACCATTCCGCCGCACCTGGGCTACGGCGACCGGGGCGCCGGCGGCGTCATCAAGCCGGGCGAGACCCTGGTCTTCGTCGTCGACCTGCTCGGCGTCCGCTAAGCGAACGATGATCCGCTGAGCGGACGGCGGACCGCCGGGCCACGGGCCGGTGCGGATGGCGGACGACGCCGTCGGCACCGGCCCGCTCACCATGGCACCTGGAGCCCGGGCGCCGCAGGTCAGCAGGGCACCAGCTCCCGGTCGGCGCACGGGTCCACGATCGGGATGACCCGGTGCAGGCCGGTGGCCCGCAGCACCCGCTCGACCACCGGGTCGGGACGGACCAGCACCAGCTCACCGCCCCGGGCCCGGACGCGCAGGTGCGCGGCGACCAGCGCCCGCACCCCGGCCGCGGAGAGCAGGCGGACGCCGGAGAGATCCAGCCGGAGCACGGGCCGGGTCGGAGCGTCCCAGAGCGCGGAGCGGAACGCGGCGACCGTGGCGATGTCGACCTCGCCGGTCGCCCGCACCTCCACCTCGTGGTCGGCCACGGTGATGTCCACGTGGAGCCGGTCGTCGCGCTGTCGCATACGACGAACCTATCCCCCACCACCGACATTTCCGCCCTGCTGAGGGACCGGATCCGGGTACGCCCAGGGTCATACCCCGAGGCTCCCGGATCCCCCTCAGGGATGACGCGACGAGGGCCTGCGGGCTGCACATCGGCGGGCGAGAATGAGCCGATGGTCGCCCCCCGCCGCCGCGTGCCCCGGCTGATCCGCCCCGTGCGCGAGCCCGCCACGGTCCCGCCGCCGCTCGACGGGCCGTGGACGCCCGCCGACCGGCGCCTCGACTCCGTGGAGCTGCTGCCCCTGCCCGACGGCGTGTCCGGCCCGGAGGACGTGGTCGTCGACCCGTCCGGCCGGGTCATCAGCGGCACGGAGGACGGCCGGCTCTGGTGGTGGCCGGTCGACGCGCCTCCCGGCACCCGGCCCCGGCCGCTCGCCGACACCGGCGGCCGGCCGCTGGGCTTGGAGGTCGACCCGCTCGACGGCAGCCTCGTGGTCTGCGACGCGTACCGGGGGCTGCTGCGGGTGACCGGTGACGGGGCGGTGCGCGAGCTGGGCGGCCTCGGGGCGAGGGCGCACCTGGCCGACAACGCCACCGTCGCCCGCGACGGCACGGTCTACTTCACCGACTCCTCCGACCGCTTCCCGCTCGCGCACTGGAAACGGGACCTGCTGGAACACCGGCCCAACGGGCGGGTGCTGGCGTACGACCCGCGCAGCGGGCGCACCGACGTCGTCCGCACCGGGTTCTACTTCCCCAACGGGCTCGCGCTCACCCCGGACGAGTCGGCGCTGATGCTGGTCGAGACCGCCGCCCATCGACTGGTGCGGGTGGCGCTGGCCGACGGCGCGGTCACCGTGCTGGCCGACCTGCCCGCGTACCCGGACAACCTGACCCCGGTGGGCGACGGGACGTACTGGATCGCGTTGCCCAGTCCCCGCGTACCGGTGGTCGAGCGGCTGCTGCCCCACCCCCGGCTGCGGCAGCTGGTGGCGGTGCTGCCGGCGGCGGTGCAGCCGAAGCCGCTGCGCTACGGCCTGGTGGCCCTCGTCGACGGCGAGGGGCGGGTGCTGCGGACCCTGCACGGCCCGAGCGGGACCTACGACATGATCACCGGCGTCCGCCAGCACGGCGACCACCTGTGGCTGGGGAGCCTCACGGGCCCCGGGGTGGCCCGGGTGCCGCTGGGTTGAGCCGCGACGCCGGACGGGGGTCGGCGGGACGCCTCGGTGCCACCCACGCGCCGGGGGACCGACCCGCGTGGCGGCGGACCGGTCCCCGGGTGTGCGTACGGTCGGCTCAGCCGCCACGGACGGACGGCGCCGGCGCCGGCGAGCCCCCGGCCACCGCACCGGGGTACGGCACGGGCGACGGGGACGGCCGCAGCCCGGCCGGCACGGGCAGCGCGCTGCCCTTGACGAACTCGTCCCAGCTGACGTTCCAGGCCGTCCAGCCGTTGCCCTCGGTCAACGGCACCTCCGTGCCCTTGACCGTGACCAGGTCACCGACCTGGGTGACCCCCATCAGCCAGTCCGCGGCGGCGGCGGAGACGTTGGTGCAGCCGTGCGAGACGTTGGTGCTGCCCTGGTCCCCCTCCGACCACGGCGCCCCGTGGATGAACTCGCCACCCCAGGTCAGCCGCTGGGCGTCCTCGACGTCGACCACGTAGGGGTCGGCCGAGCCCCGCGTGTCGAACGTCGTCTGCTGGTGCTTCTCCATGATCACCATCTTGCCGCTGGAGGTCGGCGTGCTCGGCTTGCCGAGGCTGACCGGGATCCGGCGGACGACCTTGCCGTCGCGCAGCACCGACATCTGCTTGGTCGCGTTGTCGATCTCCAGGGCCACCTGCCGGCCGATCCGGGAGGTGGCGGTGCGGTCGGAGTCGCCGACCCGGTCCTTGCCGATCGGCAGGCCCTCCAGCCCGGCCCGGACGCTGATCCTGGTCCCCGGGCGCCAGAAATCGGGGGCCCGGTAATAGGCCTGACTGCCGTCGGAGACCCACGACCAGGCGCCCGGCTGCGGCGGATCCGTCTTCACGAACAATCGGCGCTGCACGTCGTCCCTGGCCTCTTTCGGAATGGGTGGGTCGAACGCCACGGTCACCGGCATGGCGGTGCCGTACGTCCGATCGCCGGCGAAGTACAACGTGCTGGTGATTTCCGGTTTCGTCGATTTCGGCATCGTGGTGAAGGTGGTCCTGCGGGTCGTCGTCGTACCCGAGTCGCCCGTGGCGGTCACCTCCGCGGTGTAGGTGCGCCGCGGCTTCAGGGGCGCCTTCGGCACCCAGCCCGAGCCGTCCTCCCGGGGCTCCGCCGCGACCTGCGCGCCCTTGTCGTCGGTGATCCGCACGGCGGTGACCTTGCCGTTCCTGACCGCGGTCCCCACCTCGGCGGTGATCGGCACCTCGCGGGCGCGGTCGGTGGGCGTGACGGTCAGCTCCGGCGCCGCCGCCTGCCCCTCGGCCGGCCGGGCACCCGGTTTGCGGTCGGCGGTGCACCCGCCGAGGGCCAACGGCGCGGCCGCGATGGTCACGGCCAGCACCGTCAGTCGCCGCCTCAACTCCATGATGCGTCCCCCCGTTGATTGGTGTCCCTCAGCCACATTCTCTCCACGCCGCGCCGGATGGGCGCGCAATTTCGGAGGAATCGCGAAAGCAATTATGGGAAGCATTTCCCGCACTGCACGGAATAGGGCCGCACGCGCCGGTTTCCGGGTCCGTCCGGAATCGCCCGACGCGCCACCGCCGGCCCCCGGACTGCCGCCGCGTCCGGGTTCGGACCACGGCGTCGTCGGTGTCGGCGGACAGCCGTCGGCCCCACCCGCGCCGGCGGCGAGGCGACGCCGTGCGGCACGACGCGGCACAACGCCGGCGGGGTGGCAACTACGCCGGTCGTCGTCAGCCGTGGTTGCGTTCCCACCGGCCGCCGACAGGTGGGGTGTCCAGTCGGATGGCGGAGTCCGCGTTGCCGGCGAGGTCGTTGTCCTCGACCCGGCAGTCCACGCAGCTGCCCCGCTCGGTGATCCACAGTCCGTGGCTCTGCGTGCTCGGCTCCCGGTTGTCCCAGATCCGGTTGCCCCGGATGGTGGCCGACTCGACGGCCGCGTTGATCGCGATGCCGGCCCGCACCGGCGGTCCGGCGGGCAGCTCGTACGCCGTGCCCGGCGCCGGAGTGGCCCCGCTCCACCCGCTCGGGGAGTCCGGCCGGATCGGCGCGAGGGTGAGCTCGGTGTCGTCGTTGGCCGCCACCACGGCGATCCGCTCGCCGACCCGCACCACCTTGCCCCGGTGGCCGTCGTTCGGCCAGTTCGCCCGCCGGTTCACCACCGACTTCTCGGTGTACCGCACCGAGTCCCCGTGTTCGCTCGTCGCCGGCGCCCACTGCCGCCCGTTGTTCCGGATCCGGTTGGCGACCAGGAAGGCGTCGCGGACCGGACGGTCGATGCGGATGGCGTCGGCGCTGTTGCCGTAGAAGTCGTTGCTCTCGATGACGATCTCCTCGGCGGTCCGCTCCTCGGACCCGCCGAGGTTGCGCTGGTGGTAGCCGTACCGGCCGTTGCCGCTGATCCGGTTGCCGCGGATCGTGTACGGGCCGGGGGTGTCGCCGATGCTGACCCCGTCGCGCAGGTTGCCGTCGATGACGCAGTCGGTGAGGATGCCGCCCCGCCCGGCGGTGTGCGTGGTGCCCTTCGCCGAGACGTGGAAGCCCGCCTCCAGGTTCCCCGTCATGGTGCAGGAGGAGACGATCAGTCCGTTGGCGCCCCAGTCGGAGATGCCGAAGCGGTTGCCCTGGGCGTGGCAGCCGATGATCCGCACCCCCCGTGGCCGCAGGTGGTCCGCCTTCTGCAACTCCAGGAAGATGCCGTTGGTGGCGTTGGCCACGGCGCTGCAGTTGACGATGTTGAACCGCTCGACGCTGCCCCAGCCGCCGATGCCGACGCCGATGCCGGCGCCGCCCATCTCGGTACCGCTGTCCAGCCGTCCGCACCCGACCACCAGCACGCCCTCGATCAGGCAGTCCTGGAGGAAGTCGCAGCCCAGTCCGGTGGCGGCGGTGTGGTGGATGTACAGGTTGCGGAAGGTGCCCCGCACGACGTACTGCAACCCGAGCCCCTTGGCCAGCGGGTTGTAGTCCGCCGACGCCACGCCCGAGCCGTCGATCTCGAAGTCGGAGAAGGTGCAGTCGGCCAGGTGCCGGTTCCGGTCGGCACCGTGCTCGTTCGTGGTGTAGAAGGCCAGCGGCGCCGGATCGGCCCGGTTGCCCGAGTTGCTGAGCACGAAGCGGGTCGCCCCCGGGCCGGCGCCGACGAGCGACACCCCGGTACGCCACACGGTGCCCGAGTCCCGCATCGAGTAGACCCCGGGCGGGCAGTAGATGATCCGGGCCCGGCCGTCGGCGGCGTACGCGTCGCCGAGCCGGTCCACCAGCGCGGCGAGCGCCGGCTGGTCGTTGGCCACCCCGTCGCCGGTCAGGCCGTGCTCCCGGGCGTCGCAGAGCAGCGGGGCGCCGGCCACCGCGTGACGGCGCACGCCGCCGGCGGAGGGTATGTCCGGATACGCCACCTCGTCCTCCCCTCGGCGAGACTGCCCGGCCCGCATTCCCGGCCCGTCCCCGGGAAAACACGGGCCGCGACGGCGACGGCCCCGGCGCCGCCGGGAGGCGGAGCCGGGGCCGTCGCGGCCGGGGTCAGACGTTGGCGATCAGCACCGCCGGCCGCTCGACGCAGTCGGCGACGTGCCGCAGGAAGCCGCCGGCCACCCCGCCGTCGCAGACCCGGTGGTCGAAGGTCAGGCTGAGCTGCGTCACCTTCCGCACCGCGAGCTGCCCGTCCACCACCCAGGGCTTGTCCACGATCCGTCCCACCCCGAGAAGCGCCGCCTCCGGGTGGTTGATGATCGGGGTGGAGCCGTCGACGCCGAAGACGCCGTAGTTGTTGAGCGTGAACGTGCCGCCGGTCAGCCGGGCCGGGGGCAGCGTGCCGGCCCGGGCGGCCATGGTGGTCGCGGTCAGCTCGGCGGCCAGTTCGGCGGTGGTGAGCCGCTGCGCGTCCCGCAGCACCGGCACGACCAGCCCCCGGTCGGTCTGGGCGGCGATGCCCAGGTGCACCCCGGCGGACTGGACGATCCGCTGGCCCTCGGTGTCGACCCGGGCGTTGAGCTGCGGGTACCGGCGCAGCCCGGACAGGCAGATCCGGGCCAGCAGGGCCAGGATGCTCACCGGCGCGTCCGGGGTCGCCGCGTTGATCGCCGCGCGGGTCTCCAGCAGCCCGGTGGCGTCCACGTCCACCCAGATGGTCACCTCGGGGATCTCCCGCCGGCTGCGGGAGAGCTTGTCGGCGATCGCCTTGCGGATGCCGGTCAGCGGGACGACCACGTCCTCGGCGCCGGGGACGGCCGGCGGGGCGGGCTCGTCCGGCACCGCGGCGAGCCGGGCGGCGGGCGTGGCCGCCTCGGCGACGGCGGCCTCCACGTCCGCCCGGCGCACCACGCCGCCCGGGCCGGTGCCGCGCAGGGTGGCCAGGTCGAGGCCGTGCTCGCGGGCCAGCCGGCGCACGATCGGCGAGATGACCAGGGGCGCCGCCGCGCCGTGCGGGCGGTCGGCCGAATCCGCCGCGGTCGCCGCCGCCGGGGCGGGAGCCGCCGCCGGGGCGGCCGGGGTGGGCTCGGGCGCGGCCACGAGACGGGGGCGGCGACGCCGCCGTCCCGGGCCGCCGTGGCCGGTGCCGTACCCGATGAGGACGTTGCCGGAGCCGGCCCGCTCCTCCTCGCGGTAGGTGGCGTGCCCGGCGGGCTCGTCGCCGGCGCCGCCGTCGAGCGGCGCGATGGTGATCAGCGGCTGGCCGACCGGGCGGGTCTCGCCCGCCGCGCCGTGCAGCGCCACGACCCGCCCGGCGTACGGGCAGGGCACGTCGACGACGGCCTTGGCGGTCTCCACCTCCACGACGCTCTGGTCCACCGTGACCACGTCGCCAACGGCGACCCGCCACTCGACGATCTCGGCCTCGCTCAGCCCCTCGCCCAGGTCGGGCAGGAGGAAGACCTGCGCCCCGTCCACGGTGGTCACGCCGCGCTCCCCCGGCTCAGCCAGCGCCCGTCGGGCTGGTCGTCCCACTGGAGCCGGGCCACCGTGTCGAGCACCCGGTCCACCGACGGCAGGTGGGTGTGCTCCAGCATCGGCGCCGGGTACGGGATGTCCAGCCCGGACACCCGCAGCACCGGGGCGTGCAGGGCGTGGAAGCAGCGCTCCTGGACCCGGGCGGCGATCTCGGCGCCCACCCCGGCGAAGCCCTGCGCCTCCTGGATCACCACGCACCGGCCGGTACGCCGGACCGAGGCCGTGACGGTCTCGTCGTCGAACGGCACGATGCTGCGCACGTCCACGACCTCGAGGTCCCAGCCCTCCTCGCGGGCGGCCTCGGCGGCCTCCAGCGCGACCGGCACCGCCGGCCCGTACGCGACGAGGGTCGCGTCGCGGCCGGGGCGACGCACGACCGCCCGGCCGATCGGCGCGGTGGCCGCGGGAAGCTGCGCCTCGGCGCTGGAGAAGTAGAGCTTCTTCGGCTCCATGAACACGACCGGGTCGGGGTCCTCGATCGCCTGGCGCAGCAGCGAGTACGCGTCCTCCACCGTCGCCGGGGTGACGACCTTCAGCCCGGGGGTGTGCGCGTAGTACGCCTCGCTGGAGTCGCAGTGGTGCTCGACGCCGCCGATGCCGCCGGCGTACGGCACCCGGATGACGATCGGCACGCTGAGCGCGCCCCGGGTGCGGTTGCGCAGCTTCGCCACGTGCGAGGCGATCTGCTCGAACGCCGGGTACGCGAACGCGTCGAACTGCATCTCGACCACCGGGCGCAGCCCGGACATGGCCATCCCGACGGCGAAGCCGACGATGCCGGCCTCGGCGAGCGGCGTGTCGAAGCAGCGCTTGTCGCCGAAGCGGGCCTGGAGGCCGTCGGTGATCCGGAAGACGCCGCCGAGCGCCCCGACGTCCTCGCCGAAGACGACCACCCGGTCGTCGTCGAGCATCGCGTCGGCGAGCGCGGCGTTGAGCGCCTTCGCCATGGTCAGGGCGGCCATCAGCGCTCACCCTCCTCGTCTGCGGCGGCGGCCAGCTCGGCGCGGACCTGCTCGCGCTGCTCGACCAGCTGCGGGGTGGGCTCGGCGTAGACGTGGTCGAAGAGGCTCATCGGGTCGACCGTCGGCTGCGCGTTCATCCGGGTGCGCAGGTCGGCGGCGTACGCCTCGGCCTCCTCGGCGACCGCGGCGACGGCGGCGTCGTCGAGCGCGCCCCGGGCCCGCAGGTACGTCTCCAGCCGGACCACCGGGTCCCGGTCCCGCCAGGCCTCGACCTCGGCGCCGTCGCGGTAGCGGGTCGCGTCGTCGGCGTTGGTGTGCGCCTCCATGCGGTAGGTGTGCGCCTCGACCAGGAACGGGCCCTTGCCCGAGCGGGCGTGCTCCACCGCGCGGGTGAGCACCGCGAGCACGGCCACCGGGTCGTTGCCGTCGACCTGTTCGCTGGGCACCCCGTAGCCGACGCCCTTGTACGCCAGCGACGGCGCGGCGGTCTGCCGGGACAGCGGGACGCTGATCGCGTACCGGTTGTTCTGCACGAAGTAGACGACGGGGGCCTTGAACACGGCGGCGAAGTTGACGCCCTCGTGGAAGTCGCCCTCGCTGGTCGCCCCGTCGCCGATGAACGCCAGCGCGACGGTGTCGCGCCCCTGGTACGCCTCGCCGTAGGCCAGCCCGGCGGCGTGCACGCACTGGGTCGCCAGCGGGGTGCATTGCGGGGCGGTGTGCCGCTCGGCGGGGTCGTACCCGCAGTGCCAGTCCCCGCGGAGCAGGGTCAGCACCTCGACCGGGTCGATGCCCCGGCTGACGAGGGCCATCGACTCCCGGTAGGTCGGGAAGACCCAGTCGGTGTCGCGCAGGGCGAGGACGGCACCGACCTGGCAGGCCTCCTGGCCGCGCGAGGACGGGTAGACGGCCAGCCGGCCCTGCTTGGTCAGCGCGGTGGCCTGGACGTCGAAGCGACGGCCGACGACCATCCGCCGGTGCATCTCGACGAGCGCCTCCACGGGCGGCTCGGGGTAGTCGGCGGGGGCGCGCAGCGGCGTGCCGGTCGGATCGAGCAGGCGGACGGGCTCGGTGGCCGGCAGCAGCGGCTTGGCCGGGTCGGGCGGGGTGGCCGCCCGGCGGCTGCGCGGGGATGCCCTGCGGACCGCCTCGGGTGTGGTCGTCACGGCGGGACCTCCTGGACGTGTGGTGGGCCTATGCTCCTGCTGTCGGATGATTGACTCAAGATCCAGGACGAACGCGGGACGGCTGGCATGGAAAAGGCGACGAGATGAGCCAGGAGTCCGGGGGCACGGCGGAGCGGGCGGCCGGAACGGGACGTTCGGCGCGACCGCTGGACGACGTCGACCGGCGGATCCTCGACGAGCTGGTCCGCGACGGCCGCACGTCGGTGCGCACCCTCGCCGAGCGGATCCACATCTCCCGCACCAACGCGTACGCCCGGGTCGAGCGGCTGCTGCGCGACGGGGTGATCACCGGCTTCCGGGCCCGGGTCGCGCCCGAGGCGGCGGGCCTGGGCACCTCGGCGTACATCGCGTTGAAGATCGAACAGAACACCTGGCGGGAGGTGTCGGCGGAACTGGCCCGGGTCCGCTACATCGAGCACGCCGCCCTGCTCGGCGGCGACCACGACGTGCTCGCCCTGGTCCGGGCACCGGACAACGCCACCCTGCGCGACGTGGTGCTGGGCCGGGTGCAGGGCATCGCCGGCGTGCTCTCCACCCGCACCTGGCTGGTCTTCGAGGAGTTCGACGGCGAACGCAGCCCGTGGGAGTGAGCCGACGCGCCCAGCATCTCCCGGCGGGCCCCGACCGGCCGGCTCAGCGCTCCGGCGGGGCCTCCAGCCCCTCCCGGTCGGCCAGCTCCAGCAGCGGTTCCAGGGAGAACCGCCGGTCGTCGAGGCCCGCGTGCGGGTCGCCGCGCTCGGCGAACCGGGCGGGCATCGTGGTCACGGCGAAGTCCTCCGGCCGGACGTCGTCCAGCTCCGACCAGTCCAACGGCGCGGAGACCAGCGCCTGCGGGGTGGGGCGGATGGAGTACGCCGAGGCCATCGTGTGGTCCCGGGACATCTGGTTGTAGTCGACGAAGACCGGCCGGTCCCGCTGCTCCCGCCACCAGGTGGTGGTGACCAGCTCCGGCAGCCGGCGTTGCATCTCCCGGCCCAGCGCCAGCACCGCCCGCCGGCAGTCGCCGAAGCTCCAGCGGGGCTCGATGGAGAGGTAGACGTGCAGGCCCCGCCCGCCGGTGGTCTTCGGGTAGCCGGTCAGGCCCAGCTCGGCGAGGAACGCGCGCACCTCGTGGGCCACCGGCACCACCTGGCCGAAGCCCACCCCCGGCATCGGATCCAGGTCGATGCGCAGCTGGTCGGGTCGCTCGACGTCGGCGGCGGAGACCGGCCACGGGTGGAACCGCAGCGTGCCGAGGTTGGCCGCCCAGATCACCACCGCCAGTTCGCTCGGCGCGACCTCGTCGGCCGTACGCCCGCTCGGGAAGGTGATGTGGGCGGTGCGGACCCAGTCGGGCGCCCCCGCCGGCAGCCGCTTCTGATAGAAGGCGTCGCCCCGGTTGTCCTGCCGGGTGCCGATCTTCGCGCCGTCGAAGACGCCACGCGGCCACCGCTCGAGCATGGTCGGCCGGTCCCGCAGGGCGCGCAGGACGCCGTCGCCGACGGCGAGGAAGTAGCGCACCACGTCCAGCTTGGTCAGCCCGAGTTGCGGGAAGTACGGCTTGTCGGGGCTGGAGACGCGCACCAGCCGCTCCCCCACCTGGATCTCCTCGGCCGGCGTCGCCACGCCTGACACCGTAACCCGCCCGGTCGGCCGGCACGCCCCGTCACGGCCCCGCGCGCCGGCACCTCGGCCGGCCGCCGGCTCCGGATGGCGTCGCCGGCACCGGCGGTCGTACGCGGCGGCCGGGCGGCCCGTCTCCGGCCGTCCGACCGCCGGCGGTGCCGACTCAGCTCATCTCCTCCTGGAGACGCGCCAGGAGCATCCGCTTGCCCTGCTCGCCCGCCTTGCGGTTGTTCTCCTGGATCTTCCGGAACCAGGTGGCCAACTCCGTGTCGCCCCGCGCGTCGGCGTCGGCGACGTAGTTCTCCAACTGCCAGATGTGCTGCAACGACATCTGCAGCGCGTGGATCAGGTCGTAGTTCTGGTCCTTCACCGGGCTCGCCGGCTCCCTGACCATGGTGGCCACGGCGCACCTCCCCGTCTCGGTGATCGATGGACGCGCCGCTTACCCGGCCCCGCCCCGATCACGCCCCGCCGCGCCGGGCCCCGGCCGATCTGGTCGACGCCTTCCGGGCCGGAACCGGACGACGGTGACGACTCCGTCGGTCGTCGTACCGGTGGGTTACGGTGCGTCGATGATCCGATGACCGGGACGGGGGAGACAGTTCGTGGGTGAAGGTGGCGCGGGATCGGGCGGAAGCGGGGTGACCGTGGCCGGCGCGGCCCTCCGGTCGGGCGACGAGCAGGCCTTCGCGGAGCTGACCGACCGGCACCGGCGGGAGTTGCAGGTGCACTGCTACCGGATGCTCGGGTCGTTCGACGACGCCGAGGATCTCGTGCAGGAGACGTTCCTGCGGGCCTGGCGCAGCCGGGAGAGCTTCCAGGGCCGCTCCACCGTGCGGGCCTGGCTCTACCGGATCGCCACCAACGCCTGTCTCGACTTCCTCGACCGCCGCCAGCGACAGCCGGGTCCGCTCGTCGCGCCGACGTCGTCGCGGGTCTCCGGGCCCGGCCGGGCCTCGTTGCCGCAGGCGGAAGTCCCCTGGCTCCAGCCCTATCCGGACCGGTTGCTCGATCCGCCCGCCCCGCCCGACGTCGAGCCGGACGCGGCACTGGTGGCCAAGGAGACCATCGAACTGGCGTTCCTCGCCGCGATCCAGCACCTGCCGCCCCGGCAACGGGCGGTGCTCATCCTGCGCGACGTGCTCGGCTGGCCGGCGGCGGACACCGCCGCGCTGCTCGACGGCACGGTCGCCGCGGTCAACAGCGCCCTGCAACGGGCGCGCGCCACCCTCCGGCAGCGCCTGCCGGAACGGCGGACGGAGTGGCCGGCGGCGACCGACCCGAGCGCCGAGGAACGGGCGGTGCTCCAGCGGTACGTGGCGGCGACCGAAAGCGCCGACCTGACCGCGCTGGCGGCGTTGCTGCGCGAGGATGCCCGCTTCACCATGCCGCCCAAGCCGACCTGGTACGAGGGACGGGACGCGATCATCGAGTGCTGGGCGCCCGCGCTGGTCGGGCCCACCGCCTGGAAGGACTGGTGTCACGTGCCCACCCGGGCCAACCGCCAGCCCGCCGTCGCCTGCTACGTGCGTGGACCGGGCCGGTCCCGCTACCACGCGCTGGGCCTCGACGTGCTCCGCATCGAGGGTGGCGAGGTCACGGAGGTCACCGCGTTCCCGCCCCGCGTCTTTCCGGCCTTCGGGCTGCCGATGACCCGTTGACGGATGGCGGCGATGAGTTCCCACGCGCCCCGCCGTCTCAACGGGGTGGCCGGCGGTGCGGCGCGACGCTGACATCGCCGGATGGACGGAGGCAGGAGAGACGCCATGACCCAGCCGAGAGTTGTCAGCCGAGACGAGTGGGAGGCGGCCCGTGCGGAACTGCTCGTCAGCGAGAAGGAGCTCACCCGGGCACGCGACGCGTTGAGCGCTCAGCGGCGCCGGCTACCGATGGTCCGGATCGACAAGGAGTACGTCTTCGACTCCCCGGACGGCCCGGTGGATCTGCCGGGTCTGTTCGACGGGGACTTCAATCCCGACTTCGGGGCCACCAGCGACGACGCGGAGTGCTCCGGGTTGAGTGTGTTCCTCCGCGACGGGGCGGACGTCTTCCACACCTACTCGTCCTTCTCACGGGGCGGCGACGCGTTGATCAACACCTACAACTACCTCGGCCTGACGGCGTTGGGCCGGCAGGAGGAGGGGCTCGAACATCCGCAGCAGTGGTGGCGGCACCACGACCGGTACGACGTCCGACGCCGCGAGACCCGGCGGCGCGACGCATCGCCCGCGCGGGCCACCGGCAACTCCCCGGAGCTGGAGGTTCACTGACGTGGCGACCTACGTCCTGATCCCGCCCGCGGGCAGCGGGCCCTGGTACTGGCACCTGCTGGCGGAGCAGTTGCGGGACCGGGGGCACGACGTGGTGGCGGTCGACCTGCCGTGCGACGACGACTCGGCGGGGCTGGTGGAGTACACCGACACCGCCGTCCGGGCCGTCGGGGACCGCACGGACCTGGTCGTCGTGGCCCAGTCGTTCGGCGCGTTCACCGGCCCGCTGGTGTGCGACCGGGTCCACGCGGACCTGCTCGTGCTGCTGACCCCGATGGTGCCCGCCCCCGGCGAGTCGCCGGGCGAGTGGTGGAGCGGCACCGGCTACGCGCAGGCCCGACGGGTCCAGGCCGAACGCGAGGGCTGGACGCCCGAGCAGGACGAGGACCCGAACGTCGTCTTCTTCCACGAGTTGCCGCCCCGGCTGGTCGAGGAGGCCACGGCGAACGCCCGGGACCAGTCGGGGACGCCGTTCGAGAAGCCCTGGCCGCTCGCCGCCTGGCCGGACGTGCCGACCCGGGCGCTGCTCTGCCGGGGTGACCGCTTCTTCCCGATCGACTTCCTGCGGAAGCTGGTGGCCGACCGGCTGGGGATCATCCCGGACGAGATGGACGGCGGGCACCCGGTGGCCCTGAGCCGGCCGCGGGAACTGGCCGACCGGCTGGAGGAGATCCGGCGGGAGGTCTGCGCGGTCGCCCGACGCGCGCCGGACCGCCGGCGCTGAGCGGTGCGCCGGGGCGGGCTGCGGAACGGCGCGACCCGGCGCACCGTCTCCGTCCGCTGCCCCGGCCGGATGACACCGAGTGGCGGGCCCGGTTACCTCGGCGGGCTTGCGGGTAGGGGTTGCCGCATGGCGGAACTGGCGACGCTCTGGATCGTCCGGCACGGCGAGAGCACGGCGAACGTGGCGGCCACGGCGGCCGAGACGTCCGGCGCCGAGCTGATCGACCTGACCCACCGGGACGCGGACGTGCCGTTGAGCCCGACCGGGGAGGAGCAGGCCCGGGCCACCGCGCGGTGGCTGGCCGGGCTGCCCGAGGCCCGCCGGCCGGACGTGGCGGTGGTGTCGCCGTACCTGCGGGCGGTGCGGACCGCCGAGCTGGCACTGGCCGGCACCGGGATCCCGCTCAGCCGCGACGAGCGACTGCGCGACCGGGAGCTGGGCATCCTGGACGGCCTGACCGGGCAGGGGGTGCGCCGGCGGCACCCGGAGGAGGCGGCGCGCCGCGACCGGCTCGGCAAGTTCTACTACCGGCCGCCGGGCGGAGAGTCCTGGACCGACGTGGCGCTGCGCCTGCGTGCCCTCCTCGGCGACCTGCGCCGCGACCACGAGGGCCGGCGCGTGCTGCTGTTCGGCCACGACGCCCTGGTCTTCCTGACCCGTTACCTCGTGGAGGGGCTCACCGAGGCGGAGCTGATGGCGCTGACCCGCGAGCACGTCATCGCCAACTGCTCGATCACCGGCTGGTCCGCCGGGACCGACGGCCGGCTGACCCCCGATGTGTTCAACGACGTCGGTCACCTGCGCGAGCAGGGCGCCCGACCGACCAGGGAGGACGAGGTCCATGCCGAACCGGTCTGACACGCGGGTGATCACCCCCGGTCTGCTGCGGGACTGGGCGCTGCCCGTGCCGACCGGCGGCAAGGAGGCCCGGGGCACGGTGCTGGTGGTCGGCGGCTCGCGGTTCACCCCCGGCGCGGTGCTGCTCGCCGGCGTGGCCGCGCTACGGGCCGGGGCCGGCGTGCTCCAGCTCGCCGCCGCCGAGTCCACCGCCGCCGCGCTGAGCATCCAGGTGCCCGAGGCGCTGGTGGTGGGGCTGCCGGAGACCACCGAGGGGGCGGTCGCGGGACGGCCCGGCGAGCTGCTGGGCGACCTGGTGGCCGAGGCGGACGTGGTGGCCGTCGGCCCCGGCCTGAAGGACATCGACGAGACCGGTCGCCTGCTGCGCCTGGTGCTCGACGCGGCCGGTCCGGAGACGTCGCTGGTGCTCGACGCGTACGCCCTGGGGGCCCTCAGCCACGCCCCTGACCTCCTGGTCGGGTCCGGCCGGCCGGTGGTGCTCACCCCCAACCTCACCGAGGCCCGGCACCTGCTCGACCGGGAGCCCGGCGACGACCTCGACGCCGAGGCGACGGAGCTGGCCCGCCGGTACGACGCGGTGGTGTCGCTCTACGGCCACATCGCCACCCCCGACGGCCGGAGCTGGCGGGAGGAGAGCGGCGACGCCGGTCTGGGCACCTCCGGCAGCGGGGACGTCCGCGCCGGGCTGCTGGCCGGGCTGCTGTCGCGGGGCGCGGAACCGGCACAGGCCGCCTGCTGGGCGGCGTTCGCCCACGCGGTGAGCGGTCAGCGGCTGGTCCCCCGGTTCGGCCGGATCGGTTTCCTCGCCCGGGAGCTGCTCGACGAGATCCCCCACACCCTGGCGACCGTCTGACACCTCCCGCCCGGGCCCCGCGGACGCGTGTAACGCCACCGGACGCCGCGACGCTGGTGCTTGCGGAGGCGTGCATCCCCGCCCGCCTCCCGCCGGTCGCTCCCCGCCAGGGGGCGTACCCCGGCTGGAAACAGCCCCTGGGAGTCTGTGTGAAGAACCTCCGTCGCAAGACACTGGCTGCCGCGTCCGCCGTGACGCTCGGCGTCGGCCTCGCCGTCGCCGGCGGGGTGGCCCCGGCGGCCTCGGCCGCCGGCCCGGACACCACGTTCCTGGTGCTCGCACCGCAGGGCGCCACGACCGACAAGGCGGCCGCCCGCGTGGCCGCCGCCAACGGCACCGTGGTGGCCAGCTACGACCAGATCGGCGTGCTCGTCGTCCGGTCGACCAACCCCGACTTCGTCACGGACGTGGCAGGCGCGGGCGTCGACTCGGTGGCGTCCACGGCCGGCCTGGGCACCGCCCTCGAGGAGGGCGAGACCCTGGAGGTCTCCGCGGCCGAGGCGGCCAACACGACCGCCGACCCGACCAAGGAGCCCCTCTTCGGTCAGCAGTGGGACATGCCGATGATCGACGTCCCGCAGGCCCACGCCGTCAACGCCGGCCGCGCCGACGTGGTGGTGGGCGTGCTGGACAGCGGCATCTCCTCCAGCCACCCCGACCTGGCCAGCCAGATCGCGAAGAACAAGAGCACGTCCTGCATCGGTGGGGTCTCCGACACCACCGAGTCCGCCTGGAACCCGACCACCTCCGACCACGGCACCCACGTGGCCGGCACCATCGCCGCCGCCGTCAACGGCGTCGGGGTGACCGGTGTGGCCCCGGGCGTCAAGGTGGCCGCCGTCAAGGTGGTCAACGACGACGGCTACATCTTCCCCGAGGCCGCGGTCTGCGGGTTCATCTGGGCCGCCGAGCAGGGCATGCGGGTGACCAACAACAGCTACTACATCGACCCGTGGGAGCTCAACTGCCGCAACGACGCACGCCAGCGTCCGGTGTGGAAGGCGGTCCAGCGGGCCCTGCGTTACTCGCAGAGCAAGGGCGTGCTGCACGTGGCGTCCGCGGGTAACTCGAACTTCGACCTCGCTCACAAGATCACCGACACGGGCAGCCCGAACAACGGGACGCCCGAGGAGCGCGAGAACCTCACCAACTCCTGCCTCGTCCTGCCGGGCGAGGCGCCGGGCGTGGTGACGGTGTCGGCGGTCGGCCCGACCGGGCAGAAGAGCTACTACTCCTCGTACGGCCAGGGCGTGATCGAGGTGACGGCGCCGGGTGGCGACACCCGCTTCCGTACCCGGGGTGTCAGCTCGACCCCGACCGACGGCATCCTGTCCACCACCTACAACACCACCACGAAGACCAACGGCTGGGGTTACAAGCAGGGCACCTCGATGTCCTCGCCGCACGCCGCCGGCGTGGCCGCCCTGGCCGTCTCGGCACACCCGGGCATGACCTCGGGTCAGCTGTCGGCCTTCCTGGGCAACACCGCCGAGGCGATCACGTGCCCCGGTGGCGTCTACAACCCGGTGCCGCTGATCGCGGCCGGCCCGAACGCCTACGACGCGACCTGCTCCGGCGGCAAGCGCAACGGCTTCTACGGCGCCGGCATGGTCAACGCGTACAACGTGGTGAAGTAACAGCACGGCACGACCCGTGGTGGGGCCCGGCGGTGATTCGCCGGGCCCCATCCGTTTTCGCTGCTCACCCCGGGGGTACGGGTGGAGGTGTCAGCCGAGCTAGGAGGTCATACGGTGTCCACCGATGCCATCGTCCTGTTGAAAGAGGACCACAAGGAGATGCGCCGCCTGTTCAAGGCGTTCCAGGATGCCGAGGAGGGTCCGGCGGCGCGGCGGCAGAAGCTGGTGAACGAGATCCTGGAAGCCCTCACGGTCCACACCTACCTCGAGAACGAGGTGATGTATCCCGAGGTCCGCAGGCTCCTGCCCGACCTGGAGGACGACATCCTCGAGTCGTACGAGGAACACCACGTCGCCGACGTGCTCTGCGCCGAGCTGTTCACCATGGACGCCGCCGACGAGCGCTTCAACGCCAAGACCACGGTGCTGATCGAGAACGTCCTGCACCACGTCGAGGAGGAGGAGCAGGAGTGGTTCCCGAAGGTGCGCGAGGCCCTCGGCCGTAAGCAGCTCCAGGAGATCGGCGAGCGGATGATCGAGCTGCGCGCCGACGCGCCCCGCAAGCCGACCGACCCGAAGGCGATCAAGAAGTCGCTGGACGCCGTGACGGCCTGAGCGGACGGCACTCGACGGGCCCCGGTGCGCCGGGGCCCGTCGTCACGCCGGGGGGCCGGGCAGGATCCGCCGCAGCGCCGGGGGCGCGGCCCGGGGCCGCCACTCCCGCGGGTAGCCCACCGAGACCTCCTCGAACCGCACCCCGTCGTGCCAGGTGGTACGGGGGATGTGCAGGTGGCCGTAGACCACCGCGGCGGCGTCGAAGCGCAGGTGCCAGTCGGCGGTGGACTCGGTGCCGCACCACTGGGCGAAGATCGGGTAGCGCAGCACCCGGGTCGGCTCGCGCAGCAGCGGCCAGTGGTTGACCAGCACCGTCGGCAGTCCCGGCTCCCGTTCGGCGAGCCGACGCGCGGTCTCGGCGACGCGGGCGGCACACCAGGCCGACCGGCTCGGGTACGGGTCGGGGTGCAGCAGGAACTCGTCGGTGCACACGATCCCCGTCCGGTACGCCTCCTCCAGCGCCGCCTCGGGGGTGTCGAACCCGTCCGGGCGCCAACTGTGGTCGTAGAGCAGGAACAGCGGCGCCACGACCACGGGCCCGCCCGTGCCCCGCCACACCGGGTACGGGTCCTCCGGGGTCAGCACGCCCAGCCGCCGGCAGACGTCGACCAGGTGCGCGTAGCGCGCGGCCCCGCGTAACGTCACCGGGTCGGCCGGCGGGGTCCACAGTTCGTGGTTGCCCGGCGCCCAGACCACCTTCGCGAAGCGACGGCTGAGCAGGCCGAGGGCCCACTCCACGTCGGCCACGGTGTCGCCCACGTCCCCGGCGACCAGCAGCCAGTCCCGCGGCGATCCGGGGCGAAGCCCCTCGACCACCTCCCGGTTGTCCCGGTGACCGACGTGCAGGTCGCTGATGGCGAGCAGGCTGCCGCCCTCGCCCTCCTCCCCCGCCATGCCGCCGATCATAGGCAGCGGCGCGCCCGACCGCGAAGTTCCCCCGCACCGGCGGCGGGCCCCCACGGCCCGCCGCCGCGCCCCGGAAGGGTCAGCTGCCGGAGCCCGGTTCGGCCATCCTGCGGTGCTGCGCCGCCTTGAGCCTGTCCGGGACGATCTTGCCGGCGGCGGTCTGCACCTTGTTGAGCAGCGAACCCGCGGTCACCGTCTGGTCGCCCCGCATCATCGCCGCGAAGCCCTGCTCGGCCACGGTCCGCGGGTCGTCCTTGCGTCCCGAGCCGACCCGGGTGTCCTCCATCTCGGCACGGGCGAAGAACTCCGTGTCGGTCGGCCCCGGCATCAGCGAGGTCACCGTCACCCCGGTGTCCTTCAGCTCGTTGCGCAGCGCCTCCGCGAAGGACTGCACGAACGACTTCGAGGCGTTGTAGACGGCCTGGAAGGGCCCCGGCATGGTCGCGGCGATCGACGAGGTGAACAGGACCCGGCCGGCGCCGCGCCGCACCATGCCCGGCAGCAGCAGCTTGGCCAGGTGCACCGTCGAGCGCACGTTCAGGTCGACGACCGCCAGCTCGTCCGCGATCGTGGTGCCCCCGACGAACTCCCCGCCGGCGCCCCGCCCGGCGTTGAGGGCCAGCGCGTCGACCGGGCGGCCGGTCGCGGCCACGGCCGCCGCCAGCGCCTCGACCCCCTCTGCGCGGGTCAGGTCGGCCCGGACGGGATCCACCCGGGGTCCCCCGTCGCGCCGCAGCCGCTCCGCCGCCGTGCCGATCCCGTCGTCCTCGGCGGCGACCACCAGGTCGTACCCGTGCTCGACGAACTGGGCCGCCAGTTCGTACCCGATGCCGCTGGACGCGCCGGTCACCACGGCGAACGGCCGGTCCGTGCCCGATGTGGTCATCTGCCCGTCACTCCCCTCGTCGACGGGCGGCCCGCGCACCGGGGCCGTCCCGGGGTGTGCTGTGCCCCGGTCCCGGGCCGGTCAATCCCCACGTCGACACCCGCCCGCCCCGCCGGGGGCCCGCCGCCGGGGCGAGGTGGGCCGGGAACCGCCAGGGTCGACCCGGTAGGATCGGCACGGGCCGTGACTGGCGCGTAGGGATGGAGAACCATCGGGAAGCGGTCCCGTCATGAGGACGCATGCCGAGCGCCTGGGCCTTCCGCACGTCACTGGAGGTCGCATGTCGTCGCTGAACGCCGAATCCACCGCCTTCCGCAGCGCCCTCGAGGTGATCCGCGCCGTCGAGCCCCGGGTGGCCGACGCCATCGGCGCCGAACTCGCCGACCAGCGCGAGTCGCTCAAGCTCATCGCCAGCGAGAACTACGCCTCCCCCGCCACCCTGCTGACCATGGGCAACTGGTTCAGCGACAAGTACGCCGAGGGCACCGTCGGCCGCCGCTTCTACGCGGGCTGCCAGAACGTCGACACCGTCGAGGCGCTCGCCGCCGAGCACGCCCGGGAGCTGTTCGGCGCCGCCCACGCGTACGTGCAGCCGCACTCCGGCATCGACGCCAACCTGGTGGCGTTCTGGGCGATCCTGGCCGACCGGGTGGAGTCGCCGGCGCTCAGGAAGGCCCAGGTGCGGCAGGTCAACGACCTCACCGAGGCGGACTGGTTCGCGCTGCGCCGGGAGCTGGGCAACCAGCGGATGCTCGGCATGTCGCTGGACGCCGGCGGCCACCTCACCCACGGGTTCCGGCCGAACATCTCCGGCAAGATGTTCGACCAGCGCAGCTACGGCACCGACCCGGTCACCGGCCTCGTGGACTACGACAAGGTCGCCGAGGCGGCCCGCGAGTTCAAGCCGCTGATCCTGGTCGCCGGCTACTCGGCGTACCCGCGGAAGGTCAATTTCCGGATCATGCGGGAGATCGCCGACTCGGTCGGCGCCACCTTCATGGTCGACATGGCGCACTTCGCCGGCCTGGTCGCCGGGAAGGTCTTCACCGGCGACTTCGACCCGGTGCCGCACGCGCACGTCGTCACCACCACCACGCACAAGTCGCTGCGCGGCCCGCGCGGCGGCATGGTGCTCTGCCAGCCCGAGCTGGCCGACCAGGTCGACCGGGGCTGCCCGATGGTGCTCGGCGGCCCGCTGCCGCACGTGATGGCCGCCAAGGCCGTCGCCCTCGCCGAGGCCCGCCGCCCCGACTTCGCCGACTACGCCCAGCGGATCGTCGACAACGCCCAGGCGCTCGCCGAGGGGCTGCTGCGGCGCGGCGGCAAGCTGGTCACCGGCGGCACCGACAACCACCTGGTGCTGATCGACGTCTCCGGCTACGGGCTGACCGGCCGGCAGGCCGAGCAGGCGCTGCTCGACTCGGGCATCGTCACCAACCGCAACTCCGTGCCGCAGGACCCGAACGGCGCCTGGTACACCTCCGGCATCCGGGTCGGCACCCCGGCGCTGACCAGCCGGGGGCTGGGCACCGCGCAGATGGACGAGACGGCCGAGCTGATCCACACCGTGCTCAGCCAGACCAAGCCGGGCGCGAACGCGGACGGCACCGCGTCCAAGGCCAAGTACGTCCTCGACCCGGCCGTCGCCGACCGGGTCGCCAAGCAGGCCAGCGACCTGCTGACCGGCTTCCCCCTCTACCCGGCCGTCGACCTCGGCTGAACCGCACCACCCGACGCCCCCGCCCGGCCCACCGAGCGGGGGCGTCCCCGTCCCCGCGCGCCGCCGCCAGAGCGGGCAACGCCCGGGCAACGCGTCGATCATGCGGTTCCGGTGCCCGTTCCAGGCGCCCTGATGTCGTTTTGCGGCCCACCACAACTGCATGATCGACGCGCTGGGTGGGGTGGGCGGGTCAGTGGGGGCGGTGGCGGAGGGTGCGGAGGCGGTGCAGGACGTGGGTGCCGCCACGGCCGAAGTGGTCGTGCAGGGCGCGGTACTCGGCGTACAGCTCGTCGTAGGCCGCCGCCCGGGCCGGGTCGGGGTGCCAGGTCTCGCGCCGGCCGGCGCCCATCGCCGCCGAGGCGGCCGGCACGTCCGGGTACGCACCGGCGGCGACCGCCGCGTGGATGGCCGCGCCCAGCGCCGCCGGGTGTGCGGAGTCGACCACGTGCAGCGGCCGGCCGAGCACGTCGGCGTAGATCCGCAGCAGCAACCGGTTGTCGGTCAGTCCGCCGGCCACGGTCAGTTCGTCGACGGCCACCCCGGCGGCGGTGAACGCGTCGACGACGGTCCGGGCACCGAAGGCGGTGGCCTCCAGCAGCGCCCGCCAGATCTCCTCGGGCCGGGTGGCCAGGGTCAGCCCGACCAGTACGCCGCTCAGCTCGTGGTCCATCAGCACCGAGCGGTTGCCGCTGTGCCAGTCCAGGGCCAGCAGCCCGTGCCCGCCCACCGGCTGGTCGGCGGCGAGGGTGTCCAGCAGCTCGTACGGGCTGAGCCCTCGGCGGCGCGCCTCGTCGGCGTAGCGGGCCGGCAGGGCGTTGCGCGCGTACCAGGCGAAGATGTCCCCGACCCCGCTCTGTCCCGCCTCGTAGCCCCAGGCCCCGGCGGTGACGCCCCCGTCGACCACGCCGCAGACGCCGGGCACCTCGCGGTACGCCGCCGCGTTCATGATCAGGCAGGTGGAGGTGCCGAGCACCGCCAGCATCCGGCCGGGCTCGACCGCGCGGGCCGCCGCGGCGGTGACGTGCGCGTCGATGGCGCCCGCCGCGACGGCGGTCCCGACCGGCAGCCCGGTCCACCGGGCCGCGTCGGCGGTGAGCCCGCCGGCCCGGGCGCCCATCGGCACGAGCGGGCCGTCGACGCGGGGCAGCAGCCCGTCGAGGCGGGGATGCAGGGCGCGCAGGAACTCCGCCGACGGGTACCGCCCGTCCTGCCGCAGCCCCTTGTAGCCCGCCGCGGAGACGTTGCGGGTCTCCCGGCCGCAGAGCTGCCAGACCAGCCAGTCCGCGGTCTCGATGAAGCGCTCCGCCCGGTCGAAGACCTCCGGATCCTCCTGGAGCACCTCCAGCGCCTTGGCGAGCTGCCACTCGGCGGAGACCCGGCCGCCGTAGCGGGGCAGCCAGCGCTCGCCGCGCGCGGCGGCGACGTCGTTGATCCGGGCGGCCTGCCGCTGGGCCGCGTGGTGCTTCCACAGCTTCGGGTACGCGTGCGGCCGCCCGGCCAGGTCGGGCAGCTCGCAGAGCGGGGTGCCGTCGGCGAGGGTGGGCAGCATCGTGCAGGAGGTGGCGTCGACGCCGATGCCGCACACGTCCTCGGCGCGGACCCCGGCGGCGCGTAGCGCGGCGGGCACCGCGACGCGGAGCACCTCGCGGTGGTCGTCGGGGTGCTGCAACGCCCAGTCCGGCGGCAGCGGCGTGCCGTCCGGCAGCCGCTCGGTGAGCACCCCGTGCCGGTACGGGTGGACGGCCTCGCCCCGGACGGTGCCGTCGGCGACGTCGACCACGACCGCCCGACCGGAGAGGGTGCCGAAGTCGACGCCCACGACGAACCGGGGTGACCCGGCCGCCGGCCGCGCCGCGTCTCCTGCTGCCGCCACGGCTCCTCCTCCCGCCGCGCGGCGTCGGCGCCCCGGGCGGGCGGCCGGTCGGCGACGGCGGGAGGAAACGCTAGCAACAATCGCCGCGCGCCCGGCACGCCGCCGACGGGTGGCGCCGTGGTACGAACCGGCGCCGGGGCGGCGTCGTGCGAACCGGATCCGGGCGGACCCGAGCCTCACCCGGGGCGGGCCCCGGGCGGCGGGGAGGAGGGGACGGGCCGCGGCCTCAGGCGACGGGCCGCTTCAGGTGGTAGCGGTGCACCTCGGTGCTGCCCTGGACGTTGTTCACGTCCTCGGCCGCGGAGACCAGTTCCCAGCCCTCCCGGCCGGCCCGGTTGAGGTGCGCGATCGCGGTGTCGCCGTACGCGGTGATGTCCCGGCGCGACCCGTCCGGGCCGTACCAGATGAAGCTGACATGGAAGTTGCGGCCCTGCCCCTGATAGCGGCGGACCAGCAACGCGTACTCCCAGGCGACCATGGCGTCCATTATGAGTGTCCACCCAGGACGGCGAAACACGGGCGGTCGCGCTTTGCCGTGCGGTGAACGCGGTGTGTCATCCCACGTCGGCCGTCGCCGCCCGGCGGGCCGTCTCGTCGGCGACCAGCGCGGCCAGCCGGTCCAGCCCGAGATCGATCTGGTCCGGGGTGACGGCGCTGACCGACAGCCGCAGCGCGTCGACCGGGGCGCCGTCGTCGTAGAAGTGCGCCATCGGCGTCCAGAGCAGCCCGTACTCCCGGGCGGAGCGGTGCAGCAGGGCGTCGTCGACACCGAACGGCACGGTGACCACGACGAAGAACCCGCCGGCCGGGACGTTCCAGCGCACCGGCGAGGTGCCCGCCGGGAAGCGCCGGGCCAGGCCGTCGACCAGGTGGCGCAGGTTGCGTCCGTACGCGGCCCGCTCCCGGACGGTGGCCGCCGCGAGGCTGCACCCGTGCTCCAGCAGCGCCCCGCCGACCACCGCCTGGGCGATGGCCGAGGTGTTCACCGTGACCATGCTCTTGATCTTGGCGAGCTGGTCGGCGAGCAGCCCCACGTTGCCGTCGGCGCCCGCGACCCGCTGGTCGGCGACCACGTAGCCCACGCGCGCGCCGGGCAGCACCGTCTTGGCGAACGAGCCCAGGTAGACCACCCGCCGCGCGGTGTCCAGCGCCTTGAGCGTCGGCGGCCGACCGGCGTCCGAGGCCGGAAAGAGACCGTACGGGTTGTCCTCCAGCAGCAGCAGGTCCTCCTCGGCGGCCAGGTCGAGCAGCCGCCGCCGGTCGGCGGGGCCGATGCTGGTCCCGGACGGGTTGGCGAAGTCCGGCATCACGTAGCAGGCGCGTGGGCGCAGCCCCGCCGCCCGGGCGAGGCGCACCTGCTCGCGCAGGTCGGCCAGGTCGATCCCGGCCGGGCCGCCCCGCACCGGCCGCACCGGCAGGTCCAGCAGCCGGGCGGCGCCGGTCAGCCCGACGTACGTCGGGGCGACGGCGAGCAGCACGTCGCGCGGGTCGGCCCGCAGCGCCCGCAGCACCAGGAACATCGCCTCCTGGCAGCCGACGGTCACCACGATCGCCTCCGGGTCGACCGTCATCCCCTCGTCGACGGCGAGGTTGCGGGCGACGAGGTGGTGCACGATGCCCTTGGTGCGGCCGTACTGAAACAGCGTCCGCTGCACCTGCGCGGGGCTCTGTCCGAGGTCGTCGGCCAGGTGCCGGCGGAACGTCTCCAGGTGCCGGTGCAGCGCCGCGACGTCGAAGAACTCCTCGTACGGCCGGCCGGCCGCCAGCGACACCGCGTCGGGATAGTGCTGCGCCACCTCGTTGAGGAAGTTCATCGAGTTCAGCGCCGGGTCGTCGACCGCCGGGTGCAGGTCGGCGACGCGCAGGTCCACCGGGTCGGCCACCGCTCAGCCCTCCGTCAGCACGCGCAGCTCGCCGGCGGCCTCCGGGCCGGCGCAGCCGGCCAGCGCCAGGGCGTCGCGGAACTCGCCGGCCAGCAGCTCGAGCGCCGTCCGGGCCCCGGCCTCGCCGCCGGCGGCGAGCGCCCACAGCATCGGCCGGCCGACCAGCACCCCCCGCGCGCCGAGGGCGAGCGCGCGCAGCACGTCGACGCCGTCGCGAACGCCGCTGTCCAGCAGCACCTCGCACCGGTCGGCCACCGCCGCCACCACCTCCGGCAGCATGGTCGCGGTGGCCGGCGCCCCGTCGAGCTGCCGGCCGCCGTGGTTGGAGACCACCACGGCGTCCGCGCCGGCGGCCACCGCCAGCTCCGCGTCGCGCGGGTCCAGCACGCCCTTCACCACCAGCGGCAGGGCGGTACGGCCGCGCAGCCACTCCAGGTCGGCCCAGGTCAGCGCGGGCGCGAAGACCTCGCCGGTGTGGGCGGCGATGGCGGAGACCCCCGGGGTGGCGGTGTGCGCGAGGTCGTCCCGGCCGGCCGGCAGGTTGGCCGCCACGACGTGCGGCGGGATGGCGAACGCGTTGCGCACGTCGCGCCGCCGCGGGCCGAGGATCGGCACGTCCACGGTGACCGTGAGCGCGGTGCAGCCCGCCGCGTGCGCCCGGTCCAGCAGGTCCGCGACCAGGCCCCGGTCGCGCAGCCAGTAGAGCTGGAACCAGACCGTCGCGCCGGTCTCCGCGATCTGCTCGATCGGCACGCTGCCCAGGGTGCTCGCCACGTACGGCACGCCGGCCGCGCCGGCGGCGGCGGCCAGCGCCAGCTCCCCGTCGGGGTGCACCAGCCGCTGGTACGCCATCGGCGCCACGGCCACCGGCATGGCGTACGACGCGCCGAGCAGCCGCGCCTCGGTGCGCGGGGTGTGCACGCCGCGCAGCACCCGGGGCAGCACGGCCACCCGGTCCAGCGCGCGGCGGTTCGCGGCCAGCGTCGTCTCGGCGCCGCTGCCACCGTCGACGTAGTCCCACACGTCGGGCGGCAGCGCCGCCCGGGCCAGCCCCGCGAAGTCGGCCAGGCTGGCCGGCGACGGCTGCGCCACCGGCAGGTCCGACTTCGGCAGCACGCCCTCCACCATCACCGGTCTCCCTTCCCACCGGCGCCGCCCCCACTGGCGGTCGCCGCGCTGCCGGCCGATGCGCCGTCCGTCGCGCCGGCGGCAGTCGCCCCGGCGGTCGCCCCACTGCCGGCCGGTTCGCTGCCGGCCGGTTCGCCACGCGCCTCGCCGCCTGCCGCCACGCCGAGGGCTCCGTCACCCACCGCGCCGTCACCCGGTGTGCCGTCACCCGGGACGCCGAGCCGTCCGCGCAGGAACGCGGCGGCCTCGTCCTGGGCGCGCCGGCCGTCGTCGAACGCCGCCGGCATGGCGAAGAAGCCGTGGATCATTCCGGCGTACCGGGTGAGGGTGGTGGGCACCCCGGCGTCGCGCAGCCGGTGCGCGTACCGCTCCCCCTCGGCGCGCAGCGGGTCGTGCTCGGCGGTGATCACCAGCGCCGGCGGAAGGCCGGTCAGGTCCGCGGCGAGCAGTGGCGACGCCAGCGGGTGCCGCGCGTCGGCGGGGTCGGGAAGGTAGTGGCCCCGGTACCAGGCGATCGAGCGGCGGTTGAACAGCAGCGGGTCCTCGCCGGCGCCGTCGGGTTCGGCGCTCTGGTCGGTGTTCGGGTACACCAGCAGCTGGGCGGCGAGGCGGGGCCCGCCGCGCTCGCGGGCCAGCAGGGTGACGGCGGCGGCGAGGTTGCCGCCGGCGCTGTCCCCGCCGACCGCCACGCGCCGCGGGTCGACGCCGAACTCCTCCGGGTGCGTGGCGAGCCACCGGGTGGCCGCGTGGCAGTCGTGCACGGCGGCGGGGAAGGGATGCTCCGGGGCCAGCCGGTAGCCGACGGTGACCACCTGGCAGGGCACCGCGTTGGCGAGGCGCCGGCAGATGCCGTCGGCGGTGTCGACGCTGCCCAGCGTCCATCCGCCGCCGAAGAAGTAGACCAGGGTGGGCAGCGGCCCCTCCCCCGCCGGTCGGTGGATCCGCACCGGCAGGTCGCCGGCGGGGCCGGGCACGTGCGTGTCGCGTACCTCGTGCACCGGCTCGACCGCGCCGCCGCCGGCGCGGATCGCGGCGAGGTCGGCGGCGCGGGCCTCGGCCAGGGTCTGGGTGTACAGCGGCGGGGTGCCGGCCGCCTCGCGGGCGGCCCGGTACGCCGCCACCTGCGGATGGACGCTCACGCGGGACCTCCTCGGGGATGCACCGTCAGCTTGTCGACGGCGCGCAGGAAGAGGCTGCCGCTGTACGTCGGCGCCCCGGCGATCCTCGCGAACACCGCCCGCATCCGGGTGTGCTCCGGCGGGTTGACGAACATCATCGAGGTCTGGAGCGTGGGCAGCACCTCCTGCTCCCGCCAGCCCGGCGGGGCCTGCTTGTACCACCGCGGGTCGCGCAGCACCTGGCTGACCAGGTCGTAGCCGACGGCGACGGCGGCGACCGAGCGGTGTCCGGCGCGCGCCGGCACCGGGCTGACGGGCCCCAGGCGGTGCAGGGCGGCGTAGCAGGGGTACGGGTCCTGCCGGCCCTCGTCGCCGTAGAGACGGGTCAGCAGCTGGGTGACGTCCACGGTCCTCCGGTCCCCCCATCGACGGCGCCGCGGGCGGCGGGGGTCGCCCGCCGCCCGCGCCGGTGTCACAGGCCGAGCAGTCGCAGCGGTACGGCGTTCGCCAGCGCCTGGTTGCCGGCGTCGTTCGGGTGGATGTGGTCGCCCGAGTCGTACGCGGGCAGCAGCCGGCTCGGCTGCGCCGGATCGCGCAGCACCCGGTCGAAGTCGAGCAGCCCGTCGAACTCGTCGCTGCCGCGCAGCCACGTGTTCACCGCCTGCCGGGTGGCCTCCTTCTCGGGCGTCCACACCCCCGGGTTGCCGTGCCCCTCGTACGGGGTGAGCGTCGCCCCGAGACTGCGCAGGCCGCGCGCCTTCACCTGCTGGTTGATCTGCCGCAGCGAGGCGATGATCTGCTCGGCGGAGTCGCCCGACATCCAGACGTCGTTGATGCCGAGGTGGGTGATCACGGTTCGGGCGTCGGTCTGCGCGAAGACGTCCTCGTCGAGCCGGGCCAGGGCGTTGGGGCCGAGTTCGTGGTAGCCGGGGAAGCCGCCCGCCCCGGGCTCCGGGCCCTCGTGGTTGAGCCGGTTGCCGGCGAGGCTGAGGTTGAGCACGCCCGGGGTGCGTACGTCCGGGCGGGCGTCGATGAGCCGGTCGGCGAGCAGGTCGGGCCAGCGCTTGTTGGCGTTGACGGTGCTGCCGTTGCCGTCGGCGATGGAGTCGCCGAAGACCACCACCGAGCCGGGGCTGTGCCGGCGCTGCACGTCGACGCCCGACAGGAAGAACCAGCAGCAGTTCGGCCGGATCGTGAACCCGGCCCCGCCCGCGGCGGAGGTCAGGTCGGTGGCGCCGATGAAGTTGGTCTGCCGGGACTGGCCGTGGAAGGTCACCGGCCCGGTCGGGGTCGGGAAGTGCACCGTCAGCACCAGGTCCTGCTGGTCGCCGACGGGCAGCGCGACGGGGTCGCTGACCAGCTCGGCGCCGCGGTTCATGGTGGCCGAGGTGGCGCCGCCGAAGGTCAGCGTCCGCAGGGTCGAGGTGTCGATGTCGGACAGGTCGTCGGGGGTCGCGGTGTTCGGCTTCGCGACGGTGGCGCGGCCGACCCGCACGGCCTGCTCGCCGTAGGAGTTGCTCAGCCGGACCCGGAACCGCTCTCCGCCGACGGTGGTGTGCACGACCATCCGCACGCTCTGGTCGTTGAGGCCGTTGTTGGTCAGGCCGGTCGCGTTTCCCCTGGTGACCGCGGCGGCCCAGCTGCCCGCCCAGACGGTGCGTCGGTGGGACGCCCCGGGGTCCGACGGGCCGGCGCTGGCCACCATCGCCGGGGTGCCGGCGACGAGCAGGGCGGCGGCGGACGCGACGACATGCCATCTCTTCGGAGTCGACATTGAACCTCCATCGTTGGCAGCCCAGGGCCGTCCGCTGACGGCACCGCCTGGACGATGGTCCAGAAACCTAGCCGTCCCGTTTCACGACCGTCAATCAACCTGATCGACGCGATCAAATGTCCTCCGGTCCGGCCGGAGCGCCGTTCAGGCCCTGTCCGGTGACAGCCGGTGGTACCTACGCTCACGGACGGCGGCGGTGCGGTCGCCCGGCCGCCGCGCCGTCCCGGGCTGCCCGGCACACGGCAACACTTCTGCGGCGAGGGGGCTGTCGGATGACCGACCGACCGGAGCGACGGGCCGGCTACGTGCACCGGGCGCTGGAGCTGTTCGCGGGCTTCGGCGACCGGGAGGCGCTGGTCGGAAACGGACACCGGCTCAGCTACGCCGAGGTCGCCGCGCAGGTGCGCGGGCTGGCCGCGACCCTGCTCGGGCACGGCGTACGGCCGGGGCAGGCGGTGCTGCTCGCGCTCGGCAACCCGGTGGAGGGGCCGCTGGTGCAGCTCGCCCTGCACCTGCTGGGCTGCCGGACGATGTGGGTCGCCCCGGTCACCTCCCGCCGGGAGGTCGACGAGTTCGTCCGGCTGGCGCGTCCCGACGCGTTCGTCTACGACGCCCGGGACCCGACCGGCCTCGGCCCGGAGCTGGCCGCCGGGCTGTCCGGCGTACCCGTGCTCTGCCTCGGCCCGGGCGGCGCGGGCCCGGACCTCCTCGCCACGGCCGCCCGCGCCGAGGCGGTCGACCTGCCGGCCGAGGTGCCGGCGCCGGAGTCCTTCCTGCAGACCAGCGGCACCACCGGCACCCCGAAGCTGGTGCACCACCGGGAGAGCTTCTACGCGCAGATCCTCGCCCTGGCCGCCGACTTCCGCGCCGCCGGCCATCCGCCGCTGCGACACCTGTCGCACTCGCCGATGTGGCTGGCCAGCGGCCAGATCACCACGCTGTTCAGCCTCTTCACCGGCGGGGTGCTGTTCCCCCGCGACGGCTGGGATCCCGCGCGGTTCATCGCCACCGTCGACCGGGAGCGGGTCAACTCGACCTTCGTCACGCCGCCGATGCTCTACGAGGTGCTCGACCACCCGGCCCTCGACGGCGCGGACTTCTCCGCCATGTTCATGTTCAACGTGGGCGCCGGGCCCGCCGCGCCCGCCCGCCTGCGCCAGGCCATCGCCCGCTTCGGGCCGGTGCTGCGCATCGTGTACGGCCTCAGCGAGGCCGTCGTGGTCACCGCCCTGCCGGGGCTGACCGACGACCCGGCGCACCCGCAGCGGCTGCGCTCCTGCGGGCGGCCCTACGGCGACGTACGCGTCGAGGTCCGCGCCGAGGACGGCACGGTGCTGCCGCCCGGCGCCGACGGCGAGGTGTGGGTGCACACCGACCTGCGCTTCGCCGGCTACCACGGCCAGCCCGAGCTGACCGCCGAGACGCTCGTCGACGGCTGGGTCCGCACCCGCGACGTCGGGCACCTCGACGCCGACGGCTACCTCTACCTCGTCGACCGGTTGCAGGACCGCATCCTCACCCGGCGGCGCAGCTGGCCGATCCACTGCCGCCCGATCGAGGACGTCCTGGCCGGGCACCCGCAGGTGCGGGCGGCGGCGGTGATCGGCGTGCCGGACGAGGCGGCGGGCGAACTGCCGTACGCCTACGTGGTGCCGGTGCCCGGCGCGACGGTGACCGCCGGGGAGCTGATCGACCTGGTGACCGCCGAACTCAGCGACACCTGGGCGCCGGGCGGGGTCCAGTTCGTCGACCGGCTGCCGCTCAACCGCTCGGCCAAGGTGGACAAGCGCGCGCTGCGGGCCCGCCACGCCGCGGACCACCCGACGTCGGTCGAGCACCCGGAGGCGTCGATCGGCAGCCTGGCGTGACCCCCCGGCGGGAACTGACCGTCCTGGTCGCCGCCGACCTGATCTCCAACCTGGGCAGCCGGATCTCGGTGGTGGCCATCCCCTGGCTGGTGCTGGAGACCACCGGCAGCCCGGCGAGGATGGGCGCGGTGGCCGCCGCCGAGACGCTGCCCTACCTGCTCTCCAGCGCCCTGGGCACGCCCTGGGCGGACCGGATCGGGCTGCGCCGCACCTCCGTCCTGGCCGACGCCGGCAGCGCCGCCCTGATGGTGGCGGTGGCCCTCACCCCGTGGCTCGGGTTCGGCGCACTGCTCGCCCTGGTCGCCCTGGTGGGCGCGCTGCGGGGCGTCGGCGACCGGGTCAAGCAGGTGATGTTCCGTCCGGCCGCCGAGGCCGCCGGCGTCCGGCTGATCCGGCTGACCTCCGTCTACGACGGGTTGGGCCGGCTGGTCACCCTGCTCGGCGCGGGGCTGGGCGGGCTGCTCGTCTGGTGGTTCGGGGTGACGCAGGCGCTCCTCATCGACGCCGCCAGCTTCGCCGCCTGCGCCCTGCTGGTCGGCCTGCTGGTCCGGCCGCTGGCCGAGGCGTCGGAACCGGCGGCGCCGGAGCGGTACCTGCGCGCGCTCGCGGGCGGGTTCCGCCACCTGGGCCGCGACCGGATGCTGCTGACCATGCTGCTGGTGATCTCGGCGCTGAACATGGCGGTCAACGCGAGCATCGCGGTCTACATCCCGCTCTGGGTGGCCGACGTGCTGCGCAGCCCCGCCGGGCTGGGCCTGCTGCTCGGGGCGTTCTCGGCCGGCGCGCTGCTGGGCAACCTGCTGTTCACGGCGTACGGGCCCCGGCTGCCCCGGTACCTGACCTTCGTGGTCGGCGCGGCGCTCGGCGGCGCCCCGCGGCTGCTGGTCCTGGCGCTGAGCGAGGAACTGGCGGTGGTGCTGGCGGTGACGTTC
The DNA here is from genome assembly GCF_040704175.1 of Micromonospora sp. NPDC047812. Lineage (NCBI taxonomy): Bacteria > Bacillati > Actinomycetota > Actinomycetes > Micromonosporales > Micromonosporaceae > Micromonospora > Micromonospora sp. NPDC047812. The sequence continues at coordinate 209,876 of NZ_JBEYRY010000006.1, read as the reverse complement.
GCCTCCGGCATCGGCATCGCGGCGGTCAACCCGCTGCTCGGGGTGGCGATCTACGAGCGGGTGCCGGCCGCCCTGCAGACCCGGGTGATCGGGCTGGCCGGGTCGCTGGCGTTCGCGGGCCTGCCGGTGGGCGCGCTGCTGGGCGGCTGGTCGGCCACCGCGCTCGGCCTCGTCCCCGCCCTGCTGGTCATGGCGGCTTTCTGCCTCGTCGTCACCCTGCTGCCGCTCCTGCCCGGACTGCGTCCACGGTCCACCGCCGCGCCGGCCGAGCGGGCGCCGGGTGTCGTGGGTCGGGCGTAGGGTCGCGGACATGGCCACGTGGGAGGACGTACGCCGGATCGCGCTGGGTCTGCCGGAGACGGGCGAGCACCGGTCCTACCAGGGGGCGCCGGCGTGGAAGGTCCGCGACAAGGCGTTCGTCTGGGAGCGACCGCTGCGCCGCGCCGACCTCGACGCCCTGGGGGCGGCGGCGCCCGACGGTCCGGTCCTCGGCGTACGGGTGCCGGACCTGGGGGCGAAGGAGGCGCTGCTCGCCGACGACCCGGCCGTCTACTTCACCACCGGGCACTTCGACGGCTACCCGGCGGTACTCGTCCGACTCGACCGGATCGACCCCGACGAGCTGGCGGAGCTGATCGTCGAGGCGTGGCAGGACCGGGCGCCGAAGCGGCTCGCTGCGGCCTACCGGGCAGAGCGGCAGGCGTGACCCGACCAACGCACCGTTCCCGCTGCCGTCACGGCTCACCCGGGGTCGGGCGACGGACCCTGTTCCGCCCGCCCGGCGTGGGCTAGCGTGCCGGCATGCCATCGACGTTGACCGAAGCGACGGATCCGTGGTGCCTGCGCGACGGGGAGAGCGCGGCGCTGCTGCGCGACCACCCGTGGCGGCGCTTCGCGGTGCTGGGCGACAGCGTGGCCGAGGGGCTCTGCGAGGCCACCGACGGCTATCCCGACGTGCAGTGGGCCGACCGGATCGCCGCCGAGCTGCGGGCCGTCCGGCCCGAGCTGGCGTACCTCAATCTGGGCCTACGAGGGCTGCGGGCGCACGAGGTGCGCGCCGCCCAGCTCGCCCCGGCGCTGGCGTTCCGCCCCGACCTGGCGCTGGTGGTCTGCGGCGGCAACGACGCCTTCGGGCGGGGGTACGACGCGGACGCGGTCGACGCGGAGCTGACCGCGATCATCGAGGCGCTACAGGCCGCCGGGGCGGACGTGATCACCGTCGGCATGTTCGACGTGTCGCTCAGCCCGGCCGTGCCCGAGCGGCACCGGGCCGGCCTGGGCGAACGGATGCGGCGGCTCTCGGCGCACACCGGGGCCCTCGCGGAACGGCTCGGCACCCTGCACGTGCGCCTCACCGACCATCCGCTCGCCGCCGACGCGTCGATGTACAGCAGCGACGGCCGGCACGGCAGCGCCCGCAGCGACGCGGTCGCCGCCGCCGAGACCGTCCGCCGCCTCGGCGCCCACCTCGCGCTCTGACACGGCATCGACCAGCCGGTGACGCGGCTCAGCGGTGCTGGACCCACACGTTCGGTTCGGTGCAGGTGCCCCGGTCGAGGTCGCGGTCGACGCGCAACAGGCCGAGGCCGTCGGGAATGACGTAGTCGCCGTACCGGTGCTCTCGGCCGGAGGAAGTGAATACCATCGCTGGGTGAAAATCACCGATCCCCGGCTCGTACGGGACGACCGGCCGATCGAGCGGGCGGAGTCGCTCACCCTCCCCGCCGAACTGGCGGCGCTCGTCACCCAGGTCCACGGCGTCGGGGCCGTTGACTCGTTCGAGATCCCGGCGGACTACGGCGATTTCGTGCGTACCCACGGTGGCGGCCTTTGGACCCTGAACGAGGACGGTGCCCCGGACGCGTACGGGCGGAAGGTGTACCGGTTCTCCTGGGCGCTCACAGCCACCGCTGGCCTCTACGAAAAGACCCTCGAGCGCCTGGCGGACGAGGATATCCCGGAGTGGGAGGGCCCGGCGGCGGTCGCGGCGATGCGGGAGGCCGGTGTGTGGCTCGAGATCGGCGGGGTCGGATGGCGGCACCTCCACTTCCTCTGCTGTGACCGGTCCCGCACCGAATTCGGGCAGGTCTACGACGTCAACGATGGTGATCCGTCGACCGGACTGGCCCCCGACAGAGTATGGGGCAGCTTCCGCGAGTACATCGCCTGACGACATCCCTCGGTACGCGTCGCCGCAGCTCAACCAACCGGCCGCACCGCGACAACTGGATCAGCGTGGCGACGGCACCAACCTGGACGTGGTGTGACGGTGTAGTGGCCACGCTGGAGGCGGGCGACCCTGCCCACCGGCATCGCTCGGTCGGCCGACGTGGCGCAGCTGGGCACCCTGGTCGGCCTGACCCGCTGACCGCGCCTACGCCCGACGTGCGGGTCTGCCACACGGGCACCATGAGGGACGGACAGTCCCCCGCCCGCCCCTCCCCCGTCATGGCGCCCGGTCGCGGCTCACTCCCAGCGGAAGTAGCGGGCCGCCAGCCCGCCCAGCACCACGGTGAAGGCCACCATCACGGTCAGGTGCAGCAGCGTTGGCCACGAGCCCGCCCAGGCGTCCTGCACGGCCAGGGACGCGGCGCCCAGCGGGGTGAAGTCGGCGATCTTCCGCACCAGGTCGGGCATCTGCGGCCCCGGCGTCCACACCCCGGCGAAGAACATCATCGGAAAGTAGATCAGCTGGCCGACCCCCGACGAGGCCCGGGCGCTCGGCGTGACCGCCGCCACGAGCAGCGCGACGGCGCACATCGCGCCCGCCCCGAGCGTGAACGCCAGCACGAGGCCGACCGCGTTGCCGGGCGGCGGGACGTCGAAGACGGTCGCCGCCACCAGCCAGGCCAGGCCGCAGGCGAGCAGCAGTGCGCCGACGTTCACGGCCACCTGTGCGACGAGCAACGCCGTCGGCGAGACCGGGGTGGTCGCCAGCCGGCGCAGGACGCCCCGCTCGCGGTAGCTGGCCACCACGGCCACCAGCGTCACCATCGTCACCGTCGCGATGGCCAGCGTCATGGTGATCGGCAGGTAGACCTCCACGGGGCGCCGGCCGTCCAGCTCGTCCGACGGGTCGCGGGTCCCCGGCATGGCCAGGCCGAGCACCAGGATCAGCAGGGCCGGGAACGCGATGGCGAAGAACGTGCCGACCGGATCCCGGAGGAACAGCTTCGCCTCGACGCGGACGATCTTGGAACGGGCGGTCATCAGAGGCTCCTGGCAGAGGTGAGGGAGAGGATCGCGTCCTCGAGAGTGGGCCGTTCGACGCCGGGCACCTGGGCACCGGCGATCAGGTTGCGGGGAGTGTCGACGGCGACGACCCGGCCGGCCACGACGACCGCCAACCGGTCACACAGCCGCTCCGCCTCGTCCATGAAGTGGGTCACCAGCACGACCGTGACGCCACGGTCCCGGACCTGCCGGACCAGCTCCCACGTGTCCCGCCGCGCCTGCGGATCCAGCCCCGTGGTCAGCTCGTCCAGGATCGCCACCGACGGGTTGCCGACCAGCGCGAGCGCGATCGACAGCCGCTGCTTCTGGCCGCCGGAGAGCTTCGCGAACACCGTGTTCCGTTTGGCGGCCAGGCCCAGCTCGTCCACCAGCGCCCGCCAGTCGGCCGGATGCGGATAGAACGAGCTGTACAGGTCGAGCGCCTCCCACACCTTGATCCGATCCGGCAGCTGACTCTCCTGGAGCTGGATGCCCAGCTTCTGCCGCAGCGCCGCGCGGTCCCGGCGCGGCTCCAGCCCCAGCACCCGTACCGTGCCGGAGTCCGGGGTCCGGAGTCCCTCGATGCACTCCACAGTGGTGGTCTTGCCGGCGCCGTTCGGGCCGACGAGCCCGAAGATCTCGCCCTCGTCCACGCTCAACGACACGTCGGCGACGGCGATCTGGTCGCCGTACTGCTTGCGTAGGTTCGTCACCTCGATGACTGGCATGCCGACGACGGTAGGAATCTCGCAGGGCCGGGAGAATGGGCTCAACTGCCTGGTAGAGGTGTACCCAGCCCCACCCCCGGTCGGTACCCTCCCCCAGTGCGGCGGCGGTCGGTGCGACGAAGACTCGACCCATGACCCGCTTCGCGCTCGCCGTGCCACGCTGCGTCGCCCTGGTCGTGCTGGGCGTGGCCGGGTTCGCCTACGGGCACCTCCTCGTGGTCGGCGCCACCCTGGTGATCGCCTATCCGCTCGCCGTCTCCGGCCAGTTCCGGCTGACCGCGCTGGCGCGCCGGCTCGCCCGTGCCTGGGCCGGGGCCGACCTGCCCGACCCCGTCCGGTCGCCGCCACGCGCACCGCACCGGCGCGAGGACGGCTGGTACGCCCACGAGGGCACGTTGTTCCGGTCGCCACGGCTGCCGGCGTTCCTGCTCAAGCTGGACCAGCACGCGAAGGACCCGACGCTCAGCCGGGAATGGCTGTGGCTGATCCTCACCCCGGTCACCGGCGGGCTCCCGCTCCTGGTGCCGCCCGCGTTGCTCGCGGCCGGCGTGTTCCTGCTCGCCTCTCCTCCCTGGGATCCCGCGTGGTCGGTGCCGGTGGCTGCCGGGGCCGTCGTGGCCGCGTTCCTGCTCGCGCCGGGTGCGCTGCGGGCGTACGGGCTGTGGGCCGGCGTGCTGCTGGGGACCAGGGAGCCGCCGCGGACGGCGGTCGGCCGGTGGGTCACCCGGACGTCGGCCGCGACCTGGCGGGGGGCCGGCCTGGCCGGGCTCTCCCTCGCCGCGTTCGGCGGTCTGCTGCTCAACCTGCTCGCCGCAGCCGTGTCGTGGGGCGGGCTGCTGCCGTACACCCTGCCGGTCACGCGGTCACCGGTGCAGCTCTACCGGCGCCACGTCGGCCGGTGGACGGGCACCGACATGCCCGCACCGTACCGGCCGTACCCGCCGTCGCCCAGCCCCGCCGAGGACGGCAACTACCGGGTCGGGCGGGTCCTGTACACCGACCTCCCGGCGGCCATCCAGGGCCAGCGGCCGGGGTGGTTGTTCGGCGACCCGGCCACCTGGCGGGACCAGCTGTGGTCACTGGGCTCGGTCGTCCTGGCCCCGCTCTCGTTCGTCCCGGCGGTCCTGGTCGCAGTCGGGTTCTACGGCCTGTTCTGCCAGCCCCTGACGTGGGTGGGCTGGGCGGTGCCGATCGGCCTGCTCACCGGCTACTGGGCCACCCCCTTCTACCTGTGGTTCGGCATCGAGCACGTCGGCCTCGTCGCGCCGTGGCTTCCGGACTGGGCGAGCATGCCCGGCGGGCTGGTCATGGCGCTGCTCGGGCTCGGCCTGGCCAGCCCACTGATGAGGCTGCGGCTGTCGTGGGACCGGCTCCTGCTCACCCCCACGGCGGCCACCGTGCTCGCCTCGCGGGTCGCACACCTCGCCACCACCCGGGCCGACGCCGTCGACGTGCAGGCGGCCGAACTGCGCCGCATCGAACGCGACCTGCACGACGGCGCCCAGGCCCGGCTCATCGCCGTCGGGCTCGGCCTGGCCGCCGTCGCACGGCTCATGGAGACCGACCCGGTGCGCGCGCGGCGGCTGCTGGAACAGGCGCAGGAGACGTCCGCCGCCGCGCTGGCCGAGCTGCGCGACCTGGTACGCGGCATCCACCCGCCGGTGCTCGCCGAACGCGGACTCGGCGACGCGATCCGGGCGATCGCGCTCGACACCCCGCTGCCGGTGGACGTGGACGTCGACCTGCCCGGCCGGCTCGACGCGCCGGTCGAGTCCGCCGCCTACTTCGTCACCTGCGAGGCCCTCACCAACGCGGCCCGCTGCGCGGCCCACATCTCGGTCTCGCTGTCCCACCGCGACGGGATGCTCCGGATGGTGGTGACCGACGACGGTCCCGGCGGGGCCGACCCGGCCAGGGGAACCGGGCTGCGCGGCATCCAACGGCGGCTCGCTACATTCGACGGGACCCTGACCCTGCACAGTCCGCCCGGCGGGCCCACCGTCGTCACCATGGAGATCCCGTGCGCGTCGTCCTCGCCGAGGACCTCCACATCCTGAGGGATGGGCTGGTCCTGCTCCTCGAAAGCCACGGCTTCACCCTCGCCGAGGCCGTCGGCGACGGGCCGGCACTGCGCGCCGCCCTGGCCCGGCACCGGCCCGACGTGGCCATCGTCGACGTACGGCTGCCGCCGACCTTCACCGACGAGGGTCTCCAGGCGGCACTGGCCGCCCGGCGTGACATCCCCGGCCTGCCGGTGCTGGTGCTGTCCCAGCACGTCGAGCAGCTCTACGCCCGGGAGTTACTGGCCGACGGGGCCGGCGCGGTCGGCTACCTGCTCAAGGACCGTGTGCTGAACGCCGACCAGTTCATCGACGCCGTACGCCGGGTCGCGTCGGGCGGCACCGCGATGGACCCCGAGGTGATCGCCAAGCTGCTGACGGCCGGTGGCACCGCCTCGCCCCTGGCTCGCCTCACGCCACGCGAGCGGGACGTCCTCGAACTGATGGCCCAGGGGCGTTCCAACGCCGCCATCTCGCAGCGACTGTTCCTCAGCGAGAGTGCCGTGGGCAAACACACCGCGAGCATCTTCGACAAGCTGCGTCTCCCCCCGTCCTCCGACGACAACCGCCGCGTCCTCGCCGTCCTCGCGTACCTCAACGACACCTGACTTCCTGCTCTCTTTCTCTGCGACGTGGAGCTGTCACCACGCACCGACACCGTCGCGACCCTCGCCACCGCACGCCCCGCCGCCACCGACACTGACGTCACGGCTCAGGCGAGCTGGTCCAACCATGCGGATGGCCCTGCATGATAGGCGTCGATAGGATGCGTTCCGTGACGACACCGCTACCCGGACCAGGCTCGACGAGGACAGCAGCAGAGTTCGTCGCCCGGTTGCGCGGTGTGAAGGCGTGGTCCCGGCTCTCGTACCGGGCGCTCGAGCGGCGGGCACGGAAGGTCGGCGACCAGTTGCCGGCGAGCACCGTCGCGACCTCGCTCAATCGGGTCTCGCTGCCGTCGGAGGAGGTGGTCGCCGCCCTCGTGCGAGCCTGCGGCGGCGATCCGGCGACCGTGCGCGAGTGGGTGGACGCCCGCCGCGCGCTGGCCCTGCCCGACCACTTCGTGTCAGCCGTGGACACAACCGGAGATGCCGCCGACCCGTCCGCCGAGCCGGGCACGGCGCCCCCGGCGGCGGCACCCGCCGGGCCCGACCCGGGCAGGCACGGCGGCCACCGTCCGGACGGGCCGGCCGTCCGGCAGGTGGCCCCCTGTCTGCTACCGCCGGACCTGCCGTTGTTCGTCGGTCGGGACGGCGAGCTGTCCGAGACGCGTCGACTGCTGGACCAGGCCGCGTCCGGGCCGGTGACGATGCTGGTCAGCGGGCCGGCCGGCATCGGTAAGACCGCCTTCGCGGTACGCCTCGGGCACCTGCTCGCCGCGCAGTTCCCGGACGGTCAGCTCTACGTCGACCTGGGAGGATTCGGCGACGAGCCGCTGGAGCCGATGACGGTCCTCGGCGCCTTCCTGCGCGCGCTCGGCGTGCGCGGGGGCGCGGTGCCCCCGGACCTGATGAGCCGGATCCATCTCTACCGCACCCTGCTGGCGCAGCGGCAGATGCTCATCATCCTGGACAACGCGGCGACCACCCGGCAGGTCACCGACCTGCTGCCCAACGGCGGCCGGTGCGCCGCCATCGTCACCAGCCGCACCACGCTGGCCGACCTGGGCAGCCGCCGCCTGTCCCTGGGCACCCTCGACCCGGCCGCGGGGCTGGCACTGCTGGGTGAGATGTTGGGTCGCGAGCGGGCCGCCGCCGAACCCGACGCGGCCCGCTTCATCGTGGAGACCTGCGGCGGTCTGCCCCTCGCCGTGTGGGTGGCCGGGGCGCGGCTGGCCGCCCGACCGCACTGGCCGCTGGCCAAGGTCGCCCAGGCACTCGCCGACGAACAGCGCAGGCTCGACGAGCTGGCCGTGGGCGACGTCGCCGTACGGGCCAGCCTCGAACTCACCTACCGGGGAATGCCCCCGACGGCCCAGCAGGCCCTGCTGATGCTCAGCCTGTCGCCCGGGCCGGACTTCGCCGCGTGGACGCTGGCCGCACTGCTCGACACCACCCTCTCCGACGCGGAAGCCATCCTCGACGACCTGGTGGAGGTGCACCTGGTCGAGATCGGAGCGGTCGGTGCCAGTGGATTCCGCTACCGCCTGCACGACCTCGTGCGGCTGCTCGGCCGGGAGCTGCTGGAGCGGGAGGTGCCACGGCGGAGCCGGACGGAGGCGCTCACCCGGCTGCTCGGCGCGAGCCTGCACCTGACCGACCTGACCGCGGATGCCCTGGGGGCGGACTTCCAGGGCGGCCCACAGGCCCAGATGGTGTCCTGGCGGCTCCCGGCGACAGACACCGACCAGTTCGTCGCCGACCCGGTGGCCTGGTTCGACGACGAGCGCCGCTTCCTCATCGCCCTGGTCGACCAGGCGCTCGACGACGCCGAGACCGGATCGGCCGTCGGGCTGGCCGCCGGCCTGGCCGCCGCGATGACCACCTTCTTCCAGGTCCGCAGCCACTTCGACGAGTGGGAACGGCTCCAGAGTCAGGCGCTCAAGGCCGCGCTGCACGCCGCGGATGAGCGCAGCGCCGCCAGGCTCCACCGCTGCCTCGGCGAACTCACCACGATCCTCGACCGGTACCCGGAGGCGCTGGTCCACTTCGAACAGGCCCTGCTGCTCGCCCACGGTCAGGATCCCGCCTTCCAGGCCAGCGCCACCGCCGGCCTGGCGTACGTGCACCGGCTGCTCGGCCGGTACGACTCGGCGGTGCGTCACTTCGAAGAGGCCGTCGAGCTGGCCCAGCTCGCGGGGAACGTGAACTGTCTCGTCTACGCCACCAACGGCATCGGCGTCATCGACCTGGAACAGGGGCGGGTCGACGCCGCCCGGCAACGGTTCGAGGAGTGTCTGGGTGTGAGCCGGGCCGCCGGCTACCGGCCCGGTGAGGCCCAGGCGCTGCGCTGCCTGGGGCAGAGCCACCGCGCCCTCGGTGCCTACCCGGCCGCCACCGACTGCTTCCGACGGGCCGCCTCGATCAGCGAGGAACTCGGCGACCGGCTCACCGCGACCCATGCCAACTGCTGGCTCGGCGACGTCCTGGTCCGCCAGGGCGAGCACGGCGAGGGACGTCGGCTGCTGGCCCGGAGCCTGTGGACCTACCGCGAGTTCGGCAACCTGTGGGGTGAGGCGGCGGCGTCGTACGCGCTGGCAGAGGCGCAGCTCGCCGCCGGCCACCCGGCGCAGGCCCGCCGGCGGGCGGAGGCCGCCGTGGACCTGTGGCGACGGGTGGGTTCGAGGAGTTGGCTGGCGATCGGCCTCGACACCCTTGCCGAGGCGCACCGCCTGGCCGGGGACCCGGTGGCCTCGTCCCGGATCCGGGACGAGGCGACGGCTTTGCGGGCCGCCCAGGCGTGACATCCGCAGCCTGCGTGTCCCGCAGGCCCTGCCAGGGAGACATCGCCCGGCGGACGAAGGCGCGTGGTGCGGCTGGTCGTTCGCCCTGCGATCGTGCCGGCGGCGCGACTTCCTTTTCGCGGCGGTTGCCGATACGCACTGCCTCTGACTCGTCTCCGGCACCGTCCCTCGACGCGGCAGACGATCGCTGAATCAGGGCGGAAGCGCCGCTGTTCGAGATTGCACGGAACGCGCTGAACGCCGTTCCGCACACAACCGAACGGCGTCGGGCATTGCCCACGAAACGCAATGGCGGACATCCTTGTTTCCAGGTTCCTCCGATTCGGGAAGGAACCCGATATGGAAGGGGGTGAAAAGCATGGACGCGACTGCGGAAACCCGCTACGAGGCTCCGATGCTGGTCGAGATCGGCGGATTCTCCGAGAAGACCCGCTGGGTCAACGTCGGGTGGCTCCCGGACCTCTACGGCACGTTCGGGGGCTGATCCCCTGAACACGGTCCGGTCGTCGGCGGCGCTGTTCCGGCCGTCGGCGACCGGGCCACCACACGGGCGCGGCACCAATGCCAGGCCACCGACAGTTGGGAACCGACCATGGAGTTCGTCGTCCTGCCGGACCACCCCGTCGCCGACGAGGTGAGCGCCCGGCTCCCCAGCAGGTACCGGGAGAACACCCTCCACCACCACTCCGGTCGCCCCTGGCTGATCGGGCGCTGGCCCGCCGGCGCCGTCGTACACGCCGAGGCCGGCGGGTCGAAGATCGTGCTGCTCGGCTCGGCGCACACCACGGAGACGGTGCTTACGAGGCAGCTCGAAACGGCCGGCAGTCTGCGGGAACTGGACGCGGTGGCGGAGCGGACCCCGGGCTGCTTCCACCTGGTCGCCTCCATGAACGGAATGGTAAGGGCCCAGGGAAGCCTCTCCACCGCACGGCAGCTCTTTCACACGTCGCTCAGCGGCGCCACGGTGGTGGCGAATCGCATTTCCGTGCTCAGCGAACTGCGAAGGCTGACGCTGGCTGAGGAACACCTCGCGATGAGCCTCCTGTCGTACGCACCGCCGTGGCCCTTGAACGAGCGGAGTGTGTGGCGCGAGGTCGACTGCGCTCCCTTCGCCCACTACCTTTCCCTGAGCCCCGCGGGATCCGTCGAGTCAGTACGGTGGTGGTCCCCGCCCGAGCCGGAGCTCCCCGTCGACGTGGCAGCCCACCAGTTCCGGGAAGGACTCCTGGCGGCGATCGCCGCGCGAGCGGACAGGTCGTCGGTCATCGGTGCCGACCTCTCGGGCGGAATGGACTCGACGAGCCTCTGCTTCCTCGCCGCCCGGCAGGACCGCCCGCTGGTCACCATTCGTCGCCAACCCATGGACCCGACGAATCCCGAGGCGACCGTCGCCAGCCGGGCGGAGGCCGCCCTGTCCGGCGCGAAGCACGTCCTTCTCGACAGGGCCAGCGCCTCGATGTTCTACGACTCGCCCGACCGTGACGATCTCGACGTCGACGGCCCACCGCCGTTCATCGCCACCAGGAGCCACATCGAGGACGTCGCCCGGATAATGGCCTCGCACGGGGTGACCAGACACATCCAGGGGCACGGCAGCGACGAACTGGCGGCCACCGGAACGACGTACGTGAACGCGATCGCACAACACGACCTGATCGGTTCCCTGCGATCCGTCCGCGCGATTCGCGCCATGCGGCGTTGGTCGCTTGCCACGACATGGCGAGTCATCCGCGCGTTTCCGCCCTATGCCGAATGGTTGCACCGCTCCGCCGACGAACTGCTCTCCGGACCGAGCTTCGAGTCGCAGGTGGGTTGGGAGCCCGCTCCGGAACTTCCGACGTGGGCGACCCGGGAAGCCGCCGAACTGGTCCGGGAGACGATCCGCGGGTCGGCGGCGATCGACCCCCGACCACTTTCACCGATCCCCACCCAGCACGAGATACTGCGCTCCGTCCTCCTGAACGGTTCGAGCGTGCGCTTCGCGAGCGCACTCGGGGAACGTTTCGACGTGACCTTCGAAGCCCCGTTCATCGACGACCGGACGGTGGAGACGGCCCTGTCCGTCCGTCTGGCGGACCGGTACGTGCTCGGCCGTACCAAGCCCCTGTTGGTGACCGCCCTGCGCGGCATCGTGCCGGACTACGTCTTCGACAGGACCGCCAAGGGTCACTTCACCATGGACACCTACGTCGGCCGGAAGCACAACCTCGGGAAGTTGCGTGAGATGTGTGAGGAGTCGCGTCTCGCCGCGATGGGGCTGATCGATCGCGACAGCTTCCGCCGGTCGCTGTCGGAAATCATGCCGGACGCCGCGAACATCAACCGGCTCGAACGCACGCTGGCCTGTGAGGCGTGGCTCCGGTCCTTGCCGCCCGAGATCGGCCCACCGCGGCCGTGATCCAACGAACCAGGAGGCCCTCGATGGCAGGAATAGCGTTGTCCCCGTTCGTCACGATGATCGAGTCCGAGGACGGGATGGTGTTCCTGAACACACGGACCGGACGTTACTGGCAACTGAACGGCACGGGTTCGGAGACACTCCGCCTGCTGCTGGGCGGGGAGACCGTGGAATCGACGGCGAGCCGGCTCCGGGAGAAGTACCCCGACGCGTCCGACCACGCCGAGTCGGACGTGCACGAACTGGTGCGACAACTACGTGCCGCGAGGTTGATCGCCCGATGAGCGCACCGGTGGTCAACGAGAGGGCTGTCGCGCCGCCGCTGTGGATCCGACCACCGGCGAGGCTCGCGGTCCTGCTGGCCCGGGTCATCGCCAGACTGACCCCCGAGCGCCAGTTCGCGCTGCTCAAGGCCGTTCGCCTCGGAGCCCGCGCGTGCAACGTGGACGAGGCGCACCGGGCACGCAACGCTGTCGTCTTCGTCAGCGTGATGTGCACGGGGCCGTGGTGTCTGCAGAGGTCGATAGCAGCCGCGCTGTTGTGCCGGCTGTGCGGTACCTGGCCGCAGTGGTGCGTGGGGGTGCGGACGGAGCCCTTCCGGGCCCATGCCTGGATCCAGGTGGCGGGCTCGCCGGTGGACGAGGACGCCGAGCAACTCCGCTACTTCCACGAACTTGTGATGATCGGGCCCCGCTCGTGATGGGAGGCGCCGGGATGGCGACGTTACGGGGATTCGACCTGCTCACGACGGAGGACTCGATGATCGACGCCGCCTGGGGATCCCGGACGAGCCCGATGGCGGTGGCGCCGTCCTTCCTCGCGTCGATCGATCAGATCACCATCGACCGGTTGCTGGAGGAGAGGTCGCTCAGGCCGCCGTACGTCTCCTTCGCCCGCGAGGGCAGGCAGCTGCCGGACCACGAGGTCACCATCGGGGGGACGCCGTCGGCAGCGGGACACAGCGGGCTCCTGGACAGGGCGAAAGCCAGATCGCTCGTGGCCGACGGGGCCACCGTGATGTTCTACCAGGCTCACCACTGGATCGACTCGTTGGGCACGATCGCCGAGCGCATCTCGTCGGCGCTGCGCGCGCGCTGCGGCGCGACCGTGTTCCACACCCCGGCGGACAGCCCCGGACTCGCGTGGCACCGGGACGCCCAGCACGTGTTCGCCGTGCAGCTGGCGGGCGCGAAGGAATGGCGCGTGGAGAGGAACGCGCCATCGGGCTGGTGGTCGTCCGGTGCCCTCGTCGAAGGCCCCGGAACCGATGTCGGACACGTCATCCTCCGCTGCGGCGAGGCGCTCTACATGCCGCCGGGGGTCGCGCACACCGCACGTGCCACCGACGAGCCCAGCACCCATGTGTCGTTCGTCGTCGAGGAGCCGGAGACGAAGGACCTTCTGCTCGCGATGTTCGAACGCGCCGCGCAGGGCGTCCGGACCAGGCTCGCGGCGGGACCGGTCGCGGAGCGGAGTGCGCGCGCGGCGACCATCGCCCGCGAGTTCGTCTCGGCCGTGCGTGAACTCGACACCGGCGAGGTGCTCAGGATGGTGGAGGAAGACGCGATGGAGACAGGGTGGCCACCCTCTCGTTGATCGTGGGGGATGCGGGCCGGCCCACGACCGGTTCTCGTCCGGGCGAACCGCACGGTCAGCTCGGCCGGGCGAGCTGGTGCAACGTCCGGGCGACGTTGTGCTCGACGATGGCGCGCATGCCGGCCCGGTCGGGAAAGTCGCCGTCGAGCAGGCGCAACGGGCCCGCCACCAGCGACAGGTGTGTCGCGAGCCGGTAGAGGCACAGTCGGTGTCCGTCGAGCCCGTCGACGGCCAGCGCCGGATAGGCGTCGCCGAACCGTAGTTCGAGGAAGGCGTGCTCCCACTCGACGTCGAGGAACATCGCGCCCTCGATGTCGACGAGCACCGGGTGGTTCCGCTCGTCCACGAGCACGTGGTCCGGCCCGAGTTCACCGTGGATCAGGCCGTACCGGGAACGGGGCGCCACGGCGGCCCAGCGCTCGGCGAGGGCGTCGGCGAGGCGTTGCCGCACGGCGGCGATCCGCTCCACCCGGGCGGCGGCCTCGGCCAGGTCCCGCAGCGCCCGGTCGAGCACGACCCGCTCCACCGGCCGGCCGGGCGTCGGCCCGTCGAGCCCCGATGGACCCGGCCCGTCGAGACCCGGCCGGCCGTACCGGTCGCGACGGCGCGCATGCATGCTCCGGACGGCCTCGCCGAGCCGGGCCAGCACCGCCTCGGCCCGTCGCGGGTCACGCTCCCGCAGGTGCTGGAGGGTGCCACCCCGGACGTCCTCCACCACCGCCACCTCGCCGGCCACGAGCCCTGCCGTGGGGGCGAGCAGCAGCCGGGGCACCCGCACCCCCGCGGCGCTGAACTCCCGGTGCGCCGTGGCGAACAGGCCAGCCCCGGTGGCGTGCCCGAAGAGGTCGTCGGGCTCCGAGGCCGCCCGCGTCGGCCAGTAGTCCTCCGCCGGATGCCACACGTAGGCGACACCGGTGGACCCGTCGTCGAGGGTCAGCCGGTAGACGCCCTTCTTCGTGCCGCCGGCCAACCGCTCGGCCGACACCAGCACCCGCCCGCCCCCGAACGCCGCCCCCGCCACCGCCCGCAGCTCGCCAACCGTCAACCCCACCCGCACCCACCCGCCCATCCACCCGAAGTTCCGCACCAGCCCGACACCACTCCCGGGAGATCCCGGCCCTCCGCAAACGTGGATCATGCAGTCGTGGTGCCCGGGTCATCCAGCCTCATCCACTGTGTACCCCACCACAACTGCATGATCGACGCGTCGGAGGGCCGGGGGTGGGGGGGGTGGTCAGGGGGTGGTCAGGAGGCCGGAGAGGAGGACGCCGCGGGCCAGGTTGAGCACGCCGTCGCAGCCGGGGAAGCCCGTACGGATGCAGGCGCCGGCGGGCCGGCGGCCGAACAGGTACGGGGCGATGCTGTACGGCACCTCGGCGGCGACCGTCTCGCCGGTCTCGACGTGCACGAAGTCCAGCGGCACGTCGTCGGCCCGCACGTACTCCTGGAGGATGAAGCCGCCCCGCCCGACGGCGCGGGTCAGCCCGTCGCGCCACGCGTCGGCGTCGGTCTCCCGGCCGATCAGCACGTCCGCCCCGGCGGAGCCGTCGGCCGGCTTCGCCACCAGGCCGGCCTGCTCGGCCACCGCCCGGTCGAGCAGTTGCGCCGTCAGCGACCAGGTACGCGGCACGTACCGGTGCACCAGGTCCCGATCGGCGGCCGGCAGCGTGTCGGCGTCCTCCCACAGCCAGGCGAAGGCGCGCTTGTTGGCGACCAGCCAGGCCGCCGCCGACACCCACATCGGCACCGTGCCCGCCGCCAGCGCCGCCTCCAGGGCGTCGACCCCGGCGCTCGGGGTGACCCGGTTGGGCACGAAGAGCCGGAACACCCCGTCGACCGGTGCCCCGCCGGCGACCAGCCGTTTCCGGTCGTCGAGCGTGACCTGGGAGACCGGCGCGACGACCAGGTCCATGCCGCACGCGGTGGCCCGCTCGACCACCGGCGACAGCAGCCGGATGAACCGCTGCGGGTCGTCGAGTCCGGGGTACTCGGCGTCGAAGTCGACAAGCATGGCGACGCGGGCGCCCTCGGGCAGGCCGAGGCCGGCGCGGATCGCGGCGAAGCGCCGGTCCACCGCGGAGGGCGCCGCCGCCAGCCGGACCCGCTCGGTGAGGCCGGTCCGCCGGTAGACGTCGACGAAGCGGCGCACCGTGGTGTCGGCGTCGAACGCACCGCCGAGGCTGCTGTCGATGTTGTACTCGACGAACCGGGGCACCCCGTCGCTGAGCAGCACGTCCGGGCGGAAGGCGTCCAGCAGCGCCTCGGTCAGCGGCTCGTCGTCGTCGAGCAGCCGGGTCGCGCCGTCGGGCACGTCCAGCAGCCGGCGCAGCTCCCCCGCCGTGCCGGCCCGCCGCCGGCACGCCTCGAAGACGAGCTGGGCGATCCGGTCGCAGACGGCGTTCAGCACGCCCAGCGAGGTCTCGTCCATCACCGGCGGCCGGGCCAGGCGCCACTGCTTGTTGTACGTGGCCCGGCCGTCGAAGATCTCCCGCCAGGACCGCGCCCCGGCGGCCACCATCTCGGCGCGTACCGGCGCGGGCAGGTCGAGCCACGCCCGCGCGGCGGAGGGCCAGCGGTAGTCGACGTCGTCCATTCATCCCTCCTTCATGACGTGTCCGATGGCGGCCCGCAGCTGCTCGCGGCCGGGCTGCACGGCCCGGTCCAGCGCCGGGGCGAACGGCAGCACCGCGCCGTCGGGGCGGGTGACCCGCCGTGGCGGCGCGACCAGCCGCACCCGCTCGACCACGGTCGCGATGATCTCCCCGGCGATGCCGCAGGAGCGGTTGGAGTCGTCCACGACCACCAGCCGCCCGGTGCGGCCCACCGAGGCGGCGAGGGCGTCCCAGTCGAACGGGTAGAGCGTGCGCGGGTCGAACACCTCCACCGAAACCTGGTCGGCCAGTTCCTCGGCGACGGCGAGGGCGTCGTGCACCAGGTGCCCGACCGCGACCACGGTCACGTCGTCGCCGGGCCGGTGCACCCGGGCGCGGCCCAGCGGCACCGGGGCGAGCGCGGCGAGGTCGACGTCGGCGCGGACGTCCAGCGCCCCGGCCGGGGCGAAGACCACCACCGGGTCGTCGCACCGCACCGCCGACACCAGCAGGCCGTACGCGTCGGCGGGGGTGGCCGGCACGACCGTGGTCACCCCGACGTGGGCGAAGAGGCCGTACGGGTGGTCGGAGTGCTGGCCCGCCCAGCCCGTCCGGGAGCCGGAGCCCGGCACCAGGTAGGTGACGGGCACCGCGCACTGCCCGCCGGTCATCAGCGGGAACTTGTGCGCGTGGTTGACGATCTGCTCGAAGACCAGGAACAGCAGCGACGGGATCTGGAACTCCACCACCGGCCGCATCCCGGCCAGGGCCGCCCCCGTGGCGAAGCTGGTGAACGCCTGCTCCGACAGCGGGGTGTCGCGTACCCGGTCGGGGCCGAACCGCTTGACCAGCCCGGCGGTGACGTTCGAGGCGGCCACCCGGATGTCCTCGCCGAGCAGGAACACCGACTCGTCGCGGGCCAACTCGTCGGCGAGCGCCCGGGTGAGGGCCTTGCGGTAGGACAGTCTGGGCATCTAGCCCCCTCCGGTGCGGGCGGTCAGGCCGCTGGCGTACAGGTGTGCCAGGGCGTCGACCGGATCGGGCTCCGCGCTGGCGAGCGCGAACCGCACGGCCGCCGCCAGGGTCGCCTCCACCTCGGCGTCCACGTCGGCCCGTGCGGCGGCGGGCAGCCGGGCGCCCTGGATGTCCACCGGGTCGCGGGAACGGCCCCGGGCCACCTCGTCGGGCGGGCGGTAGTCGAGGCGTACCGCGTGCTCGAAGGTGTGGTGGGCGTCGAACCGGTAGGTCAGCGCCTCGATCAGCTCGGGGCCGCCACCGGCGCGCATCCGGTCGACGGCGGCGCTCGCGGCGTCGCGTACCGCCTCGGGGTCCTGGCCGTCCACGACGGCGGCCGGGATGCCGAAGGCGGCGGCCCGGCCGGGGATGCTGCCGGCGACCGCGCCCGCGACGGGCATGGTGGTGGCGTAGCCGTTGTTCTCGCAGACGAACAGCACCGGCACCCGCCACAGCGCGGCCAGGTTGAACGCCTCCAGCAGCATCCCCTCGTTGACGGCGCCGTCGCCGAAGAAGCTCACCCCGACGATGTCGTCGCCCCGACGGCGACGCGCCCAGACCGCGCCGGTGACGATCGCCCCGGACGCGCCGACGATGGCGTTGGCGCCGAGCACGCCGACGCCGAAGTCGGCGGCGTGCATCGAGCCGCCCCGGCCGGCGTTGAGGCCGGTGACCCGGCCGCACAGCTCGGCCATCATCCGGGCCGGGTCGGCGCCCTTGGCGAGCACGTGCCCGTGCCCCCGGTGGGTGCCGGCGAGCACGTCGGCGGCGCGCAGCGCGGCGCACACCCCGGCGGCGATCCCCTCCTGCCCGAGGTACGGGTGGATGCCGCCGACGACGTGCCCGGAGCGCACCAGCTCGATGGCCCGCTCCTCGAAGCGGCGGATCAGCCGGACCGTCCGGTAGAGCCGGACCGGGTCGGTGCCCGTCACCGCTCGCGCCCCTCCTCGACGGCGGCGAGGATCTCGTCCCACAGCCGGGCGCGGGCGGCCAGCGCGGTGTTGACGGTGTCCGCGCACTCCTGCCACCTGGCGTCGTCGTCGCCGCACAGGTCGGCGAGCATCTGCATCGCCATCGGGGTGTGCTGCTCGCCGTCGACCTCGATGTGCCGTTCCAGGTAGTCGACGAACGTGTGCAGCCGCCGGCTGCGCTCGTTGACGGCCACGACCTGGGTGAACATGTCGGGGATCAGGTCCTCCCGGCCGAAGGCGAAGGCGGCGGCCTGGCAGTGCACCGGGGTGCTCTCGATGATCCGCCAGGTGGTGCCGGCGAACGCCGCCGACGGCGCGGGCACGCGGGCCTCGACCAGCGACTCGGCCACCGGCCGGCCCGACCGCAGCAGCTCGACCAGCCGGTCGACGGCGGTGGTGTCGGCGCCGGCCTCGCGCATGCCCCGCACGTACAGCTCGAAGTGGCTGACGTAGCCGTCGCCCAGCTCGTCGCTCTCCTCCACCATCACGATGTCGTTGATCAGCCGGCGGCTGCCCGTCGGGCCGGTCGGGATCCACGGCACCGTGACGCAGGTGAGCTGCCGCTGCAACGACTTCAGCAGGGACATGAAGTCCCAGACGGCGAAGACGTGGTGCTCCATGAAGGCGACCAGCGCCTCGTGGGTGTCGAGGGCGGCGTAGAGGGGGTGCCGCACGACCGCCTCGCGGCGCTCGCTCACCGCCTTCTCCAGCCGCTCGATGCCCGGGTGCGTCCTACCCCAGTCGTACCGTGACATCTCAGCCTCCCTGCGGGGCGCCGTGGCGCCAGATGACCGGGCAGTACTCGGGGTCCGCGTAGTCCGGCCGCCCGTCGTCGGTGCGGCGGACCAGCACGTCGTGGTTGTACGCGGCGAGGGTGCCGTCGGAGAGCGGATACGCCCGCCAGGCGTTGTCGCCGTCCTGGAGGTGCAGCGAGATCGCCCGGCGCGGGCGGCCGCTGACGTTGGCGCCGCTGCCGTGGTAGGTGCGGCAGTGGTGGAAGCTCATGTGTCCCTTGGGGATCACCATCGGCACCTTGCGGATCCGCGCGCCGTTGTGGGCCGCGTTCTCGGCGAGCATCTCCTCCAACTGGTCGCGGTCGCGCTCGGCGAAGTGGCGCACCACCGTGTCGTCGGTGCCGGTCTCCGCCCAGCGGTGCGAGCCGTCGACCATCGTGATGGTGCCCATCTCCTCGCCGCAGTCGTGGAACGGGATGAACGCGGTGAGCATGTTCTCCGACGACGAGGACGCCCAGTAGTGCTTGTCGAAGTGCCAGGGCACGATGTTCGACGGTTCGCCCGAGACCGGTGGCTTGTGGATCAGCGTGGACTGGAAGACGCGGATCTCGGTGGCCCCTGCGAGGCGGGCGGCGACCGCACCGATCAGCGGCTTGCGCAGGATGGCCCCGAGCACGTCGTGCTCGTGGTGGACGTAGTCGTTGTGCCGCTGCACCGGGCCCTTCGACGGCTCCCAGTAGGCGAGCCTCGGCGGGCGCACCGGCAGGCGGCGGTCCCGCTCGCCCGCGTAGTAGCGGTCGGCGGCGGCCGTGAGGGCGTCCACCTCGTCGTCGGTGAGCAGCTTCTTCGACAGGTACCAGCCGTGCGCGGCGTAGAACGCCACGTCCTCCTCGGAGGGCAGCAGCGCCTCCTCCTCGGCGGTCAGCGTCGGCTCGAACTCGGTCGCGGTCACGCCCGCACCTCCTGCGGTGTCGGGGCCGCGACGGTGGTTCCCGCCGCGGCCAGTTCCCGTTCCTTGGCCTCGTAGAGCGCCTTGATGTTGCCGCTGCCGAAGGTCCGCGCCCCCCGCCGCTCGATCAGCTCCAGGAAGAGCGTGCGGCGCACGTGCATGGACTCGGTGAAGATCTGCAGCAGCTGACCGCCGTGGTCGCGGTCGACGAGCACGCCGAGGTCGCGCAGCCGCTCCAGCGGCGCGTCCACCGGGCCGACGCGCGCCTCCAGGGCGTCGTAGTAGCTGGCCGGGGTGCCGGCGAAGCGCACGCCCCGCTCGGCGAGGGCGGCCACGGCGGTGACGATGTCGTCGGTGCGCAGCCCCAGGTGCTGCACCCCGGCGCCGACGTGCTGGTCCAGGAACGCGTCGAGCTGCCCGGGCCGGCGGGAGCGGTCCGGTTCCAGCAGCACCAGGGTCACCCGCCCCGAGCCGCTCTGCACCACCGTGGAGTTCATCGCCTGCCCGGCGACCTCCACGTGCTCGGTGAAGATCTCCGCGAACCCGAAGACGTCCCGGTAGTGCCGGACGGTCTCGTCGAGCTGCCCGGGCGGCACGCAGACCGCCAGGTGGTCGATCTCGGCGAGCAGCTTGCCGCCGCCGTCGGAGGGGACCATCTCGATCGCCCCGGGCAGGAACTCGTCCCGGTCGCCGTGGCGGGACACGAGGCGGTGCCGCACGTCGCCGAAGCCGCCCACCTCGGCGGTCACCACCTCGGCGTCCGCGCCGGTGCGGGTGGTCGGCGGCGTCACCCCCGCCGCTCCCCGGCGCACCAGTTCGGCGTACGCGCCGGCGGCGTCGTCGACCTCCAGCGCGATCACGGCCACGCCGTCGCCGTGCCGCTGCACGTACCGCGACGCCGGGTGCTCGGCGGTGAGCCCGGTGGTGAGCACCATCCGGACGTCGCCCTGGCTCAGCAGCAGCGACCGCTGGTCGGCCAGCCCGGTCTCGGGGCCGCCCTGGCCGCGCAGTTGGAAGCCGACCGCCCGGTCGAAGTAGAAGGCCGCCTGCCGGGCGTCGCCCACGAAGAGTTCGATGTGGTCTATCCCACGGATGTCCATGTCCTCAGCCCTTTCACGGTTCCCCGTGGTTGCCGTCCGGGCGCGGTCCGCCCGGGATGGTGCGTGGTCAGTCCCTCGACCGGGCGGCCCGCGCGAGCAGCAGGCTCACGTTCTGTCCGCCGAAGCCGAAGGAATTGGTCAGCGCGTATCCGGTGTCCGTCTTCCGCGGCTCGACGCGGATGTGGTCCGCGGGACAGGCCGGGTCCGGGTCGTCGAGGTTGTGCGTCGGCGGCAGCAGGCCCCGGCCGAGCGCCAGCGCGGTGGCCGCCGCCTCCAGCGCCCCGGAGGCGCCGAGGAGGTGGCCGGTGAGGGCCTTGGTGGAGCTGACCGGCACGCCGCCGGCGCCGAACACCTCGGCCAGCGCGGTCGTCTCGGCGATGTCGCCGAGCTTCGTGGCGGTGCCGTGCGCGTTGACGTAGCCGACCCGCGCGGCGGGCACACCGCCGCTGACCAGCGCGCGCCGCATGCACTCCGCCGCGCCGGCGCCGTCCGGTCGCGGGGCGGTCGGGTGGTACGCGTCGGTGTTCACCCCGTACCCGGCGACCTCGGCGTAGCCGGCGACGCCCCGGGCGGCGGCGTGCTCGGCGCGTTCCAGCACCAGCAGGGCCGCGCCCTCGGCGAGGACGAAGCCGTTGCGGCGGGCGTCGAACGGCCGGCTCGCCGCGGTCGGGTCGGCCCAGCCCCGGGCGAGCGCCCGGGCGTTGCCGAAGGTGTCGGAGAAGGTCGGGAACAGCGGCGCCTCGCTGGCCCCGCAGAGCACCACGTCGGCCTCCCCGGCGCGGATCAGCCGCACCGCGTCGGCGATCGACTGGGCGCCGGAGGCACAGGCGGTGCCGACGGACGAGGTGTAGCCGCGGATGCCGTGACGGATGGCGATGCGGGCCGACGGCATGTTCGGCAGGATGCCGGTGAGCAGGTACGGGCTGACCGCCGCCCGGCCGCGCTCGGCGCGGGCCAGCACCTGCGCCTCCAGGGTGGCCATCCCGCCGACGCCGCCGACGATCACCCCGATCCGGCCCGGATCCACGTCCCGGCCCACCTCGATGCCGGCGTCGGCGAGCGCGTCGGCGGCGGCGAGCAGGGCGAGCACCACGACCCGGTCCAGCACCCTGGTCTCCGGCCCGGTGGCGACCGTGCGGGGATCGACGTCGGGGAGCACGCCGGCCACCTCCAGCGACCCGGCCGCCGGGTGCCCGGCCGGCGGCCGGGCCAGTCCGGACCGGCCGGCGCAGAGCGCGTCGAAGGTGGCGTCGACGCCCCGCCCGACGGGGGTGAACAGCCCCATCCCGGTGATGACGGCGGTCATGACGGCGTCTCGGTGAGGTAGCGCTCCCGCAGGGCCACCTTGCGCACCTTGCCCGTGACGGTGACCGGGATGTCGGCGGAGCGGACCGGCACGACCCGGCGCAGGGTCGCGCCGACGTCCGGGCCGAGCGCGGTCCGGACCCGCCCGGTGCGGTCCTCGGCGGGGTCGGCGCCGGCGGCGAGTTCCAGCAGCACGTCGGTGACCACCTCGCCGGCCCCCGAGGTGATCACGACCGTGCAGTCGGTGACGTCCGGGCAGGCGGTGAGGACGCGCTCCTCGGACAGCGCGGTGTAGAACCACCGCCCCTCTCCCGCGTCGACCGCGTCGACGGCCCGGTCCAGGTGGTGGTAGCGGCCCTCGTCGTCGGCGTACACCAGGTCGCCGGTCAGGTACCAGCCGCGTCGCCGGGACCGGTACGTGGTGACGGAGTCGTTCCAGTAGCCGCGGAACAGCGACGGCGAGTCGACGCCGAGCCAGCCCACCTCGCCGGCCGGCACCGGGTCGCCGTCGGCGTCGAGCACGGCGACCCGGGCGAACCGGTAGGGCCGGCCGACGCAGCGGCCGTACCGGTCGGTGTCGACGCGGTGGGTGATGTGGAACATCGAGTGCCCCATCTCGCTGGAACCGAGCCCGTCGATGAAGACCGAGCCGGGCACCCGGGTGATCCCCTCGCGGGTCACCACGTCGCGGGAGCCGACCGCGACCAGCCGGCGCACGTGCGGCTCGTGCGAACAGTCGCCGGTGTTGAACCACAGCGACACCGAGTCCAGGTCGTACGCGGACAGGTCGAAGCGGGCCAGCTCCGCCCACGTCACGGAGAACCCGAAGACCCCGTCGGGACGCCAGCGCTGGATCGCCTCCAGCACCCGCCCGCCGCCCTGCTCGGAGAGCAGGAGCATCTCGGCGGAGTTGCCGAGGGCCTGGTTGACCATGAGCACGGTGGCGGTGTGCGGAGCGGGCAGGGCGTTGAGGATGCGGCGGGTGCCCTGCGCCTGCGGCATGGCGAGCAGGTGCCGGGTGGCGGCGAACAGGCTGGCGTGCGAGTGCAGCACCGCCTTGGGCACCCCCGTGGTGCCGGAGGTGTGGG
Organism: Micromonospora sp. NPDC047812; assembly: GCF_040704175.1. Lineage (NCBI taxonomy): Bacteria > Bacillati > Actinomycetota > Actinomycetes > Micromonosporales > Micromonosporaceae > Micromonospora > Micromonospora sp. NPDC047812. The sequence goes on along the minus strand of NZ_JBEYRY010000006.1, from coordinate 186,726 downwards.
TGATGACCACCGGGTCGTCGGCGTGGTGCCGGTAGTGCTCCGGCGCGGCGGCCGGGTCGCCGGTGCCGGCCTCGGCGGGCGTGCCGAGCACCGGCACGCCGAGGTCGTGGCCCGCCAGCAGGGCGCGGTGCGCGTCGTCGGCGAGCACGCCGACGCCGCGCAGCCGGCGGACGTACTCGGCGGCGATCTCGGGACGCAGCCCGCCGTTCACCAGCGCCGGGATCGCGCCGAGCCGGGTCAGCGCGAGGAAGCTGAGCACCATGTCGGCGGCGGCGGTGGCCCACACGGCGACCGGGTCGCGGGGCTTGATCCCCCGCTCGTGCAGCCAGGCCGCGCGGGCGGCGACCCGCTCGTCGAGCCGGCCCAGCGTGAGCGCCCGCCCGGCCGGGTGGCCGTCCACGGCGGTGTCGAAGGTGAGGCCCGGCCCGTCCGGGTCGGCGCCGTGCGCCAGCACCCGGGCCAGCACGTTGCCCGCGCCGATCCGCTCGTCGGCGGCAAGCACCCCACGCAGTCCCCTGTTCCTCATGGTGCGTCTCCTCCCCCCAGCAGCACCGCGACGGCCCGGGCTTCGGGCGGCCCGCCCGCGTCCCGCGCACCGCCGTCGACGGGTGCCTGTTCGATCAGGACCAGCAACGCCCGGTCGGCGTCACCGTCGTGCAGCAGCAGCTCGGCCTCGGCGGTGCCCTCGGCGCGCGGGTCGCCGGCCGGCGCGAGGCAGACCACCGGCCCGCCGAGGCCCCAGCGGGCGGCCACGTGCCCGGCCACGCTGTTGGGCACCGACTGGAAGAAGAACAGCGGCCCGGGTCGGCCGCCGCCGGCGACCGTGGCACGCACGTGCGCCGCGCTGGCCCGGTCCCCGGCCGCGCTGACCAGCACGACCGCGATCCGCTCGCCGTCGGGGACCGGCCGCCGGCCGTACGCCCGGGTCAGGCAGCGCTCGGCGACGGCCGCGACGAGGGGCGGGAAGCTGGAGTGCACGTACCCGGGCACCGGCGGCGGCGCCCCGTCGCCCGGCTCGGGCCAGGCCGCCTCGGCCAGCACGGTGAGGTTTTCTGTCGCGCTCATGCCGCACCGACCAGCAGCGCCGTGTTGGCGCCACCGAAGGCGGCGTTCAGGCTCAGCGCGTACCCGGTGGCGGCGGGCCGGGGCGCGTCGCGGACGACGTCCAGCGGGCAGGCCGGGTCGGGGCCGAGCCAGCCGGCGTTGACGGGCAGTTTCCCGTGCCGCAGGGCGAGCACGGTCACCACCAGTTCCAGCAGGCCGGAGGCCTCCAGGGCGTGCCCGTGCAGCGCCTTGGTGGAGCTGACCGGGACGCGTGCCGCCGCCGTGCCGAGCGCGGTGCGCAGCGCCGCCGCCTCGGCGGCGTCGCTGTGGCCGGTGCCGGTGGCGTTGGCGTTGACGTACCCGATCGCCTCCGCCGCGAGCCCGGCCCGGCGCAGCGCCGCGGTGACCGCCCGGGCCAGGCCCCGCCCGCCCGGCTCCGGCTGGCAGGGGTGGAAGGCGTCCCCGGTCCGGCCCCAGCCGAGCAGGTCGGCGACCGCGCCCCGGGCGACGGCCCGCGACTCCAGCACCACCGCGGCGACGCCGTCGCCGAGCAGCAGCCCGGTGCGGCCGGCGCTGAACGGGCGCACCGCGCCGTCGGTGGCGAGGGCGCGACCGGCGTCGAAGAGCGCGTACTGGTCCGGCTCGACCAGGTAGCCGGCGGCCACCACCGCCCGGGTGACGTCGCCCCGGCGGATCAGGGCGGCGGCGTCGGCGACCGCGCTGCTGGCCGAGACGCAGGCGGTGGTGTACGCCCGGGCCGGGCCGGTGAGCCCGGTCCGGGCGGCCAGCCCGGTGGTGAGCGCCGGCACGTGCGCGCCGCCGTGCACCGCCAGCAGCAGGGCCGTGCCGGCCCGGCGACCGGCGTCAAGCCCGGCGTCCCGGCAGGCCGCGTCGACCGCCTCGGCGAGCTCGTCGGTCAGGTCGTCGGCGTCGGACAGGATGGCGGCGGCGTCGACCCGGCGGGGCGTCGTGTCGAAGCGGTCCACCGGCCGGAACGCCGGGGCGCCGGCGAGCACGCCGGCGAGCAGCGCCTCGGTTCCCCTGCCGAACGCGCTGGTCGCCTGGACGCCGGTGAGCTGGACGGCCGCCCGCTCAGCCATCGGCGGCGGCGGTCAGGGTGGTCCGGAAGACCGCCAGGGCGTCGTCGACGGTCCGGATCCCGGCGAGCTGGTCGTCGGTGAGGTCGAGGCGCCGGTCGAGGCGCTGCTCGACGAGGTGCACCAGCCAGGCCAGCTCCATGGAGCCGATCCGGTCGCCGACCTCGGCGGCCGGTTTCCCGGCCAGCTCGGCGAGCATGGCCACCAGGTCGGCCCGTTCCAGCTCGGGCTGACCGGCCATCAGGCGTTGTCGCTCGTGGCCCCGGCGACCCGGTCGGCGACCATCGTGGTGAACTCGCCGACCGTCATCAGGGCCAGCTTCTCGGACTCGTCGTCGGCGAACTTCAGGCCGTAGCGGTCCTCCACGCGTACGGCGAGGTCGGCGAGGGCCAGGGACTCCAGGTCCACCCCGGACGGGCCGAGGGTCGTGTCGTCGTCGAGGCCCTCGACGTCGTAGTTCATGTCCTCGAGCTGCTCGACGACGAAGGCGCGGATCTCGGGTCGCATGGTTAACCTCTTTCCGTGAGCCAGTCACCGGTGCCCGGTCGGGACACCGTGTACGTGTGGATCGGTCGGGGCGTCGGCGGTCGGCCGCTCCCGGCCGGGCGGCTGTTGCGGCGGGCGGGTGCCACGCTGCTCGGCCGCGCGGAGGCGGAGATCGTGGTGGAGCACGGCCGCGACGGGCGTCCGCTGGTCGCGGCGTCCGGCGCGGGGGCCCGGGTGGAGCTGCCGGTCAGCGTCAGCCGGGCCGACGGAGTGGTCGCGGTCGCCGCCCGGGCAGCCGGCCCCGTGGGAGTCGACGTGGAGTGGTGCCGCCCGCTGCCCGCGCTGGCGCTGGCCGGGCGTTGGTTCGCGCCGGCCGAGGCGGCATGGCTGGCCGGGCGTGGCGCCGACGGGCGGGCGAGGGACTTCCTGCGGCTGTGGACGGCGAAGGAGGCCGTGGGCAAGGCGCTCGGCACGGGGCTGCGCGACGGCGGTCTGCGGCGGCTCATGCCGGTGCCCGACGCCCCCGACGGGGCGCTGCGCCCGGTGCCCGACGCCCCCGGCGGCACGCTGTGGCCGGTGCCCGACGCCCTCGGCGGCACGCTGCGCCCGGTGTCCGAGGCCCTCGACGGCGGGCTGCGGCAACCGCCCGGGGCCGGGCGGCTGCGCGTCGGGCATCCCCGGGTGGGCGGGGGCCTGGTCCTGGCGGTCGCGGTGACCGCCGGCGAGGCGCTGCCGGTCCACGTCGTGCCGGTCGGGGCGGTGCCGGTCGGCGCGGACGGATCGGATGGGGCGGTCGGGACAGGCGGATCGGTCGGGGCGGCGCGGGGCGCTCACGTGGCGGCCACCCGCAGCGCGTCGGCCGAGCGGACCAGCTTGCCGGTGGTCGTACGGGGCAGCTGATCCACCAGGCGCAGGGTGCGGGGGCGCTTGTAGCCGGCCAGCCGCTCGGCGATCAGCTTGTCGAGCACCTCCTCCGACAGCGGCCCGTCCGGCTGCACGTAGGCGGTGATCCCGCCGTCGAAGACGACCACGGCGGCGCCGACGCCGGGCAGCTCGGCGACGGTCGCCTCCACCTCGGTCAGGTCGACCTTCAGGCCGCCGACGGAGACCTGCGAGTCGAGCCGCCCGCGGACGGTGACCAGGCCGGTGTCCGGGTCCACGGCGCCGGCGTCACGGGTGCGCAGCCAGCCGTCGGCCCAGCGGGTGGGGTCGCTCAGCCCGACGTACGGTGACGCGGGGCAGCTCACCCACAGCTCGCCGGCGACCTCGCGGACCTCGATGCCGGGCGCCGGGGCGATCGACGGGCGGTGCCGCCCGTACAGGTCGGTGCCGATGACGCCGACCTCGGTCATCCCGTACATGTTGCCCAGCGGTACGCCGTACCGGTCGGTGAAGGCGCGGGCCACGGCGGACGGCACCAGCTCGCCGCCGGTGGTCATCCGCCTGAACTGCGGCAGGGGCCCGGCGGGACGGGTGGAGGCGAGCAGTCCGATGTGGAACGGAACGCCGAGCACGGTGGCCGGCGAGTCGTCGGCGGCGATCGCGGCCAGCACCACGTCGCCGGCGAGGCGCTCCGGCGGCACCAGCTCGACGCCGGCGTGCAGGCCGTAGAGCAGGCCACCGACGAGGCCGAGCACGTGCACCATCGAGGGCAGCAGGATGATCCGCTCGCCGGGCAGCGCCACGCCGTCGACGCGGGTGTAGCGGCGCACCTCGGCGATCAGGTCTTCGGCGGTACGACCGATCACCTTGGACGGTCCGGTGGAGCCGGAGCTGAGCTGGATCACCGCGTGCCCGCTGACCGCCGGGCGGTCGGCGTACGCGGTGACGCCCTCGGTGACGTCGACGAAGACCCGCAGCCCGCCGCCGCCGGTGCGGACCGGGGCCACGACCACCTGCGGGGTGAGCCGCGCGAGCGCCCGGTCGACCTCGTGGTCGGTGAGCCGGTGGTCGAGCAGGATCGCCTGGGCCCCGCTGCGCCAGGTGGCCAGCAGGTTCACCACGTACGCCAGCGAGGGCGGCATCCGCAGCGCGGCGGCGCCCCCGGGGCGCAGTCCCGCGGCGCCGAGGCGGGCCTGCGCCTCGGTAACCAGCCGCCGCAGGGTGCCCCGGTCGACCGGTTCGGGCAGTCGGAGACAAATGTCGGTCGAACGGCCTTGGAGCAGAATTTCGTCAACCCAGATCGGGTCTGTCGCCGCAGGATTTCCCCTGGTCACTACCGTTCACCGCCCAGCCTCAATAAGGGCGGAACCGCCCATAAGGTGTGCCTGTCGGGGTGCTGCGGGGAACCTTACGACGCCGTCCGGACCCATAGCTAGATGCAAATGGCTAGATCAGAAAGGGCGGCCGGCCGGATTGCCCACGACCGGTTCGGCGGGCAGGATCGGGCGTGTACGTCGACTGAGGGTATCCGCCGGATGACCCGTCGTGCGTACGGCGCGACACGCCCACCGGACGGCCGATGGCGGTCTTCAGGCGGGCCGGTACGGCCACGCGGGCCGGGACGGGGCGGGGTGGTACAGCCGGGCGGACGCTACGCGAGCGGGACGGTACGGCCGCGCGGGGGTGGCCGGGCGGCCCGGAGCGCGGCGGCCGGGCGGGGGTGGTACGGCCGGGGTGGGCGGCCGGGACGGACCGAGCCAGGAACGACGTGTGCCGGGCGGCGCACGCACCTGCCACCGCACGAGTGGAACACCAGGGGTGTCACCCCCGCCGTTGACAGCCCTGGTGTTCCACTCGTGCCCTGCGGCGCCGGTGGGCGAGCGGCCCACGGCGTCGCTGCCGCCTCCCCGGCGACCGGGGTAGCCGGGTCGGCAGGGCAGGTCGGGCGGGGCTCAGGCCGGGGACGTGGCGGGGGTCTGGGCGTGGATGTGGAAGCGCAGCGACCGGGCGTCGGTGAAGCACTCCCGCATCGGTCGCACCAGGTCCCGGTGCTCCGGGCTGCGTTCCCACGCCTCGAAGTCGGCCAGGCTCGCCCACTCGCTGGTGATCAGCCACTGCTCCGGGTCGGTCGACGAGCGGCAGACCTGGTCGACGAGGTGCCCGGCGACGCCCCCGGCCACCAGGTGCCGGACCGCCTCGTACGCGGCCAGGAAAGCCTCCGTACGCTCGCGCGGCACCCGCACCAGGAACACCACCCGCGCCCGCTGCCCGCCCGCGTCGGCTCCCCGCTGCGCCCCGACCCGGGACCCGACGGGGGTCGTACCGGTGACCTGCTCGCTCACGGCGTCACTCTCCTCTGCGGCGCGGCCCCGCGCAGGACCAGCGCGCTGTTGAAACCGTCGAAGCCGCGGGCGCAGACCAGCGCCAGCCGGCTGCGCGGTCGCCGGTGCTCCCGCAGGAAGTCCAGCTCACAGCCCTCGGCCACCTCGTCCGGCCCGGCGGAGGCCGGCAGCGTGTCGTGGCCGAACGCGAGCAGCGCGGTGGCCACGTCCAGCGCCGAGCCGCCCTGGTGCGCGCGGCCGGTCAGCGGCTTCTGGGTGCTCACCGGGGGCGGCCGGTCGCCGAAGACGGCGCGCAGCGCCGCGGCCTCGCTGCGGTCGTAGCGGGGCACGCCGAGCGCGTCGGGCAGCACCACGTCGACCGTCTCCGCGCCGACACTCGCCCGGTCCAGGGCCAGCCGCATGGCGCGGGCGTACTGCCCGGGGTCGCCGGCGGAGTCCGGTCCGGTGTGGACGGCGTCGTGGGTGGCGCCCCAGCCGGTCACCTCGCCGTACACGCGGGCGCCCCGCGACAGCGCGTGGCCCAGTTCCTCCACCACGAACACCGCGCCGCCCTCGGCGGGCAGGTAGCCGCTGGCGGCGGCGTCGAACGGCCGGTAGGCCCGCTCCGGGTCGGCCACGTCGCTGAGCATCCCCGAACGCAGCTGGCAGGCCAGGGCGTACGGGCTCAGCGGACACTCGGTCGCCCCCGCGATCACCACCGGCGTGCCCCGGCGCACCGCCCGCGCGGCGTGCGCCAGGCTGTCCAGTCCGCCGGCGGCCTCAGCGACCAGCACCCCGCACGGGCCCTTGAACTGGTGGTGGATGGAGAGCTGGCCGACGCTGGCCGCGTAGAACCAGGCGATCGACTGGTACGCCCCGACGGTGCGCGACGGCCCGCCCCAGAGCCGTTGCAGCTCCCGCTGCCCGAACAGGTTCCCGCCGGAGGAACTGGCCAGCGCCACGGCGTAGCCGTACGGGTCGGGGGCCCGCTCGGGCAGGCCGGCGTCGGCCAGCGCCAGCCGGGTGGCGGCGAAGCCGAGGTGCGTCCACCGGTCGGTCTGCACCAGGCGGCGGTTGTCGGCGTACGCGCCGGCGTCGAAGTCGGGCACCTCCCCGCCGTGGCGGGTGGGGTAGCCGGCGGGGTCGAACAGGGTGATCGGTCCGGTGCGGCGGGTGCCGGCGAGCACCGTACGCCAGTGCGCGTCCACGCCGATCCCGCTGGGCGCGACGACGCCGATGCCGGTCACCACGGCCCGCGCGGTCACGGCAGCACCCGCCCCGGCAGCCGGCGGAACACCATCGCCGACTGGAAACCACCGAACCCGCTGCCCACCGAGAGCGCCACGTCGACCGGCAGCTCCCGCGCCTCGTTCGGGACGTAGTCCAGGTCGCACTCCGGGTCGCGGGTGCTCCAGTTGGCCGTCGGAGGCACCACGCCGAACTCCACGGCCAGCGCGCACGCGGCCATCTCGATCGAGCCGATCGCGCCGAGCGAGTGCCCGACCATCGACTTGATCGAGCTGATCGGCACCCGGTACGCGGCCTGCCCCAGCGCCCGCTTGAACGCGGCGGTCTCGTGCCGGTCGTTCTGCCGGGTGCCCGAGCCGTGGGCGCTGATGTAGGAGACCTGCTCGGGGGCGATGCGGCCCTGCTTCAGCGCGGCCGAGATGGCCAGCCCCATCTCCAGCCCGTCGGGCCGCAGCCCCGTCATGTGGTAGCCGTTGCTGCGGCTGGCGTAGCCGGCCACCTCGCAGTAGACGTGCGCCCCGCGGCGCCGGGCGTGCCCGGCCTCCTCCAGCACCAGCACGGCCGCCCCCTCGGCGAGGACGAAGCCGTGCCGGTCGGCGTCGAACGGGCGGGAGGCGTGCGCCGCGTCGTCGTTGTCCGGGCTGGTCGCCTTGATCGCGTCGAAGGAGGCGACGGTGACCGGGGAGATCGGCGAGTCGGCGGCCCCGGCCAGCACGATGTCGGCCTCACCGTCGGCGATGAGCTGGTGGGCGTACCCGATCGCGTCGATGCCGGAGGTGCAGCCGGTGGAGACCACCTGCGCGGGGCCGTGCAGCCCGTGCCGGCACGCCACGTCGGCGGCGAGGCTGCTGGGCACGAGCGCCTGGTAGAGGTACGGGCCGCCACGCCCGGCGTCGACCAGCCACCGGCTGCCGGCGTCGCTGACCGTGACGTACTCCTGCTCCAGGGCGGTGGTGCCGCCGACGGCGGTGCCGAGCACCACGCCGGCGCGGTCCCGCTCGGCGTCGGTCAGCTCCAGGCCGGAGTCGGTGACGGCCTCGGCGGCGCAGGCGAGGGCGAACTGCACGTACCGGTCGGCGCGTTGCCGCTCGGCCGCGGTGAGGCCGGCGGCGACCGGGTCGAAGTCGCACTCGGCGGCGATCTGGGAGCGGAACGGCGAGGGGTCGAAGAAGGTGATCCGCCGGGTCGCCGTACGCCCCTCGGTGACGGTCTTCCAGAACCGGTCCCGGCTGGCGCCGCCGGGGGCGACCACCCCGACGCCGGTCACCACCGTGCGGCGCCCGCTCACGGCGACACCTCGGTTCGCGACTGCGGGGCTCGCAACCCCGGCTCGCTCCTCGCGCTCACGGCCTGCCCCGCTGTTCGACCAGCTCGGTGTCCACGTGGCCGAGTTCGGGCCGGGGCGCCAGCGGTCCGAGGTGGAAGACCACCTCGGCCGGTTCGTCCCCGGTGTTGCGCAGCCGGTGCCGGACGTTGCGCGGCACGAACAGCGCCTCTCCGGCGGCCAGCGGCACCGGCTCGTCGTCCAGGTCGACGGTGATCGCACCCCGCGCCACGTAGAGGAACTCCTCGCTGTAGGGGTGGTAGTGCTCGGCGATCCGCTCCCCCGGGCGCAGCGTCGCCACCCCCATGAAACCCGAGGTGCTGCCGACGGTCTTCGGGCCGAGCAGCACCCGCAGCTCGCCGCCGCGGCGGCCGTCGGGCGCGACGTCGGCGGCGGCGACCAGCCGCAGGGTCCGCTCACTCACCGCCGGCTCCCGTCGCCCGGTCGGCCCCGGCCAGCCGCTCGATCTTCTCCTTGATGACGGCGAGCTGCACCGCACTGTTGGCGTTGATCCGGTCGGTCATGCCCGCGTCGTCCACCGGCGCGGTGGGCTTCATCGCGAAGTCCTGCACCCAGGTCATCCGGGTCCCGCCGGGCTCCTGGTCGTAGCGCCACTGGATGCGCATGTACTCGAACGGCCCGGTCTCCACCCGCCGCGCGTCGACCTGCCGGGTGACCGGGTCGGCGGTGCGTTCGCTGACCCAGCTCCACACCGTGCCGTTCTCGTCGGGGTGCATGGTGAGCCGGAACCGCACCGTGTCGCCGTCGCGGTGCAGGATCTCCGCCCGGGCGTACTCGGTGAACAGCTGCGGCCAGTTGGCGACGTCGTTGGTGACGTCCCACACCAGCGACAGCGGCGCGGCGATGAGGACGCTGTTCTCCGTGTGCCCGGGCGTCCCGGCGCGGCGGCCGACCAGCTCGGCCACACCCGCGATGCTGAGCTGCCCGGCCTGTTCGGGGATCTGCACCCGCCACCGGTCGGCGACCACGGCGGAGAGTTCGAGCAGCGCCAGCGAGTCCATGCCGAGTTCCTCCAGGGACGCGGCCGGGGCGCGGGCGGCGGCCTCGGCGTCCAGCCCGCAGTTGGCCACCAGGATGTCGGTGATCTCAGCGGTCAGCGGACGGCCATGGGTGACGGTCATCAGAGCCTCCTGTGGTGTGCGTCGGGCGGGCCGGCGAGCAACTGCTCGACCAGGCCGGTGGAGTAGCGGCCCTTGCGGAACCCGGCGTCGTCGAGCACCCGCCGGACGAACGGGATGGTGGTGCGGACCCCGGGGCCGGCGATGTCGAACTCGTCGAGGGCGCGTTCCAACCGGTTCAGCGCGAGTTCCCGGTCCGGTGCCCAGACCGCAACCTTGGCCAGCAGGGAGTCGTAGTGCGGGCCGAACAGGTAGCCGGCGTAGCCGTGCGTGTCAACCCGGGTGAACGGGCCGCCGGGCGGGACGAAGCGCTCCAGCCGGCCGGGCGTCGGCGCGAAGCCGCGGTCCGGGTCCTCCACGTTGACCCGGCACTCGATGGCGACCCCGTGCGACCGGACGTCCTCCTGCCGCCAGCGCAGCGGCACCCCCGCGGCGATGTGCAGCTGCTCGTGCACCAGGTCGATCCCGGTGATCATCTCGGTGACGGGGTGCTCGACCTGGATCCGACAGTTGATTTCCAGGAAGTGGAACCGTTCGTCGGGGTCGACGAGGAACTCCACGGTGCCGGCGCCGGTGAAGCCGGCGTGCAGCGCGCCGCGCAGGGCGCACTCCGCGATGGCCTCCAGGGTGCCGGCCGACAGTGCCGGGGCCGGCGCCTCCTCCACCAGCTTCTGGTGCCGGCGCTGCACCGAACAGTCCCGGGTGCCCAGGTGCACGCCGTTGCCGTGGGAGTCGCACAGCAGTTGCACCTCGACGTGCCGGGCACCGGTCAGGTACCGCTCCACGTACACCCGGTCGTCGCCGAAGGCGGCCTGGGCGGCGGCCCGGGTCCGCGCGTACGCCCGGGGCAGCTCCGCAGGGGTGGCGACCACCGTCATGCCCCGGCCCCCGCCGCCGGCCGCCGCCTTGACGATCACCGGATAGCCCACCTCGGCGGCGACCTCCGCCGCCGCGGCGGCGGTGGGCACCGGCGCGACGCTGCCCGGCGGCAGGGGCAGCCCGGCCCGGCGCATCAGCGCCCGCGCCGAGGACTTGTCGGCCAGCACGGACATCACCTCCGGCGGCGGGCCGATGAAGATCAGGCCGTTGTCGGCGCAGATCTCGGCGAAGTCGGCGTCCTCGGAGAGGAAGCCGTAGCCGGGGTGCACCGCCTGCGCGCCCACCTGCCGGGCCGCCTCCACGATCGCCGCCGCGTTGAGGTAGCTGCGCCGGCTGGCCGGCGGCCCGATCCGCACGGCCTGGTCGGCCAGGCGCACGGCGGCGGAGTCGGCGTCCGCCGTGGAGTAGACGACCGCCGTACGCACCCCCAGCTCGCGACAGGCACGCAGCACCCGCAGGGCTACCTCCCCCCGGTTGGCGATCAGCACCTTCTCGAACATCGCGGCCCGCCCCCTCAGACCGGATCCAGCGCGACCAGCGGCTGGTCGTACTCGACCGGGTGGCCGTCGGCGGCGAGGACCTCGACGACCCGGCCACCCCGGTCGGCGGTCACCTCGTTCATCAGCTTCATCGCCTCGACGATGCCGACGACCTGTCCGGGACGGACCAGGTCGCCGACGGCGACGAAGGGCGCGGCGCCCGGCTCCGACGCGCGGTAGAAGGTGCCGACGATGGGCGAGCGCACGGCGTACCGGTCGGGCCGTGGCGCGACGGGCGGCGGGGGCCCCGGGGGCGCCGCCGCGGGCGCGGCGCCGGCGGGGGCGTCGTGCCACTCCACCTCCAGCACCGTGTCCCCGTTGCGCAGCCGCACCCGCCGCAGCGGGCCGGCGAGCTCGGCGACGAGGTGCCGGGCGTGCCGCCGCAGCCCGGCCAGCACGGCGTCCACCCCGTGCCCCGCCTCCGCCGCGACGCCGGAGGCCGGCTCCGCGTCCCACGCCACCTGCGCGCCGGACGTCGGCTCCGCGTCCCACGCCACCTGCCCGCCGGACGCCGGCTCCACGTCGCGCGCCACCCGCCCGGCGGGGGCGGGATGCGCGTCGGGTGCCGGGTGCGCGTCGGGGGCGGCCCGCGTGCCGGGCGTCGGCCGCACGGCGGTCGTCGCCTCCGTGCCGGGCGACGCCGGCGGGGCGTCGACCGGGATGCCGCCGGCGCTCACCGGGCACCCGCCCGGGCGCCGAGGCGGGCGGCGCCGAAGCGCCGGAAGCGCTGCCGCCGGCGCCGGACCAGCGCGGCGGGCGGCACGTCGAGCAGCGGCAGCAGATGCGCCAGCACCGCCTCGCGCAGCGCCCGGGCCGTTGCCTGCGGATCGTGGTGGGCGGCCGGGGCCGGCTCGGGGACGAGGTCGTCGACGATCCCGAGCCGGCACAGGTCGGGGGCGGTCAGCCGCAGCGCGCGGGCCGCCTGCGGCGCGGCGCCCCGGTCCGGCCAGAGGATCGCCGCGCAGCCCTCCGGGCTGATCACCGAGTAGACGGCGTGCTGGAGCATGAGCACCCGGTCGGCCACCGCGAGAGCCAGCGCACCACCGCTGCCGCCCTCGCCGGTGATCACGGCGACGACGGGGGTGGGCAGCACGGTCAGGGCGAGGATGTTCTCCGCGATGGCCGCGGCCTGGCCCTGTTCCTCGGCCCGCACACCGGGATCCGCCCCGGGGGTGTCGACGAGGGTGACCACCGGCAGGCCGAGGCGGGCGGCGAGACGCATCAGCCGCAGCGCCTTGCGGTGCCCCGCCGGGCTGGCCATGCCGAAGTTGCGCCCGACCAGCTCGGCGGTGGTGTGGCCCTTCTGGTGCCCGATGACCATGACCGGCCGCCCGTCGAGCCGGGCCAGCCCGCCCACCACGGCCGGGCAGTCCGCGCCGAGCCGGTCGCCGTGCAGCTCGACGAAGCCGTCGAACGCCGTCTCCAGGTAGTCCAGCGTGGTCGGACGGCCCGGGTGCCGGGCCAGCCGTACCGTCTCCCAGGCGTCGCCGTCCGGGCCCGGCGCCGTCGTGGCGGCGGTCCCGCCGGCCGGCCGCGCCACCAGCGGCGACGGCTCCTGCCGGGGTACGCCGGGACGCGACGCCGGCCGCCGCCCGGCCCGCGCGGCGGCGAGCAGCGCCACCAGCCGGCCCCGCAGGGCGTGCCGGGGCACCACCATGTCGACCTGGCCGTGCCGGAGCAGGAAGTCGGCGGTCTGGAAGCCCTCCGGCAGGTCCCGGCCGGTGACCTGCCGGATCACCCGGGGGCCGGCGAAGCCCATCCGCGCCCCGCTCTCGGCGAGCAGCACGTCGGTGTTGGTGGCGAACGAGGCGGCCACGCCCCCGTACGTCGGGTCGGTGAGCACGCTGACGGTGAGCAGGCCGGCCTCCCGCAGCCCGGCGATCGCCTGGCTGACCGTGGCCATCTGCATCAGCGACAGGGCGCCCTCCTGCATCCGCGCCCCACCGGAGGCGGTGACCAGGACCAGCGGAACCCCGTCGGCCAGGGCCCGCTCGGCCGCCAGGGTGACCAGCTCCCCCACTACGCAGCCCAGGCTGCCGCCGAGGAACCGGAAGTCCATCACGGCGAGCACGCACGGATGCCGCCCGACGGCGGCGGTACCGCAGACGACCGCCTCGTCCAACCCGGTGCCGGCCCGCGCCGCGGTGAGCCGGTGCGGGTACGGCAGCAGGTCGACGAAGCCGATCGGGTCGACCTCGGCCGGCCGCTCCGGCAGGGCGGTGAACGACCCCGGGTCGACGAGTTGGCGCAGCCGCTCGGGCGCGTCGACCCGGGCGTGCGCCCCGCACTCGGGGCAGACGTCGAGGTTGCGCCGCAGCCGCTTGCGGTACAGCAGGGTGGCGCAGCCGCCGCAGCGGGACCAGAGCTGCCCCTCGCGGGGCGCGGTGGCGGTCACGACGACCGCCCGACGGGCGCGGCGTCGAAGCGGTAGAAGCACTGGGCCATCGCGTCGCGCGGCTCCCGCCACGTCGGCAGGTACGGCGACACGTACGGCCGCAGCCGGGCGCTCACCCGAGCGAACTCGGGGTGTCCCCGGGCCGCCTCGACCGCTCTCCCGCCCGGCGCCTCCGTCTCCAGCAGGTGCACGTACAGGTCACCCAGCCGGTAGAGCGACCGGTGCCGGACACCGACCAGGCGCGGCAGTTCGGTGGCGTCGGACTCGGCGAAGATCTCGGCGACACGCGCCTCGGCGCTCGGCACCACCTTCGCGACGATCAGCGAACGGTCCATGCACGGGCCTCCCTCCACGGCATCCGGCGTCGGTGACGACGGCACCGGCCGAGCCGGACGACTGGCGACACGATCCGGCCCCGGGCGTCACGGCGGCGTCACCGGCGACCGCCGGGCGGCGACGCAGCTTCCGTGACGCTGCGTTGACGCCACCTGTGCATCCGCTGTGCGCCACCGATCATCCGACGTGGACTATCCGCAGTTAGGAAGGGTTCTCGTGGGACGCCGACAGGCAAGCGCGATCCTGCACAGGATATTGACCGAGAGTGACCACAATTGATAATCTTCGTCACGGTCAGCCCGGCGGCCGCGGTGTGCGACGCCGTGCCGCGGCGGAGCGATCCGACAGTGGGGTCATGGGCAGCCGCGCCGGGGACAGCAGACGAGTCGGGACGTGCGTTCCGCAGGGGGTGCCGCCGTGGCCGCTGATCGATCGACGCCGACCACCGATTGCCGTGCCGACGCCGAGATCTCCCTGCACCTGCTGGGCGGGTTCCGGCTGCTGCACGGCGACACCCCGGTCGTGGTGCCGCGCGGCCTGCAACGCGTCATCGCGCTGATCGGGCTGCGCCCCGGCGCCACCCGCAGCAACCTGGCCGGCCTGCTCTGGCCGGACACGCCGGAGGACCGCGCGCTGTCCTCCCTGCGGACCGCGCTGTGGCGGCTGCGCCAGGATCCCTGCTGCCCGATCACCACCTCCGGCGACACGGTCTCCCTCGGCCCGGTCGTGCGGGTGGACGTCGACGCGCTCGTCGGCACGGCGGCGCGGGTACGCGAGGGAGACGACCCGTGCGCCGCCGCCGCGCTCGCCGCCGGCCGGCACGACCTGCTCCCCGGCTGGTACGACGACTGGGTGCTGGCCGACCGGGAGCGGCTGCGCCAGCTGCGCCTGCACATGCTGGAGGAACTGGCCGGCCAGCACCTGTCGGCGGGCCGCCACGGCGCGGCCCTGGAAGCCGCGTTGGAGGCGATGGCCGCCGAACCCCTGCGCGAGACGCCGCACCGGCTGGTGGTCCGCATCCACCTCGCCGAGGGCAACGCCTTCGAGGCCGTGCACGCCTTCTACGTCTACCGCGACCTGCTGCTGCGGGAACTGCGGCTGGAGCCCTCGGCGGCGATGACCGCCCTGCTCGACGACACCCTCGCGCCGATCCGCGAGGCCACCCGCACCGCCCCGGCCGGGCCCCGCCGGGCGCCGTCCACCCGGATCGCGCCCCACGCGCGCTGAGGCGGCGTCACCGCCGCGGCGGGGCGAGTGACGGACAGGTGACAGTCGTCGGGGCACGGTGGGCCGCACAGCAGTCCGTGGTCTCCGACGTGCTCGCGGAGCGCCACCGACGAGAGGGGTCCCATGAGCCGTCTTCTGATCGTCAGCAGGATCATCCCGGGCGCGGAGGGACGCGTGGCGCAGATCTTCGCCGAGTCCGACGCGACCGAACTGCCCGCCCTGACCGGGGTCCGGCACCGGTCCCTGTACTGCCTGCACGACCTGTGCGTACACCTGATGGAGACCGCCGACGTGGCCCCGGACGCGTTGGCCGACGCCCGCAACCACCCGCTCTACCGCCAGGTCAACGAGCGGCTGTCCGCGCACACCACGCCGTACCTGCCGACCTGGCGCTCGCCGCGCGACGCTATCGCGGGCTGCTTCTACCGGTGGGACGCCGCCGACGCGGCGGCGTCGTCGCAGCCAGCCGGCTGAACGGGCGGTCGCCATGTCCTCCAGACCACCCCATGTCCTGATCGTCGGGGCCGGCACGGGCGGGCTGTGCCTGGCGCACGGCCTGCGCCGGGCCGGCATCAGCGTCGCCGTCTACGAGCGGTACCGCACCCGCGGCGAAGGGCTGCTCGGCTACCGGGTCGGCATCGGACCGACCGGTAGCCGCGCGTTGCGCGAGTGCCTGCCACCCGCCCTGTTCGACGTCTACCTCGCCACCTGTGCCCGCTCTCCCCGCTACTTCAACGTCATCACCCAGGGCATGCGGCGCACGGCCTCGTTCACGCTCCGGCCGGACACCGACCCGGTGAACACCGAACGGTCCGTCGCCCGGATGACCCTGCGCCAGGTCCTGCTCACGGGCATGGAGGACGTCGTCCACTTCGACAAGGCCTTCATCCGGTACGACCAGCGCGACGACGGCACCGTGACCGCGCACTTCGCCGACGGCAGCACTGCCACCGGCGACCTGCTCGTCGCCGCGGACGGCACACACTCGGCGGTACGCCGCCAGTACCTGCCGCACGCCGTCACCCGCGACGCCGGCACCATCAACATCGCCACCCGGATCCCGCTGACCCCGCACACCCGGGGGCTGCTGCCCGAGCGGATCGAACAGGGCATCTCGCTGATCTTCGGTACCGGCGGGATGATGGGCGTGCTGCACGTGATGGAGTTCAAGTGGGACCGCGACGGCGCGCTCAAACCCGGCGTCGATCCCGCCGACGCCGAGCTGCTGCGCGGCTGGCCAGGGCTGCGCCACGACAACACCCGCGACAACATCAACCTCGTCGTCTGGAGCACGGCCCGCCGGTTTCCGCCCGACGTCATGCAGCTGCGCGGCGAGGACCTGGTCCTGCTCGCCCTGCGGCTCACCCGCAACTGGCACCCCGATCTGCGCGAACTGCTCGCCCGCAGCGACCCGGGCAGCGCCCTGCCCATCAAGGTGGCCACCAGCGAGCCGGTGCCGCCCTGGAAGAGCAGCACCGTCACCCTGCTCGGCGACGCCATCCACACGATGACGCCGGGACGCGGGGTGGGCGCCAACACGGCCCTGCGCGACGCCGCCCTGCTCTGCCGCCAACTGCGGCTGGCCGCCACCGGCGACAAGACGCTGCTCCAGGCGGTGGCCGACTACGAGGCCGCAATGGTGCCGTACGGGTTCGCTCGGGTCGCCGACTCGCTCAACCGCAGCGGCACCAGTGGGGACGACCGGATGTACAAGCCGGTCGTCGGCCGGCTCGCGCTGCTCGGCGCGCGGGGCTACTTCGGCGTCACCAGCCGAGTGCCCCGCCTGGCGCGCCGGTTCGTCGACGACTTCTACAGCTACCGGGGCGAGGAGGACTGACCGTCCGACCGGGACCCCGGCGCCGCCAGTGGGCGCCGGGGTTTCCGCGTACCCGCCTGACCGCGCGGACGTGGGGACGGCGACCCTCCGTCACCCCGAGGGACACCGCCCGTCGCGACCCGTTGCGCCGCCACGGTCGGCACCCGGTCCAGCCTGTCGGCGTCATCGGGCGTGTGCGAAGCTGCGGCGAGTTTTTCTCGCGGGTTTCCGGACGTGAACGATAGGGAGGTTTGCCGTGGCGTGGTCTTTCGGGCACTGGCTGATACTGATCGTGGCTCTGGTGGTGGGTCTGGCGGGCGGCTGGTTCTGGCGCGGCCGGCAGGACGCGGCGGCCGCCACCCACGGCTCCCCCATGGTGGACGGTGACCCGGTCGCCGGCATGACCGCCGTGGTGGTCGACCCGCCTCCCGTCGCCACCCTGGACGAAGCGCGCCCCGAGGTGACCGTGGACCCCGCGCCGGACGCGGTCGCCGACCGCGTCCCCGCCGCGCCCGGGGCCGACGCCGACCCGCGCAGCACCGACACCCCGCCGGCCACGGTCGTCGCGGCCGACGCGTCCCGGGCCGACGACGTCGACCCGGCCGACATGGCGCTGACCGGCGACCCCGTGCCGGCGCCCGACACCGACCCCGTGCCGTCCGACACCGCCACCGACGCCCGACCGGAGCACGAGGTCGTGCTGCCGGTGGCCGCCCACGTGACCGGCCCCGTCGACCACCGACCGGCGGAGGAACCCGCCCCGACCGCCGACGCGGACTCCGCCCCGACCGCCGAGGCGGAGCCTGTCCCGACCGCCGAGGCGGAGCCCGTTCCCTCCGCCGAGGCTGAGCCCGTTCCGGCCGCCGTCGCCTCGGCGCCGACGGGCGCGATCCCGACCCCGGCCGAGCCGGAGACCGCAGCCGTCCCGACCACCGCCGGCCCGACCGAGCCGGAGTCGACCACCGTCGCCCCGACCGGGTCCGACACCGCGCCCGCGCCCACCGCCGACGGCCCGACCGAGCCGAAGCTCGCGCCCGTTTCCGTGGCCGTCTCCCCCGTCGAGCCGGAGCCAACCGACGCACCGGCCGAGCCGGCCACGCCCGCCGCCACCGCGCCCGAGCCGGCCACGCCCGCCGCCACCGCGGCCGAGCCGGCCACGCCCGCCGACGCACCCGCCGGGGCCGAGTCGACGCCGGCCGACGCACCGGTTGAGCCGGTGGTCGTTCCGGCACCGCGCGGCGAGGTGGACACCCCGGCCGCAACCGACTCCGACGCCGCCGACGACTTCCGCCGGATCCAGGGCGTGGGCCCGAAGATGGCCGCGGCGTTGCAGGCGGCCGGCATCCGGACGTACCGGCAGCTGGCGGAGCTGGACGAGGCCGCGCTGCGGGAGACGATCCGGGCGGCCGGGCTGCGGGCCGCGCCGAGCCTGGCGACCTGGCCGCAGCAGGCGAAGGTGCTCGCCGGCGCTCCGCAGGAGGCGGCCGCCGCCCTGCCGACCCCGGTGGGCGGCACGAACGCCTGACCGGCCTCACCCCGGCTGCCGTACTTCCCGTCGGCGCCGGACGGCGGTACCCGGGTGGATCGGGTACCGCCGCACGACCGACCTGCCGTCGCCGACATCGCGGCGCCCCGTTCGCCGGGCGCCGCGATGTCGGCGTTCCGGGCCGCAACGCGAGCGGAGGACCGCGCATCGGCCCGCCGCCGGCGCCGGCAGGTCGGCGATCGGCCGCGCCTCCGTGCTCTCCAGCGTCAACGTGTGCTGGACGGCTTCGGGGTCGGCGGGCTGCCGGTCCCACGCGCCGCCACCCCAGCCCTCGCCCGCCGCCGACCCGGCCCCGTCCGCCACCCGTCGGCCGTCCGCCGCGCCGGCGCCCTCGGCGCCCGGCACCGTTAGCCGTTCGTCGCGATTGGGTACAACGCCCATCACCTCGAACCACCACACCCTTGCGGAGGCAGCGATGCGCGGCACGTCGATATTCGGAGTCCTGGTCGTCATCTGGCTGATCATCGGCGCGGTCGCCGCCGGGCAGCGCGGCTACTACAGCGGCGACGACACGAACTGTGCCGAGGCCGGCACGATCCTGGTGACCATCGTCGCCGGGCCGCTCAACTACATCGGGGCCAACCCGAAGGTCGACTGCGAACTGCCCCAGCCGTCCAAGTAGGACACACTCCTCCGGCCCGCGCCCACTCGGGGCGCGGGCCGAGCCGTGTCCGGAGACGCGTCTCCGCCAGCCGTCCAAGTAGGACGCACTCCTCCGGCCCGCGCCCGCTCGGGGCGCGGGCCGAGCTGTGTCCGGAGACGCGTCCCGCCCGCGCCGACGCCGGTCCGGCCGGCCGTGTCCCTCCCCCGCCGTCCGTCTGTTTGCGTCGGACCGGTGGGGCCGGGTCCGCGCGCGATGCGCCACACCGCGTACGGCATCCTAGGAGGCTGGGTCATCGGTGCGGGTATCCCGGGTCCCGCCTCGGCGGCCCGACGTTTGTCGGGACTCGCCGCGGGAACCGGCGTTGCGCCACCAGCGCCGCACGGGACGGGAGCACCGGCATGAGGATCGGCTACAAGCTCGCCTCGGAGGGGTACGGACCGCAGGAGATCATCCGCCAGGCGGTCCGGGCCGAGCAGGCCGGCTTCGACTTCGTCGAGATGAGCGACCACTTCCACCCGTGGCTCGACACGCAGGGGCACTCGTCGTTCACCTGGAGCGTGCTCGGGGCGGTCGCGGCGAAGACCGAGCGGATCGGCCTGGCAACCGGGGTCACCTGCCCGACCGTCCGGTACCACCCGGCGATCATCGCGCAGGCCGCGGCGACCATGGCGCTGGTCTCCGACGGCCGGTTCACCCTCGGCGTCGGGGCCGGGGAACGGCTCAACGAGCACGTGGTGGGTCAGGGCTTTCCCAGCGTACGGGGCCGACACGAGCGGCTCCGCGAGGCGCTGGAGATCATCCGGCTGCTCTGGCAGGGCGGCTACCGCTCGTACGAGGGCAAGCACCTGCACCTGGAGGACGCCCGGATCTTCGACCTGCCGGAGACCCCGCCGGTGATCGCGGTCGCCGCGAGCGGCCGGTCCTCGGCGACGATGGCGGCGGAACTCGGCGACGGCCTGTTCGTCACCGAGCCGAAGGCCTCGATCGTCGAGCACTACCGGCAGGCCGGGGGCGACGGCCCTCGCTACGCCGAGGTGCCGATGGCCTGGGCCACCGACGACCAGCAGGCCGTGCGGGCGGTGCTGGAGACCAGCCGGTGGATGGTGACCGGGTGGAAGGTGATGAGCGAGCTGCCGAACCCGGTCAACTTCGACGCCGCGAGCGCGTACGTCGAGGAGCACCACGTCCGGGAGCTGTTCTCCGTCGGGCCGGACCCGGAGGCGCACGTGGCGGCCGTCCGCCCGTACGTCGAGGCCGGCTACGACCACGTCGTGCTGCAGAACGCCGGCCCCGACCCGGACGGCTTCCTCGACTTCTTCGCCGGCGACCTCGCCGGCCGGCTGCGCGCCCTCGGCTGAGCCGTCCGACGCGCGGGGGCGCGTCCGGCACCGCCCGCCGCGATCGCGATGATCGCCGACGGGCGGCCGGACGCGCCCCAAGGTCGGGGCGGGCCGTCCCGGCCGGGACGATCCGCCGACCGGTCAGCGGAAGCAGTTCGCCACCGGCACCCTGCTGCCCTCGCAGTTGGTGGGCTCGTTGTCGATGATGTCGGTCTCGTCGTCGACCTTGACGCGGGCCTTGTCGACGAAGAGGCCGCCCGGCTTCACGATGGCGACGTTGCCGGCGATCCGGCTGGCGTAGAGGGAGACCTGGCCCAGGGACGCGAAGACGCCGCCGCCCGTCGACGCCGCGCCGACGGCGTGGTTGCGGTCGACCTCGCTGCGGCGCAGCAGGAGGTTCGACTTCTGGACGTGGATCCCGCCGCCGGAGCCCCGCGCCGTGTTGCCCGACACGACGCTGTCGTCGAGCGGGACCAGGCCCTGGAAGGTGGAGATGCCGCCGCCGTTGCCCGTGGCGGTGTTGTCGCGCACCTCGAGGCCGCGCAGGAAGATCAGCGCGTCCGAGTTGGCGATGCCGCCGCCGGTCTGGGCGGTGTTGCCCAGCACCTTCGTGTCGGCGACCCGGGTACGGGCCGAGAAGCTGGCGACCCCGCCGCCCTGCGCCGCGTTGTTGCCCGCGAAGGTGCTCGAGTGCACCTCGGCCGCACCCCGGTAGTTGGCGAAGCCACCGCCGTACGCGACGGCGCTGTTGCCCCGGAACCGCGAGGTCTCCAGGCTCAGCACGCCACCGTTGAGCAGGCCCCCGCCCTTGCCCTTGGTGCCGGCGGCGTGGTTGTCGACGAACGTGCTCCCGGTGACCACCAGGTGTCCGTCGTTGAAGATCCCGCCACCGCCCCCCTCCGCCGAGAGGGAGGTGCTGTCGACGATCGTGGTGCGCTCGACCACGGCGGACGCGCCGTGCACGACGTGGATGCTGCCGCCCTCGGCGGCGGAGAGGCCGTTGCGGAGCACGACGTCGGACAGCGTCAGTTCCCCGCCGTCGCGGACGGTGAAGAACCGGAACGCCTCGGCGTGCACACCCCGGACGATGGTGGCGCCCTCGCCCCGGATGGAGATCGGGTGGTAGATGACGGGCAGCCCGGCCCGGTCGTGCTGCGGGTTGCGCGGGGGCGCCTCGGCGTCGCCGGGGTTCTCGGCGCTGTCGGCGGCCTCCCGGGCGTCGCGGATCCCGCCGTCGTACTCGTCGGGCTGCTGGAAGGCGTGGGTCAGCTCGTACGTGCACTTCGACGCCAGCCGCAGGTGGGCGCCGCCCTCGGCGTTGGCCCGGACCAGCGCCGAGATCAGCTTCGCCGGGTCGCACGGCACCGCGACCTCCGCGTGGGGCCCCTGGCCCGGCCGTCCGGGGCGGCCGTCCTCCTTCCCGCCGCGCCGCTCCTCGCGGGCGTGGTCGCGGTCCTCGACGGCGTCGCCGCGGTCGCGCTCACCGGAGTGGTCGTCGGCCCACAGCGCCGGCGAGGCGGCGGGCAGGTTCCGGTCGGCGGCGACGGCGGCAACACCCGGGAAGCCGGCCGCCCCCGCCACCAGGCTGCCCGCCACGAGGCCGCCGGCTAAGAACCACCGCGACCGCCGCCCGGGTGGTGCGGCCCGCCGGCCCCCTTGATACGTCGTCATCAGGCTTCCCCTGCCTCTCGCGCATGCGTGACACGGCCGCGTCGAACGGGACGCGGGGCGGCTGACGTCGCGACAGCCACCGAAGGTCACGATACGGACGAGAATCGGGCAAGTCCGTCGAACATGAATAAGCGTACTATTCACCTCGACGGGCACGAAGGGGCGCAGGTCCCCTCAGCCGCCGACGTGGATGCCGGGCCGGCGGGCGGGGTCCGGCTCGGACTTGCGGATGATCTCCCGTACGACGGGCGGGGTGTCGCCGCGGCCGAGGATCAGGTAGCGCAGCAGGTGCCCGAGCGGGTTCCCCTCCGACCACTCGAAGTGCGCGTGCGGGCGTACGCCGGTGGCGTCGCGCAGCGCCAGCAGGATCGCCGCGATGGCGTTGGGGACGGCCGGACTGCCGGCCCGCAGCACCCGGAAGCCACCCACCTGGACGCCGTGCACCCGCAGCACCTGGCTGAACTCCGACGGGTCGACCACCTCGATCTCCAGGAAGAGGATGTCGCCCTCGCCGGGCACGGGGTTCATCCCCCGCTGCGCCCGCTCCTTGACCGTGTACTCCTTGACCGCGCCGGCGGCCCGCTTGTGGGCGATCAGGTGCAGCCGGCCGTCGTGCGCGAGTGACTCGGCGATGAACCGGCGGGCCGGCTCGTCGAACTCGATCCGTTCCGTGCGCAGCTCGGTGGTCCGGGTCACCCGGGAGACCAGCGAGACGACCACGATGCCGAAGACGAACAGCGCGGAGATGGCGATGCCGTCCGGCTTGGCGATGACGTTCTCGGCGAGCGCGTACAGCAGGACCAGGGTGAGCACGGCGAAGCCGCCGGCCGCGACGCGCTGCCGGCGGCGGGCCGCGGAGATCGTGACCGCCACGGCGGCGGAGACCATCATGGCGAGGATGCCGGTGGCGTACGCCCCGGCCTGTGCGTTGACGTCGGCCCGGAACACCAGGGTGATGGCGACGCTGATCATGGTGTAGACGATCACGACCGGCCGCACGGCCCGGGCCCACTCGGGCGCCATGCCGTAGGTGGGCAGGTAGCGGGGCACGATGTTGATCAGGCCGGCCATCGCGGAGGCGCCGGCGAACCAGAGGATCAGCACGCTGCTGAGGTCGTAGACGGTGCCGAACGCCTCCCCGAGGCGCTCGTGGGCGAGGTACGCCAGCGCCCGGCCGTCAGCGGCCCCGCCCGGCTCGAACTCCCGGGCGGGGATGAGCACGGTGGTCACGAGGGTGGTCGAGACCAGGTAGACCGACATGACCAGCGCGGCGGTGGTGAGCAGCCGGCGGGTGTTGCGGATCCGCGCCGCCAGCCGCGCCTCGCGGTCCGCGCCCCCGCCGGCCACCAGCGGCATCATGCTCACCCCCGTCTCGAAGCCGGAGAGCCCCAGCACCAGCAGCGGGAACGCCAGCACGGCGGTCACCGCCACCTCGCCGGGGCCACCACCGACGGTCAGCGCGGCGGTCCAGTCCGACAGCGCCCGCGGGTCCGTCGCGATCCCCACCAGCCCGTCGGCCACGATCAGCGCGTTCAGGGCCAGGAAGACCGCGACCAGCGGGACGGCCACCACGACCGCCTCCCGGAAGCCGAGCAGGAACACCCCGCCGAGGACGAGCAGCAGGACGACGGTGACGCCGACGGCGACGCCGGTGCCGCCCACGCCCTCGGGCATGTGCGGGTTCTCCAGCAGGTGCACGGTCGCGTCGGCCGAGGAGAGGGTGATCGTGATGATCCAGGAGGTGGCCACGAACCCGAGCAGCACCAGCACGAAGATCTTGCCGCGCCAGAACGGCAGCAACCGCTCCAGCATCGCCACCGAGCCCTGCCCGTTCGGGCTCTCCCGGGCCACCCTGCGGTACATGGGCAGCATGCCGAACAGCGTCAGCGCGACGATGAGCAGGGTGGCCAGCGGGGAGAGCGCCCCGGCGGCCACCGCCGCGATCCCGGGCAGGTACGACAGGGTGGAGAAGTAGTCGACCCCGGTCAGGCACATGACCTGCCACCAGGGGTGCGAACGGGTCTGCCCCTCCGCCGCCTCGGGGCCGACCGGCTGCACGCGGTACGCGAACAGCCACCGGCGCAGCGGGCTCAGCGGCGCGGCGGGCCGGGTGGGGCTGGCCTGCGCCTCCGGGACGGCGACGGGGCGCCCGGCGCGGTCGCCGGGACGGGTCGGGTCCCGGGCGGCGCGCAGGTCCCGTGGCGGGCCGGCGGGCGGCGGCCGGCGACCACGCGTGCGCCGCGACCTCGGCCCGTGCTCGTCACGCATGTCCCGTCCCCACCCTCGGCGGTCCTGACCCGACCGTAGGCGGTCGCCGGCCGGCCGCCCGCCCGAACGGTGAAGCCGGGACGGCTCAGTCGCCGTCGCGGGCGGCCAGCACCCGGACCAGGGCGTCGGGATCCGCCACGGTGACCGTCGCCCCGGGGTGCCGCAGCCACCCGCCGGGCAGCAGGGCGGGCACCGGCTCGGCGAAACGCAGGCAGAGCCCGGCCGCGGTGCTGCTGGCGAAGGTGACCCCGGCGTCGGCCAGCGAGAGGCGCACGCCGATCCCCCGCCACCAGCGGTACGGGCCGGTGGGTGCGGCGTCGACGACGTTGCGCCGGGCGGTGCGCAGTTGCCACGGGCCGAACCGGACCACCAGCTCGGCCCGGTCGACGGCGACCCAGGCGGTCGCCGGCCGGACGCCCACCAGCGCGAGCGCCGGCCGGAAGACCGGGTCGAAGCGGAACGCGAACCGGTGCGCCCCGCCGGTCATCGCGCGCCGCCCCGGCCGGTGGGGCGGGCGGCGCCCGGTCGGGCGGGACGGGGCGGGGCGACGGGCCGGGGACGGGGTCGGGCGGCGGGCCGCCGGGCCGGGTGACTCATGGCGCGGGCGTACCCCGTGCGGGCCGGCCGACACCCCCCGGGCCGGCCGACCCGCGAACCCCCGCTCCCCGCCCCGGCGTACCCCCGCGGACGGTCCCCGCCGGATCGGGCCCGACGCCCCCCGGCTGACGGGCCCGATCCGGCGGGGACGCGTCCCCGCGCTCCGCCGGGTGCCGGATGCGGAGCGCGGGGACCCCCCGTCACGGCTACTGCAGGAACGCCCCGAGGGGCGAGAGCAGCAACCGACCGAGCGCCGCGGCGGTGTCGTCCAGCCGCGCGCGCTCGCACTCGTGGGCGGCCGGGTCGTGCCGGCACCGCCAGATCTTCTGCGCGTTGCGCCAGGCGACGTCGCGCGTGTACTCGACCAGTTCCCCCTGGTACCAGTCGTCGATGTCGCCGTTGAGCATGTCGATGAGCAGCTGCCACCGCTCCAGGTAGCCGCGCCGCAGACCGGGGATCTTGTCCGCGAAGATGTTGTTGATCTCCAGGTAGTCGCGGTGCTGGTCGGTGCCGTCCACCGGCTCCGACTCCAGGCTGTCGAACGTGGTCACCAACGCGAACGGCAGGTCGAAGTTGATGTGCGCGTTCACCCCGGCGGCGGCCGACGGCAGCGGGCGGGCGTCCGGCCCGCGCATCCGCTGGAACAGGCAGTCCCACGCCTTCGGCGTGCCCGGGCTGGCGTCGGTCCACAGCCGCATCGCGTCGAAGTAGCGGGCGGCGAACTCCACGTCGAGCCGGGACAGGAAGACCGGGTCGGCGAACCGGTCGTCGTAGAGGCCGTTCAGCACGCTCTCGGTGATCGTCAGGTACAGCCGGTTGAAGTCGGCCAGCGGGCAGCTCGCCTCCAACGGAGGCAGCCGGACCAGCAGGTCCTGGAGCTTGGTGAGGTGGTCCACCACCGCCGGCACGTCGGCGGGATGGTCGGCGAGCAGATCGACGATGTCCCGATGTACGGGCCCCCACACCGGTTCGGTCATCTCTCCTCCACAACGGTTCCCGGCACCCCCCGTGCCGTCGGCGACGCAGCACAGACTGCCAGCCGGCGACGGCCGGCCGGATCAGTAGAACGACGTATCCCGCCGCGCGTCAGTCGCCCTTGTTGCGTAGGAAGATCGCGCTCGCCTGTACGCGGGTGCGGACCTGGAGCTTGTCGAAGATGTGCGAGACGTGCACGCCGATGGTGCGCTCGCTGATGAACAGCCGCTGGCCGATCTCCCGGTTGGTGAGCCCCTCGGCGACAGCGGCGAGCACCTCCCGCTCCCGGGCGGTCAACGACGCCAGCTCGTCGCCGTCCGCCCCGGCGGCCGGACCGCCGGTGGCCGGACGTTCCTCAAGCGACACCCGCGCCCGGCCGGCGAGGGTACGGATCTCCGAGGTCAACGGCACCGCGCCGAGCCCCTGCGCCACCTCGTACGCCTGCCGCAGCAGCTTGGCCGCCGTGGCGCTGCGGCTGCGCCGGGCCAGCAGCGCCTCGGCCTGCCGCAGCCGCGAGTAGGCCGCCGGGTAGGGGTGGTGCCGGCGGTCCCACTGCGCCACCGAGCGGGCCCACAGCTCCGGGTCGCTGCTGTCGAGGCGGCTCACCTCGGCGGCGCACAGCGCCAGGAAACCGTCGACCACGTCGCGCACCGGGCGGGCGGCGTGCTCGCTCTTGCGGGCGACCCGGTCGGCCACCTCCCGCAGCCGCCGCACCGCGGTCCCGTCCACGGCGATCGTGCGGCCGGCGTGCGCCTCGGCCTCGGCCCGCAGGCCGTGCCACACGAGCGCGGCGAGGATGCCCACGTCGTCGGAGCGGCTCTCGGTCAGGCCGCGCTGCACCGCCTGCCGGGCCAGGTCGTGCCGGCCCTGCCACATGGCCAGCCCGGCCCGCAGGGTGAGCAGCGGGATCACGTGCCGCGCCCCGCCGCCGGCGAGCATCGTGGCGACCGCGTCCAGGTCGCGGTCGGCGGCCTCGATGTCGCCGTAGCCCACCGACAGCCGGCAGCGCGCCAGCAACAGCTCCACCGCGTCGGCGCCGGAGGGGCGGTGCCGCAGCGCCGCCGCGACGACCTTCTCCGCCTCCGCCCACTGGCCGACCCGGAACAGCCCGTTGGTGGCGATGGCCAGCAGCCGGGTCTCGTACGTGCGGCCCAGGCCGAGCTCGGCCACCCGCTCGGCGCCCCGCCGGGCCACCACGACGCCCTCCTCCAGGACGTTCAGCGGGCCGGTCAGCAGCTCCGCCAGGTGCAGGTACGCGCACGCCACGTCCTCCGGGCGACCCGAGCGCTCGGCGGTCTCCAACGCGCGGCGCATCACCGCCAGCCCGGCGTCCGGGTCCTCCAGGTACGCCTCGGAGAAGCCGAGCGCGGCGCTGGCCAGCACCACCTCCGACGTGGAGCCCGTCACGTCGGCGGAGAGCTCCAGCGCCTCCCGGGCCCGCCGGCCGGCGTCGGCGTAGCGGCCGAGGTGCAGCAGCAGCTCGGCCAGGTGCGCCGCGGCCGTGGCCCGCTCCCGGGGCGTGCAGTCGGCGGCCTCCAGGGCACGCTGGTACTCCGCCTCCGCCGGCGCCGACCGGCCGGCGGCGGCCAGGTAGCGGGCCCGACGGATGTGCAGCGCGCAGGCCGACGGGTCGGTTTCGGCGGCGGCCAACTCCTCCAGCAGCGCCAGCGCCCGGGCGTGCTCGCCGCAGTGGTGGGCGGCCTCGGCGGCGTGCCCGAGCAGCGTGACCCGGTCCACGTCCGGCGGCGCGACGCCCGGCGAGGCGGCCAGCCGCAACGCGACCGACCAGTGCCGGTGCGCCTCGGCCCAGCCGTGCAGCCGCTCGGCCTCCCGGGCCGCGGCCATCGCCGCCGGCAGCGCCCGCGCCGGCTCGCCGGCCCGCCGCCAGTGGTGCGCCAGGCGTGCCTGGTGCAGCTCCGCCGGGGCCGCGGTGAGCGCCTCGGCGTAACGGCGGTGCAGGGCGGCCCGCTCGGCCGGCAGCAGCTCGTGCTCCAGCACCTCGGCCACCAGCCGGTGCCGCAGCCGGTAGCCGTCGTCCGCGCTGACCAGCAGCCGGTGGGCGACCGCCGCCCGGGCCGCCTCGATCAGCTCGTCCTCGGGCAGCCGCACCACCCGGGCGAGCAGCCAGTGCTCCACCGGCTCGACGCCGGCCGCCACCGCGTGCACCACGGTGTGCGCGTGCTGCGGCAGCGCGTCCACCCGGGCCAGGAAGATCTCGCGCAGCGTGTCGGAGAGACCGTCCCGCCCGTCGCGCAGGTCACGGGCCAGCTCCTCCACCACGAACGGGTTGCCGCCGCTGCGCTGCCACACCAGCTCCGCCGCCTCCGGGCTGAGCGCCCGCCCGACCACGGCCGCGGCGAGCCGGTCGGTGCCGGCCCGGTCCAGCGGGGCCAGGTCGAGCACCCGCACCGTACGCAGCCGGCGCAGCTCGGTGAGCACCCTGCGCAGCGGGTGCGCGCCCTGCAACGACTCGGCCCGCACCGCCGCGAGCACCGACAGCTGGAGGTCGCCCAGCCCGGCCAGCAGGTAGAGCAGCAGCTGGCGGGTGCTCCGGTCGACCCACTGGAGGTCGTCCAGGACGAGCACCAGCGGCCGCCCCTCGGCGATCAGGTGCAGGCCCCGCGAGACCCGCTCCAGCAGCGCCCCGGCACCGTCCGGGCCGGCGGTCTCCTCAGCGAACACCCGCAGGAGACCACGGACCGCCGAGGAGGTCCGGGGCTCAGAACCGGTCAGTTCGGCGTCGAGGCGGCGCAGCGCCTGGAGCAGCGGGTGCAGGGGCGACGCGTCGCCGATGTCCAGACAGGAGCCGGTAAGCACCAGGGCCCCGGCGTCGCGCAGCCGGGTGCCCACCTCGCGCAGCAGCCGGGTCTTGCCGACGCCGCTCTCGCCGGTGAGGAAGACGGCGGCGGTGTTGCCCTGCGTGACGTCGTCGAGCAGCACGGACCGTACCGTCGTCACCAGGTCGGCCCGGCCGACGAGTGGTGCGGTGTCCACTTCGCTGGCCATGGACGCAGCCTAGTCACAGGGCCCCGCACCGTTCTACGGGTCTTTCGCGCCCGCGGTACTCCTCGCGTCGACATTGCGACCGAAGGTTGCGCACCGTCGACATACGTCGTTCGGCAGATCCCCCGTCGGCGGATCGGTGACAGTGTCCGAGGCGTCGTCAGCCACCGTGGGGAAAGGCGGGTGCGATGCCCATGCCCACCATCGTCGTCGGTTCGCAGCGGCTCACGTCGGCAGGCTGGCCGGTGCCGGAGGAGAGACGCCTCGTCACCGTGCTGTTCGTCGACATCGTCGGGTCGACCGCGCTCGTCGACCGGCTCGACCCCGAGGACGTGCGGATCCTGCAACGGGCGTACTTCGACACCGTGGGCGGGGTGCTGCGCCGGTGGCACGGGGTGGTCGAGAAGTACGTTGGCGACGCGGTGATGGCCCTGTTCGGGGCCCGCCGGTCCGACGGGTTCGACGCGTACCGGGCGGTGCGGGCGGCGCTGGAGATCCAGGGGGCCCTCGACCGGCGACCGCCGCCCGGCGCGCCGCGCCTGCGGGTCCGGGCCGGGGTGGCCACCGGTGAGGCGCTGGTGGACCTCGCCGCGGCGCGCGACGGCGGGCACGGCGTGGCCAGCGGCGCGGTGATCACCACCGCCGCGCGGTTGCAGGAGTACGCCCCGCCGGGCGGGGTGGCGCTCTGCCCGGCCACCCACCGCGCCACCGTGGGGCTGGTCGGCCAGCGCCGCGTACCGCCGGTGGCCCTGGCCGGCAAGGCGCTGCCGGTCGACGTGTGGCACGCCACCGGCACGACCCGACCGGTCCCGCCCCGGCACGAGGGGCCGCTGGTCGGGCGGCGGCGGGAACTGGCCGCCGCCCGGGACCTGATCGTCCGGGCCGTCCGTGGCCGCGACCCGCGCTGGCTGTCGCTGGTCGGCCCCGCCGGCAGCGGACGCAGCCGGCTGCTGCACGAGCTGACCCGGGCGCTACGGACCGTGGACGGGGCGCCGGTGCGCTGGTGCGTCGCGCACTGCCCGCCGTACCCGGAGCCCCTGGCGCCCGTCGCGGACCTGGTGCGCGGGCTCGCCGGCCTGCGCCCCGGTGAGCCGCCCGCGACGGTCCGGCGGCGGCTCACCGCCGCCCTCACGGACCTGGTGCCGCCCGCCGGCCTGACCGAGGCGGTGTACGCGCTGGAGGCGCTGCTGGCCACGCCGGACGGCTCCGGCGACGCGGCGCGGGGCGCCGAGGTGGCACGCGAGGCGCTCCTGGGGCTCGCCGCCCGGCAGCCGGTGATGGTGGCGGTGGACGACCTCGACCGCGCCACCGCGGCGCTGAACCGCTTCCTGCACCGGCTCTTCGCGGCGGCCACCGCGCGGTCCCTGCCGCTGGTGGTGGTGGCGCTGCACCGTCCCGAGTGGACGGAGGTGTGGCCCGGCCCGCGGGGTCGGCGGCACCGGTTGGCGGTGCCGCCGCTGCGCCCCGTGGAGACCGGACGGCTGCTGCGCCACCTGCTCGGCCGGGCCGACCGGCCGGCGGCGATCGCCCGGCTGCTGCCTCTCGTCGGCGGCAATCCGGGGCGGGCCGCCGCGTACGTGGCGTCGCTGGGCACGGCGCAGTCCGTGCCGGAGACGGTGCGCCGGGAGGTCGACGCCCGGCTGGACCGCCTCGACGGGGCGCGGCGGGCCGTGCTGATGGCCGTCGCGACCGTCGGCGCGGGGATCAGCGCCCCGACGGTGGCGCGCCTGCTCGACTGGGCCCCCGGGCGGGCCGCCCCGGTGCTGCGCGCGCTGGCCGCGACGGGTCTGCTGGTCGCCCGCGCCGACGGCCGGTACGCCGTGGCCGACGCGGTGGTCCGCGAGGTCGCGTACGCCCGGCTGCCGAGGGCGGCGCGGGCCGCGTTCGCCCGCCGGGCCGGGCGGCCGGCGGAGGCGGATGCGCCGTCGGTGCCCGTGGTCCTCCACGCCCCCACCGCCCAGGTCCCGCCGGTGCCGGCGCGCGCCGGCGCCGACCGCCCGGCGGCCCGGGACGCGCGCGGGGCGCACCCGGCACCGCTCCGGCGGCCCGCCACCACGCCCCTTTTCCCTGCGACGCCCCGGCCCGCCACCACGTCCCGTTTCTCCGCGACGCCCCGGCCCGCCACCGCGCCTCAGGTCGCGACCCTGCCCCAGGGCGCGGCTCTGACCAAGGGCGCGACCCTGCCCCACGGCGCGACCCTGCCCCACGGCGCGACCCTGCCCCGGGTCGCCGACATGCCCCGGGTCGCGGTGGTGCCGGGGGCGCGTCCCGTGCCCGGTCCGCTGGTCGCCGTCCCCTCCGAACGTGTCGGGGGCGCCCGGGTGGTGGAGCTGCGCGGACGGACCGTTGCCCGCGGTCGCGTCCCCTTGGTCGGCCCCGATCCGACGGCCGCCCTCGGCCTGACCGCCGGCCCCGACCCGACGGCCACCTCCGGCCCGACGGCCGGCCCCGATCGGACCACCGGTTCCGACCGGGCTGCCGGCCCCGACCGGGTGAGCCGGTCCGCCGGCCCCGGTCGGGCGGTTGCC
This sequence comes from Micromonospora sp. NPDC047812, assembly GCF_040704175.1. NCBI lineage: Bacteria > Bacillati > Actinomycetota > Actinomycetes > Micromonosporales > Micromonosporaceae > Micromonospora > Micromonospora sp. NPDC047812. Next base: position 155,461 of record NZ_JBEYRY010000006.1, on the reverse strand, counting down.
CCGCACGGGACGGCAGACGGCGGCGGCGTCCCGTCCGCCCCCGGGCCGGGCGGGACGGCGCGGCGGCAGGGGCGCGGGCAGCGGCCGAGATGGGTCCTGCCGCGCGGGACGCCGATCGCGGCGTGAGCGGGGCTGGCAGGGTGCCGGCCGCCCCGTCGAACGGGGTGCCGGACGCGGCGGGGAGTGTGGGGCGGCCAGGCGGACCTCCCCCACGATCCAAGCTAACAGGCGCCCGATCCGGGCGGTATCGGGCGGCCGACCGAGTGCGCGGGGCGACGCCGACTGGCTAGGTTCGCCCGATGCCTGTCGAAGAGACCACCGCTTCCGCCGCCGGCACCTGGACGCTCGGCGACCGCACCGTGCACCGGATGGGGTTCGGCTCCATGCGGCTCACCGTCGACCCGGACCGGGCGCGCGCCGTCCGCGTCCTGCGCCGGGCCGTCGAACTGGGGGTCAACCACATCGACACCGCCGCCTTCTACGTCTCGCCGGGCGGGCCGCTCGGCGTCGGCACCGGCTCACCCCGGTACGCCACCGACCTGATCCGCGAGGCCCTCGCGCCGTACCCGGACGACCTGGTCATCACCACCAAGGTCGGGCCGTCCTTCGACGCGGCGACCCGGCACCGGGAACTGACCCCGGCGGAGCTGCGCCGGGAGGTGGAGGAGAACCTGCGCCGGCTGGGTCGGGACCACCTGGACGTGGTCAACCTGCGGATCGTCCGGCGACCCGGACGGGACTCGGTGGCGGAGCGGTTCGCCGCCCTCGCCGAGCTGCGCGACGCCGGGCTGATCCGGCATCTCGGCCTGTCCAACGTGCGGGTGGACCACCTGGACGAGGCACGGGACATCGCGCCCGTGGTGTGCGTGCAGAACGCGTACGCCCTCGACGTGAACCGGTGGGCCGACGAACTGCTGCGCGTCTGCGGCGAGCGGGGGATCGCCTTCGTGCCGTTCTTCGCGATCGCGGGCGGCGGGCGGGAGGCGGGCGCGGGCGGCGACCACGAGGAGGCCGTACGGGCGGTGGCGCACGCGCACGGCGCGACCCCGCACCAGATCCGCCTGGCCTGGACGCTGCACCAGGGGCCGCACGTGCTGGCCATCCCCGGCACCGGCGACCCGGGGCACCTGGCGCAGAACGTGGCGGCCGGGGCGATCCGGCTCACCCCCGAGGAGCTGGCCCGTCTCCGCTGACGGCGGACCCCCCCCGCCCGTACGGCGGCGCGGCGCGTCAGCGACCGTCGAGGAAGGCGACCGCCCGGTCCCAGGTCCGGCTGGCGGCCGCCGGGTCGTGGTCGGGCAGGTCGGGGTCGGTGTAGAGGTGACCCACGCCGGGATAGCGGTGGACGCTCAGCTCCGCGCCCGCCCCGGTCATCGCCCGCTGCCACCGGCCGAGCTCGGGCTCCGGGGGGGTATTCGTCCGGGTCGGCCATGTGCAGTTGCACCGGCAGGCCCGGCCGGACCGCCTCCGGCGCGCCGCCGGCGCCGTGCAACAGCAGCAGCGCGGCGGCGGCGGGGCGCTCGGCCAGCAGCGCGCCGGCCACCCCGGCCCCCATGGAGAACCCGGCCAGCACCGCCTCGGGCGGCGCCTCGCGCAGCGCCGCCCTGGCCCGGCCCATCACGGCCGCCTCGCCGACCTCGTCGAGCAGGGCGAAGCCCTCCTCGATCGTGTCGACGGCCGGCGCGCCGTAGAGGTCGGGGGTGACGACGTGGTGGCCGGCGGCGCGCAGCCGGTCGGCGGCCGTCAACACGGCGGGTCGCAGCCCGTAGGCGGAATGAAACAGCACGACGTGTCCCATCGGGACATGATGTCTGACGGTTGCGACAGGACCGGCCCGACGCTCGCGCCGGGGCGCCGACGCCGGTGGGCCGTCGGCGCCGGGTCAGCGCAGCGACTCCAGCCGCCGCACCAGCTCGCTCGGCCCCGGCATGGCGGCGATCTCGGCGCTGACCTGCCGCGCCGCGTCGCGCAGCGCGGTGTCGGTGACGAGCCGGGTCAGGGTGTCGGCGGTGATGTCGCGGGTGCGCACCGCGATGCCGACCCCGCGCGCGGCCACCAGCCCGGCGTTGTGCCGCCGGTCGCCCGCCCCGACGGTGGCCAGCTGCGGCACCCCGGCGATCAGCGCGCTGAGGACGCTGCCCGCGCCGCCGTGGTGGACCAGCGCCGCGCTCGCCGGCAGGGCCGCGGGGATCGGGATCCAGTCGACCGTACGCACGTTGCCGGGCAGCGCCCGGCGGGCCAGCCGCGCCTCCGGGCGGACCAGCACGAACTCGGCGTCGACCCGGTCGGCGACGGCGACGACGGCCGGCATCGGTCCGGCGCTGCCGGGGCCGACGAGGGTGCTGCGGCTGACCAGCACCCGTGGCCGCTCCCCCGGCTCGCGCAGCCAGTCCGGCAGCTCGCCGCCGGCCTCGGTGGCGTAGCGCATCGGCCAGCCGTCCTGACGCAGCACGCTGGGCGGGGCGACGGCGATCGCGGCGGCCGGCGGCGGCAGCGCGGTCAGGCCGTGCCGGCGCAGCGCCGGCCCCAGCCGCGCCAGGGTGGCCCGGGCCAGCTCGCGGCCGTCGAAAAGGGCGTTCTCCTGGCGTACGGCGGGCACGCCGAGCGTCGCGGCGGCGAGCGCCCCGGCCACCGCGAACGGCTCGTGGATGACGAGATCGGGCTGCCACTCCCGGGCCACGGCGACCACCCCGTCGGCGAGCTGGTCGTTGACCGCGCCGAAGAGCAGCCCGGCGCCCCGGGTGCCGCCTGTGCCGGCCAGCTCGGCCCGGGCGATCAGCGGGTGGCGCAGCAGCACGCGGCGGGCGATGCGTCCGAAGTCGAACGCCGGCGCGACGTCGCGTGCCGGCACCCCGGGGCGCGCCGCCCGCAGCCCGTCGGCGGCGGTGGCGACGAGCACCTCGTGCCCGGCGTCGCGCAGCGCGGCGGCCAGCGGCAGCAGCGGGGCGACGTGCCCGATCAACGGCGCGGAGACCACCAGTACTCGCACCGCGCCGATGCTAGCCCCGGCGGGGCCCGCCGTGGGGGCACCGGACGGGGCGGCCCGGACGACGGCGGGTTCAGCCGGCGGGCGGGGGCAGGGTGCGGCTGCGGCCCCGGAACTCGGCCACCACCGCGCCGTCGTCCCGGGTGACGGTGACGTCGTAGATGCCGCTGCGGCCGTACCGGGTGCGTTCGGTGGCGCGCGCCGTCAGCAGGTCACCCTCGCGGGCGGGACGGACGAAGCTGATCTCGCCGCCGGCGGCGACGGTGGCGGGGCCGTGGCTGTTGCAGGCCAACGCGAAGGCGGTGTCGGCGAGCAGGAACACGAAGCCGCCGTGGGCGATGGCGTGGCCGTTGACCATCGCGGCGGTCACCCGCATCCGGGCCACGGCCGCGCCGTCGGCGGCCTCCACCAGCTCGATGCCGAGCCCCCGGGAGGCGACGTCGGCGGCGAACATGTCGTACGCGGCGTTGCGCCCGGCCACCTCGGCCGTCCCGCCGCTGCTCGACGATCCGCCCGTCCCGCCCATCGACCGCTCCGCACCCGTCCGGGGCGGCCCCCTCGACCGCCGGCCCCGGTACCGTACGCCGGCCCGCGTACGGCACCGACGGCACCCGTCACGGGTTCTCCGGGTCCAGGTCGCGCTCGCGCAGCAGCGCGTCCAGCTTCGCCTCGATCCGCTCGTCGGACTCGCGGGACTGGGAGGAACCCCAGTGGTAGAACAGGGCCAGCCCCGCCGCCTGCCAGATCAACTGGAGGAACTCGGACTGCCAGTTCTCGAAGGTGGAGGCGAGGAACTGCGGCAGGAAGTCGGCCCAGGCGAAGGGCCGGCCGTGCTGGCTCGCCTCGTCGCCCGCCACGGTGGCCTGGAAGACGAACTGCGCGATCCAGGAGAGCAGGAACAGCGCCCCGGTCACCAGCGCGAAGGCGTACGCCCTGGGCCACCTCGGTTTGCGGAACGGCGGCCCCTCCGCCCGGCGGCGTGACCGCCCGTCCCGGGACGTGGCTCCGGCCGGCCGCGCGCCGGAGGTCGTCGTGTCGGACATCGCGCTCCCCTTTCGACGAGTCCCCAGGTATGGGGCCTATGCCCCGGGGCAAGCACGACAAAACGGCGCGCCGGCGTGGCGGGGCCCGCCACGCCCGCGCCTCTCCGTCGCGGAGTTGTTGCAAATCTTTGGCAACAACATCTGGACGCGCCCCGCTTCCGTAACTAGCCTGGCCCACATGAGTCCTTACATCACGGATGTCGCGGCCTGGCAGGAGAGCTGGGACCGCCAGCAGGAGGCGTACCTGCCGGACCGGGAGCACCGGTTCGCGGCGATGCTCGACGCGGTCGACGCGGTCCGCGACGACGACCGGCTGCGGCTGCTCGACCTGGCCGGCGGCACCGGCACCATCTCCGACCGGACGCTGCGCCGCTTCCCCCACGCCGAGGTGACCCTGGTGGACCTCGACCCGGCGCTGCTCGCCCTCGCCCGCGCCTCGCTCGGGGACCGGGTCACCGTCGTCACCGCCGACCTGAGCCGGCCCGACTGGCACGCCTCACTGCCCCACCGCGAGTACGACGCCGTCCTCACCGCCACCGCGCTGCACTGGCTGCCGGCCGAACGGCTCGAACGGCTCTACGCCGAGCTGCGCGAGCTGCTGCGGCCGGGCGGCATCCTGGTCAACGCCGACCACATGCCCGACGACGCCCTGCCGCAGCTCACCAAGCGCCTGCTCGACCGGGCCCGGGACCGGCGGGCGGCCCGGTACGCCGCCGGCGCCGCGCTGTCCTGGTCGGAGTGGTGGGACCGGGCGGAAGCCGACCCGGCGCTGCGGCCGCTCGTCGCGCAGCGGCGCGACATCTACCCCACGGGGCACAGCCCGGAGTGGAACCCGCCGGTCTCCTGGCACTTGTCCGCGCTGACCGCCGCCGGCTTCGCCGAGGTGGGCACCGTGTGGCGGGGCGGCCCCGACGCCGCCGTCGCCGGGGTGCGCTGACGCCCCGACGACCGCCGAGCCGGGCGCTAGGCTGGCGGGCGCGCGCCGAGGTCCCGCCCGTGGCACCGGCGGGGAGGGCGAGGTGACCGGACCGGATCCGCGGGTCGACCCCGACGTCGACCTGCGCGTACCCGCCGACCGGGGCGAGCTGGCCGCCCGGCCCGGCGCGGTGCTCGGCTCCGTCGCGGCCGGCGGCGCGCTCGGCGCCCTGGCCAGGGCCGGCCTCCAGCACGCCGTCCCGCACGGCCCGACGGGCTTCCCGTTTGCCACCTTCGCCGTCAACCTGACCGGGTGCCTGCTGATCGGCGTCCTGATGGCGGCGCTGGAGCGCTCCGGTGGCCGCCGACCGCTGCTGCGCCCGTTCCTCGGCGTGGGCGTCCTCGGCGGCTACACCACCTTCGCCACGTACGCGGTGGACGTCCGCCTGGCGCTCGACGCCGGCGCGCCGCAGGTGGCCCTGGGCTACCTGGCCGCGACCCTGCTCGGCGCGCTGGTCGCGGTCTGGCTCGGCGACGCCGTCACCGGCCGGCTGCTCGACGCCCCTCGCCACGGCCGGCCGGAGCGCGGGGCCGGCCGGTGACCGTCCTGCTGATCGCGCTCGGCGCGGCCGTCGGCGCGCCCCTGCGTTACCTCACCGACCGGGCGGTGCAGGCCCGGGTCGGCGGCGCCTACCCGTGGGGCACGCTGACCGTCAACGTGGCCGGATCGCTGCTGCTCGGTCTCCTGGCCGGGCTGCCCGTCGGCCCAACCGTCGGCGCCCTGCTCGGCACCGGCTTCTGCGGCGCGCTGACCACGTACTCCACCTTCGGGTACGAGACGCTGCGGCTGGCGCGCCGGGGCCGGCGGTTCCTCGCGCTGGTCAACGTGCTGTCCAGCGTGGCCGCCGGCCTCGGCGCCGCCACCGCCGGTTTCGCCCTGGCCCGGGCCGTCGCCGGCTGAGCGGGGCGGTTCAGCGGCCCGGGTCCGCCGGCCCGTCGGGCAGGCGCAGGTCGACCACCGGGCCGAGGACGAAGACGGCCGGCGGGGCGATCCGCTCCCGGGCGGCCACCGCGCCGATCTCGTCCAGCCGGGCGGTCACGGTGCGCTGGTCGGGATGCCCGGCGTCCTGCACGGCGAGGACCGGGGTGTCCGGGGCCCGGCCGTGCTCCACCAGGACCGCGGCGATCTTGTCCACCGTGTCCACGGCCATCAGCAGCACCAGGGTGCCCCGGGCCCGGCCCAGCGCCGCCCAGTCGACCAGCGAGTCCGGGTGCCCGGGCGGCAGGTGCCCGGAGACGACGGTGACGTCGTGCGCGACGCCCCGGTGGGTGACCGGCACCCCGGCCAGGGCCGCCGCGGCGACCGCGCTGGTCACCCCGGGGACCACGGTCACGTCCACCCCGGCCGCCGCGCAGGCCTGCACCTCCTCGTGGCCGCGCCCGAAGACGTACGGGTCGCCGCCCTTGAGCCGCACCACCCGCCGCCCGGCGCGGGCGTGCGCGACGAGGGCGGCGTTGATCGCGTCCTGCCCCATCGCGGGTCCCCGGGGCACCTTCGCCGCGTCGATGACCTCCACCCCCGGGCGCAGCCCGGCGAGCAGTCCGCGCGGGGCGAGCCGGTCGACCACCACCACGTCCGCCGCGTCCAGCAGCGTCCTGCCCCGTACGGTGATCAGGTCGTCCGGCCCGGGCCCGCCACCGACCACGGCGACCTGGCCCCGGCGCGGGCCGGCACCGTGGTGGTCGTGGCCGTGGTGGTCGTGGCCGTGGTGGTCGTGGCCGTGGTGGTCGTGATGGTCGTGCCCGTGCCCGTGGTGGTGGCCGTGGCCGCCGACCGGGTCGTCGGGGTGGTCGTGCGGCGTCTGCGGCCGGCCCACCTTGTCGGCGAAGCCCGGCATCAGCACCCGGTACGCGCAGGTGTCGCAGTTCATCCGGATGTCGCCGCGACGCGCTTCGGCGTGCCGTTCGAGGACCAGGTCGGCGAGCGCGTCGCAGTCGCCGATCAGGTCGGCCACCCGCACGTCCAGCTCGGGATGGGCGGCGGCGAACGCGGTCGACTGCGCGACGATCCGGTCCGGCAGCACCCCGGCGAAGAGGAAGTACGGCGCGACGACGATCCGCCGGGCGCCGAGCCGGCGCAGCCGCTCCAGCACCGCCGGCACCGAGGGCTCGGCCAGCGAGACGAAGCCCGGCTCGACGCCGGCGTAGCCGCGACCCTCCCAGAGCAGCCGGGCCACCTTGGCGACCTCGGCGTTGGCGTCCGGGTCGGTGGAGCCGCGCCCGATCAACGCCACCCAGGTGCCGGCCCGGTCGTCGCCGGCGAGGGCGGCGTCGACGCGCTGCTCCAGCGCGGTGTGCAGCAGCGGGTGCGGGCCCAGCGGCCGGCCGTAGACGTAGCTGAGGCCGGGATGGCGCTCCCGCTCGCGGGCCAGCGCGGCGGGGATGTCGCCCTTGCCGTGCCCGGCGGCGGTCAGCACCAGCGGCAGGGCGACCAGCGAGCGGTGCCCCCGCTCGACGAGCGCGCCGACCGCGTCGGTCAGCGGCGGCCGGGACAGCTCGATGAAGCCGCCCTCGACGTCGCCGAGGGCGCCGGCGGCGCGGCGGCGTACCCGCTCGACGAACGCGACGAACTGCTCGACCCCGGCCGCGCTGCGCGTGCCGTGCCCGACGATGACCAGAGCGCTCACTGCTCCTCCTCCACGTACAGCAGGGCGTTGAGGGCGGCGGCGGCGACCGCCGAACCGCCCTTCTCGCCCCGGTTGGACACCCCGGGCAGGCCGCTGGCCCGCAGCGCCGCCTTCGACTCGGCGGCGCCGACGAAGCCGACCGGCAGCCCGACGACCAGCGCCGGCCGGGCGTCCAGGGTGATCAGTTGCTCCAGTGCGGTCGGCGCGCAGCCGACCACCCAGACCGCGCCGGGACCCACCCGCTCCAGGGCGATCCGCACCGCCGCCGCCGACCGGGTGATGCCGGCCGCCCGGGCCAGCTCGGCGGCGGCGGGCTCGGCGACCGGGCAGACCGTGTCCCGCCCGGTGACGCCCGCGGCGACCATCGCCACGTCGGTGACCACCGGCGCGCCGGCGCGCAGGGCGGCCAGCCCGCCCGCGAGGGCCGCCTCGTCGCAGACCAGGTCGGCGACGTAGTCGAGGTCGGCGCTGGCGTGCACCACCCGCTCGGTGACGGCCCGGGTCAGCGGCGGCAGGTGGGTCAGGTCGACCCGGGAGCGCAGGATGCGGTAGGACTCCCGCTCGATGGGGTGCACGACCCGGCTCACTGTCGCACCTCCGTCGCGGCCACGCCGTAGCGCTCGTCGTAGCGGCCCAGCTTCCACAGCGCCACCGCCCCGGCCCAGGCGAGCACGAACAGGGCCACGACGGCGTACCCGAGCTGCTCGAAGTGCCCGGCGATCCCCGCGTACCCGGACAGCGCCGACACCCCGAGGTGGTCGACCAGCAGGCCGGCGGCGTAGACGCTGGCGACGAGGGCGCCGACCAGCACCGTCACGGCCGTGGTGGCCAGGTTGTAGTAGAGCCGACGGGCCGGCTGCCGGTACGCCCACGAGTAGGCCCGACTCATCAGCAGGCTGTCGGCGGTGTCCATGGCCGACATGCCGGCCGCGAAGAGCAGCGGCAGGGTGAGCAGGGCGAGCACCGGCAGCCCGCCGGCGGCGGCCGTGCTCGCCGACAGGGCGAGCAGGGTCACCTCGCTCGCGGTCTCCAGGCCGAGGCCGAAGAGGAACCCGACCGGCGCCATGTGCCAGGAGGAGCGCACCAGCGCCCGGGCCCGGGAGCCGAGCACGCGCTGCACCAGCCCCCGGTTGAGCAGGTGCAGGTCCAGCTCCCGCTCGTCCAGGTCGCCGTGGCGCAGCCGCCGCCAGAGCCGGGCCAGGCCGGCCAGCACCGCCGCGTTGAGGGCCGCGACCAGGGCGAGGAAGACGGTGGCGGTGACGATCGCCACGGTGGCGCCCACCTCGCGCGCCTCGGCCAGGCCCGGCCCGGCGAGATTGGCCGAGGCGAGGCCGACGACAAGGGCCAGCAGCAGCACCACCGCGCTGTGCCCGAGCGCGAAGAAGAAGCCGACGCCGACCGGGCGCCGACCGCGCAGCAGCATCAGCCGGGTGGTGTCGTCGATCGCCGCGATGTGGTCGGCGTCGAAGGCGTGCCGCACCCCGAGCAGGTACGCCAGCGTGCCGGCCCCGGCGAGGCCGCCGGCCGCGGCCGGCTGGTCGTTCCAGTACAGGTAGAGGCTCCAGCCGGCGACGTGCAGCACGGCGACGGCCAGCACGATGCCGCCGAGGCGTGCCCGTTCGGCGCGGCTCCACGGGCCGGCCGGTGGTGCGGCGCTGAGCGCGGTCGAACTCATCTGGTCCCTCCACGTTCGTCGGTGTCCGTGGCGCGGATCGCGTCCACCGGGCAGATCTCCAGGCATTCCAGGCAGCCCGTGCAGCGGTCGGCGCGCACGGCGAGGCCGCCGGGCACCGGCCGGATCGCGTGCGTCGGGCAGGTGAGCAGGCAGGCGCCGCAGCCCTGGCAGGCGCCGATGGTCACGGCCGCCACCGGTACCCCCTCGGGGTGACCATCCGGCCGGCCACGATCCGGGTCTGGCTGCTGCCCACCACGACGACGCTGTACATGTCGACCAGCGCCGCGTCGAGGGTCGCCAGGGTGGCCAGGTGCACCCGCTCGCCGGCCCGGCTGGCGTTGCGCACCACCCCGACCGGGGTGTCCGGCGGCCGGTGCGCGGCGAAGACCTCCAGCGCCGCGCCGAGCTGCCAGTCCCGGGCCCGGCTGCGCGGGTTGTAGAGCAGCGCCACGAAGTCGCCCTCGGCGGCAGCGGCGACCCGGCGGGCGATGACCTCCCACGGCGTGTGCAGGTCGGACAGGCTCAGGTAGGCGTGGTCGTGGCCGAGCGGCGCGCCGAGCAGCGCCCCGGCGGCCAGCGCGGCGGTCACCCCGGGCACGCCGAGCACGTCGATCCGCTCGTCGGCGTACTCGAGGGCGGGGCTGGCCATCGCGTACACGCCGGCGTCGCCGGAGCCGACCAGCGCCACGGCGTGACCGGCGGTGGCCTCCGCGACGGCGGCACGGGCCCGTTCCTCCTCGGCGCCGAGCCCGCTGGCGAGCACCCGGGTGCCGGGGCGCAGCAGGTCGCGCACCTGGTCGACGTACTGGTCCAGGCCGACGACCACGGCGGCGCGGCGCAGCTCGGTCACCGCGCGGGCGGTGCGCAGGTCCGCCGCGCCGGGCCCGAGGCCGACGATCGCCAGCCGGCCGCGCGGGGCGTGCCGGGCGACGGCGACGGTGGCCATCGCCGTCGCGGTCTTCGGCACCAGCAGCTCGGCGCCACCGCCGAGCAGCGCCGCCGCCTCGGCGACGCTGGGGGTGCCGACGGCGGCACGGACCACCTCGCTGGGGTGCGGCACGTCGACCGCCGCCAGCTCCGCCGCCGGATGCGTCACCAGCGGTACGCCGAGCGCGTCGGCGGTCGCCCGGATGCCCGCCTCGTCGGCCTTGATGTCGGCGCTGGCCAGGTGCCGCAGGCTGGCCGGGCTGAGACCGGCCTCGGCGAGCACCCGGTCCAGCAGGCCGCGCACCTCGGCGGCGGGCACGCCCCGGCTGGACCCGACCCCGGCGACCAGCGACGGGGGCCGCAGCACGGCGGTCCGGTCGTCGAGCGGCACCACCCGGTCGGTGACCAGCAGCCGGTACCCGCCGTCGACCGCCGGCCCGGCCGGCCCGGACCCGACGCCGCCCCGACCGGGGTCCACCGGCCCGGCGGGCGCGGGGGCGAAGTCCACCGGCCCGGCGGGCGCGAGGGTCGACGGCCCGGCGGGGGCGAAGTCCGCCGGTCCGGCGGGGGCGGGGATCGGCGGCCCGGCGGGGGCGGAGGGGTGCGGCCCGGCGGGGGCGGGGCGCACGTTGTCAGGCAGGGCGGGCAGCGGCCAGGTGGCGTCGGCGACGAGGGTCACCGGCTCGCCGTCGAGGATGGCGCGGCCGACGGCGGCGACGGCGCCCTCGACGTGCCAGCCGAGGGTGTCCAGGCCGGGCAGGCCGACGGCGTCGGTGGCGGTGGTGACCACCGGGTTGGCGTCGAGCAGCGCGCCGACCCGCGCGGCGAGGTCGTTGCCGCCCCCGGCGTGGCCGCCGAGCAGCGCGACCGCGTGCCGGGCCGCCTCGTCGACCACCACCACGGCCGGGTCGCTGCGCTTGTCGCCGAGCAGCGGAGCGAGGATGCGCACCACCGCCCCGGTGGCCAGGAACGCCACCACGGCGTCGTACCCGGTCCAGGCGGCGCGCAGCGCGTCCGCGACGGTGTCCGCCGTGACGACGCGGGCGTGCGGCCAGGCGTCGGCGAGGGTGCGGGCGTGCCGCCGGCCGGCGGCGGTGGCGGCGACGAGCCCGATGCGGGCCGGCTGGTCCGTGGCGGCGGGCGGGTGGTTCACGGGCGCTCCCCGGTGAGGACGACCACCGGGTTGGTGGCCGCGAGTCGGACGGACCCGCCGGGCAGGTCGGCGAGGCGGGCGGCGGAGAGCTGGACGCCCTGCACGGCGTAGCCGGCGGCGCGCAGCAGCCCGACGGCGGGGGCGACCCGGTCGACGGCGGCGAGGGCGGCCACCACCCGGTCGGGCCGGCGGTGCGCCACGGCGGCGAGCACGTCGGTGCCGCCGCCGCCGACGAAGACGGCGTCGGGATCGGGCAGCCCGTGCAGCGCCCCGGGGGCGGCGCCGGCCACCACCCGCACGTCGACGCCGTGCCGGGCGGCGTTGGCGCCCACCGGCGCCGCCGGATCACGCTCCACCGCGATCACGGCCGCGCCGAGCAGGGCGCACTCGATCCCGACCGAGCCGCTGCCCGCGCCGACGTCCCAGACCAGCCGGCCGAGGCGGGGACGCAGGCGGGCGACGGCGAGGGCGCGTACCTCCGACTTGGTGATCATGGAATCGCGGTGGGCGTAGGCGGACTCGGGCAGCGCCCACCCGCCGGCCGGGGCGGCGGCCGGCTGGTTGTCCGCCCGCATCCCGGCCGCGCCGGGCTCACCGGCGAGGCTGAGCAGCACGTGCGGGTCGGCCCAGGCGCGGCCGGCGGCCTGCTCGGGGGTGGTCTCGGTGATCCGTTCGGCGTCGGTGCCGAGGTGTTCGGCGACGAGCAGGCGGCGCGTCCAGCCGACCAGCCCCGCGCCCAGCTCGGCGGCCCCGGCGCCCGGGGCGGTGAGCACCGCGACGGCGGGCAGCGCCCGGCACGCGTTCAGCGCGGGCCGGGGGTCGCGGCCGTGCGCGGTGACCACGGCCGCGCCGTCCCAGGGCAGGCCCGCGCGGGCGAACGCGGCGGCCACGCTGGACACGGCCGGCAGCACCCGCAGCGGCAGCCCGGCCGCCCGCAACGCCCGGACCACCCCGAACAGTCCGGGATCGCCGCTGGCCAGGACGACGGCGGGACTCCCGGCGGCGACGGCGTCGGCCAGCCGCCCCAGCGCGGACGCCAGCGGCCCGAGGGCGACGGTGTCGGCGTCGGCCGGCAGGCGGACGGCGGCCAGGTGCCGGGCCGCGCCGACCACCAGCCGGGCCCCGGCGAGCGCGGGCGCAGCGGCGGGGTGCGCGGCTCCGCCCGCGGCGTCGATCCCGACCACGGTCACCGCCGGCCCGACGCCCGCGACCGGCTCTCCGGCGGTCACGCCGCCCACCGGCCCGAGGACGCGACCACCCGGTCGCCGGCGAAGTCGACCATGGCGACGTCGACGGTGACGGCGTCGCCGGCGAACCGGAGCAGCACCTGCCGCACCCGGTGGCAGAGCAGGTCGCCGGCGGCGCCGAGCAGCCCGGCGGCCTCCCACAGCTCGTACGCGTGCCGCCCGGTGTTCGCGGCGGTGACCGCCGCCACCAGCGCGGGGTCGCCGCCCGCCTCGGCGGTGACCGCCCCGAGCAGCGAGAGGTCCACCTTGGACCGGGTGTAGTGGGTCATCAGAATGCCGGCCGCGAGCTTGGCCAGCTTGCCGGCCATCCCGACGAAGACCACGCCGGTCATCCCGTCGCCCACGGCGGCGGTGACGGCCGCGCCGGTGAAGTCGCCGACCTCCACGAAGCACACCTCGGGCAGCTCCGGCAGCAGCGCGCGGGCGGCCCGCTCGGTGCGCCCGCCGGTGCACAGCACCACGGTCCGCTCCCCCTGGGCGGCCATCACGTGCACCGCCTGCACCACGCTGGCCCGCCACGACGCGGTGGAGAACGGGCGGACGACGCCGGTGGTGCCGAGGATGGAGATGCCGCCGAGGATGCCGAGCCGGCGGTTGGTGGTCTTGCGGGCCATGATCTCGCCGCGCGGCACGCTGACCACCACCCGGACGCCCACCTCGGTCAGGTCGACGACCTCGGCGACGGCCTGGCCGATCATGCGGCGCGGGGTCTCGTTGATGGCCGGCCCGCCGACGGGCAGGCCGAGGCCCGGTCTGGTGACGGTGCCGACGCCCGGCCCGCCGTCGAGGCGCAGCCCGGGCGTGTCCCGCCAGCTCACGGTGGCGGTCAGCTCGGCGCCGTGCGTGACGTCCGGGTCGTCGCCGGCGTCCTTGACCACCACCGCCTCCGCCCGCGCCCGGCCGTCGACCTCGCAGCGGGCCACCGGAAAGCTGACCCGCCGCCCGGCGGGCAGCCCGATCTCCACCTGCCGCTGCGGCACGCCGGTGACCAGGGCGGTCAGCGCCGCCTTGGTCGCCGCCGTCGCACAGGCGCCGGTGGTCCACCCGGTGCGCAGCGCGGTCGGCCGGACCTTCGCGGTACGCGGCAGGTCCGGCTCGCGCAGCGGCGGCTCGGCGTACGTCATCAGGCGCGCCCGTCCCCCGGTGTCCCGCCGCCGGCGCGGGCACGGCGCAAATCGGCGCGGGCGGCCGGCTCGGCCCGACGGAAGGTGTGGAAGTGCCCGGGGTGGTAGAGGTGCGAGCGGGTGCCGGCGGCGGCGAGCGCCGGGCCGACCAGGAAGAGGGTGTGCTTCCAGAGCTTGTGCTCCTTGACGGTGGCCTCCAGGTCGCCGAGCGCGCACCGCACCACCAGCTCGTCGGGCCAGGTCGCCTGGTACGCCACCACGACCGGGGTGTCGGCCGGGTACCCGCCGGCCAGCAGCTCGGCCTGCGCCTGGCCGGAGCGGGCGGCGGAGAGGAACAGGGCCATGGTGGTGCCGTGCCGGGCGAACTCGCGGACCCGCTCGCCCGGCGGCATCGGGGTCTTCCCGCCCTCCAGCCGGGTGAGGATCACCGACTGGGCGACCTCGGGGATGGTGAGTTCCCGGCCGACGATCGCCGCGACGGCGGTGAACGACGAGACGCCGGGGACGATCTCCACGGCCAGCCCGAGCGCCCGGCACAGGTCGAGCTGCTCCTGCACCGCGCCCCACAGCGCCGGGTCGCCGGAGTGGATCCGCGCGACGGTCAGCCCGTCGGCGGCGGCGCGCTCGTAGAGCGGCAGCACGCCCTCGATCGGCAGCCGCGACGAGTCGACGATCTCCGCGTCGGCGCGGGCGTGGGCGAGCACGTCGGCGTGCACCAGGCTGGCCGCCCAGACCACCACGTCGGCGGAGCCGATCACCCGGGCGGCGCGCAGGGTCAGCAGGTCCGCCGCGCCGGGGCCGGCACCGACGAACCACACCTTGCCCGTGCTGGGCGGCCCGCCGTCCTCGGCGTGGCCCGCGATCGGCCCGGTGCTCACAGCTTTCCTCCCCTACGGTCCCGGCGGGCCGGGACCAGCAGCGTCGACAGGTACGGCAGGTCGTCGGCCGCGTCGGTGACCGCGCCGATCCGCTCGCCAGGCAGCCCGAGGCCCCGGCCCAGCACGGCCTCGCCGAGGCGGCCCTGCCGGCGCAGCTCGGCGACCAGCTCGGCGTGCCGCCGCCAGCCCTTGTACGCCACGACGGTGCCCGGGCCGGCGAGCGCGTCGGCGAAGAGCGCCAGCCCGGCGGTGGCCGGCAGCAGGGTCAACGGTTCCCGGCCCTCGCAGAGCGGCACGCCGCTGCGCGCCGCGAGGTCCTGCATGGCGGTGATCCCGGGGACCGTGCGCACCTCGACCGCCGGGCGCAGGGCGCGGACACCCTGCGCGAGGTAGCCGAAGGTGGAGTAGACGTTCGGGTCGCCGATGGTGGCGAAGACGATCGCGCGGGCGCCGCCGTCGACCGCGTCGAGCACCGCCCGCGCGGCGTCCTCCCAGGCGCGTTCCCGGCGGGCGGTCACCCCGCCCCGGTCGTCGAGGGCGAACGGCAGCCGGCGCAGCCGGCCCGGCGCGACGTGCGCGGCCACGGTGGCCTCGGCCCGGCCCGGGGGCGCGTCGCCGGCCGCGGCGAGCCGGTCCAGCACGGGTACGAACACCACGTCGGCCTCGGCAAGCAACCGGGCCGCCCGCAGGGTGAGCAGTTCGGGGTCGCCGGGACCGACCCCGACCCCGGTCAGCGTCGCGGCGCCCGCGCGCCCGTTCACCGGCTCGCGGCTGTCGTGACCGGTCACCGGGTCGCCGCCTCGACCAGGCGGCGGGCGGCGTGCGGATGGCCGGCCCAGTGCGTGTGCAGGTAGGAGGCGTGCACCCGGCCGGCGACGAAGCCGTGGTCGGCGCCGTCCCAGCGCCACGCCGGCTGGTCGCCGTGCCCGGGGTCGGTGACGGTGCGGTGGAACTCGTGGCCGCGTACCGGGTCGCCGGGGCGGTGCAGCGGGGAGCCGGTGACGGCGACGGCGTCGCGGTAGCCGAGGGTGAGCCGGTCGGTCATCCGGGCGGCCAGGTCCAGCCGGCCGCACATGGGGACCCCGTCGAGGTGCCGGCCGAGGTAGAGCAGGCCGGCGCACTCGGCGACCACCGGGCCGTCGAAGTCGGCCAGCTCGGCGCGGAGCGTGGCGTTGTCGGCCAGCTGCGGCGCGTACGCCTCGGGGAAGCCGCCGCCGACGACCACCGCGCGGGTGCCGGCGGGCAGGGCGGGGTCGCGCAGCGGGTCGAAGGGGGCGACCGTGGCGCCGGCGGCGGCGAGCAGCTCGGCGGTCTCGGCGTAGGAGAAGGTGAAGGCCGGTCCGCCCGCGACCGCGACCACCGGACGCCCGGCGCCGGCGAGCCCGCCGACGGCGGCGGCCGGATCCCAGGCCGGGGCGCGCAGGGGGCCGGCGGTGCGGGCCAGGTCGAGTACGGCGTCCAGGTCCACGGTGGCCGCGACGAGGTCGGCGAGGGCGGCCACGATCGCCAGGGACTCCGGTGCCCGCTCGGCGACCGGCACCAGCCCGAGGTGGCGCGCCGGGGCGGCGACCTCGACGGCGCGGGCGACCGCCCCGAGCACCGGTACGCCCACCTCGGCGAGCGCGTCGCGCAGCAGCGACTCGTGCCGGGGCGAGCCGACCCGGTTGAGGATCACCCCGCCGATCCGCACGCCGGGGTCGAACGCGGCCATGCCCAGGGCGAGCGCGGCGGCGGAGCGGCCCTGGGCGGTGGTGTCCAGCACCAGCAGGACCGGGGCGTCGACCAGCCGGGCGACGTGCGCGGTGGAGGCGTACCCGCGGCGGCCGACCGCGCCGTCGTGCAGCCCCATCACGCCCTCGACGACGGCGATGTCGGCGGGCGTCGGGGTGCCGGCGCCGTGGCGCAGCAGCGGCGCGATCCGCTCCTCGCCGACCAGCCACGGGTCGAGGTTGCGGCCGGGGCGGCCGGCGGCCAGCGCGTGGTAGCCGGGGTCGATGTAGTCGGGGCCGACCTTGTGCGGGCTGACCACCAGGCCGCGGCGGCGCAGCGCGGCGAGCAGCCCGGTGGCGACGGTGGTCTTGCCGTGCCCGCTGGCGGGCGCGGCGACCACCACGCGGGGCAGCGCCCACGCGCCGCCGTGGTCGCCGGTCGCGTCGTTGTCCCGGGCGCCGCCGGTCGCGGCGGCATCGGTGGACGGGGGGCCGCCGGCCGGGTGTCCCGCCGGCGCGGTGGGGCCGTCGGGACCGCGCGGGTCGGTACGGCGGCCGGGGCCGGTCACCATTCGATGCCCTTCTGGCCCTTCTGGCCGGCGTCCATCGGGTGCTTGACCTTGGTCAGCTCGGCGACCAGGTCGGCGGCCTCCACCAGACGCGGGTCGGCGTCCCGGCCGGTGATCACGACGTGCTGGAAGCCGGGGCGGTTCGCCAGGGTGTCGACCACCTCGGCCACGTCCACCCAGCCCCACTTCATCGGGTAGGTGAACTCGTCGAGCACGTAGAGGCCGTACCGCTGCGCGGCCAGGTCGCGCTGGATCTGCCGCCAGCCCTCCAGGGCGTCGGCGGCGTGGTCGGCCTCACCGCCGCGCTGGATCCACGACCAGCCCTCGCCCATCTTGTGCCACGCGACCGGGGCGCCCTGCCCGGTGCGCTCGTGCACCTCGCCGAGGGCGCGGAAGGCGTTCTCCTCCCCCACCCGCCACTTGGCGCTCTTGACGAACTGGAACACCCCGACCGGCAGCCCGGCCGTCCAGGCGCGCAGGGCCAGCCCGAACGCGGCGGTCGACTTCCCCTTCATCTGCCCGGTGTGGACGATCAGCAGCGGCCGGTGACGCCGCTGCCGGGTGGTCAGCCCGTCGGCGGGCACGTGGGACGGCTTCCCCTGCGGCATCAGGCGACACTCCTCTTCTGCCCGACGGCGGCGACTGCGGCGACGGCGGCGGTGCCTGCGGTGGCGGTGGCTGCGGTGGCGGTGGCTGCGGTGGCGGTGGCTGCGGTGGCGATCTTGGTAGGGGCGGGCCCTCCTGGGGGCCGTTCCTTGCCAAGATCTGCGGCGGACCGGTCGTGCGGGCCGGGACGGGGTGCCGGCGCGGGGGCCGGGCGGCCGGCGGCGAGAGTGGTCAGGGGGGCGGTGGCCACCTCGTCGAGGCGGTGGTGGGCGGCGTCCAGTTGGGCGGCGAGGCGGCGCGCCAGGCCCAGGCGGACCGGGCCGCTCTCGCAGTCGACGACGACGCAGGGCGCGCCGGTCGCGGCGAGCACGCCCGCCGCGCGGGCCGCCCGGTCGAGCGGGCGCTCGCCGGCGGTGGCCCGGCCGTCGGTGACGACCAGCACCAGGGGGCGGCGGCGGGGATCGCGCAACCGCTCCAGCCGCAGCAGGTCCGCGGCGGCGAGCAGCCCCTCGGCCAGCGGGGTGCGCCCGCCGGTGGGCAGCTCCGCCAGCCGGACGGAGGCGGCGAGCACCGACGAGGTGGCCGGCAGCAGCAGCTGCGCGGCGGCGCCCCGGAAGGCGACCACCGCGACCTTGTCCCGGCGCTGGTAGGCGTCGGTGAGCAGGGCGAGCACGGCCCCCTTCACGGCGGCCATCCGCGCCCGGGCGCCCATCGAGCCGCTGGCGTCGACGACGAAGATCACCAGGTTGCCCTCGCGCCCCTCGCGGACGGCCTCCCGGACGTCGTCGGGACGCAGCCGCAGCGGCCCGCCGACCCGGCCGCGGGCGGCCTGGTGCGGGGCGGCGGCCCGGACGGTCGCCGGCAGGTGCAGCATGCCGGCCCGGGCGGTCGGCACCCGCGCCCCGGTGGTCCGTCCGCGCCCGGTGCGGGCCCGGGAGCGGCGGCCGGGCACCCCGTCGCCGACCCCGGGCGCGGTGAGCAGCCGGGCCTTCAGGCCCTGCCGGGGTACGGCCACGGCCTGCCCGCCGCCGGAGCGGCCGTCCGCCGGCCGGGTCCGGCCGGGGGCGCCCTCGCCGCCCGGGTCCCCGGCGTCGGGCGGGCCGGTCGAGGCGTCGGCCGAGCGCCCGGTGGCGTCGTCGCCACCGCCGGCCCGGTCCGGCCACGTGCCCTCGCCGCCGTCCCGGCCGGTGTCGCCGTCGCGCCCGAGGTCCGGCGCGTCCGCGCCGGCCGGCGTGGTCCCGTCGGCGTCGCCGGGGTCCGGGGCGCCGCCGGCCCCGCCCGGGCCACCGCCCGGGCCGCCGGGTCCGCCGCCGTCCGGGCCGGAGTCCGGGCCGTCGCCGGGGCCGCCGTGCTCGTCGTCGGGGTCGTCGTCGCCGGCCCGGTCGAGGGCCTCGTCCAGGCGCTTCTCGTCGAGCCCCGGAGCGTCGAACGGGTCCCGGCGACGCCGGTGCGGCAGGGCCAGCCGGGCGGCGACCCGCACGTCCTCCACCGTGACCGCGTCCCGGCCGTGCCAGGCGGCGTGCGCCAGCGCCGTACGGGCGGTGACGATGTCGGCGCGCATGCCGTCCACGTCGAACGCGGCGCACACCTCGGCGATCCGGCGCAGCGCGGCGTCGGGCAGCAGCACGTGCGCCAGCCGCTGCCGGGCGGCGGCGACCCGGCGGGCGACCTGCGCGTCGGCGTCGGCCCAGCGGGCGGCGAACCCCGCCGGGTCGGCGTCGGCGGCGAGCCGGCGGCGGACCACCTCGACGCGTACGGCCGGGTCGCGGCTGGCGCCGACCTCCACGGTCAGCCCGAAGCGGTCCAGCAGTTGGGGGCGCAGCTCCCCCTCCTCCGGGTTCATCGTGCCGACCAGCAGGAACCGGGACGCGTGGCTGACCGAGACGCCCTCGCGCTCGACGTGGCAGCGGCCCATGGCGGCGGCGTCGAGGAGCAGGTCGACCAGGTGGTCGTGGAGCAGGTTGACCTCGTCGACGTAGAGCACCCCGCGGTGGGCGGCGGCGAGCAGGCCGGGCTCGAAGGCGCGCACCCCCTCGCCGAGTGCCTTCTCCAGGTCGAGCGAGCCGACCACCCGGTCCTCGGCCGCCCCGACCGGCAGCTCCACCAGCCGGGCGGGACGCCGCTCGGCGGCCGGCGCGGCCGGGTGCGGCCCGTCCGGGCAGGACGGGTCGGGGGCGGCGGGGTCGCAGGCGAAACGGCAGCCGGCCACCCGGTCGACCGGCGGCAGCAGCGCCGCCAGGGCCCGTACGGCGGTCGACTTGGCGGTGCCCTTCTCGCCGCGCACGAGCACCCCGCCGATCGCCGGGGAGACGGCGTTGAGCAGCAGGGCCAGCCGCATGTCGTCCATGCCGAGCACGGCGCTGAACGGGAAGGTGGTCACCGTGCCGCCTTCCGTTCGCGACTGCGGAGCTCGCAGGACCGGCTCACTCCTCGCGCTCACTGCCGTTCCTCCAGGTCGCCCTCGCTGGCCAGGTACGTCTCGCGGAGCCGGTCCAGGGTGGCCGGCTCGGGTTCGGCCCACAGGCCCCGGTCGGCCGCCTCCAGCAGCCGCTCGGTGATGCCGCGCAGCGCCCACGGGTTCGACTGCTCCAGGAACTCCCTCGTGGTGTCGTCGAAGACGTACGCGGCGCTCAGGTGCTCGTACATCCAGTCGTCGACGACGCCGGCGGTGGCGTCGTAGCCGAACAGGTAGTCGACGGTGGCGGCCAGCTCGAAGGCGCCCTTGTAGCCGTGCCGGCGCATCGCGGCGATCCACTTCGGATTGACCACCCGGGCCCGGAACACCCGCCGGGTCTCCTCGCCGAGGGTGCGGGTGCGCACGTCGTGCGGCATCGCCGAGTCCCCCACGTACGCGGCCGGGGCGGCACCGGTGAGGTGGCGGACCATGGCCACCATGCCGCCGTGGTACTGGAAGTAGTCGTCGGAGTCGACGATGTCGTGCTCGCGGGTGTCCTGGTTCTTGACCGCCACGGCGATCCGGGCGAAGGAGCGTTCCATGTCGGCGCGCGCCTCCCGCCCGTCCAGCCCCCGGCCGTAGGCGTAGCCGCCCCAGACGGCGTACACCTCGGCGAGGTCGGCGTCGCTGCGCCAGTTGCGGGCATCGATCAGCGGCAGCAGCCCGGCCCCGTACGCCCCGGGCTTGGAGCCGAAGACGCGGGCGGTGGCCCGCCGCTCGTCGCCGTGTTCGGCGAGGTCGGCGGCGACGTGCGCGCGCAGGAAGTTCTGCTCGGCGGGCTCGTCCAGGGCGGCCACCAGCCGGACCGCGTCGTCGATGAGCGCGACCACGTGCGGGAAGGCGTCGCGGAAGAAGCCGGAGATGCGCACGGTGACGTCGACCCGGGGGCGGCCCAGCTCCGCCGTCGGCACCACCTCGACGCCGGTGACCCGACGGGACCGGTCGTCCCACGTCGGGCGGCAGCCGAGCAGGGCGAGGATCTCGGCGATGTCGTCGCCCTGGGTACGCATGGCGCTGGTGCCCCAGACCGTGAGCCCGACCGAGCGGGGGTACTCCCCGGTGTCGGCGAGGTGCCGGGCGAGCAGCGAGTCGGCCAGGGCCACGCCGACGTCCCAGGCGTTGCGGCTCGGGATGGCCTTCGGGTCGACGGAGTAGAAGTTCCGGCCGGTGGGGAGCACGTTGACCAGGCCCCGGGTGGGCGAGCCGGACGGGCCGGGCGGCACGAACCGCCCGTCGAGCGCGCCCACCACCCGGTCGATCTCGTCGGTCGTACGGTTCAGGCGCGGCACCAGCTCGGTGGCGGCGAAGCGGAGCACCGCGGCGGCGTCCGGTACGGCCCGCCCGGCCACCTCCTCGACCACCACCTCGACGGCGTCGGCGTCCCAGCCGAGGGTCTCCATGCCGACGACCAGCCGGCGGGCCAGGGCCTCGATGAGGTCGACCGCGTCGGCGGCGGTCACGCCCGGTCCCTCCACGGTCTCGGTCAGCGCCTCGGGCACGGTGAGCCGCTCCCCGGGGGCGGCGAGCAGCGCCTGCTCGTCCAGCCCGTACGCGCCGGCCAGCGCCTGCCGCAGGCCGGGCAGCGCGCGGGCGCCGCCCCAGACCTGCGGAGCGCGCAGCACGGCGAGCACGAGGTTGACCCGGGCCTCGCCGGTGGGCGCGGCGGCGAGGATGTGCAGGCCGTCGCGGATCTGCACGTCCTTGACCTCGCACAGGTAGCCGTCGAGGTGCAGCACGAAGTCGTCGAAGTCGTCGGCGTCGGGCATCCGCTCGGCGTGCAGGTCGTGGTGCAGCTCGGCGGCGCGTACCAGGTCCCAGATCTGGGCCCGCAGGGTCGGCACCTTGGCCGGGTCGAGGGCCTGCACGGTGGCGTACTCGTCGAGCAGCTGCTCCAGCTTCGCCAGGTCCCCGTACGTCTCGGCGCGGGCCATCGGCGGCACGAGGTGGTCGACGACGACGGCGTGCGCGCGCCGCTTGGCCTGCGTGCCCTCGCCGGGGTCGTTGACGATGAACGGGTAGACCAGCGGCAGGTCGCCGAGGACGGCGTCCGGGGCGCAGCCGGCGGCCAGCCCGAGGCCCTTGCCGGGCAGCCACTCCAGGGTGCCGTGCTTGCCCAGGTGCACCACGGCGTCCGCGCCGAACCCGCCGTCGGCGACGGGCGCGGCCAGCCAGCGGTACGCGGCCAGGTAGTGGTGGCTGGGCGGCAGGTCCGGGTCGTGGTAGATGGCGATCGGGTTCTCCCCGAAACCGCGCGGCGGCTGGATCAGCAGCACCACGTTGCCGAAGCGCAGCCCGGCGAGCACGATGTCGCCGCCGTCGGTGTAGAGCCCGCCGGGCGGCTCGCCCCAGTGGGCGAGCATCCGTTCCCGCAGCTCCGCCGGCACCTGCGCGAACCACCGCCGGTACGTCTCCCCCGGCACCCGCGCCTCGGCGGCGCCGAGCTGTTCCGGGGTGAGCCACTCGACGTCGTGGCCGCCGGCGGCGATGAGGGCGTGGATGAGCGCGTCGCCGTCGTCGGGCACCGGCGCGTCGCCGAGGTGGTAGCCGGCGTCGGCCAGGGCGGCGAGCAGCCGCACCGCCGAGGCGGGGGTGTCCAGGCCGACGGCGTTGCCGACCCGGGAGTGCTTCGTCGGGTACGAGCTGAGCACGACCGCGAGCCGCTTGTCGGCCTGGGGCACGTGCCGCAGCCGGGCGTGCCGCACGGCGATGCCGGCCACCCGGGCGGCCCGCTCCGGGTCGGCGGCGTAGGTGGACAGCCCGTCGGCGTCGATCTTCTTGAACGAGAACGGCACGGTGACGATCCGGCCGTCGAACTCGGGGATCGCCACCTGCATCGCGGCGTCCAGCGGGGACAGCCCGGCGTCGCTGGCGGCCCACTGCTCGCGCGTGCTGGTCAGGCAGAGCGCCTGGATCACCGGCACGTCCAGGGCGGCGAGCGCGCCCACGTCCCAGGCGTCCTCGTCCCCTCCGCCGGAGGCGTCGGCGGCGACCGTGCCGCCGGCGGCGAGCACGGTGACCAGCAGGGCGTCGCAGCGGGCGAAGAGCCCGAGCGGCCCCGCGTTGGCGGTGAGTCCGCGCAGCGAGCCGCAGTAGATGGGCAGCGGGTCGCCGCCGGCCGCCTCGACCGCGTCGGCGAGGACGTCGACGAACCCGGTGTTCCCGGCGAGGGCGTGTGCCCGGTAGAAGACGATCCCGACCGTCGGCCGGTCCGGCCGCGTGGGCCGCTCGCCGTGGATGCCATACGTCGGGGTGGGCGCGGGCGGGGCGAAGCCCTCGCCGGTGAGCAGCACCGTGTCGGAGAGGAACCGGGCGAGCTGGGCGAGGTTCTCCGGCCCGCCCTCGACCAGGTACGCCAGCGCCTGGGTGGCCACCCCGGAGGCCACGGTGGAGGCCGCCATCAGCTCCGCGTCCGGCACGTTCTCGCCGCCGAGCACGACCGTCGGCACGCCGGAGGCCAGCACCGCGGCCAGCCCGTCCGGCCACGCCTGCCGGCCGCCCAGCAGGCGTACGACGGCGAGGTCGACGCCGTCGAGCAGCGCGGGCACGGCGTCGGCGGCGATCCGGGCGGGGTTGGCGAGCCGGTAGTCGGCGTCGCTGGCGCGGGCGGCGAGCAGGTCGGTGTCGGCGGTGGAGAGCAGCAGGATGCGCACGGACAGCTCCGGAGAGTGACGCCCGGGTCGACGCGGGGACGACCGGGCGATGCGGGGATGGGCGCGGTTCAGCGGGTACGACGGGCCGGCGGCCGGCTCACCGGCGGGCCGGCGGGGTCGGGCGGCGCGGTGCGGGCGTCAGCGGTACGCGGCGAGGGTGGACCCGGTCACGGTGGTGAACCGGCCGGGCACGGTGCGGGCGCCACCGGGAGCCGGGCGACCGACGGCGGGCATGGTGCGGACCGGCGGGTGCGCGGCGGCCCCGCGGCTGGCCGGCGGCACGGAACGGCGGCCACGCGCGGCGATGCGGCCGCCCGCGGGAGAGTTGCCGCCAGCGGGGCCGTTGGCACGGCCGGGCACGATGCGACGATGATCGTCGATGGGGGAGACGCGGTGCGTCATCGGGTCCTCCTCGGGTGTCCACGCCCTGGGGTCACTCCGACGGCCGAAGTATCCTGGCTCCCGGATCGACGCTCTCCCCCGGCCTTCCAACCGCGCACGCACGGTCGTGACTCACGAGGGGGGATCGCTCCCCGGTGACAGTGGCGGGACCGCGCCGGAATCGCACCGGCTTCCTTCACTGCCGTCAGGCCGCGAATGCTGCCACACCCCGGGCCGCCGGTCAACGCCACCCCACCCCGGCTCACGGCACCTCGCATCGATCGACGAACAACGATCGTGATGCCCGTTCAGGCACGCCTTTCGCATTGTCGTCGGCCAATGTAAGGTCTGAGCCGCCGAATACGGCGACGGTGGCCCCGGAACGCGCACGGGCCGAGCGGAACGGCACCCGCGCACACCCCGGCGCCCGCGTGCCGTTCCGCTTCCCCAGCAGGCAGGCTGCGGCGCGCGGGAGGCGTCGCCGCCCGCCCGACGTGGTGACGGGGACCTCGACCACGGTCGACGTCGGCTCACCGGTCGGCGAGCCCCGATTCGTAGCCCCGCGATGACCAGTTGCGCCCGGTCACGGGCGGCCAGCTCCGTCAGCAACCGGCCGATGTGCGTCTTCACGGTGCCCCGGCTGAGGTGCAGGTGCCGCTCGATCTCGGCGTTGGACATCCCACGGGTGATCAACGTCAACACCTCCCGTTCCCGCCGGGTCACCCCGTCGAGCCGTCCGGGCACCCGCCGGGCGGCCGGCAGGCGGGTGCACTCGGCGATGAGCCGGCGGGTGACGCTCGGGGCCAGCAGCGCCTCGCCGGCGACGACCGCTGGGCGGCCGGCCGGGTGGTGCGCCCGCGGACGCTGGTGAGGCTGCTCCCACTGCTCGCGCCGTTGCTGCTGCTCGCCTCGATCCACCGGGTGGTCGGCGCTCCACCGGGGCTGCGGCGTCGCCCGGGTCCAGGTGGCGTACCGCTATCCGACGCTCACGGTGCTGCTCGCCACCGCGACGCTGGGGTCCGCCGCCGTGCTCGTGGCACGGATCGTCCGACTCGGGCGACGCGAGCGCGCCCGACGACGGGCATCCTCCCCGTCAGGCCGGACCGCCCGGCGCGGTGGGACGGGACGCGACGCACCAGGCGGCGGTCGCGGCGACCGCCACCGTCGCGCTGAACAGGAAGGGTGCCCGCATGCCCAGGCCGGCGGCCAGCGCCCCGCCGGCGAGCGCCCCGAGCGCGGCGCAGCCGTAGGAGAGCATCCGGGAGGCGGCGACCACCCGACCGAGCAGGTCGCCGGGCACGAGGCGTTGCCGGATCGACAGCGCGACCACGTTGAGGACCGCGAACGACGCGCTGGTGGTGACGACGACGGCCACCGCGGCGATTCGGTGCGGCGCGACGGCCAGGAGGGCCGGCGTTCCGGCCGTGACCGCCATCGACCAGGCCAGCACGGGACGGTGCCGGAACCGGCCGATCAACCGGTCGGCGACCAGGGAGCCGGCGAGCCCGCCGGCCGCACCGGTGGCCAGCAGCAGGCCGAAGCCGAACGCGCCAAGACCGAGGCTCTGCCGCGCGTAGAGCACGAAGATCGCGAACCAGGCGCTGTCCGCGGCGGCGACTGCCGCGCCGACGACCACGAGCGTGCGGAGCACGGGTTGCCGGGCCAGCCACCGCAGCCCGGCGAGCGCCCCGCGCCTGGCCGGGTCGGCGGCGGCGCTCCGCCCGTCCGCGTCGGCGCCCGACCGTGCCGGGCCGGGGCGGGCGAGACTCAGCGGCAGGGACAGCACGAGCATGACGGCCAGCGCGAGCGAGGCGCCGTTGATGGCGAAGGGCAGCGCCGCGCCGACGACGAACAGCATCGCCCCGACCGGCGGACCGACGAACTCGTTGCCCACGATCTCACCCGCCACCAGCCGGCCGTTGGCCCGCTCCAGCTGTGCGTCGTCCACCAGGCGGGGGATCGCGGTCTGGGCGGCGGTGTCGCGCAGGGTCTCGCCGACACCGAGCAGGAAGGCGGCGGCGACCACGAGCGCGACCGAGGCCACGCCCGTCGCCACGGCCACGGCCACCGCCGCCAGCACCACGACGCGGCCGGCGTCGGCGGCGACGATCAGTGCACGGGCCGCCCGGCGGTCGGCCAGCGCGCCGGCCAGCAGGCCGGTGACCAGCCACGGCAGGAACTGCGCCGCGGCCACCGCGGCCACCGCCACCGGGTCGTCGCTCAGCGCGGCGGCGAGCAGCGGAAAGGCGGCCACCCGGATGCCGTCGCCCAGGTTGGCCAGCGCCGCGGCGGTCCAGAACGTCCAGAAGGGACGGCCCAGCGACCGGGACCGATCAGCCATCGGGGCACCTTACCGCGCCGGGTCCGACGGAGCAGCCCCGTGCCGGTCCGGCGGACAGCGGGCAGCGGGCCGGAGTGGTCTCGGGCGTACCGCTCATGGGCGTGGTGCCCCGGCCGGTCAGGGAGCCTGACCCCCCGGCTGGTCCGCGGGCGTGACGACGGGCGGACCGGTCAGCGGGCGTGGCGCTCCGGGTGGGCCCGGTTCCACGCCCGCATCCGCTCCGGGTAGCCGGTGCGGGCGGCCTCGTACAGCGGCACCGCGTGCTTGCGGGCGATGGACCCGGCGGCGCGCGGCGAGCCGGTGCGCCGGCGGATCCACTCGCCGTCGTGGGCGATGGCGACCACGGTGGTGTCCGTCGCCGTGGTCTCCGGCTCCAGGTAGAACTCCACGCCCCGGCGGCTGGCCACGAACGCCTCCAGCGCGGCCAGGTCCTCCCGGGTCGCCTCGCGGTCGAGCTTCGTCGGGGTCGCGTCGGCGGCGCGCGGCCGCCGGTTGAACCAGCCCATGCCCGGCTCCTCTCCTCGGCGTCCTCCCAGTGCAGCACCGTCACCTGGCAACCGTCTGCGCACCACCTGGGAGCCACCTGCGCGCCCCGGTCGTCGCCCCCGGGCCCGACCTCGCGGGGTGGCGGACGAGCACGGGCCGGCGGGCGGGGGGCCGCTCAGCGGGCCGGCGGGCGGGTGGCCGGCACCAGGGCGAGGGTGGGCAGCAGCAGCAGCGGCACGACGAGCAGCGCCCGCAGCGTGCCGACCCGGTCGCCGAGCAGGCCCAGCAGCGGGGGGCCGGCGAGGAACGCCGTGTACCCGATCACGGCGACCACGCTGACCCGGGCCGGCGCCCGCCGCTCGTCGTCGGCCGCCGCGCTCATCCCGACCGGGAAGCCCAGCGACGCACCGATCCCCCAGAGCGCGACGCCGGCGATCGCCACCGGCCCGGAGCCGGCGAGCACCGCCACGCCCGCGCCGAACGTGGCGAGCAGGATCGTGGCGGACAGCACGGGTACCCGACCCCACCGGTCCAGCGCGACGGTCCCCGCCGTGCGGCCCAGGGTCATGCCGACGACGAAGACGCCGAAGACCGCGGCCCCGGCCGCCTCGCTGAGGTCGTGGCCGTCGATGAAGGCGACGGCCAGCCAGTCGTTGGCGCTGCCCTCGGCGAACGCCGACACCAGCACCAGCAGGCCAACGAGCAGCGTACGGGGCTCCCGCCAGGCGGCGAGCAGTTCGCGGCGGCGCTCGGCCGGGGCGGCCGACGCGGAGGCGGTGCCGCTCTCGGCCGCCGGCAGGAACGACCGGACGGCCAGCAGCGTGCCGAGCAGCACCACCGCGGCCAGCGCGGCGAGGTGCACGGCGACCGGCACGCCGAGGCGGGCCGCCCCGGCGCCGAGCCCGGCCCCGGCCACGGACCCGAGGCTCCACGCCGCGTGGAAGCGGGGCATGACGGTCCGCCCCAGCCGCCGCTCGACCGCCGCGCCCTCGACGTTCATCGCCACGTCGCAGATGCCGGAGCCGTAACCGAGGGCGCACAGCCCCACCGCGACCCCGGCCAGGGACCCGGCCAGGGCGGCGAGCCCGGTCACGGTCAGCCCGGCCGCGACGACCAGGGTGGAGAGCGCGACCGTGCGGGCCGCCCCGAGCCGCTGGGCCACCAGGCCGGCGGTGGGCATCGCGAGCAGCGCGCCGACGGACATGGCGAGCAGGAGCAGCCCGAGCCGGCCCGCGCTGAGCCCGAGCGCGTCCCGGACGGCGGGCACCCGGGAGAACCAGGTGGCCACGGCCAGGCCGTTGAGCGCGAACACCACCGCCACACCGGTACGGGCGGCCAGCACCGCCCGGGGTACGGCCGGGGGCGGCGGGGCGGTCGGGGCGGCGGTGCGGCTCACGGTGGCGGTCCTCTCGCCTCGGGTCGTCTGCCGCCCGATCCCACACCTGAGAGCGCTCTCGGAGCAACCCGAACGCGCCCCTTACCGTCAGCGCGCCGGAGGGGGATGATTCGGTCGACCGTCCACGCCGCGACGGCCGAGCACGGGGAGGACCGGGATGACGACGACACACCGACCACCGACCCTGGAGGACGTCGCCCGGGTGGCGGGGGTCTCCCGGGCCACCGCCTCGCGGGTGATCGCCGGCACCGGCTACGCCTCCCCCGCCGCGCGCGAGCGGGTGAACGTCGCCGCCGACCGGCTCGGCTACGCGCCGAACCCGGCCGCCCGCGCGCTGGTCCGCGGCACCGGGGTCCGGCTGGTGGTCGCGGTGACCGGCACCACCGCGACGGTCCTCGACGACCCGTACGTCCACCGGGTGCTCGGCGCCTGCGCCCGGGTCTGCACGCCGCACGGGCTCGGGGTGGGGCTGCACTGGCTGCCCACCCGGGCGCCGGGCGAGGTGCGCCGGCTGGCCGAGGACCGCGGCGTCGGCGGGGTCGTCCTGATCAACACCACCGAGGCGGTGCTGGACGCGGTCCC
The DNA here is from genome assembly GCF_040704175.1 of Micromonospora sp. NPDC047812. Lineage (NCBI taxonomy): Bacteria > Bacillati > Actinomycetota > Actinomycetes > Micromonosporales > Micromonosporaceae > Micromonospora > Micromonospora sp. NPDC047812. Next base: position 126,651 of record NZ_JBEYRY010000006.1, on the reverse strand, counting down.
GGCGAGGCTGCGCGGCCGGGTGGCCTCGATCGGCATCGGCTCCGCCCTCGTACCGGCCTTCGACGTGGACAACGGCGGCGGCACCGAGGCCGTCGTCCGGCACCTTTACGCCTCCGGGCGCCGCCGCATCGCCATGGTGACCGGGCCCCGCTGGCTGACCTGCGCCGGCCGGTCCGTCGGCGCGTACCGGCGGATCGTGCGTGACGCCGCCCTGCCGGAGCGGCTGGTGCCGGGGGACTTCAGCGCGGACCGCGGCCGGGTGGCGGCCCGGGAGGTGCTGGAACGCTGGCCGGACACGGACGCGATCGTCGGCAGCAGCGACGCGACCGCGCTCGGGGTGATCGACCGGCTGCGCGGCGACGGCGTCCAGGTGCCCGGGGACGTCGCCGTCACCGGCTTCGACGACATCCCGCTCGCCGCGATGACCACCCCCGCGCTGACCACGGCGACGCATCCGGTGACGCAGATCGCCACGGCGGCGGCCACGGCCGTACTGGACGGGCGACCGGTGCCGCCGGCGACGATGTTCCCGTCCCGGCTGGTCCGCCGGGTGAGCGGATGAGCCGGCCCCCGGCCGGGGCCGCGCCGCTCGCCGGCCGCGTCCGTGGCGGGTCGCGGCGGGGGGATTGAGCGTCGGGTTGGCGGGTAACCGCCGGCGCATGCCCGCCCAGGACGAGGAGCGGTGATCCCGTGGCCGAGCCCGCGCCGCCGCACCGGCAGCCGGAGGAGAACTTCCGGCACGGCCGGCTCGCCGCGCGTCCGGCGCCGCCGACCGCCCCGGCCGCCGCCGGGCTGGCGTCGCTGACCGACCCGCGGGGTGCCGCGCTGGCGATGGTGTACGCCCCGGAGCCGGTCGACGGTCCGCCGTACCGGCTGGTGCTGCTCCTGCACGGCGCCGGCGGTTCGGCCCGGCAGGGGCTGGACCTGCTGCTGCCGGTCGCCGACGCGCACCGCCTGCTGCTGGTCGCCCCGCAGTCGGTGGCGAGCAGCTGGGACCTGATCGGCGGCGAGGGCTTCGGGACGGACGTACGGCGCATCGACGGCCTGCTGGCCACGGTCTTCGCCGGCTACCCCGTGGCCCGGGTGGCGTTCGGCGGGTTCTCCGACGGCGCCTCGTACGCCCTCTCCCTGGGTTTGACCAACGGCGACCTGGTCGACGCGGTGGTGGCCTTCTCCCCCGGTTTCGCCGCGCCGCTGGTCACCCACGGCCGGCCCCGGGTCTACGTCTCGCACGGCGCGCGGGACCCGGTCCTGCCGGTGGACGTGTGCAGCCGCCGCCTGGTCCCCCGCCTGCGCTCCCTCGGCTACGACGTCACCTACGACGAGTTCCCGGGCCTGCACGAGATCCCCCCGCCCATCCGCACCCGCGCCACCACCTGGCTGACCACCTGACCCTCACCCCGCTCCCGTCGATCATGCAGTTCCGGTGGCCGGTACGGGGCGGTAAGCGGCTTTCGTGGGGCACCACGACTGCATGATCGACGGGGCGACGGCGGGACGTGGCTAGGATCCGGGCGTGGATCCGCTGAGCGGGATGCTGGACGGGCCCCGGGCCCGGGGCGCCTTCCTGCTCCGGTCGTTGCTCGATCCGCCGTTCGCGCTGCGGATCGAGGACCGCGCCCCGCTGACCGTGGTGGCCCTGGTCCACGGCACGGCGTGGGTGGTCCCCGACGACGGCGCGCCGGCCGCGCTCGGGCCGGGCGACGTGGCGGTGCTGCGGGGACCGGACGGCTATCTCGTGGCCGACGACCCGGCCACCGCGCCGCAGGTCGTCGTCCACCCCGGGCAGCGGTGCACCACGCTGCGGGGCGAGCCCCTGGCCGAGGCGATGACGCTGGGCGTACGCACCTGGGGCACGGGCGCGGACGGCTCCACGGTGCTGCTGACGGGCACCTACCAGCTGCCCGGCGAACTGGGCCGGCGGCTGCTGACCGCCCTGCCGCCCCTGCTGGTGGTCGGCGGCGAGGACCGCAGCGGCCCGCTGGTGTCCCTGCTCGCCGACGAGGTCGCCCGGGACGCGCCCGGCCAGGAGATCGTCCTCGACCGGCTGCTCGACCTGGTGCTGATCGCCGCGCTGCGGACGTGGTTCGCCCGCCCCGGCGCCGCGCCCGCCTGGTACGTCGCCGCCGCCGACCCGGTCGTCGGCCCGGCGCTGCGGCTGCTGCGCGACGATCCCGCCCGGCCCTGGACCGTCGCCGCCCTCGCCGCCGAGGTGGGCGTCTCCCGGGCGGCGCTGGCCCGCCGCTTCACGGAGCTGGTCGGCGAGCCGCCGATGACGTTCCTGACCGGGTGGCGGCTGGCGCTCGCCGCCGACCTGCTCCGCGAGCCCGACGCCACGCTGGGCGCGGTCGCCCGCGAGGTGGGCTACGGCAGCCCCTTCGCGCTGAGCAGCGCGTTCCGTCGGGTCCACGGCGTCAGCCCCCGCGACCACCGGCTCGCCCGCTGACCGCGCGCCCGGTCGGGTGCGGGTCGGGTCACGTCGATGGACGGTTCGCGCGTGGCCGGTTGGGGAAAGTGACCCCGGCGGGACGATGAGGGGCAGGCACGGCGGCTGCTTGCGACCCGGGGACCAGCGCGGGGACAGGGGGCCGGGACGTGGATTCGAAGCAACGCGTCGGACCGGCGGGCGCCGGGGCGGCCGTCGACGATCTCTTCGCCGGCGACGACGCGACCAGCGCCGCGCACCGGGCCACCGACTGGGCGGCCACCGCCCTGGGTCCGGTGGAGAACTGGCCGCCGGAGCTGCGCGCGGCGGTACGCACCGTGCTGCCGTCGAAGATCCCGATGCTGCTGTGGTGGGGCACGGAGCTGGTGCAGATCTTCAACCACGCGTACACCCCGGTGCTCGGCGACAAGTACCCGGCCGCGGTCGGCCAGCCGGGCGCACAGTGCTGGGCGGAGGTCTGGACCGAGCTGGGCCCGCTCACCGACCAGGTGCTCGCCGGCCGGGGCGCCACCTACGCGGAGAACCAACTGCTCCTGCTCAACCGGCACGGCTACCTGGAGGAGACGTACTGGACCTTCTCCTACAGCCCGGTGCGCGCCGGGCACGGCCAGGTCCTCGGTGTCTTCGTGGCCACCACCGATGTCACCGCCCGGGTGCTGGGTGACCGGCGGCTGGAGACGCTGCGCGAGCTGGGTTCCATCTCCATCGCGGCGGCGGACACCACCCGCGACGCCGCCCGGGCGGCGGCCCGGGTCCTCACCGGCAGCCCGACCGACCTGCCCGCCGCCATGATCTACTTGCGCCCGGAGGGCGCGCCGCCGGGCGACGGCAGCGACCCGACCGGCCCCGGACCGGCCGGCAGCCGAGGCTCCGACGCGGACGGTCTGGTGCTGGCCGCCTCGGTCGGCGTGGCCCACGACATCGCCGCGGGGGCGGGGTGGCTGGCACAGATCGCCGAGGTGGCGCGGACCGGAAGCCCCGCGCGGGTCCGGGCAGTGGCACTGCCCGGCGACCCCCGTGCCGGAGCCGGGGCGGTCGTCGGGGTGCCGGTGGACGAGGTGGTGGTGCTGCCCCTGCTGGCGACCGGGCAGGCCCGCCCGGCCGGCGTGCTGGTCGCCGGCATCAGCCCCTTCCGGGAACTGGACGAGGCGTACCGCGGGTTCCTCGACCTGGTGGCCAACCGGGTCTCGACGGCGCTGAGCGACGTGCTGGCGTACGAGGCGCAGCGCCGCCGGGCCGCGGCGCTGGCCGAGCTGGACGCGGCGAAGACGGAGTTCTTCACCGACGTCAGCCACGAGCTGCGCACCCCGCTGACGCTGATCGCCGGCCCGGTGCGGGAGAGCCTCGCCGACCGGCGCGAGCCGCTCCCGCCGGGCCAGCGCGAACGCCTGGAGCTGGTGCACCGCAACACCGGCCGGCTGCGCAAACTGGTCAACGACATGCTCGACTTCGCCCGCCTGGAGAGCGGCCGGCTGGACCCGGAACGGGTGGAGACCGACCTTCCGGCGCTCACCGCCGGGGTCGCCGAGTCGTTCGCGTACGCGATGCGCCAGGCCGGGCTGGCCTACCGGGTCGACGTCGAGGCGCTGCCGCGCACCGCGTACGTGGACCGCGACATGTGGGAGAAGGTGGTCGTCAACCTGCTCTCCAACGCCCTCAAGTACACCCTGGCCGGCGCGGTGCGGCTGCGGCTGCGGGGCGACGGCGAGCACGTCACGCTGACCGTCGACGACACCGGCGTCGGCGTCCCCGCCGACCAGCAGCCGCTGTTGTTCCGCCGCTTCCATCGGGTGAAGGGTGCCGCCGGACGGTCGCAGGAGGGCACCGGCATCGGGTTGGCGCTGGTGCAGGAGATGGTCCAGCTGCACGGCGGCGCGGTCAGCGTGCGCTCGGTCGAGGGCGAGGGCTCGACGTTCACCGTCCGCCTGCCGTACGGCCGGCCCACCGCCGCGACGAGGCACCGCGAGCGGGCCCACGAGGCGTACGTCGCCGAGGCCCTGCACTGGCTGCCGGAGGCCGCGCCCGCCCACGCGAAGGCGACCGGCGACGACGCCCGGGACGCCGCGACGGTGCTGGTGGTGGACGACAACGCCGACCTGCGCGCGTTCCTCGCGAGCCTGCTCGCACCGCACCACCGGGTGGTCGTCGCGGCCGACGGGCGGGAGGCGCTCGACCGGATCGCCGAGCGGGTGCCCGACCTGGTGCTGACCGACGTGATGATGCCCCGCCTGGACGGCTTCGGGCTGGTCCGGGCGCTGCGCGCCGACCGGCGTACCACCGCGCTGCCGATCATCGTGCTCTCCGCCCGCGCCGGCGAGGAGGCGGCGGTGGAGGGGCTGCGGACCGGGGCCGACGACTACCTGGCCAAGCCGTTCTCCTCCGAGGAACTGCTGGCCCGGGTGGGCGCGCACCTGGAGCTGGCGCGGTTGCGCAACGAGGAGGCGACCTGGCGGGCGGCGCTGATCGAGTCGTTGCAGGACGCGTTCGCCGTGGTCGACGCCGACGGCGCGCTGGTCGAGGCGAACGAGGCGTTCTGCCGCCTCGTCGGCGCCGCCCGGCTGGCGGCGCCGGTCGCGCCGCCGCACCCGTGGTGGCCGGAGGCCGACGCCGCGCCCGCCGACCGGCGCCTGCTCATCGACGTGCTGTGCGCCGCGCGGGGCTCGGACCGGGGGCGGGTCACCCTGCCGCTGCGGCACGCCGACGGGCAGCGGATCTGGGCCGAGGCGGTCTACAACTCGCTGCGGGAGCCGCGTACCGGCCGCCGCCTCTACGTCGCCACGCTGCGCGACGTGACCGCCGAGGTCCGCGCCGCCGCGCGGCAGTCGGCCCTGGCCGCGCTCTCCGGCCGCCTCGCCCGCGCCACCGACGTGGCCGAGGTGCTCGACGCCGGCCTGTCCGAGCTGTGCACCTTGCTGGACGGCACCCGCGGCCTGGCGGTCTGCGCCGACGCCGCCGGCACGCCGCTGGTGGTGACCCAGGGCGTGAGCCTGACCGGGCGGGTGCAGCGGGCGCTCGACGGGCTGGCCGCGGAGGGCGAGCCGCAGTTGGTCGTCGACGGCGCGGGCCGGGTGACCGCGCTCGGGGCGCGCATCGAGCCGGGCGGGGCACCCGGCGGGGTGTGGCTGGAGCTGGACCCGCCCCGGTCGGTGCAGTCGGTGGACCGGCCGCTCGTGCGGCAGCTCTGCGCGGCGCTGGCCCAGGCGCTGGTCCGCGCGCGGGCCTTCGAGACCCAGCGGACGGTGGCCCTGGCCATGCAGCGGGCGATGCTCGGCCCGGTCGACCTGCCGGCCGGGTTCGCGACCCGCTACCAGCCGGCGGTGGCGCCGCTGGAGGTGGGCGGCGACTGGTACGACGTGGTCCAGCTCCCCGGCGACCTCGTCGGCGTGGTCGTGGGCGACGTGGTGGGGCGGGGCCTGCCCGCCGCCACCGTGATGGGCCAGCTGCGCAGCGCCTCGCGCGCCCTGCTCCTCCAGGCCAAGAGCCCCGCCGAGGTGCTCTGCGCGCTGGACGACTTCGCCCGGATGGTGCCCGGCGGCGCCTGCACCACCGTCTTCTGCGCCATCATCGACCGCTCGCTGGGCGTGCTCCGCTACTCCTCGGCGGGCCACCCGCCGGGCATCCTGGTGCACCCGGACGGCTCCGCCGACCTGCTGACCCGCGCCGGCTCGGTGCCGCTGGCCAGCGTCGCGGTGCCCGGCCGGCCCGAGGCCGGGGCGCAGCTGCGGCCCGGTTCGACGCTGCTGCTCTACACCGACGGGCTGATCGAGCGGCGGCGGGAACTGATCGACGCCGGCATCTCCCGGGCGGTCGCCGCGCTCACCCAGGGCCGCGAGCTGCCCGAGGGCGCGCTGGCCGACCGGATGGTCCGGGACCTGCTGCCCGACACCCGCAACGACGACGTGGCGGTGCTGGTCTACCGGCACCGGGAGCCGGCGGTCTTCGCCGCGGCGCTGACCGCCGACCCGGGACAGCTCGCGCCGACGCGGGAGGCGCTGCGGGAGTGGCTGACCGGCCTCGGCATCGGCGAGACCGACGTCGACGCGGTGCTGATCGCGGCCGGCGAGGCGTGCGCCAACGCGATCGAGCACGGCTACCGGTTCGCCCCGGACGCCTCGGTCACCGTCCGGGGGCGGCTGCGCGCCGACCGGCTGGAGGTGGTGGTCAGCGACACCGGCGGATGGCGGGAGGCGACCCCCGACGACGACGAGCGCGGCCGTGGCCGGCTGATCATGGCCCGGTTGATGGACGAGGCCGCCGTCGCCGGCAGCGCCGACGGCACCACCGTACGCCTGGTCAAGCGCGTCTCCGGCACCTGACCGGCTGCCGTCGCGGCGGCGCCGCCCGGGGTGCCGGCGTCGGGTGGCCGACGCCAGGGGCGCCCGGCACGGTGAAGATCGGCTATAAGTGGCGGATGGAGTTTCCCGCCTACCTGGCCAGCATGCCGATGCACGCGATCACCGAGATCCACGGCGAGCCCGGCCTGCTGGCCCGGTTCCGGCTGGAGCTGCGCGCGTTCGACGAGGCCGCCCGGGAACGGCTCACCGAGGCCCTCGACCTGGCCGCCGAGCTGCACCGCGACGACCGGCGGGTACGCGAGCCCTACCTGAACCACCTGCTGCGGGTGGCGATCCGGATGATGCACCACTACCAGGTCCGCGACGTCGACGTGATCGTCGCCGGCCTGCTGCACGACGCGGTGGAGGACCACCCCGACGAGCTGGCCGCCACGGCCTCCGGCGAATCTTCCGGGGCGCACGACGGCGGGGACGCCACCGCCACCGCCCTGGCCGTGCTCGCGCACCGGTTCGGCCCGCGGGTGGCCCGCCTGGTCGGCGCGGTCACCAATCCGGCGTACGACCCGGGGCGGGACAAGCACGTCCAGTACCGGGAGCACGTGGCGGCCAGCCTGGACCGGGAGCCGTGGGCACGGGTCATCAAGATCTCCGACTTCACGGACAACGGGGTGGGCGTCATCCACACCGTCGGGCCGAAGGTGACCTCGTCGGCGCGCAAGTACCGCCCGCTCGTGCCGGTCTACCGCGACCTCGTCACCCGGCCGGACACTCCCCTGTCGGCGCCGGTCAAGGAGCACATCCTCGGCCAGCTCGACCTGGCCGAGGAGCGCTTCAGCGCCATCCTCGACGAACCACCCCACCCGAACTGACGGAGTCCTCCACTCGCCGGCCGGATCAGCCCGACAGGTGCACGGTCCGGGTCGGTTCGGCGAGCACCGCACGCGCCGCCGGCAGGTCGGCCAGCCGCGCGGCCAGGGTCGCCACCGCCAGCCTTTCGGGCAGTGCGGCGCTGAACTTGAGCCCGGCGAGGGCCTTCTCACTGATGTCCGGAAGACAGAGCCGCTCGGCGGCGTCGGCCATGGCCGCCAGCACGGTGTCCCGGTCAACGTCGGGTCGCAGCCGGACCGAGGCGTCGTCGTGCCGCTGGGTCGGGTCGGCGATCTCGCTGAGGGTGGCGATCAGGGTGGCGTTGGCCCGGAACCCGGCCCACGTCCACCACTTCGTCTCGCCGTCGCCGTCGCGGGCGACCACCGTGCCGCCGGGATGGACGAGGGGCGTGGCTTCCTCCCGCAACTGGGCGAGCCTGGTGCTGGCCCGCCCGGTGAGGGCGACCGGCGGATCGGCGCCGAGGAGCACGTCGCGCATCGCCCGGACCATCCGGTACGACAGCCCCTGTGGGGAACCACCGGTCATCCAGAGCGCCTTGCCGCCGCCTTCGGCGGGCTCCACGAAGCAGCGCCGCCGCTTCCAGTCGATGTAGGTGACCCGCCAACTCCGCCCGGCGAGCAGCAACAGTCGAGGGCCTTGGACCTTCGCGGTGAGCAGCGCCGGATCGGTCCGGCCGATCTCGGTGCGACCGGAGAGCACGGTGAACTGCGGTGGGGCGGTGAACACCGCCAGCATGTCCATGAAGTGCCGTCGACCGAACCGTAGCTCCGCCTCCGGCCCGATGAAGAACATCCCGGAGTCGACGTCGAGGTAGCCGTGGTCGACGAGGTGCCGCACGATCACCTCGGCGCTCCTGTCGAAGGGTGCCAGGCCGTTCCACTCCCCCGGCCACATCTGGTCGCCGACGCGGTGCCGCTGGAGCGACAGAGCCAGCATCTGCTGGGCCACGATGTGCCGTGGCTCCGGCGGCGGCACGACCGCCTCGACCCAGCCCTGGGACCAGAGGTGCAGCAGACCGGCGGCGTGCAGCAGCCCTTCCCCGTCGAGTGTCAGGAAGAGGCAGTTCCGGCTGCTGCCGGGCCGCCGCCCGGTCCGGCCGATCCGCTGCAGAAAGGCGGCGACGGTACGAGGGGCGTCGATCTGGATGACCCGGTCCAGGTCCCCCACGTCGATGCCCAGCTCGAGCGTGCTGGTGGCCACGATCACGCAGTCCCGCTCCTGCGCGAACGCCTCCTCGGCCCGCTGGCGCTCGTCGACCGAGAGTGAGGCGTGGGAGAGGAACGTCGTCACATCGAGCGCCCGCAGCCGCTGGCCGAGTTCCTCGACCAGCGCGCGGGAGTCGCAGAACACCAGCCGCTTCTCGCCCCGGTGCAGGGCCGCGATCACCTTGGCCGCATTGTGCACAGATCCGACGTAGTCCAACTCGATCTCACCGGCGGGGGACGATGCCGCTGTCGTGACGCCAGCCGTGCCGATGCCCGGTGCCACCACACGCGCCGGACGCCGGTCACGGCCGGCACCCTGCAGCCAGCCCAGCAGCTCGTCGGGATTTCCCACCGTCGCGGACAGACCGACCCGTTGCACCGGGCGACCCGCCACCCGGGAGAGGCGTTCCAGGACGGCTAGCAGGTGCCAGCCCCGGTCGTCCCCCGCGAACGCGTGCACCTCGTCGACCACGATCGCCCGGAGCTGCCCGAAGAACTCGTCGTGGTCCACGGCGGTGCTGACCAGCATCGACTCCAGGGATTCGGGCGTGGTGAGCAGGACGTCGGGACGCTCACGAAGGATCGTGCGGCGCCGTCCCATCGTCACGTCGCCGTGCCAGAGCGCGGCACGACGGCCCAGCCAGCCGGTGTAGGTCTCGAGTCGGGGCAGGAGGTTATTGAGCAGGGCTTTCAGCGGGCACACGTAGAGCACGGAGGTGCCCGACCAGTTCTCCTGCGCCATCCGGGACAGCAGCGGGAACACCGCCGCCTCGGTCTTGCCGCCGGCGGTGGGCGCGAGGAGCAGGGCGTCCTCACCGGCCAGGAGCGGCCCCACGGCGGCGTCCTGCAACGGCCGCAGCGCCGGCCACTGCAGCGTGTTGACCACGTGGTGCAGCACGACCGGATGCAGCAGCTCGGCACCACTCGTCATCGCGGCCGGCGTTCCTACAGTTCGAGCGCGACCGCGTCGGCGCTGCTCGCGTTGCGCTCGACGTCGGTCATCTCGGTGGTGGTCAGGGTCGGCGCGTAGTGCTGCCGGGGGTCGAACTCGGGGAACTGGTCCACCCGGTCGAGCACCTCCCCCACCAGCTTCTTGAGGAACAGGCGCGGGGCAACCCCCACCTTGCCACCCAGTCCGCCGGCGACCGCACGTGCCAGGTCGCCGAGGTACCCGTCGTCGACGAGGTGGCGCACCCGGTCCGGGGCCGCCGACCCGTGCGCGTACAGGTCGCGGACCCGTCCGCCGAGCTCGATCAGGGAGTCGACGGTGAAGCCGGGCAGCCGGATCTGCACGGCGCGCGGGTTGTCGAACCGGGCGTCGGTGGCGAAGTCGACGGCGAGCCGCTGTGCCAGTGGCGCGAGCCGCTGCACGCCCTGCGGTCCCTCGTAGAAGGCCGGGGTGCCGGTGATGATCAGATACAGCCCGGGGAACCGTCCCGAGTGCACCTCGTCGATGAGCTGCCGCAGCGCGTTGAGGGCCTTGTCCCGGGCGTCCGAGCGGACGCGTTGCAGTGTCTCCACCTCGTCGAGCACGAGCAGCAGGCCGGGATGGCCGCTGTCGCGCAGCACGGCGAGCAGCCCTTGCAGGAAGCTCAGCGCGGCGAAGTGGTCGAGGTCCCCCTTGACGCCGGCGACCCGGCGGGCGGCCGCGGCGACGTGTGGCTGACCCCCGAGCCAGGCGAGCACCGCGTCAGCCGTGGCCGGATCTCCGTCGAGGGTGGCGCGCCGGTAGCCACGCAGGGCGGCGGCGAAGGCGGGGGCGCTCCGGCTGACGGCGGCGAGCCGCTGGTCGAGCAGCGCGGCTACCGCCCGGTCGAGGGCGTCGACGTCGTCGGGCGCGACCTCGCCGGCAGCGAGGACGTCCTCCTCGAGAGCGTAGAACCAGCCGTCGACGACCGGCCGCAGCGCGCTCGGCGGGAACGTCGAGGTGCTCAGCCGCTCCGTCAGCCGGCGATAAGCCGTCTCCAGCCGGTGCAGCGGGGTTTCGTTCTCGGAGACCTGCACCTCCGCCGCCGCGAGGTTGGCCCGCCGGGCGCGTTCGGCGATCCACCGCGTGAAGAACGTCTTGCCGGAGCCGTACTCGCCTCGGACGGCCTTGAAGACGGAGCCACCGGCGGCGACGGTGTCGAGGTCCTCACCAACCGCGGTGCCGAACCGGTCGAGTCCCACCGCGAAGAGGTCCAGGCCGGCAGACGGCACGGCACCTCGCCGCAGGGCGTCGATGACCTCCCGGCGGCGGGCCGGACTGACCGTGGTCACGGTTTCGCCCCTGGCAGCCCGAACTGCTCCCGCAACAGCGCCAGATCCAGCCGAACGGTCCGGTTGTCGTCGATCTGCGAGAGGACGGGATAGTTGTCGACGTTCAGGATGCGCTGCAGCGTGGTGACGAATCCTCCCGCACGTACCGGTGCCTCACCGGCACGTTGCGCGAGCACCGCCACCGGCAGCACGCCCTTCGCGTCGACCAGCGCGCGCAGCGCCGCCTCGATCTTCCGCTCGTCCACCCGACGCGGCGTCAGGCTGTGCTGAGCCTTGAACAACTCCGAGGCGAGCAGGACCGCCACCAGATCCCCGTCGCCGGCCGGCACCGCCGCGGTCGCGGCCGTCGCCTCCGGTACGTCGAACAGCGCGTCCCCGGTGACGGCCGGTGCCTTCCGGCGCGGCTTGGGCACGGGTGCCGACGTCACGGGCGCGGCGGCCGGTGCGGTGGCGGTCGCCTGCCACCACTCGGGCCGACGAGCCTCGACGGGTGCCCAACCGGCCGGCGGCTCGGCGACGTTCGGCAGCAGGAAGGCCAGCAGCGGAATGGTGACCTCGGCGAGCGAGGCGCCACCGTGGTAGCCCGCCTTGCTGGGCCGGTAGCGCAGCAGCGGGTCCCACAACGCGATGATCCGCTTGCCATCCGCGACCACGCGCGGGCCGGTCAGCTCGATCTCGCCCGGCGCGGTCGGGCCCGGGCCGGTCCGATGGCGGGCGGAGGCGGCGTCGGTGGCCTTGACGTGCTGGCCCCCGCGTTCCAGGACGTGCCCGTGGTCGCTGGTGACGACGATCGCGCGGCCGGAGGACCGCGCCTGGTCGAGCAGGCTGCGCAGGAACCCGACGTCGTCGAGCTGCCATCCGGCCTCGCCGCCCTCCCGACCGTGCGCCAGCGACTCGTCCACGGTGTTGATCACCACGGCGACCACGGGAGCCGGGCCCGCGACCGCCGCCGCCAACTCGCCGGCGAACACCTCGCCCGCGCCGCCCCGGGCCGGACCCTTGTGGAAGATCCGCGAGCCCTTGCCCCAACGGCCCTCGGCGAAGAGCTTCTTCTCGTGTTCCTGGTTGCCGCTACGCAGCGCGCCGGCGAAGAGCGAGGTCCGGGAGACAGCGGTCAGTGTGGGCAGCGCCGCCACGACGCCACGGCGGCGTCCCGCGCCGGCTCGGGCCAGCGGGTCGTACTCGACCCAGTGCTGGGACAGCTCGTCGGCGAGCTGCACCGCGACGGCGGCGCTCATGCCGTCGAGGACGACGAGCAGTACCGGCCGGTCGGCGCGGATCAGCGGCTCGACGACGCGCGGGAGGAGGTTCTCCACAGTGAGCAGTCCGCCGTCGTTGCCCGGCCCGGCGGTCGCCCAGGCGCCGAGGCGCCGGGCGAAGGCGCCGTCGAGCTCACGGCGGCGCGCCTGCGCGCGATCGTGGATCTGCCGGAACGCCTGCTGCAACTCCGGGTGAGCGTCCTCGCCGGCCCAGACGTGGTTGAGCGCCAGGTCGGCCCAGCCCCACTCGTCGATCTGCCGATCCACTCCGTCCGCGACGCTCTCGGGTGGCATCACGTCCGTGCCGAGCCAGCACACGAGGCGCTGCGCCATCCGGATCCGCGTGATTCGCTCCGTCTCCGCCGCTGCCAGCCGGTGCTCGGCGAGGTGTTCGACCGCCCGCTCCAGCGCGGTGTCCGCCGCGTTGTGCAGACCGGCGAGCAGGGCCCGGGCCGCGATGCCGATCCGCTGGTTGAAGCCGGTACGCAGGATCGGACTGTGCCCGGCGCTGCCGGCCGCGTTGAACTGGACGAGCAGTTCCTCGGCGCGGTCGAGCACGGCTTGCCCCTGCCGTCGTACGTCCGCTTTCGGGGCGACGAGCAGACCCGTCACCACCTGCACGGTCGCCTCAGCGAATCCTCGCACCGTCGCGTCGTCGTTGAGGCTGCCGAAGTACTGGTCGACCCGGCCCTGGGCACGTACCGCGTCGGCGCTCTCGATACTCCACAACGCGTCGCAGACGAGGCCGAGGGGCAGTGCCTCCTGGCCTCGCCCGGCAGCGGTCAGCGCGAACAGGGCCTTCGCCGGCCGGCCGAACTGCTCCACGAGCCAGCGGGACAGCCCGGCCTGCTCCTCCTCGCGCAGCAGCCCATAGGCCTCCACCGCGCCAGGCTGGGCGCTCCACCGCAGCAGGGTGGCCACGTCGAGGTCGTCCGGGTTCTCGCCCCGCCGGTCGAGGCCCAGGCGCACGGCGGCCAGGTGCCGCAGCGCGACGTCGCGGGTCAGCACGAGGGTCGCGAGCTTCGGCCAGCCCGCCGTCGGCATCGCGTCGAGCAACGCCACGCCGGCCCACGACTCCCGCTCCAGAGCAGGGTCCGGCAACTGCGCGCCGAAGGCGTCCACGACGAGGTCCCATGGCTCGACAGTGTGCACCCGCTCCCGGAAGATCCGGCTGCGGACGCCGTGGTGCAGCACGGACTCCGGAATGTCGGTGAGCAGCACCAGCACCTCGTCGCCGCGGTCGGCGACAAGGTGCTCCCAGACGGCGAGCGGCGAGACGCACGGCTCGATCCGGGCCCGACGGCCGTCGGGCAACAGCATCGTCGGGTCGTGCGGCCATGCGGGTTCGGCGCGCACCACCACCACCGGGTACGCGTCGCCGTTGCGGTGCCGCTCGAGCTGCTGCGCCACCTTCTGGCGCAACGCCACCGGGCTGATCCGCAGCGCCTGGGCGGGGGCGGGTGCCTGGGTCACGAGACGATTCTCCAGCTCACCTCGATCGTAGCGCCCGGGTGGTTCGTCACGTACTGCTGCAGCTTGGCGGTTGCATCCTCCAACTGCCCACCGACGATGAGAGCCTTGCCGGCCGCCGGCGGAGGCGGGGGCGGCGGGGGCGGTGGCGGAACTGGTTTGGTGGCCCTGCGGATCAACGCCACCGCGTCGGACTGCGCCCGGCGCAGGGCCGGCGACAGCGGAGCGGTCAACTCGTCGGCCTGGCCGACCCGGCGCAGTTCGGTGAGGATCGCCGTCGCCTCGGCGGCCCAGGTGCCGCCGAGACCGCTGATGATCTCGAAGTTGTCCCAGGAGGCGGCGGCAAGATCGGCGGACACCTGGTCCGCGCTCTTGATGCTCTTCCCGGTCCGGTCGGCCGGACCGCCGAGTTCGGCACGGGCGAGGCGCTCCACGGTCTCCACGGCCGAACGCGAGCCGGTGAGCCCTTCCAGCAAATCGGCGGCGACACGGGCGGTGCCGAGCCGGCCACCGGTCGACTCCGTATCGATGCCCAGCCACCTGGCGTGTTGTTCGAGCCGGGCGACGAGCCCGTGCGCCGCTTCGCGGTAGCGGTTCGCCTGGGTCATCAGGTCACGACCGAACATCGCCACGAGTCGGCCCCGCCGCAACGCGATCGGCTGGAACCCGAAGATGGCCGCGGCGTGGGCGCGGGCGATGTCCCACTCCTCCTGGCCGGGCAGGCGCTCCTCGCGCAGGGTGTGGTCGGCGGAGATCCGGCCCAGGTCGGGCGCCGGGACAAGCGGACTGCCGTGGTGGTGGAACGCGCGGTCGGTCTGCTCGGCGAAGGCGGCGACGACGAGTTGCGCCACGATCGGGTCGAGGCCGCGAGCCTGCGGCTGGTCGATCCAACGCAGCAGGTCGGCAACCCGCAGCTCGCCCGTGATGCCCTCTGCGGCGGCCCTGTGGTGGAAGTGCTGGGCCCACTGCCCTTCGATGACGAACGCCGCCTCGTGCATGGTCCCGAGCCCGAGCGGGTTGGCGATCCGGCGCAGCGTCTGCCGGTGGGCCCGGTCCACCTCGACCCGACCCTCGGGCGACTCGACCGCCTGCCGAACGTGGTCGAGGACGACCTTGACCTCGGGCAGGCGTACGGCCTCGCCCTTGCGGTCGGGATCGAAGTCCGGGTGGGCGGGGAACTGCTGGCTGAGCATCTGGTCGCCGAGGCTGCGCAGCGCGTCGTTGAAGGTGGCGCCCATCGGCAGCTTCGGTTCGAGGGCACGGGTGAGCGACTGCAGGTGGTCGTCGAATCCGAGCTGCACGTCGGTGGGCTGCTTGGTGGCCAGCCCGTACGCCTGCCGCAGCACGGCCTGGATCTTGGCGATCAGCGCGCTGCGTTGGTTGGTCAACGCGGCCTGCGCGCGGCGCCGGTCGTCGGGGTTGAGGTGTTCGGCATGGCTGTCGAAGCGCTGGCCTTCGAGCAGTTTGTCGATGATGGCGAGCTTGCCCAGGTCGGTGCGGCGCTCGACAGTCAGCGCCGCCGGGATCCAGCAGACCGTCTGGGAGGTCGTCCGGCTGGTCAGCTCCTGCACCCGCTGCCGGTCGTCGGCCGGCCCGTGGCTGCCGTCGTCGAACGGATAGTCGATGATCATGCGCCAGCCGGTGGGATCGTTCGGGTGGAACGCCTCGTCCCGGATGTCGTGCGGGTCGCGCACGTTGCCGTAGACCAGCTCGATCACGCGGCGGCTCCCCCGCCAGGTGAGCCCCGCCTCGGCGAAGAACGAGTCGCTCCACGGCACGCCGAGCTGCTGCCAGAGCAGCCGCTGCACGAGATGCTTGCGGGCGCCCTCGTTGTCGTAGTGCTTGGCGGTGGCCAGCACGCTGTCGACGTCGACGCCGACCAACTCCAGTGAGACCACCGGGTCGTCGCCCTCGCCGATGCGGATCTCGGCGAACCGGCCGGCCCAGTCGGCGAGCTTGCGGCTGACCTGTGCGACCTCGCCGCCGGGAATCGGGCTGGTGATGCTGCCGTGGTTGAGCGCGGACAGCCGCCGGGCGGTGAGGTTCCGCAGCGCCGGCACGCTGGGCGCGAGGGCCGCCAGTAGCAGCGTCTTGACCAGCCGGTCGTCGCCAGTGAAGGCCCGGACCCGGCCCACCGTCTCGGCGGGCTGCGGGTCACCGCGACGGGCCGCGTCGAGGTCGTCGTCGGTGAGGTCGTACTGGCCGAGGAGGTAGGGGCGCAGCTTCAGGTCGTAGAGCTTCTGGGCCATCTCGAACTCGGCCTTGAGCTTCTCGGTGAAGGGCTGGTCGCCGCCGCTGCTGATCACGTCGTAGAGGTCGCCGAGCGGCACGAGCTGCCCGAGGCGCAGCGTGTCGCGGCGGTCGACCAGCAGCTGGCGCATCAGCTTCAGCGCGGTGCGGGAGCGCTGCAGCGCGCTGGAGACGTGCACGAGCGTGGAGAGGAACGCCGGGCTGAACGGGTACGTCGACCGGAAGGCGTCGATGTCGGCGCCGCTGCCCGAGTCGGTGCCGAGCAGGGTGTCGAAGACCTCCCTGCGTACCTTCGTGGTGGCGTCGAAGGCCCGGGCGATGGCCTCGCCGGCCGTGGTGTCGCGGGGCTTGAGCAGCCGGCGGCGGGCGATCTCCGGGAGGTTGCGGTCCTCCAGCTTGATCACGTCGAAGCGGCCGCTGGCAAGGTTGAGGGTGTCCTGGTAGCTCAGCTCGTTGGCGCCCGTCACCTCTTCGCCGACGAGCTCGCGCAGGTCGCGCTGCCGGGCGATGAAGCTGATCACCGGGATGGGCCGGCGGGTGTCGCCGCCCTCGACGAAGTTGGTGATCTTCTGGATCTCGCGGGAGACGAACTGCTGGTCGCCGATCGAGTTGGCCAGCCAGAGGATCAGCTCGTCGAGGAAGAGGATCAGCCCGTGGTAGCCGAGTTCCTTGGCGTGCCGGCTGATCTCGGTCAGGCCCCGGTCGAGCGAGACGAACGCCTCGGCGTCCTCGCGGGCGTTGCTGAAGAAGCCCTTGTTCCAGCTCGTCAGCAGGTCATTGACCAGCTTGCGGCGCAGCTCGTCGTTGTACGCGCCGGCGAACGCCTGGTCGAGCCGCTCGGGCGTCCAGAAGGTCTCGCTCTCGCCCCACTCGTCCTCGACGTTCCCGCCGGGCAGGCCGTCGATGAACTGCCTGTCGCCGATCTTCTCCCGCAGCGAGGCGGCCTGGTCGAGCAGCGCGTCGGTGCGGTGCACCGCCGGAATGGGCGCCTCGGGGTGCAGCACGCGGACCCGGTCAACGTAGCCGCCGAGCACCCGCTGCTCCAGAGACCGGGCGTCGAGCAGGTGGTACGGCACCAGCAGGAACTTGCGGCCGTCGAGCCAGACGCTGTGCTTCGCGACCAGCGGAGCGAACTCGTCCCGCCCCCGAGCGACGGACTCGCCGCGCAGCAGCGCGTGCAGCACCGCCATGAAGTGCGACTTACCGGAGCCGAAGGAGCCGTGCAGGTAGGCGGCCTTCGAGGCGTGCCCCTCGACCGCGGAGCGGATCAACCCGAGCGCCTCGTCGAAGTTGCCGAGCAGCCGATCCGTGACCACGTAGTCGCGGAGGGTGGCATCGGCGTCGGCGACACTGTCGGCGAGCTTGAGCACGAAGTCGCTCGTGCTCGTGCGCTCCGGGATGTCGATGAACTCCCGGAGCAGCGGCGCGGGGGTGGGCGAAGACATGCCGCATACCGTACCGATCTGCGCCGGCCAGGTCGGAACAGGCGCGTGCCGAAAACACGAGGATCGCCTCGATGGCCGGGCCCCGCGTAACCGGAATATTCGGCCCAGTCGACGCACGGCGGCCACGAACGGCCGATCATGGGGTAGACAGCCCCATACATGGCACGGTAGGACATCAGTCGGGCTCACCGCGTCGCACCCATTCCCTGGCCCGCTAGCGGGGGCCGACTTGCGGCGCGCCTGTGGTTTGTGCACGGGCCTGGCTCGGCATTCCCGGACACCAGCGGCAACGAAGAGGTTGGTTGATGCACGTCGACAGGATTGAACGGTCCATCGGGAAACTGATCGACGAGATCTCAGAGGCCGAGATCCTGCTTCCCGAGATCCAGCGCGAATATGTCTGGAAGCCGACACAGGTCGCCAAGCTGATGGATTCGATCTACCGGGGCTACCCGTTCGGCTCACTCCTGTTCTGGGAAACCGACGAAGCCCCGGAGACCCGGGAGTTGTCCGTCAACGGACCGGACCGGCCGCCGTCGAAGCCGCCGCTCTTCCTTCTCGACGGTCAGCAACGCCTCACGTCGCTACACCGGGTGTTCAGTGATCACCCTGAGGCCCAGGTCGTCTTCCACGTGGAGAACCAGAAGTTCCAGAACCAGAGCGCAGCCACTCAGCGCGACCCGAAATGGGTCAAGGTGGCGGACGTGCTCGATCCGAAGGCAAGCATGCTGCGCCTGACCCAGCGACTCCTCGACGCGGGTTCCACCCTTGAGGACCACGAGATCGAAGACCGACTCGGCAAGATCAAGGAGCTGCGCAACCGACGGTTCGTCATGGAGGTCCTCAAGGGCTTCCCGTACGAGGAGGTCGCGGAGATCTTCGTCCGGGTCAACAGCGGCGGTCGTCGTCTCGGCACCCTCGACCTGGCGATGGCGACCCTGTCGACACGGTGGACTGGGGTGCTGACCAAGCTCCAGAGCGAGTCGGAGCACTGGCTACGCCATGGCTACGGGCACATCGACGTCAACTTCCTGTCCCGGGCCCTGGCAGGTGTCGTCCTGGGCCGAGGTCTGTCGGTGTGGTCCCACAGCAAGCTGCGGCAGACCGGCGACACGGAGCTTGAGCGAGGTTGGGAGGTGGTCAAGCGCGGCCTGCGCCGGTTGATTCCGCTGCTGCAGACGCACCTCAAGCTGACCCGATCGGACCCGCTGCCCTCGATGATCGTGCTGATCCCGTTGGTGGTGCTCCTCGGTGAGCGCACCGAGGACACCGTTGACCAGGAAACGTCGAACGGGATCGTCTACTGGCTTCTGCTCGCCACCATCCGGACCCGCTACAGCGGCTCCACCGACACCAGGCTGAGCCAGGACATCCGCGCCGCGCGGCAGGCGGATCCGGTCCGCGCGCTGCTTGAGGGCCTCAACGTCGAGAACTCCCGCGCCGAGGTCACCGAGCGTGCGTTGCGGGGTCGGACGAAGGAGAGCCCCTACTTCTTCCTCAGCCTACTCGTGGCCCTGGCCCGGAATGCCCGCGACTGGTGGTACGGAATTGACATCCTTCGCGACACGGAGGACGCGCCGAAGCTCGAGCACCACCACGTGCACCCGCCGGCGACCCTCGACGACCGCCGGTTCGACAAGGGCATGATCAACGACCTCGCCAATCTGGTGTTCATCTCCGCCCAGGCCAACAAGAAGATCAACGGTCGGAGCCCGGCAGAGTACTTCCCCGAGCTGGACGAGGACGACCTGCGGGCCCACCTCGTGCCGCTTGACGAGTCGCTGCAGGATCCGAACGGCTACCAGCGGTTCCTGAACACGCGTCGGTCTCTCCTGGCGGAAGCCATGAACGCGCTCCTGGACCGCTTCCGGCCGTCCTTCCTCGACGAGGTACCCATCGAGAACGCCGATCCGAGTGCCGGCCTGGCGCTCGACCTGGCGCTCTACGGCAGCGTCCGCGACGGCGGCCGGATCGTCTTCACGGCGTCCGGCGACGGCATCTCCTGGGCTGGATGGGCCAGCATGGCCGAGTTGGACAGCGCCATCGAGTCCGCGCGCATCGCGGGCATCGACAGCGACGTGACGATCGCCGGCGCGTCCGTCCCGGTGGAAATGATCGAGGATTCGCTGCAGGTGCAGATCGGCCCGTTCCTGGTCACCGGCACGCCGGAGGAGTGGCGGACGGTCTTCGACCGGGAGCTTGAGACGTCCCAGCCTCTCTCCGCATCGCCCACGATCGAGGCGAAGCAGTGGGACAGCGAGCCCATCAAGTTCCCGATCACCAGCACGGACTGACCAGAACCCGCACTCAGAAGGAGGCCTGATGACGAAGGCATGGATCGTGCGGGCCGGCCGTGACGACAGCTACGACGCACTCGCCCTCGACAAGAACTTGATCGCGGTCGGCTGGTCCGCGGCGGGAGACCTCACGGAGGCCACCACCCGCACCGCCATCCACGCGCGGGTCCGGGCCGCCTATCCGGCGGTCGAGCAGCGCGCGGTGGATAACTACGCGATCCAACTGGTCGCGTTCCGTTCGATGATGTCCGAGGGCGACATCGTGCTGTTCCTGCGACGGACCAGCCCTGACGTCGCTGTCGGCCGGGTGACCGGTCCCTACGAGTACCGGACCGACCTGCCCTCGGACATCCGCCACGCGCGGGCTGTGCGCTGGTCACGCACCGATGTCCCTCGGGCTTCGGTGGAGCGAGAGGTGCTCGCCCTGCCGTCGCTGACGACCGTGTTCCGGATCAACCAGGCAGACAGCGTCGAGCGACTCGAGCGCCTTCTCGGCTACAGCACGCCGGTGACGGCGCTCTCGGACGAGACCGTCACCGCCGGTCCACCCGGCCATGACGACAGCTCCGCGCCGTTCGTCAACCTGCAACGCAACCTGAACTACGCACGCAGCCTTGCTACCGCCGGCCAGCACCTCGACCAGCTCAAAGTGGGGGCGTTCGAGGTCTCGGACGTCTTCCGGGCAGCCTGGGTGCAGAGCGTCGCCGCGCTCGACCACTGGGTACGGCAGGAGATCAGGGCGCGGATGCTCAGACTGGCCGCGCGGCCGACGGTCCAGAAGCCGAAGGCATTCGCGGCGTACCAGATTTCGCTTGGCCTGGTCGAGCAGGTCACACTCGGCACGAAGACGCTGGTGGAGGCCCTCGATCAGCAGCTCCGGGACCAGGGCCACCTCGTGTACCAGAACCCTGACAAGATCCGCGAAGGCTTCGCTCTCGTCCACGACGTGAAGGGCCTCTGGGACCGGGTAGCGCTGGTGCTGACGCAGCAGAGCGACGACGGGGTCTCCTTCACGGGCAAGGACGTGCAGCACCAGCTCCGGCAGATCGTGCAGCGCCGCCACAAGATCGCCCACGAGTACGACGAGGACCCGGAGGACACCAGCCGGAAGCGCCCGATCGACGGGGCCGGTGCCACCCAGACGATTGACTACATCGAGCAGGTGGCTGCCGCGATCCTGGTCGTCCTCGACACGCCCGAGCCCGGCGCTCCGTGAGACGGTGGCACCGCCACCATTCACCGGGTTCGAGCGACTCGATTCCGGGGAAGCGGAGCGTGCATGGCGCCGGACCCTCAGCGTTCGTGTCGCCAGATTTCGTGGTCGAGCGCCGTGGGTGACACGTCGAGGAGCACCGCGGCGCGCTTGACGAGGCAGGCGGCCTCCGCCGGTGGGACGCGCTCGCGCTCGAGCGCCCGTGCCACGAATCGACAGACCATCCGGTCCGGCTTGACTCCCGGCAGACCGGCCAGCATGAGCAGGTAGTGCCAGGAGAGGCCAGAGCTCTGCCCCGGTAGCGCCAGCCACACGTCTTTGAGCCGAGCTGCGTTCGGCCCGGCTGCGACAGCCCGGAGATCCGACACGGTCTCCGCCCCGGTCTCGTGCAGGGCTTGGGCTGCCCGGCGGACCGCATCGGCCTTTCGTACCGCCCCCGCGTGCGTCGACACCCGCTGTCGATTCCCTACCCGCAAAGCGAACTCGTCCGCTCCACCCAGCAGGTCGATGAATCGAAGCAGGTCCGATGCTGTGTCTCGGTCCGCGTCACCGCCTTCGGCGCGGCGCGCCTGCCGGTAGCGGCGCACCACGTTCTCCACGGCGCTGTACCGCACCCCGATCGACCAGATGGCGTCGAGCACGCACAGCGCAAGGCTGTCGGGGTAGCCGGACGGCGCCGATCGCCAACTGCCGGGCGGGCCGATCGTCTCAAGCACTGTGGTGGCGAGTCTCTCCGCGTCGGCCGACCGGCACTCCGAATCCACTGCCCCTCCTTTCATCGGCGCGAAGTGGCGCTCTCCCACGAGACCCCGTTGCGGTACACCACCCGGAACCCGAGGTGTCGAGCCAGTGGAGCCCACCGCTCGGACTTCATCAGTTGCTCCAGCCCGTGGGCCCGGCCGCTGTTGACGAGCCGGTTCAGGACCACCGTCTCGAACGCGGCGGACTCGATCCAGTCGATGTTCTTGGTGAAACCGCAGATCATCGACGCCCTTGTCTCGCGAAGGAACTCGGCCAGCGTGGTGTCGGACGCCCGCAGGGACGAGCAGCTCCCGAAGTAGAGCCGCTTGCCCTCACATCGCCCGGACACCCAGCTGGCGATCTCGGCCAGCCCCACCGAATGAGCGTCGGAGAGTTGCAGCTGGGTCGGCGCGCCGTGCAGCGCGAAGAACCCGACTTCATAGGCCGCGTACTTCTTCGACAGCCAGCGTTCGAGGAAGTACCGCAGTTCTTGCGGTGTGGCCGTATCCCGGTGGATGTAGCGAAGCGCGCCAAGCCGTTCGAGCAGTTCGAGGGTCGGCAGCACCGATCCTCGTTCCTCAAGGTCGTCGTGCCACTGACCCTCCACACAGAACACTCCGCCTGGCTTCGCCATGTCGCAGTCGCCTCCTCTCCCGGTGGGAGCACCGGCCCTGTCGGGGGTGATTTACCCGTGGCCATTGGTCGGCACATCGCGCAAGCAGTCACACACCGCCGCCGACGCGAATGAATCGCAACAGCATCCTATGTGGATGACGGTCCAGCCTCCCACGCCCAGGCACCTCGATCAACAAACTCGTCAGCCAGTACGGCGTCCACCGTTCGGCGATCAGCGCACGTTCGCCTGGGTGGCGAATTGAAGAAGCTCAGCCGGGACGAGGCGACATAAGGAGTTCAAGGTATGGCCACAGATGCCCTCGACGGACCGGTTCCGGAGGCAGCCGTACGTGGCCAGCGAGTCCTCGACCCTCCTGGATAAGGCAATCGCCGTCCAGAGTCCACTGGTACGCAAGAACATCGCCCGGGCCCGCCAGCGGAAGTCAGAGGCGACTCCAGCAGAGGTGATCCGCAATCTGGAGCGGATGTACGTCAGCGCCCTGACCGGGACGGGTGCCGCGGTTGGCGGAGCCGCGGCGGCGCCCGGCGTCGGCACGGACGTCGCACTGGCACTGTCGGCCGGCGAGGCTCTCTCATCTCTCGAGCTGAGCGCTCTTTTCGCGCTCTCGATCGCCGAAGTCCACGGGGTCCCCATCGACGAGATCGAGCGCCGCCGCACGATCGTGCTGGGAATGATGCTCGGCGCACGCACGAGGTGACCGTCCCGACGTCAGGTGTCGAACTGGCGACAGTTTCGCCACCGTCTGACACCGACAATCGGGCACCAGCCGCTGACAGGGCGGGATGAGCCGCAGTTCCCCGCAGGGAGGTCGGAGCAGCATGACAGGTGAGGTGTCCCCCCGGCGGCAGAACATCAACACTCTCGCGATCACGTTGCTCGGTGTGTTCGCCGCTGGCACCCTGACCTATGCGTGCGCGCCCATCAACAAGCAGGAGGAGGACAAGGCGAGCGACCCGCTGGTTCAGGGGGAACCGCCGTTCCACGTCAGCGTCCGCGAGGCGTTCCACGAGGCCGACGACGGCACCACGTGGGTGTTCCCGACCGTGCTGCCCATGACGTCGTTCTCCTTCATCTATGCCCCATCGGCACCCGGTCAGAGCCTCGAAGAACGCCTGGCGGAGAAGGACCGGCGCCTTGCCCAGCTCGGCGGCACGCGGGTGAGCCAGATCTGCGCCCAGGATTGCGTCTCCGTGTCGCGTTACCGGCTGACTTTGACCGGGAACCGGAAGCAGCCGGTGCACATCGAATCTGTGCGGGCCCGGATTCGGGCGGAACAGCCGGCGCCGTCCGGAACGCGGCTGGTGATCCCGCGGGACGGTGGCGGGCCGGTCGACGTGGTCTACTTCGACCTGGACTCCCCGCGTAAGGATGCCCTGACGGCCGACCGGGACGGCACACCGACCGGTCAGGTGTTCACCGATGTGGAGAACCGGTTCGCCGCGGAGGGAGAACCGCTGGTCTTCGAGCTGGTCGGCGCGACCCGCCGGCCAATCCGCTACGAGTGGGAAATCGTGCTGGAGGTCACCCAGGACGGCCGCCGGGAGACCCTGGTCGTGGACCTGGGGTCGGGTAAGCCGTTCCAGACCGTCGGTTGGCGCGCGGTGTCGAAGTACGGCGTGACATACGGCCGTGACCCGAAGACCGGGAACTCCCTCATCAAGGTGGACGGGTGAGCCGCCTCACGGCCGCCCCGCGTAGTGCACGAGCGCGACCTCGTAGGGCTTCACTGCTGCGGCGTCGCCGCCGTCGCGGGGGTTGAGGATACCCACCGTCCAGTACGGGTCCGTGCGGGAGATCAGCGGGTCGTCCGGCGCCTGCACGAGGATGCCGCGCTCGCCGCAGTAGTACCGGGCGGTGAGCACGCCCGGCAGCGGCGGGTGCGGGCCGCCCCACCGCATGGTGCACTTGGTGCCGTCCCGTAGCTCGATCAGCAGCGGTTCCCGCTTCTCCTCTGCCCGCGGGGCGGCATCGGCCACGGGTTGCCGCATCTCGTACCGGATCAACTGGTTGTCGCCCGGCCTACCGCAGAGCAGCTTGGTGCGGTCCGGCTCGACCCAGCAGGCGTGTGCGCCGAGCACGAACGGCAGGCACGAAACGATGTCCGGCGCGGTCGCCGAATAGGCGGGAGAACACCTGTCCGGCCGCTGCCCGTCGATCTCGGTGACCTGGTAGCCCGGAGCCGGTTGACCGTCCCGGGTGACCGGCACGAACTGGACCACCTCGGTGCGGGCAGCAGGAGCGGGGGTGGGGGCGGCACCGCTCATCTCCCTGCACGCCGCGCGTGCCTGCAGGTCACGCTCGCTGGACGTGGTGACACAGACGATGGCACCCGCAGGCTGCGGAAGCTGCGCCGTGCAGACCGGAACACCGGCCCCCTCACGGCAACCCCAGTAGAGCAGGGACACACCCGGCGAGATCACCCCGGTCAGCGTGAGGGCCCGCAGGGGTTCGCCCGGCTCCTGCATCACCCGTACGACCGGCAGGCACTCGCCGAGCGCCGCCGCCTCGACGCACCTTCCGTCCCGCTCCCCCGCCGCCGAGATCTCGGCGGCGGAGGACGTGACGACCACCCGTACGGGCAGCAGTTCGGATTGCTGCCTCTCGCGCAGGAGCCGGGCACCCACCCCGCCGGCGACGCCGACGAGGACGACAGCCAGGAACAGCACCAGCGGACGCGGCCGACGTGCCATGGTCATCCCCTACGCTCGACGGTGGTCAGTCGGTCATGCCTTCGCGTTGCGACCACGGGTGGCCTTCGGTGGGCCGGCGTAGATGTCCGCCGGAGAGGCGCTCCACTGCGGGTCGAACTCGCCGTGCCACTGGCGTACGAGGGAGGATCTCGCGCAGGCCCGCGACCAGCGGCGACAGCCGGTCGGCAGCCCAACCATCCTCCTGCTCGCGCGACGATCACGGTCGCTCCGGGATGTCGATGAACTGCCGAAGCAGCGGCGCGGGATGGGCTGTGACATGGAGGTGGCCATCAGTTCGCGCGCGGCGTCCGGTTAGGCAGCGACTGCAGGGAACACTACGAGCGATCCGTCGCTGCCCCGTTCGATCTCAATCGCAAGGTCAGCTTGGTGGACTCCCACGTTGAGACCATCACCCAAGCCGCGGAGGCGGTATGCGGCTTTGAGTAGATCGTCGACCTCACCCTGCGTGAACATTATGCTTCGGAAACCACCGGGACGCTTTAGTTCGAGAGTCGACAGCCGAAGGAGGACCGAGTTGATGCCGGATTCCAGCTCGTCGATGCGGCGCTCGTCGTCGCGCAACGTTCCGATGAAGCTCTTGAAGGGATTGTTCGTTACGGCCTGTTGAGCGTGTTCCACTGCTTGCAGCACGAGCACTCGGCGCTTGAGAGCGATGGCGAGTCGCGCGAACTCCAGGTGCGCGCGGAATGTGCCGCCTTCCTCGTTGATTTCGGGGAAGGATTTCGTCAAGGCGCCGATCTCCACGGGACCATCGGGCAGCGCAGCTAGCGCAGCCTGCCACTTTGCAAGCCGACGCTTGGTTCGTTCGATCGCCGTGTTGATCGCGTACGACGAGGAATCCAGTCCTAACGACAGGCCGACCCTGCCCTGGTCCAGGAGGACCGACGTGGCCTTGTCGATGGCGTCACGACAGCCGTCCAACTCGCTGCGTTCGCCCTCGAGTTTGTCTTCGTGCAACTGCTCTAGGAGGTCGGTGATCCGCTCGATCGCTTTTTGGCGTTGGTGATCAGCGTAGGCGCTGACGCCGACCGCGACGGCCATCAGAACGAGTGGCGCGGCCACTGTCAGCGCTCCGGCGCTGGCTGCCGCCACACCCGCTGTGGTGGCCGAGCCGGTTGCCGCACCCGCGACAGCGGCCTTGCCAGCAACGGGTACAAACGTGGCCTGGGCTGCGATGCCGGTGGAGTTGACCAGCGCGCTGTGAATACCTCCGGCAGCTGCCTTCGAAGCCATGGGCTGGACAAGTCCTTTACCGACCTGTGCAGCGACCTTTGCCGGTACCACCATCTTGTAGAGCACGTCACCGGTGGCGGCGACGTTCAGCGTCGGCGCCGACTTCGCGGTCTGAGCGACGAGGTGCGACAACTGCTGAGCGAGCGGACTCGCTGCGTGAAGCGGAATCCCTCCGCTCCGATCACGCTTGATTGGCACTGGATGCGCTTCCAACGTGGCTATGGGGGAATCCGCAAGGGTTGCCAGGACTGTTCTCAGTTCTGCCAGTCGGGCGGGTGTCATGCCCTCGTCGCTGAGCAGGTCCGGCACGCTCACGGCCTCCGTCGCGAGCGTCCACACCGGCACCGGCGCCGTGTTATCGGTGGTCACGTCGTGTCTCCTCCCCAAACTGAGATCCATCATTGCCGGTGGCACCGGCGTCCGGCTGCCGGCCTGTCGTCAGCGCAGCCGTCCAATCCGAAGTGCCCTGACCGGGCAGCAGGATGACGTGGCTGTCACCGCAGATGGCCGGCCAAGCCGGGTCCGCGCATGTCGATACGACCAGAACGGCCGTCGCAACGATTCCGCGCGCCGCAAGGCGGTGGCGATATTCGAGGACCTGACCGAGGCCCAGCCGGAGCTGCGCGATCTCGTTGTCCCCGACCACGCTCTTCACCTCAGCGATGAACTGCTGCCCGTCGGCGTCCCGCCAGGCCAAGTCCACTGGTACGCCGTGTAGTCCTGACCCAACTCGTATGCCGTCTCTGGCGAGGTGGTCGATCAGAGTCCGGCAGAGCCGATCGTGTTCGCTGACCCCCGCGCGGTAAGCGTCCGCGTCGAACGACCGCTGCATTGGCAGGCTGGCAGCGACAGCCGGTTGGGTGTACGGCCGATCGAAGCCGCGCTGGCCACCGGGGCCGACGGCAGTGGCGGCCTCACCGTCGAGCAGCGCCTCGGCGGCGGCCCACGCCCGTGCCGCCACCTCCGGCCGATAGTCCTCATGAAAGGGGAAATTCCTGGTGGCCAACCGCGCGGCCAGCATCCGCGCGGCCACCATGATCGGCGGCTGTTTCAAAAGCCAGAGGGCAGTCTCCACGTCCGGGCAGCGGAGCAGGATCTTCTCCTCCTCGAACGTCCTGGTCGTGTCGTCCGGCAGCTTGATGCCGCGCTCTTCCCACTCCTCGTCGTCCAGCGCTCCGGCCTTGAGTGCGGCGTAGAGAGGAGCCAGGGCCAGCCTGAGTCGCACCTCGTCGCCGCGCTCGTTCAGCCGGAGGAAGGCCACCGGGCCGACCGTCAAGCGCAGCCGTCGCCGCCTTTCCTCCTGCACCCGGGACAACAGCCAGTGACTACCCGCCGTTGCCAGCACTTTCGGCACTGCCGTCCGCAGAACCCAGCCCGCCAGCGCCCAGGACAACTGCTGCTGCTGGTCCAGCCCGTCGCGCCAGTCACCTTCAACGACGGCCGGCGCCGGAATCGGCGGGGCGGGCTTCGGGTTGTCGAACACCCATGCGGCCAACTCGGCGGGTTCGGTGTGCTGCCACAGTCGAGACCGCATTCGCCCGGCCAGCAGATCGGTCAACTCGCTGACGTCAGTAGTGTTCCACCAACCGGTTGGCTCGACGCTCGTCGTCATGCCTTCGCCTTACGGCCGCGGGTGGTCTTCGGCGGGCGCCACGACGAGAGCGCGTCGTCGGTGAGGTGGAGGCGGTTGGTGGTCTCGGCGAGGAAGCCGGCGTAGATGTCCGCCGGCGAGGCGCCCCACTGCGGGTCGAACTCGCCGTGCCACTGGCGTACCCAGGGGAGGATCTCGCGCAACCCCGCGACCAGCGGCGACAGCCGGTCGGCGGCCCAGCCGTCCTCCTGCTCGCGGGCCACGATCAGGGTGGCCAGTGCCTGGGCCTGCTCGCGGTGGTCCCAGCCGGCCCAGCCGACCAGCAGCGACGGGTCACCGTCGCGGCTGGCACCCGGGTACGACACGAACCGCTCCTTGGGCACGTCGAGCTTGCCCCGGTGCTTCCAGTAGCTGCCCTTGAGGAAGTCCGCCGAGGTGTACTTCGGCGGCA
The DNA here is from genome assembly GCF_040704175.1 of Micromonospora sp. NPDC047812. Classification (NCBI taxonomy): domain Bacteria; kingdom Bacillati; phylum Actinomycetota; class Actinomycetes; order Micromonosporales; family Micromonosporaceae; genus Micromonospora; species Micromonospora sp. NPDC047812. The sequence goes on along the minus strand of NZ_JBEYRY010000006.1, from coordinate 98,260 downwards.
CCGGGATCTGCTTGCGGAACTCCCGCTTCGCCGCCTCGTCGGGCAGCGCGTCCTCCTGCCGCTGCAGGTCCCACACGTGCTCCCAGTCGGCGCGCTTGGCCAGCCCGGAGTCCTTGTAGCGCAGCGCGGCCAGGTGCGGCACGTGCTCGTCGGCGACCAGGTCGGCGATCACCTTGCCGAGATCCTGGCCGGGCGCGTAGAGGTTGGCGACGGTGAGCACGTCGTCGTCGCGGCGCAGCTCGTCGGCGAGCTGGGCGGTGGTCAGCGGGCGCGGCTGCTCCAGCCCGTCGACGTGGTGGTACCACAGCTCACGCGCCTCGCACCGGTCCAGCAGCCAGTCGCGCAACGCCTTGCGCTGCATCGCGTCCCAGCCCTCGGTGGCCCAGCGCCGCTTGCACTCCGGCCGCTCGATCAGCCCGATGTTGCGATTGCCCTCGATGACCGCGATCCGCCGCTCCACGACCGCCTTGTACTCCGCCGACCAGGACACCGGCAGCTCCGTGATCGGCATCGACCCGTGACGCGCGAACCACTGCGTCTCCAGGCCCTCGTCGCGCATCTTGCGGGCCAGCACGATCTCGAAGGCCCGCTGCCCGAGCTGCAGCATCGGCGGCCGGACGCTCTCCGGGGCGGTCAGGTCCTGGTCCAGCAGCCCGTAGAGCGAGTAGACCTCCCAGTCCAACTCCTCCTGCAAGCAGATCATCATCCCCCGGACGGCATGCCACTCGTAGCTGGCGGCATCCAACCGGTCGCGGGTGGGCACCCCGGAGTCCGCGACCGCCGCCGGGCTCACCGTGGCGAGCCGCTGCGCCGCGCCGTCGATCTCCCGGCTCAGCTCAAGGGGGTACGCCGAAGGCAGCGGAAACTCCTCCAACTTCGTGCCGGTGAACTCCCAACGATCCATCCAACTCTCCGGTTGGATACCTCGTCCGATGCCGCTACCTGCTTTGCTCTGGCTGACCTGCTTGAGCCAGAAGCAAGCGGTCGAACTGTTCAGCGCCCCGAGCAGCCGTAGGTGGTCGTCCTCCGACGCCCCCTCCGGCAACTTGATCACTGGCGCGTGCGCATCGAAGACCTTTCCGCCCCTGTCCAGAACGAAGTGATTGTGGGTAACCACATTGGGAAATGTAATCGACAGCGGCGTGATGTAAGCGGACGAGGTGTGCTGCATGTACTCCCACCACTGCCGTCCGGCATCCGCCATATTCCCCTGGAAAGTCCGACGAGCAGCTAGCATTGTCCTCAGTAGCCAAAGCTCGTGCTCAATCCCTGGCTGGATCCGTCCATCTTCATACGGATACCACGTCAAGAGCATCTCGTGCATCGACCAGTCCCGAACCACCTCGCCTTGCACGATTGGACGAAGACGACTGAGGTCAGTTCCGGGCGCCAGAGAAATAGGCCGCGGACGGTTGAACGCGTCATCAGACCCCACACGCACGGCGCGTCCCACAGGCGGATCGATCTTCGCCATAAGCAGCTCAGGAGCTGCTTCGATGGCGCTTCGCACGCTGTCCGCGCCGCCACCTGAGAGACTCCATGGGTGGCGAGCCAGACGCTCTCTCGGCATGTCGACTACATCCAGCCATTCCGAATGCGAACCTGGATCTTCGATTTGGCGGACGATAGCTTGCCAGACCAAACCGCTGCCCGGTTCAGTCGGAGCACTTGGCTCACCGCGCACGCCAAGAGCAACTCGAACGACACCAGAAGGCCGCGAGCTAGGACGTCCCGCAAGGATCACCGTGGGAGTGCCATGCCCTGGGATATAGGCTCCTGAGGTGTCCACAACATGACTAAAATCAACGTTCTCGGAGAAAAACCCTTCAATCAGCTTCTTCCCGAATCCGCGCTTCATAAAAGAATTTGCCGTAATTTGGCCAACGAAGCCGCCACCCCTACCATCTGAACCTTCCCGCCGCGCCAACTCGAAGAACCGCTGCGCAAAGGGCACTGATAAGGCATAGGTGCCGGCGCACGCGCTGTAAATCTCGCGGTACAGCTCGTTAAGCGCTTTGTCCTTAACCGTGATGTACGGTGGGTTGCCGACAACGACGTGGTATCGGCCGCCCTCCAGAATGCCGACGTGTTCCTGCAGGTCTTCCGTGCTGTACTGCAGGTCGGCCAACTCGTCAAAGAACAGCAGAAGCTGTCGGTCCTTGATAAGCGAGTCGCCGACAGCGAGATGCATCGGGAAGACGTAGCCGACCGCGTCGGTGAGGGTCTTGACGCCGCTGGCGCGGAGGGCGGCGACGAGGAGGCGGAAGCGGGCGATGGCTACCGCGAAGGGGTTGATGTCGACGCCGTGGACGGCGTCGAGGGCGAGGCGTACCCGTTCGTGGGGGTCGCGGTTGGGGGCGTGTTGCTCCCACTCCTTCAGCAGCCGCTGGAATGCGCCGAGGACGAAGTGGCCCGAGCCGCAGGTCGGGTCGATCATCTTGACTACGTCGTGGCCGAACTCTTCGATCGCCGGGGTGAGGGTCAGGTCGAGGATGAACTCCTCGACGAACTCCGGCGTCTGGAGCAGCGCGTACGTCTTGCGGGCTGCCTCGGATAGGTCCTGGTAGAGGTCGCCGAGGAAGCGGGTGTCCCACTCCGGGTCGGCGAAGTCGTGGACCAGGCCGCCAGTCTCGCCACGCCGACGCCAGAAGGCGATCAGGTTCTTCGCCTCGTCGTGGGACAGCGGGATCTGGTAGAGCGGGTTGTGCCGCTTGTCGAAGAGTGACTTGCCGGCTTGAGTACTGGCGATGGCGTCGAAGCCCTCGTGCAGCCAGTCGCGCAGCGTCTTGTCGGGCTGGTCGCGGAAGAACTGCGCCTCGGCCTCCTCGGCCAGCACCAGCCGATCCCCCGGTCCCGCCAGGTAGGGGTCGGGCAGCAGGCCGTTGTCTTCGCAGAAGCGTACGAAGACGGTGCCGAGCACCCAGGCAACGGCGACCTGGGTGACGCGCTCGTCGCGCCAGGCCGCCCAGGTGGCGGCGGTGCGCCCGACCTTGAAGGCGTGGTCGTACTCGCCACGCAGGCGGAGGCGCACCTCCTCGACCGATTCGGCCTGCTCCCGCAGGTCCTTTTCCAGGTTCTTGACCTGCTTCTGCAGGTCGGACAAGAGCAGCTTCCGGTCGATCACCCGACGACTCTAGCCGTCCCGTCGACGGGACGGGGGTACCCGTTGGGTCCGTTTCCGTCGCCGCCCCGCTACCTACGGCTCCCGCATCCAGGTCTTCGGGTCGGTGACGAAGATGCCCTTGCCCTGATGCCGGCGGATGACGCGCAGCGCTTCGAGCCGCACGTAGACCATCTGGATGGTGGACGTGCCGACCCGGTAGTCCGTCGCCATCTGCGCGATCGGCGGCAGCTTGTCCTCGGGCTTGAGCCTCTTGGCCTTGACACCGGCAACGATGTCGTCGGCGATGCGGATGTAGTCGGGTGTTGTAGGCATGGCGCTCCTTGCGTGGCTCGCCAATTCGATCACGAACCGCCCACGGACGACAACAACCAGTGGTTGACATACACGACTAAGTCGTTAGTGTTGGCGACGGGCCGCTCCTCGCGTGGCAACGAGTTCGGCTCATCCCCTGGTCGGGGCGGGTGTTCGTGCCCGTCCCGGCCCCGTCCGGCTGCTCTGCTGTCGTACCGCCGAATCGGGCTGCGGCGGCCGAGCGGGCGGGTCGTCCGCGGCCCCCTCGCGGACGACCCGCCCTTCCAGACCCCACCGCGCGGAGCCTGCGCGCTCCCGCCCGCCCCGGAGAGAGGATCGTCGTGGCTCAGGTGTACCGAGGTGCTCAGCCCCATCCCGCCGGCTATTGACGCCGCACGAGGTGCGGACCCGCGAGTTCGCCGCGCGCCGGCGCGGCGTCGACCCCGTGGAGGTACGCGAGTTCCAGGCCCGGGTGTCCGACGAGCTGGCCATGCTCAACGAGACGGTACGGCTGCTCACTCAGGAGAACGACCGGATCAGGCGGGCGCTGCGCGACTGGCAGACCATGCACGCCCGGGAGTGCCGGCCGCCGGAGGAGCACCACCGCAACTCCGGTCACTGGTGACCGCGCGTCCCTCCCCCGGCGACCTGCTGATCGTCGACGGCCGGGCCTCGGTGCAGTTCGCCGGGGACCGCGCCTTGACCTTCCGCGTCGTCTCGGTCTGCGACCAACCGACGTACGCCGGCTGGATCTGGCTGACCGGCTACGTCCTGAACCGGCGTGGCGAAGCGACTGACAAGCGCGAGATCTACGTCCAATTGGCGGGGCTGCGGCCCGCCACCAGCGCCTCGATCCCGAGGCGCACCTCGGCCACCCATCCGCGCAACCGCGGCGGACGACACGAGGTGCGGCGGAGTACGCCTCTCGGCCTACGTTGAGGGTTGCGGGTGGCGCTGTCCGACGCGATCGGCGCGGACGCCGGCAACGCGCCGAGGTTCCGAGGTGCCTTGTCGGACTCCGACAACCCCGCTTCGGCTAGCCGCTCGTCGCACTCCACGTCAGTCCCTACGGGAACGCTGGGAACGAATGTCGGTGGCGCATTGCATCATCGGCGCATGTTGTGCGGCTCGACGTGATGAGGTGCCAGGGTCAAGTGCGAACGAGGTCTGACTACACGCTTCGGGTCCTGGTCAAGAAGATCATGGAACTCGGCGCCTCGGAACATGTCCGCGGCTTCCTTCAGGATGCCCTGCGGCACATGGGCGGCCGGAGTCCTTACCGTGGCGGCAAGGAACTGCTCTCCCTGCTCCGCTACGCGCAGGCTGCCGCACTGGGGGAGGAGGACCTGCTCGCGAGCGAGCGCATCGAGGACGCGCTGGCCTACGCGATGAACACCATGCTTCGCCCGGACATCGAGATCAAGTACCAACTCTTCCCGGGCTCAAGGCTGAGTTTTCTGACGTACATACGTCGCACCACGGAGGCCTTCGGCAGCATCGTCGAGTCGTCCGTGCGCACGTTCATCGCCGAGAACCCGTCCGCCACGGCCGCCGACCTTCAGCGCCATCTCGTCAAAGTTTTCGAATCCGCGTCCGTCATCTCCGAAGACGAGGAGGTGCCTGGGCACTACGTGCTGCGGGGCCAGCGGGAGTCCTCTGCTTGGCTAAGAGAGGTGCTGACCAACCGCCTGACTGTCGAGGATCGTCCGGTAGGGGCCGACGCGAATGCCGGCCAAGCCACGAGAGCCGAAGAGATGAGCATGGAAGAGCTGGCCCATCTCGCTCAGCTCAAGATCCGGTCGGATGCCCTACAGCGGCTGACGGCTGTTGTTCACAATCCGCACAGCACCGAGGCCGACCTTCAACGCGAACTTCAACGGAACCTCTGGATATTCGGTGGAACCTACCTGCCGGACCTCGGCCGACGCCGGCTCGTCACCGGGAGCGAGCTGGACATCCCCCTTCTCCGGCCCGACGGCTCGCTGCACCTGGTGGAGTTGAAGAGGGCGAACGTCCGGATCATGACCCATCAGCGCAACGGCCTGATCCCCAACGGGGAGGTGCACCGGGCGGTCGGCCAGGTGATGAACTACCTGGTCGCTCTCGACGAAGACCGCCCACGCATCCGTGACCGGCACGGCGTGGATGTGCGTCGGGCCGGAGCAACGGTGGTGGTAGGCCACCCCCGCTTCCAGCCGGACCTCGATGAGTCGGACATGAACGAGGTACTGCGGACCTACAGCAGCCACCTCGCGCGGATCGAAGTCATCACCTACAAGCAACTGCTCGACGCAGCGAGCCACGCACTTGGACTTTCTCAAGTCAATGCGTCGCACGGCTTGCAGGACAGCGACGCCTGGTGACCGAAACCTTGCGCCAATTGGCCGCGTTGCTGCGGGATCGCGACGAGTTGAACACCCAGATCGCGGCGCTCACCGGGCGATCGGCGCGGCCGGGTGACATCGGCGAGTTCATCGCCGCCCAGGTGTTCGACATCGAGCTGGCCGGCACGGCGAACCAGGCCGGCTACGACGGCACGTTCCGATCCGGTCCGCTCGTCGGCCGGACGGTGAACGTCAAGGCCTACGGCGACGCCTTCGCCGGCCTCGACATCAGCCCGCACCACTGCGACCACCACCTGATCCTCAGTGGGCCGGCCCGAACGCCGGGCGGCTTGCGGCATCACCGGTGGCGGATCTCCGCGGCGTACCTTCTCGACAGCCGCCGCCTGCTCGAGACCCTCAGGGCCAGGGGTGTGAAGATCGGGATCGCGACGAGCATTCGCAGAGCCGACCTCGATGTCGCCCAGGTCTTCCCCACTCTCGGGGCGCACGCCCCGATACGCCTCACGCCGGAGCAGACAGCGCTGTTGTCGCTGTTCGCGTAGACCCCTCCTACCCGGTGCCACCACTCGCGGGCCGGCCATGCGCAGCGCTGGTAATCGACCGCGCCGACCGGGGCGGGCTGTCGTAATGGCGACAGCACGCTGCTCCCACGATCGGCTGCGACACCGACCGCCGCACAAGCGATAGGCGATTTTCCATGGGAAAACGGCGGCTTCCAACACCACTGGATCAATAGCGGGCAGGCTCAGCGCATTCTTGACAGGCATTTTGGCGTTGGCATACTGGGCGGTGCCCGTTTCCCGGTGTGCGCCATCACGACAGATGCGGTGATCCATGGACGACCTGTCGGCAGCAGGCCTGGCCGCCGTAGCGAGCGCGGCTCTGATCCAGGCCATGGCCTCGGACGTGTGGCTCAACGTGAAGGACCACGCGGCACGCATCCTCGGTCGCGACGAGACGGAGTCGGTGACCCGCGCCGACCGGGTCCTGGAGGATTCGCGCGAACGGGTGTTTACCGCCTCGCCGGAGCGCAGGGATGCGGCGTCAACCCTGGAGGCGGCCCGGTGGGAGGGCCGGCTGCAGGCCCGGCTGGAGGAGGACCCAGGCTTCGCCGTCGCGATACGGGAGCTGATCGCCGCGGTCCGGGCGGCCGGCGAAGGCGTCGACCAGTCGACCACCGTGCAGCAGAACGTGACCGCCGGCCGGGATTCGTACACCGCAGGCCGTGATCTCACCGTGGGTCGCCCCGAACGAACCCCGTGAGTGACGCGTGACCGCGCCCCGGCAGGATGTCAGCGCACGCCGTGACGGCTATGTCGCGGGCCGGGACCTGCACCTGCACGTGTCGGGGCAGCAGCTCAGTCTCTATCCGGAGGAACGCTTCGCCGCGCCGCTGACCTATGACCGCGAACGGCCGATCTTCCTTCAGTACCTGAATCCGGAGATCCGGTCGTGTTACGGCCGCCCGCAGGCGGCGCGTTTCACGGAGACGGACCTGTCCCAGGCGCTGCACGCGACGCGGCTGGCCGTGCTCGCCACCGACGAGGAACTGATCCTGCCCGCGTCGTACCTGTTCGAGGTTCCCAGCCTGTCGGTCTTCCTCACACGGATCCGGTCACTCGTGGTCCGCGGCGTGGTCCACTACTCGTCGCACATCGCCGACCTGGACTCCTACGTGGAGCACAAGGCCGTCGAATACCGCCGCGACGCCCGCAACCCCTACGAGCTGACCCCGCACCACAGCCTCACCGACGGCCTCGTCTGGCGACCCCGCTATGCGTAGAACACCGCCACCGACATCGGTCAGAGCTGGGGCACCGCGCTACAGCCGGACGGCGAGTTGGCCACGACGCTCGCCAGCATCGCCGGTCGCTGGCCCCCGAGGGCCGGTGACGTCGAGACGCACCTGCATGACGTGCCCGAACGGCTCGACGGGCAGGCGTTCATCAGCCGGTTCGTCCGGGCCACGGTGCCGGTGACTCTGGGAGCCGAGGAACGGGCCAGGATCGACATGTTCCTGTCCCGCGAGTACCTCGCCAGCTACCTCCGCGACCTCGACGCCGCCATCGTCGCCGACTTCGACTTCGGTGACTTTTCCTGCGGCATCCGCCAGCTGCGGACGTCCCTCGCGGACCGGGTGCTGTCCGCCCGCTCGTTCGACCTCGGCCTGCGATGGCTCGGCATCTACGACTTCGTCCACCGCAGCGCCCGCTGGCCCGATCTGCTCAGCCTGCGCGCTACTCCCGAATTCGGCACCGTCGCCACCGCCACACAGCATCCGGTGCTCCGCGCCCGGCTCCGCGAGGCGGTGATCCGCGGGCGGAAGCGCATCAGGTTCCAGAACGCCACGACCATCCAGCAGGCGTTGACCGTGGTGGCCGTCGTCGCCAACAAGCTCGATGTCACGTTGAACCAGGCAGATCCCGACCGAAGGGCACGATGATGCTGATTTCCGTCTACTGTTCCGGATCGATCATGAAGGGCGGGGGCGACCAACAGCGTCTCTGCTGGACGGATGTGGAGCGGGATGAGGTGGCGGGCGGGGCGGCTCCCTGCGACGTCGTCTTCCTCAATCCGGACGATCCGATACCGGACGCAGGCAACACGTTGGGCCAGTTCGGTCGGGACATGTACCAGGTGATGGTGGCGACGGCGGTCATCGTCGACGCGCGGGTACGCCGCGGGATCGGCATCGGTGTCGAGATGGCGGCAGCGGTCACGCTGGGAACGCCCGTGGTCGTGGTCGCACCCCGCAATTCGCAGTACCGCAGTGACGTCCTGGAATACCGGGGCGTGCGGGTGACCGACTACGTGCACCCGCACGTGGCGGCGCTCGCCACCGACGTGGTCGACGACTTCGCCGCCGCCGGTCGCGCTCTCGTGGCGTTGGCCGACCGACCCAGGGCAGCCCAACCTCGGCCCGCCTGGCTGTCCGCCGCACTGGACGAGTACGAGAACAACGTGCTCGACATCGACACACCGATGCTCGACGCACTGCGAAGGATCAGGGCCGGCGCGGCGCGAGTGCCCAGCACGACGGCATGATCGCCGACACGGGGTCCAGCGCCGTCGAGCCGATCGACGCCAGGACGGGGGTGGGCGGTCTCCACCTGGTGCACAACCGGCACCTGGAAACGCTGTTGTTCGACCGCAACCTGACGGGCCTGCCGTTCCGGCGGGCCTGCCTCGCCAGCAGCCGCGAGTTCGTCCGGCACATCCGGGACGAACTCGACGGCGCCGACCTCGGCGAGCTGATCATCCTCAGCAAGGGGTTGGTCTACCAACTCGCGGAGGCCGTCGCGATCGAGGCCGGCCGAAACCTGCCGGCGAACCTGGTCTCCACGAGCAGGGTGGCCGTCGCCTCCGACAACGCCACGGTCGAGGTGTCCTACGCGCGGTTCGACGCCGGCGGTTCGACGCTGCTGATCGGCGACACCGTCGCCTCCGGCGCGACGATCGTGGCAGCTCTGCGGGAGTACCAGCGGTTTCACCCGGTCCGCCGCCTGTACGTGCTGTCGTACGCCGGCGCCCTGCACGGTGCGGCCCGCATCGCCGACTACTGCGCCGGCAGCGGGATCGAGTGCACCATGCTCTTCGGCCTGGCCGCGTTCGGGCTCGCCGAGAACGGGTTCGACCTGTCTTTCCTGCACCCCGCGACAATCACCAGGGACGCCTACCGCGAGCGGGCCCGACGGCAGTTCGCCGGCAAGCCCGTCTCGGCCGTCGGGTGGGACTTCGGCTCGCAGGCCATGGCACCGGAGAAGTACCGCCAGCTCTGCTGGGTCGAGGCCGGCTTGTGGGAACTGCAGGGCTCACCGGCCCTCGCCGTGGCCCGCGAGCCGGAAGACATGGCAGCCCTCGCGCACGAGGCACCCGCGTACGCGGGCACGACGTTCCAGGCTCCGGGCAACGACGCGGTCCGAGGCGCCGAGGCGATGGCAGACGCTCGGGCGTCAAGCGGTGACTGCGCTGCGGTGGGCGTTGACGACCCAGGCATCCGGTAGGGCGATCCACTCGTTGTCGCCCACCCGCACGACCGCACCGTCCAGTTTGGGCAGCAGCGCCGGGTCCTCCATCGGGCAGAGCAGCCACACGTCGCCCACCCCGGCCCGCGCCGCGTCAGCCAGCTCGTAGAGCCGGTCCACCGCCCGGTAGCGCGCCAGCACCGCCGCGTCGTGCAGCAGCACCGGCCCCTCCCCGGCCCGCAGCTCCCCGCGCAGCTCGGGCACGGCGAGCTGCCACGCCTGTTCGACGTACTCGCCCAGCTTGATCGCCGGGCGGGAGCCGGGCTCCGCGATGTCGGCTCTCAGCACCGTCTCCCAGGTCGGCTTGGGGCGCGCGTCGACCAGGGCGTGCAGGTGGTCCAGGAAGCGGGCCGCCACGTTGACCGGCCGAGCGTCGAAGCGCCGGATGAGTTCCTCGCGGGCCGGGGCGTAACGGTTGAGGCGTACCGTCAGGGCCCGGAACCCTCCGGCGGACCTGGCGCCCGTCAGCCGCTCCTCAGCGCGCATAGCCGCCGCCAGCTCGGGCGACTCGGCGGTCCACCGGCTCGGCGCGGCCGTCGCCGACGGTCGGCGCTGCACGATCGACATGGATGACGAGGCGTTGCGGGGCGGCGGCGGGACGTACCGGTCACGGTCCCAGCGCAGCTCGAAGCCGGCCTCGGTGAGCAGCCGGTCCAGCTTCGGGTGCGGCGGCAACGGCTCCAGCTCGGGGAACCGCGCCGCCACCCGGTCGGCCACCTGCGAGGGGGTCAGGCCGCGCCGCTTGTCGGGCCCGGTCGCCGGGGGCACCACGCCGGCCTGGGCCAGCCGCAGCGCCCGCACCGGGTCGAGGTCGCGAGGATAGAGCTCCAGCCGCGCGGTCGCGGCGGCCCGCTCCGAGGCCACCGCCGCGAGCAGCACCCGCCGCCGCTCGTCGATCGCGTCGGCCGCCCCGCCGGGCGCGGTCACCGCCGCGAGGGTACGCAGCACCGTCGCCGGGCTGGGCAGCACCTCGCTGGCGGCGAGCCGGTCGGCGGCCTTACCGAGCGCGTCGGCATAGTCGAGCAGGGCCGGCGCGGCGGGGGTGTCCGGGGCGTCGTCCTCGCCCGCCTCCAGTGCCACCAGCAGCCGCTCGCCGTGCCGGCGCAGCAGCAGGCGCGGCTCGTCGGCGAGGGCGTCGACCTCCACGGCGGCCCGCACCGCGGCGAGCGCCACCGCCCGGCGCAGCGCGTCGCCGGTACGCACCGAACCCCGACTGCCGAGCAGCGCCGCGGCCAGCTCGCCGACGCCCATCACCCGGCCACCGTCGCGCAACAGCTCGATGATCTGCGTACGCACGCTGCCGACGACGGGGATGTCGTGCCAGCGCTTGCGCTGCTTGCCGAGGATCTGCGCGATGCGGGCAGAGCTGACACCCAGCGCGGTGGCGACCTGCGGCTGCTGCGGCCAGGGCGGCAGCGCCGGCAGCGTGCCGGAGGAGTCGGGCAGGTGCAGCAGCAGCCGGGTGCCCTCGATCTCGGTGTCGTTGCGGCCATTCTTCGCCGGCAGCAGCAGCGTGGCGATCGCGTCCACGCCGACGCGTACCAGATCGACGTCGCCGTGCCCGGCGGCGGTCTCGGTGGCTGCCTCGGCGGTGGCCGCCCTTCGGGCGGCGGGGGTGGTGGGGATGGTCTCCCGCTCCCCCAGCCGGCCGCGCCACTCCTTGACCCGGCGCTGCAACTCCTTGCGCGTCCGCGCGCCAAGGCCGGGGAGAGTGGCGAGCTTGTTCGCCACGGTGAGCAACTCACCGACGGTGGTGGCCTCCAGCCGGTGGGCGGCGGAGACGGCACGCGGGGTGAGGCCGGCGGCCTCCAGCGCGGTGGCCCGGGTCGCCCTCGTCGCGGCCTCGTCCCGGGCCGCCTCGGCGGCCTGCTCGTCCGGCTCGGCGGCCTCGATCTCCGGGTGGTCCGTGCCGACCGGGGCACTCGCGTCGGAGCGCCGGAACACCTGGTGCCAGGCGTCGCGCATGTCCTTGAGCGAGGTGAACCGCTGCCGGTGGTCGCGGTGCAGCGCCTGCCGGAAGAAGTCGACCAGATCGTCGCGGACCGCCGGGTCGAACGCCTCCACGGCCAGCACCGGCGGGCCCTCGGTGAGCTGCGGTTCCGTGCCGCCGTCGCCCCAGACCGGCAGCTCACCGGAGGCCATCTCGTGCAGGGTGACCGCGAGGGCGTACCACTCGGCGTGCTTGTCGTAGACCTGCCGGTTGGCGGTGCCGAGAAACGGGTCCAGGTAGCGGGGGGTGCCGGCGGCGGTTTCCTTGACCGAGACGCCGGCCAGGGAGAAGTCGAACAGCACCAGTTGCCGGGTGCGGTTGGGGCGGATCCGGATGGCGATGTTGTCGGGCTTGATGTCGCGGTGGTAGACGCCCTCGCCCTCCAGGTAGTCGAGCGCCCCGAAGAGGTAGTGGCTGTAGGTCTCCAACTCGTCGACGGTCAACCGGCCGTCGTCGCGCAGCTTGCGTGCCAGCGTCAGCTCGCCCGCGTGCTCCAGCACCACGACGGTGCGGTTGCCGAGTTGCAGGGGCTCGGGCCGGGCCAGCCGGATCACCCGGGAGTCGGTGAGCGGGCCCAGCACCCGGGCCTCGTGCGCCAGCCGGGCGCCCTTCTCGTCGGAGAGGCCGACCTTGAGCACCTCGTCCTTGCCGGTGCGCTCGTTGTGCGCGAGGAACGCCCGGCACGTCGAGCCGGTGCCGAGGCTCTTCCTGATCGTCCACTCGCCGACCCGGTCACCGCCGCGCGCCTCCAGCGGGTCGACCTGCTCGGGCTCCCGTTCCTCCGGGTGCACCGAGCCGGGCAGCGGGGCGGTCAGCTCGTCCTCGACCTCCTGCAGCATCTCGATGAACTCGGCGACGGTGGTGAGTCGCTGCGTCGGTACCGGGGCGGTGGCCGCCTGGATCAGCTCGTCGGCGAAGAGGCTGATCCCGTCGGCCACGGCAGTGGCGCGCAGCCCGTTGTCGCGGGCCAGCCGAGAAAGCAGCTCGGGGCGCTTCGCCGCCGGCGGCTCGCCGGTCAGGATCAGGTACGCCAGCGCGCCGAGCCCGAAGACGTCCATCGCCACCGCGTCGGGCTTGGGGGCGGTCAGCTCCGGTGCGAGGTACGCCTCGGCGGAGTGCTCGATGTGCGACGCGGCGTGCGAGGAGTGGGTCACCGGGTCACCGCTGCTGCCGCCGGCGGTGTCGGCACCCCGGGTGGCCGCCTGCCAGTCGCTGACCTGCAACTGCGGCACCAGCCAGGCCTCGTCCTCGCTGCCGCCCCGCCGCCGCCGACCGGGGCTGACCAGCACGCTGCGGGCCGACAGGGCGCGGTGGTGCAGCCGCCGGCGGTGCGCGTACGCCACCGTCTCGGCGAGCTGACGGATCATGGCGAGCCGGCTCAGCGCGTCGAGGCGGTCGCCGTACTGGGCCATGTAGTGGTCCAGCCGGATGGAGCGGTGGTCGTACCGGAAGATCAGCGCGGGCCCGGCCTCGTGCGACTCCATCGAGTCGACCCGCACAATGCCCGGGTGGTTGATGCCGTGCAGCACGGTCATCTCGCGCTTCGCGGCGCGTTCGATGCTGGCCCGCTCGGACTGCACCGCGTTGCGCTCAACCAGATAGATCCGGATCCGCCGGTGCTCCCGCTCCAGCTCCCGGTGCCGGGCGTGGTGGTCCTGCCACGTCGGGCCCTGGTCGAACGGGCGGGTGTCCAGCTCCCAGGCGCCGATCTGGTAGTGCTTCCGGCTGCGGGCGATACCGACGGCATTGAGCAGCTCCGGCAGGGCTGCCGACATCTCCTTGGTGACCCGCTGCCGTTCGTCCTGCGGTGGACGCCGCAGCAGCGAGCCGATCGTCGGCAGGGGGCCCGGCTGGTGGCCGGGAGCGGGTTCGGGGCCGTGGATGCCGTGCAGGTGATGCTCGGCGAGGTCGACGATCAGACCCGGCTTGGACAGGAAGACCGCCGCCTGCACGAACGGGATCCTGAGCGGCGGACCCTTACGCTGACTCGCCGCCACCTGGAGCAGGGACTTGATCTTCTTGGCCTTGGCGTCGGCGAGATGCAGGGGGTTGTCGAACGTACGGGTGCCGCTGGGGCCGCGCAGGATCCAGTTGGAGCCGCTGGAGGTGAGCTGGCCGTTGAGGCTCTTGATCTCGATGAGGTAGAGCCCGCCCGGGCCCGCCACCAACAGATCGACCTCGTACGGGTGGCCGGTCTGCGCGGTGAACGTGAAGTTCGACCAGGCACGGTACGGCTCGGTGTCGGGCAGCAGCGCCTGGACGTGCGCCAGCGCCTCCCGCTCGTGCGCGAACTGCGACGGCGTGATCGTCGTCCACCGGCCCTCCTGCATGCCAGTGATCCTAGAACCTGCACATCCGGCCGCGGTCCTACTGCCTGAGCGGAGCCTGGCGTCTTAGCGCCTCGCCAAGCTCCGCTGCATCGGCAAAACACCCGTTGAGGCCTTTAACGCCTCAACGGCCGACGATGGTGTGAAGAGCGCCGGCCACGACGATGCCTGCCGCAACACCCGCGGCGGCTCCGGCGGCTGTGCTGGTCATAGCACCTAAAACCACAGACGCCATCAAGATCACCGCCCAGCGGAGCGGGAGTTGACGCTGATCGTTCGCGTCCCCTTTGTTCCCTGAGGCGTCACCCTGCAGCTCAACCACGTCCTACCACTCCCTCTTCCCTCGCCTCGACAGAGGCTGCGCCCTCTCATGACTCATCACTTGTCGAGCAGTGCCACTGTGGACGATCCTGCAGGGCATCCGATGGGCGCGCGAGCATGTCCGACGCACGTTTTGGTCCGCCATGATCGCCTGGCGCGCGCACGGGCGCGGATGTTAGGCGGGCCAAGACGTGGCGATCAAGGGGAGGATGTTCGTGGATCGAACTTCATGGAAGGACTCCAAGCGACCGAACCTAGGCGAGATGGAACGGCTACGCCGCCGCGCTCGGCGACTCAAGGCAATGACACCTTCACCCGGCCAAGTCGAGGAGAACCTGCGCCAACTGGCCAAGCCGGACATGGACGAAGTGCTGATCCGTCGTGACTTCGTCTACCGGGCACAGCCCGCTCCAGGCGATCCTGACGACCGTCGCCTTCCCGCCGCGCGAGATCGCCCCCCAGCAACCCGCATCATCTCGCCCAGAGGTTGCGCCCTGCGCCTCTACCTCACGTCAATTTTCGAAGCGCAGAGCCGCGGCAGAGCCGGAACCAGTCCCACCAATGACCGCCCCCTAGCAGGCCGAGCCGACGAACTCGGGTGGACAGAACTTGTCAGCTCCCCCGCCACCACCACGACAGATGCAAAGCGATACATGACGGCAAGATCGAAGCGCCTTCGACAACTACACGAGGCGCTTAAGACTTTGTCAAGCGACGACGTTCAACTTATCGCCCTCCCCTCCGGCCATCGAACCCGACACAGGTACGAACGGTTCCAGATCTTGGACGAGGCAGGGGCGAGGGCCGGGGAGCCAGCCCCTTACACCATTCCGAATAGGAGCGAAGCGACATTCAGTATTCCGGCTTGGTGGTTCATTGGCGGCTGGATCAATGTGCTGGAAGACACAGAAATCACCTTCTTGCTCATGCTCGCGGACGTTGAGGCAGGCCGCCAGGGCTGGGGGCATGTCATGATTCCCAGCCACCGACGACTCTTGCATTACGGCGTCGGACGAGACGCATACGAAGAAGCACAGCGACTACTCTCGCACATAGGATTGATAGACGTGTCCGCGGATTTCCAACGCCGAACGGACGGCACAGTAAGAGGCTTCGACCCTGTCGCGAAGCCTTATCTACACCGCCTCCGAATCCGCCGATCCCCTTACGGCGCATCAGACAGCGACAAACTCTTGAAGTATCTCGAGTTTCAGATTAACCGAATCTAACGGCGCACATCGGCGACACCTATCAGCGCCAGAGCGGCAGTAGGGTCCCGATTGGAGTCTCCACTACCGGCGAAAACTCATGATCGCGTTTATAGAGTGAGTGCGTATGCCACCGCGAGAGCAACGGTGCGGATTCGTCACGTGACGGATCTGCGAGCCCTCTAAGCAGGCTGACGCCGAAGGCGAAGCGCCGCCACCGCTCGCTGCGCCACGGCGCCTGCACCCACGCCAGCGCCTCCCGCTCGTGCGTGAACCGCGTCGGCTGAGCCTCCTCCACCGGCCCGCCGTCGGGCACGGGAACTCCCCAGGTGCGGGGCTTGACCCTCGAGTCGGTCGAGCCTCGAGCATGTGGCGCGAAGACCCGGCGGCCGGCCGACGGGTCCCCAACCGCGAGGAGCACAGTGGACACGGTCGACGGCGACGACGTCATGGCGCACATCGGCCGCGCCCTGGAACTGGGTGGAGCTGGCGACCGGGCCGCCGCGCGCGAAGCCCTCACCCAGCTCTGGGACCGGGTCGGCGGCACCGGGGACGCCCTGCACCGCTGCACCGTCGCGCACCACCTGGCCGACCTTCAGGAGTCGGTCGAGGAGGAGGTGGCGTGGGACCGCCGCGCGCTGGCGGCCGTCGCCGACCTCAGCGACGAGCGCGTCCAGCGGCACGACGCTTCGCTGCGGGTAGGCGCCCTCCTGCCGTCCCTGCACCTCAACCTCGCCGACGGGTACCGCCGCGCCGGCGACCTCGCCCGTGCCCGGGAGCACCTGTCGGTCGCGGCGCCCCTCGCCGCCGAGTTGCCGGACGACGGGTACGGCGCGATGATCCGCGACGCGATCGCGCGGGTGGGCGCACTCCTCGACGCCGGATCCCGGGAACCCCTCGCCGCACCGTGACACCGGCGTCGGCAGGGGTCCGTCAGCTCGGGACGTCGCGGCGGCGGAAGCCGGCCGTCCCGGCCACCAGCAGCGCGGCTCCCACCCCGGTCAGCACGACCAGCGGCAGCGCCGCCGGGTCGACCGCCGGGGCCGACGGCACGTGGGTGTACGGCGACAGGTTCAGCGCCGCCTGCGGCAGGTCGAGCACCGCGCCCAGCTGCCCGAGCAGCAGGAACGCGATCAGCGCCGCCCAGGACAGCGCCACCGACCAGCGGGGCAGCAGACCGAACAGTGCCGTCACCACCCCGGCGACCACCAGCAGGGCCGGCAGCCGTACCAGCGCCGCCCCGCCCAGCTCGACGGCCCGACCGAGGGGGTCGCCGGCGACAAGGCCGTAGCCGAGGCCGGTGGTGAGCCCGCCCAGCACCACCAGGGCGAGCGCGCCGAGCGTCGCCGCGACCACCTGGGTGGTCAGCCAACGGGTGCGGCCGACCGCCGTGGCCAGCACCGCCTCCAGCGGCCCGTCGGTCTCGTCGCCGCGCGTGCGCAGCAGCGCCTGCACGACGTACGCCCCGATGGTCAGCGCGAACAGCCCCAGCATCGCCGCCAGGTACGCGTCGATCAGCCGCGCGCCACCGCCCATGGCGCTGATCGCCTCGGCGGCGGCCGGGTTCTCCTCGATCATGGCGTTGAACTCGTCGCCGGCGATGCCCATCGAGAACCCGAGCACCGCCATCCCGACCGCCCAGCCGAGCAGCGTGCCGCGCTGCAACCGCCAGGCGAGCCCGGCGGGGCTGAGCAGCCCGGGCGCGGCCGTGGCCGGCCCACGCCGGGGCGCGACGAGCCCGGCGCCGACGTCCCGCCGCTCGGCGAGGGCGTAGGCCGCCACCACCCCGGCCACCAGCAGCGCCACGGGCAGCGCCAGCGTCCACCAGCGTTCGCCGCCGAAGGCGCGCACCTGGTTGCCCCAGCCGAGCGGCGAGAGCCAGGACGGCCACGCGCTGACCACCCGCAGCCCGCCGTCGGTCTGCTCGCCCAGCACGTCACCGGCCGCGCGGAGCAGGAAGGCGATTCCGACGGCGGCGGCGGCGAGCGCGTTGGCGCCCCGGGAGGTGACCGACAGTTGGGCGGTGACGGCGGCGACGCCGGTGAACGCCACCCCGACGCCACCGACCGCGGCGGCCGCGGCGACGGACCCGGCGAGCGGCAGGCCGGCGCCGGCCAGGGCGGCGGCGAGCAGGGCGGTGGCGGCCACGTTCGCCGCGACGACCACCAGCAGGGCGGCGGTGAGCAGCGCGTACCGGCCGACGACGGAGGCCCCGAGCAGCTCCGCCCGGCCGGTCTCCTCGTTCTGCCGGGTGTGCCGGACGACCGCGAAGGTGCTCAGCAGCGCGGCGAGCAGGGCCAGGGTCACGTACGTCTCGGCGACCACCACCGCGCCGAGGTCGGTGCCGGCGATCGGCCCGTTGAACGCTCGCGCGACCAGGCTGGACGCCGACGTGCTGGCGTAGCCGACCCGGGACGCCTCGTCCGGGTAGAACTCCTTGACGCTGCCGGCGAGGGCGTAGCCGAGCAGGGGCGTGCCGAGCACCCAGATCGCCAGCCGGACCCGGTCGCGGCGCAGCACGAGGCGGGCGAGCCGCCCGGTGCCGGTGAACGCGCTCACCGGGCACCCGCCGGTCGGCCGGCACCCGGGCCGTCGCGGTCGATTGGGCCGTCGCCGTCGGTCGGGCCCGCCACCCGTGCGGAGGATCCGGCGGTAACGGGGGATCCGGCGGCGACAGGGGGACCGGCGGCGCGCTCGTCGCCGTAGTGGCGCAGGAACAGCTCCTCCAGAGTGGGCGGGGCGCTGGTCAGCGCCCGCACACCGAAGCGCACCAGGTGCCCGAGCAGCTCGTCGAGGTGGGCGGGCTCGACCTCCAGGTGGGTACGCCCGTCGACCTCACGCACGTCGTGGACGCCGGGCAGCGCGGCCAGGCCCGTCGCCGGTCGCACGGTCTCGACCGTGACGGCCGTACGGGTGAGGTGGCGCAGCTCGGTGAGGGTGCCGGACTCGACGGTGCGGCCCTCGCGGATGATGCTGACCCGGTCGCAGAGCGCCTCGACCTCGGCCAGCACGTGGCTGGAGAGCAGGACGGTGGCGCCCTCGCGCTTGAGCTGGCGGACCTCGTCCTGGAACACGGCCTCCATCAGCGGGTCGAGCCCGGAGGTCGGCTCGTCGAGCACGTAGAGCTCGACGTCCGAGGCGAAGGCCGCGACGATGGCGACCTTCTGCCGGTTGCCCTTCGAGTAGGTGCGGCACTTGCGCGTCGGGTCGAGGTCGAAGCGCTCCAGCAGGTCGTCGCGGCGGCGGCGGTCGAGGCCACCGCGCAGCTGCCCGAAGAGGTCGATCGCCTCGCCGCCGGAGAGGTTCGGCCACAGGTTCACGTCGCCGGGCACGTACGCCAGGCGGCGGTGCAGGGCCACCGCGTCGCGCCAGGGGTCGGCGTCGAACACCCGCACGTCGCCCGCGTCGCGGCGCAGCAGGCCGAGCAGGACGCGGATGGTGGTGGACTTGCCGGAGCCGTTGGGCCCGAGGAAGCCGTGCACCTCCCCCGCCCCGACCTTCAGGTCGAGCCCGTCGAGCGCGCGGACGCTGCCGAACGTCTTGACCAGGTCGTCGATGGAGATGACGGGCATGACCCCTCCTGCCGCTGGCGGTGCCGACGACCCACTGTACTGACCGACGGTCAGTCGAATCAACAGTGCCACCTCCCACCGGTCAGGCGCGGCTAGGCTTGCCGCCATGACCGTCGAGGCGCCCGACGACACGCGTACCCGGATCCTGCGCGCCGCGCTCGACCTGTTCGCCGAGCACGGCTACCAGCGCACCTCGCTGCGCCAGATCGCCGAGCGGCTGCGGCTGACCAAGGCGGCGATCCTCTACCACTTCCCCGCCAAGGAGCACCTGCTCACGGCCCTTATCGAGCCGCTGGTGTCCGACCTGGAGGCGCTGCTCGACGCGGCCGAGGCGGGGCCGGCCGAGCGGGCCCGCTGGACGGTGCTGGAGGGCTGGGTGGACACCATGCTGGCCCACCGCCGCCCGCTCGGCATGCTCTTCCACGACATCGCGCTCGTCGGGCGCGGCGACACCTACCACCGCCTGATGCGGATCGCGATGCGGGCCAACGACCTGATCGCCGGGCCGGACGCGGGGAGCCGGGAGCGGGTCCGGGCGGTGCAGGCGGTCGCCGCGTGCAGTGACCCGATCGTCTTCTTCACCGACGTGCCGGACGAGGTGCTGCGCGCCGACATGCTCGACGGCGTACGCCGACTGCTCGGCGACGCACCACCGGGCGACGGCGGCCAGGGTGACCAGGGAACCGGCAACGCGCCCCGGCGGCGCCGGCCGGGCCGGCCGCGGAGGCTGAGCCACGAACAGGTCGACCAGGCCCGGCGGATGCACGCCACGGGTACCCACTCCGCGGACGACATCGCCGCCGCCCTGGGCGTGTCCCGGGCGACCGTCTACCGGAACCTCGGTTCATCTCACGCGTGATATTGAGACTGAATATGAGATCGTTATGCGACGGGTGCGATCCCTTCCGCTTCATCGTCCACGGCGGGAAGGCCGGCCAGGAGCGACAGCAGGCACGTTGACAAGGTGTCCATAGTGGTGGGAGATCCTGAGCCGCGAGGATGGGCGACAATTGGACACCGTAGCGAACCTCAGCCGCACCGGGCTCTCGACGCTTCCCCCCGACCTGCTCGCGAGGGCGGACCTCGAGGTTCTGGTCCTCTACCACAACGAAATCGCCGAGCTTCCGGCCGAGGTCGGAAAGCTGCACCGACTGGAGAGGCTGGACCTCGCCGGGAACAGTTTGACCACCCTGCCGACGGAGATCGGCGAACTGAAGCGGCTCCGGGAGCTCGACCTGGGCGGCAACCTGCTCACCAAGCTGCCGCCGCAGATCGGTGAGCTGCCCGAGCTGCACCTGCTCGACCTGCGGGACAACCAGCTCACCACGCTGCCTACGTCGCTCGCGCCGCTGCTGGTCCGAGGTCAACTGACCATCCGACTGGACGGCAATCCTCTCGACGAGGCCGTCGCCCGGACCCTGGGCCGGGGCAGCCGGGCGCTCGGCGCCTACCTGCAGAGCCTGACGGACGGCGTCCCGCAGTTCGAGGCCAAGGTGCTGCTGGTCGGAGAGGGCAACGTCGGCAAGACCTCGCTCGTGGCGGCGCTCAACGACGAGCAGTTCGTCAAGGGACGTCCCACCACCCACGGCATCGAGATCCGAGAACTGCACCTGCCCCACCCGACGCTCGACGAGCTGCTGACCCTGCGCACCTGGGACTTCGGCGGCCAGGAGATCTACCGGGTCACCCACCAGTTCTTCTTCAGCCGTCGAGCGGTGTACCTGCTGGTCTGGCACCCCCGGGAGGGTCAGGAGCAGGGCGAGGTGGAAGGCTGGTTGCGCCGCGTCCGGCTCCGGGTCGGCGCGGACGCCACGGTCGTGGTCGTCGCCACCCACGGCGACGAACGCCGGCCGGAGCTGGACTATCCCCGGCTACGGGACGCCTTCCCCGGCATGCTGGCCGGGCAGTACACGGTCGACAGCGAGACGGACAACGGCATACCAGGGCTCCGGCGTGCCATCGCCGCGGAAGCGGCCCGGCTGCCGCAGATGGGACAGCTCATCAGCAGCCGGTGGGCCGACGCCCGGGATGCGATCCTGACCCGGGCCGCTGCCGAACCACAGATCCCGTTCGACGACTTCGCCGCCGTCTGCCGCCGGCACGGGGTCCGGGACGGCGAGGTCCACCACCTCGCGGAACTGCTGCACGACCTGGGGCAGGTCATCTACTACGGCGACGACGACGGCCTACGGGACATCGTGATCCTCAATCCCGAGTGGCTCACGAAGGCGATCAGCCATGTGCTGGAGGACCGGGCGGTCCGCCACGGCGACGGCATCCTCGAACACCGGCAACTGCGGCGGATCTGGCGCCGCCGCGACGACGACCTCTCCTACGACCGGGCACACCACCCCTTCTTCCTGCGCCTGATGGAGAAGTTCGACGTCTCCTACCGGCTCGACGACGGTGAGCGCAGTCTGATCGCCCAACTCGTCCCGTTCGAGCGGCCCGTCCTGCCGTGGAACGCGACCACCCCCGTCGCGGACCACCTCCGCGTGCTGCGACTGACCTGCGAGCTCGACGAGAGCGCACCGCCCGGCCTGGTCGCCTGGCTCACCGTACGGCACCACGACGCGTCGACGGGACGTCACTGGCGACGTGGTGTCTTCCTCCGGCATCCGATCGACACCTACCAGTCCGAAGCCCTGGTGGAGATGCACACCGACCAGACGTTGACGATCGAGGTGCGGGCACCGTCTCCCGACCTGTTCTTCAACGTGCTCCGGGACAGCCTGGAACGGTTGCTCACGACCCGTTGGCCGGGGCTGGCCTTCAAGCTGTTCGTGCCCTGCCCCACCCGCGACGCCGACGGAGCCGGGTGCGCCGGCCGGTTCCCCCTCGACGGGCTGATCAGGTTCCGGGAACGCTCGGCCGCCCCCGCCTCGGCGCCGGTCGGGGAGGTCACCGTTGGCGTCGGGCGGCGGCCGGAGCGCGACCCGATGCACCGGCTCAGCCTGCCCTGCCTGACCTGTCAGCACGATCACGACGTCACCGGCCTGTTGACTGGTTTCGTCCCACCGACACTCCTCGGCGACGAGCTGCACCGCCTGGAACGACGGCTCGGCACGCTGTCCCGGGAGGTCGGTCAGATCGGCGACCACGTGGCCGGGACGGCCTCCTTCGCCGCCGACTCCGCGAACCACCTCCGCCGGCTGGTCACGGCCGTCGGCACCGAGGTCACCGACTGCCCCCGGCTGTTCACCGTCACGGCGCTCCGGCCTACCGGGTGGCGGTGGCTGCGGTTCACCCGGCGCTCCATCCGGATCACGCTCTGGTGCGAGCATCCCGGTCAGTGGCACACCTGGGACGGCGCGAGCTATCAACTCGACCAGCCCCGCCAGTGGCTGCGGGCCTCTGCGCCGTACCTGAACCTGATGTTCAAGACGCTGCGTCTCGTCCACCCGGTGGCGACCTCGGTGGCAGCCTTCGTCACCCCCGACCTGAACCACGTCCAGCGCGAACTCAACCTCATGAAGGCGCTGATCGACACGCTGCCGACCGCTGCCCTCGACGACGCCGCGCCCGTGGGGACGGACGCCCGGCACACGCTGTCGCCGGCGGAGGGAGCCGCGCTGCGGTCGTTCAAGGTGCTGCTCTCGCAGCTCGACCCCGCACAGGCCTTCGGCGGTCTGAGCCGGGTGTTCACGCCGGCCGGCGAGTTCCTCTGGGTGTGCCCGAGGCACCGGCACCTGCACGACCCGGGACTGCCCGTGCTTCCCTGACGGCCCCGCTGACCGTCTCGAAGTCCTACCGCAACCGACGGCGGCCCGGTCGTCAGGCGGCGAGGGTGGCGTAGCGGCCGGCGCGCTCCACCAGGCTGTCGTGGCTGCCGGACTCGACGATCCGGCCGTGGTCGAGCACGGCGATCCGGTCCGCGTCGCGCACCGTGGAGAGCCGGTGCGCGATGGTGATGGTGGTACGACCCCGGGCCACCTCGTCGAACGCCCGCTGCACGGCGCGCTCGGTCTCGGTGTCCAGCGCGCTCGTGGCCTCGTCGAGGATCAGGATGCGCGGGTCGCGCAGCAGCGTACGGGCGATCGCGAGGCGCTGCTTCTCGCCGCCGGAGAAGCGGTGCCCCCGCGAGCCGACGACGGTGTCGTACCCGTCGGGCAGCCCGGCGATCAGGTCGTGGATCTGGGCGGCCCGGGCGGCGGCCTCGATCTCGACGTCGGTGGCGTCCGGGCGGGCGTAGCGCAGGTTCTCCCGCACGGTGGTGTGCAGCAGGTAGGTCTCCTGGCTGACCACGCCGACGATCGCGGCGAGGTCGGCCAGGCGCAGGTCGCGCAGGTCGACGCCGTCGACGGTGATCCGGCCGCTCGTCGGGTCGTGCAGCCGGCTGACCAGCGCGGCCAGGGTGCTCTTGCCGGAGCCGGTCTCGCCGACGAGCGCCAGGGCGGTGCCGGCCGGCACGTCGAGGGTGATCCCGGCGACGGCGGCGGTGTCGCTGCCCGGGTAGCGGAAGGTGACGTCGGTCAGGCGCAGCTCGCCCCGGATCCGGCGCGGGTCGACGTCGACCGGCTCGGCGGGGTCGTCCACCTCGACCGGCAGGTCCAGGTACTCGAAGATCCGGGCGAACAGCGCCAGCGAGGCGGTCACCGAGACGCCCACGTTGAGCAGGCCCATCAGGGGGCGGAACAGCCCGCCCTGCAACGCGGTGAAGGCGACCAGGGTGCCGATGCTGAGCGTGCCGGCGGCGCCGGGCAGGCCGGCGCTGAGGTAGATGACCGCCGGGATGGCGGCGAAGACGACGCTCATGGTGGCCATCCGCCAGCGGCCGGCGAGTTCGGAGCGCAGTTCCAGGTCGACGAGGCGGTCCGACGAGGCGGCGAAGCGCGCGGCCAGGGCGGGGCCGGTGCCGAGGGTCTTGGCCAGGTGCACGCCGCTGACCGACAGCCCCTCCTCGACGGTGACGTTCAGGTCGGCGAGTTCGCGCTGGCGCTCGGCGGTGATCTCGCGGCGCAGTTGGGCGACCCGGCGGGTCAGCCAGACGGCCGGCGGCAGCACGACGAGGGAGACCAGGGAGAGCCGCCAGGAGAGCGCGACCATCGCCGCCGCCGTGGCGACCACGGTGGTCAGGTTGGCCGCGATCGAGGTGGCGGTCGAGGTGACCACGCTCTGCATGCCGCCGATGTCGTTGGTGATGCGCGACTGCACCTCGCCGGTGCGGGTGCGGGTGAAGAACGACAGTGACTGCCGTTGCAGGTGGGCGAAGACGTCGGTGCGCAGCCGGTGCATGACCTGCTGGCCGACCCGGGTGGAGATCCAGGTCTGCGCCACGCCGAGCACCGAGGTCACGGCGGCGACCGCGACCATGCCGGCCACCAACCAGACCAGCAGTGTCAGGTCGCGCTCCGGCAGGGCCCGGTCGATCACGGCGCGGAGCAGGAAGGGCGAGGCCATGGCGAGCACCGAGGAGACCACGATGATCGCGGTGACGGTGGCGAGCGCCGCCCGGTGCCGGGCGAACAGGGCGCCGATGCGTCGCAGGGACACCTGGCGGGCCTGCGCCTTCTCGGCGGCGCTGACCTTGCGGGGGCCGCGGTCGCGGCCGGAGGGGACGGGTTCCAAGGGATACTTCCTCACGTCGGATATGCTGAGGTTACCTCAACATGAGGGAGCAACAGCTTCCGCTGCTACGGTATTCCCCGTGACGGCAGACACCGACAGCACCGAGGACGGCCTGGCCGAGGCGTTCCGGGCGGTGACCCGGCGGCTGCGCCACCGCACCGGCGAGGCGCTCGCGCCCTGGGACGTGACGCCCGGCCAGTCCCGGGCCCTCGGCGTGCTTCTCCGCCACGGCGCGCTGCGGCTCAGCGCGCTCGCCGAGCACCTGCGCATCGCCCCGCGCTCCGCCACCGAGGTCGTGGACGACCTCGAGGCGCGCGGGCTCGTGCAGCGCCGATCCGATCCGGCGGACCGGCGCGCCACCCTGGTCACGCCGACCGAGGAGGGCACGCGCGCCGGCGCCGCCATCCACGCCGCCCGTCGGGCCGCCGCCGAGGAGCTGTTCGGCCGCCTCGCACCCGCCGACCGGGCCCAGCTCGCCCGCATCCTGCGTACGCTGCGCGACTGACCGGCCGCCCACCGCCCACCGCCCGCCGCCCGCCGACGCCCGCGACCGGGCACCGCCGGGGTTTGCCGCTCCCGGCGGCGGGTAGCCCAGCCACCCGTCCTGCCGACGGGACCGGGCCCCCGCGAGCGGGCGGCCCTGGCACACCTGCGACGCCCGACAGGAGTGATCACGGTGGGTCGGATGCCCGGCAAGCCCGGTGACCGCTGACGATGTGCGGCATCAGCGGCGAGGCGAGATTCGACGGATCGACGCCGGACGCCGACGCGGTGACCCGGATGACCGAGGCGATGCGCTCCCGGGGCCCCGACGGCGAGGGCCACTTCGACGACGGCTGGGTGACCCTCGGGCACCGCCGGCTCACCGTCATCGACCTCACCGAGGCCGGCTCCCAGCCCATGGTCCGCGACGACCTGGGGCTGGCGCTGGTCTTCAACGGCTGCGTCTACAACTACCCCCAGCTGCGCCAGGAACTGCGGGACGCCGGGCACACGTTCCACTCCACCAGCGACACCGAGGTCGTCCTGGTGGCGTACGCGCAGTGGGGCGAGCACTTCGTCGACCACCTGGTCGGCATGTTCGCCGTCGTGCTGGTGGACCGTCGGCGGCGCCGGCTCGTGCTGGCCCGCGACCGGCTCGGGATCAAGCCGCTCTACCTCGCCGAGTCGCCCGGCCGGCTGCGGTTCTCCTCCACGCTGCCGGCGCTGCTGGCCGCCGGCGACGTGGACACCACGATCGACCCGGTGGCGCTGCACCACTACCTCTCCTGGCACTCCATCGTGCCGGCGCCCCGCACCGTCCTGCGCGGCGTCCGCAAGCTCCCGCCGGCGACCGTGCGCGTCGTCGAGGCCGACGGGCGCAGCCGCCAGCACGTGTACTGGCGGCCCGACTACGCCCGGGACCCCGCCCACGCCGGCATGGACGCCGGGGACTGGCGGGCCGCCGTCGGGGAGGCGCTGCGCGAAGCCGTACGACGGCGGCTCGTCGCCGACGTGCCCGTCGGCGTGCTGCTCTCCGGTGGCCTGGACTCCAGCATGATCGTGGCGCTGCTCGCCGAGGCCGGGCAGCAGCACCTGCGGACCTTCAGCATCGGCTTCGACAGCCGGGGCGGCGAGGCCGGCGACGAGTTCCACTACTCCGACCTGGTCGCCCGCGCCTTCGGCACCGACCACCACCGCATCCGGCTCGCCGACGACGACCTGGTCCCGGCGGTACGCCGCACCGTCCACGCCATGACCGAGCCGATGGGCAGCCACGACGTGGTCGCCTTCCACCTGCTCTCGGAGCAGGTCGCCCGGCACGTCAAGGTGGCCCAGTCCGGCCAGGGCGCCGACGAGGTCTTCGCCGGCTACGGCTACCACCAGCCCCTCGCGCGGGTGCCCCGCGACGGCGCGGCGGCGGCCTTCGCCGACGCGTTCTTCGACCGGGACCACGCCGAGCTGAGCCGCGTGGTCGACCCGGCGTACGCCTGCGACCGCGACGCCAGCCGCGAACTGCTCGCGGCGGACCTGGCCGCGCCCGGCGCGGAGACCGCGCTGGACGCGGTGCTGCGCCTGGACACCCACCTGATGCTCCCCGACGACCCGGTCAAGCGGGTGGACAGCATGAGCATGGCCTGGGGGCTGGAGGTGCGCACCCCGTTCCTCGACCAGGACCTGGTCGCCCTGGCGGCGGCCTGCCCGCCCGAGCACAAGGTGGCCGACGGCGGCAAGGGCGTGCTCAAGGAGGTGGCCCGCCAGGTGCTGCCCGCCGAGGTGGTCGACCGGCCGAAGGGCTACTTCCCGGTGCCGGCCCTGCGCAACGTCGACGGGCCGGTACGGCAGCTCGTCACCGAGGCCCTCGCCGCGCCCGCCGCCCGCGAGCGCGGCCTGTTCCGCCGCGAGTACGTCGACGAGCTGCTCGCCGAGCCGGACCGGGCACAGGCCGCCGCCGGCAGCAACAAGCTGTGGCAGCTCGGCCTGCTGGAACTCTGGCTCCAGTCCCACGACATCCGCTGACCGGGCGCGGCCGGGCACCCTGCCTGGCGCGGGTCAGGGCGCGAGTGAGAGACGGCGCGGGTCAGGCGGCGCGGGTCTCGGCGGCCAGGTGGTCCAGGACGGCGCGCACGTCGTCGCCGGTGCGGGCCATGACGCGACGCTGCCGGGTGGCCCCGTTGCCGTCGCGGCGCAACCGGACCAGCTGCTCGCGTACGTAGTCCAGGTCGCCGTGCCGGGCCAGGGCCGGCGCGACCGTGTCGACCAGCTCGCCGACCAGCTCCCAGGCGGGACGGGCGACGCCGGCGCGCAGGTCGATGAGGTCGCCCTCCAGCCCGTCGTGGGCGGCCCGCCAGTGCGCGGCGGAGACCAGGCAGTCCCGGATCCGTCGGGCGGGCACCCCGGCGCGGACGTCGTCGGCCATCGTCGCGACGAGCGCGCGGACCAGCCCGGCGACCAGCACGGTGTCGTCCACGGCCGGGCAGACGTCGCCCACCCGCACCTCCACCGTCGGGTACGCGGCCGACGGGCGCGCGTACCAGTAGACCATCGCCGCGTCGAGCATGATCCCGGCGTTGATCAGCTCCGCCACCGTCGCCTCGTAGTCGGCGACCGACTCGAAGTGCGGGGTCGGCCCGATGCTGGGCCAGCGTTCCAGCTGCATGGAGCGCCAGCTGGCGTGCCCGGTGTCGCGTCCGTCGTGCAGCGGCGAGTTGGCGGTGATCGCCTGCACCACCGGCAGCCACGGGCGCAGGTGGTTGCAGACCTGGATGGCCAGTTCGCGGTCGGGCATCCCGACGTGCACGTGACAGCCGCAGACGGCCGGGTCGTGCGCCACCGGCCCGAACCGGCGGGACATGGCGTGGTAGCGCGGCTTGTCCGGCACCGTCCGGTGCGACTCGTGCACGGGCGTGGCGCCGACCGCGACGAGCCGGGCCCCGGCGGCCTCGGCCGCGTCGCCGGCGGAGCGGCGCAGCGACACCAGGTGCGCGCGCAGCTCGGCCAGGTCGGCGGTGACCGGCGTGACCATCTCCACCATGCTGTGCCGGAACTCCTGCCGGCTCTGGTCCCGCGCGCTGCCGGAGAGGGCCGTGAGCACCCGGTCGGCGACCGGAAGGCTCTCCCCGGTCTGCGGGTCGAGCAGGAGGTACTCCTCCTCGACCCCGAGCGTCAGCGTGCTCTGGTCGGAGGCGGTGGCAGGTGCCGGACGGTACGTCATGGGCGCTCGCGTCCGTTCGTCGGGCGGCGCGCCGGGCGCCGCGCTGCCGGACGACCCGGGTTCCCGGCCCACCGCGCGGGCAAACGCGCAGGACGAGGGCGTCATCCGCCCGTCAGCACCGAGGCCGCCCGGGTGTCCAGGAAGGCGCGTTCGGCCGCGTTGTCCGTCCGCTCGGCAGCCGTCCGGTAGGCCCGCGCCGCCTCCCCCGCCCGGCCGAGCCGCCGCAGCAGGTCCGCCCGGACGGCGTGGAACACGTGGTACCCGGCCAGGTCGAGCCGCTCGACGGCGGCCAGCCCCGCTGCCGGCCCGGCCACCTCGGCGAGCGCGACGGCCCGGTTCAGCGCCACCACCGGCCCCGGGGCGTACGCGGTGAGCTGGTCGTACAGCTGGAGGATCTGCGCCCAGTCGGTGCCGGCGGCGTCGGGCGCGTCGCTGTGCACGGCGGCGATCGCGGCCTGGATCTGGTACGGCCCCGGCCGGTCGCGGCGCAGGCAGCGGCGGACCAGGGCCTGCCCCTCGCCGACGAGCCCGGCGTCCCACCGGCGGCGGTCCTGCTCGGGCAGGGGCACCAGCGCGCCGTCGGCCGTGGTGCGGGCGGGGCGGCGCGCCTCGGTGAGCAGCATCAGCGCCAGCAGCCCCAGCGCCTCCGGCTCGTCCGGCATCAGCCGCACCAGCAGCCGGCCCAGCCGGATCGCCTCGGCGCACAGGTCGTCGCGGGCCAGCCGGTCGCCGGAGCTGGCCGTGTGTCCCTCGGTGAAGATCAGGTAGAGCACGGCCAGCACGGCGGGGAGCCGGTCCGGCAGGTCGGCGTCGCCGGGCACCCGGTACGGGATCCCGGCGTCACGGATCTTGGCCTTGGCCCGGACGATGCGCTGGGCCATGGTCGCCTCCGGCACGAGGAACGCCCGGGCGATCTCGGCGGTGCCCAGCCCGCCCAGCAGCCGCAGGGTCAGCGCGACCCGGGCGGCGGGGCCGAGCGCCGGATGGCAGCAGGTGAAGATCAGGCGCAGCCGGTCGTCGCGCACGGGTCCCTCCTCGGCCGGTACGCCGCGGACGTGCAGCAGGGCGGCCTGGGCGTGCCGGTCGGCGCGGGATGCCTCCCGCCGTAGCCGGTCGACGGCCCGGTTCCGGGCGGTGGTGATGATCCAGCCGGCCGGGCTGGGCGGCGGCCCGGTCTCGGGCCACCGCGCCACCGCCACCGTGAACGCCTCCTGCACCGCCTCCTCGGCGAGGTCGATGTCGCCGAGGAGGCGGACCAGGACGGCGACCGCGCGGCCGTACTCCGCGCGGAACACCGCCTCGACGTCCGACACGCTCAGTCCTCGCCCTGGAAGGGGCGCACCTCGATCGGCAGGGTGGTGGCCAGCGCGTACCGGCGGCCCCACGCCAGCGCGGCGTCGAGGTCGGGCGCGCGGATGATGGTGAAGCCGCCGAGGTGTTCCTTGCCCTCGACGAACGGCCCGTCGGTGACCAGCACGTCGCCGTCGGACGGCCGCAGCACGGTCGCCGTGTCCGGCGCGTGCAGCCCCTGGCCGAAGACCCAGCAGCCGGACGCCTCCAGTTCCTCGCGGATCGCGCCCAGCTCGCGCATCACCCCGGCCAGGAACTCCGGGTCCGGCGTCCCCTCGCCGCCGGGCTGGTAGATGCTGAGCAGGTACTGCTTCATGACCTCTCCTCGCGTCGACGGGCCGGCACCACCGCCGGCCTCCCATCCTCCATACGAACGAGGCGAGCCCGGATCGACAGCCCGGGGGCGATTCGGCGACCCGGCCGTCGACGGGGGGTCACATCATCGTCCGTGGACGTGCTGACGACCGTCAGCGTGGTGATTCCCCGGTGCGGCGAGAATCGGTCCATGACAGACGACAGCGCGTCGGCCGACGACCGGCCGGCCGACCCGACGTACTCCGTCGAATACGAGCGGGCCGTCGCCCGGAAGATGCGGGCTCTCGGGCTCTCCACGGGCTCCGACTACTGGGTGTACGTACACGACGATCCGGAGCTCGTCGCGCTTCGTCGGTCGCGGTCCGCCCCCACCGCGCAGAACGACCAGCCACGGTCGCCGGAACCACCGGTCGCGGGACAGCCCCCGGTCGGAGACGACGCGTAGCCACGCCCGATCCCCCGTCCGTCGGCCCCCGATGCCGGCGGCGATCGGGGTCGCCGGACCAGTTCGCCGATGGTGGTCCGCGTCGTCGCGCCGACGAGCCACCGCCCGCCGGGCGGGCCGGACGTACCGCCCGGCCCGCCGTCAGCTCGGCTGGCCCGCCAGCAACGCGGCCACCGCATCGGCGGTCTCCGGATGCGCGGACAGCAGGGCGGTCAGTTCCGGCGGGGCGGCGCTCGCGGTGGCGTCCTCCTCGCGCCACCCGCCGTCGCAGCCCAGCAGCGCGGCGACGGCGTCCACGGCCTCCGGATGGCCGGACAGCAGGCCGGCCACCGGCCCGGACGCGACCGCGGGGACCGCCGGCGCCGGCGGTGACGCCGGCCTCGACCACGGCGGCACCCAGGCGTCCAGCGCGGGCAGCGAGCCGGGGAACGTACGCCCCGCCTCCCGCACCAGCAGCGGCACCAGCTCCGCACCGTGCTCCCGCAGGGTGGTGATCAGCGTGGGCAGCCAGGGCAGCAGGACCGGGTCCGGCAGCCGGGCGAACGCGGACGACATCACCTCCACGACGAACGGGGCGAGCCCCGGCACCGGCTCCAGGGCCTGCACGAAGCCGCTGAGGTACTGCGGGAAGGCGGGCACCACCAGCGGGTTGGCGAGCAGCGCGGCACACCGCTCGCGCAACTCGGCCAGGGCCAGCAGGCCCAGCTGGTGCCGGGCGGCCCAGAGCAGCGCCACCTTGGCCGGCGCCTCCGGGTGGGACTGCGCGACGGCGAGTTCGAGCTGGGACCGGTCGCAGCCCAGGGAGAGTGCCAGGCTCTCCATGCCGAACAGGAAGCCCAGCATCGCGCCGACCTGCCGCACCCCGCTCTCCTCGTCGAGGAACGCGGTGGGCAGCAGGGTGCAGTAGTGCGCGTACCCGGTGGTCACGAACGCCTCGCACCAGGCCGGCAGCGGCCCGGTGGCGCGATGGTGGGCCAGCAGCCGCCGGATCCGGCGCAGCACCTCGGGGGCGTCGTCGACGGTGCGTTCGGCGGCGAGCAGCTCCACCGCCCGGGCGCCGAGTTCGTCGACCAGGCGCGGGCTGTCGAGCAGCCGGATGGCGTCCTCGACGGCCTCCAGCGCAACCGAGGCCGTCGCGTCCGGGCCCCGCACGGCGCGGCGCAGGCGCTGCTCCAGCACCTGCTCGACGGTCACCCCCTCGTAGCCCAGCTCGATCAGCGCCCGCTGGCTGCGGCCGAGGGCCAGGTCCCAGCTCTCCTGGATCGAGCGGTGCCCCAACCGGCGCTCGCCCATGATGGGCCGGACCGCGTCGCGGGGCAGCAGGTGCCGCAGCCGCCACAGCAGGTCCGAGCAGGGCACCAGCTCGGGGCTGGCCCGCAGGTCCACGAGGGCCCGCTGGATCGTGCGTTTCTCCAGGTCCAGCCCGAGCGGGGCGAGCCGGTCGTGGACGTCGCGGGCGAGCGGCGGAAGGGCCTCGTAGCCCACCTGGCCGACCCGGTCGCCGCCGAACAGGATCTCGCAGAGCCGGCGGACGTCGCGTCGACCGGGGACGACGTCCTTCTCGATGCAGGTGACCGCCGCGTCGGCGAAGTCGTACGGCGTGGGGCGCGCGCGGTTGCGCAGGCCGGCGAGGAGGATCGAGGTCTCGAAGACGGCGATCGCGTCGGCGGTGCTGGCCAGGTAGCCGTTGCGCCGGGCCAGCCGGACGATGTCGACGCACCAGCCGCGCAGCTCCGCCTCGTCCAGGCCCTGCGCCGCCGGCGGCTGCGCCAGGTATCCGGAGAGCCGGTCGGCGACCGGGGCGGCCGGCACGGGGGTCGGGGCGGCGCGGCGGCGGCCACCGGTGCGGGTCCGGCCGCCGCGCTGCCCCTCCAGCCGGAACGGGCTCAGCCCGGTGCGGGCGACCGCCTTGGTCCAGGTGGCGGCGGCGATCGAGACCGAGCCGGGCGCGAGGCCGAACTGCGCCTCGATGGCGGAGTGGCTGGACGGGATCAACCCGTAGTGCCACCGGGTGCCGGTGCGTGGGGTGATCTCGAACGGGGCGTCGGCCCGCAACCCGAACTGCTCCACCCGGCTGGCGGCGTGGAAAGCGCCGCAGACGTAGAGGCAGTCGGCGGGATCGGCCCCGGAGGCGGCCAGGTGCTGCCGCATCCGGGTCCACATGTAGCGCTCCCGGTCCTCGTCGCGGTCCTGCCGGTCCGACCCGGCCGGGCGCAGCCGCCGGAACAGGCTGCCGATCAGCACCATCACCTGCCGGTAGGTGTCGTGGTCGGCGTCGGCGAGGGGCTGCTCGACGTACTGGTCCCACCACTCCGACCAGTGCCGGACCTTGCCGTGGTGCAGCAGGTACGCCTCCAGCTCCGCGAAGCGGGGCCGCAGGTCGCCGATCTCGACCCCGACCGCGTCGCCGTGCAGGGCGGCCTCCTCCCCCGCCGGTGCGGCGGCCTCGACGTCCCCGCCGGCCGGGGCCGCGTCGGCGTCGTCGGCGGGACGGCGCGGTGACCACTGGAAGACGTGGTCGGTGGAGCGGTCCACCAGCACCAGCTCGACGCCCGGCGTCTCCAGCGCGTACGCGACGGCCTGGTATTCGGCGCTGGCCTCGGTGATCGGCGCGACCACGCTCAGCGGCCCCCAGTCGGCCGGGAAGCCGTCCAGCTCCGAGGCGAACGCCTGCACGGCCACCGGCAGGCGGCAGTTGCGCAGCTCGTCCAGCAGCGGCTGGAGGTCCTCGCAGAGCTCCAGGTAGATCACCTTCGGCTGCTTCGCGCGCAGCCTGCGGACCATGGCCAGCGCGGACGCCGGGGAGTGGTGGCAGACCGGGAAGATCTCCAGCTCCTCGCCGAGGGCGCGGTCGACGTCGTCGACCATGCCGGCGAGGATCTCGGAGACGGCGCCCGAGCTGCCGGCGAAGGCGCCGGCGGCGGCCGTGAGCTGCTCACGCAGCGCACCGAACGGCCCGGCCGTGGTGGGGGCGGTCACGACAGGGCGGCGATCGCCTGGCGGCCACCGTCGAGGAAGCCCTCCCAACCGCCGCCGTCCTGCTTGGCCCGTGGCTCGACCACCCCGTGCAGGTACTTGTTGAGGATCGCCAGGTCCTCCGGGCTGCGCCGCGCCAGCGAGCCCACCAGCGACCCAGCCAGCGTCGCGGCGCGCAGGGTGCGGTCGCCGAAGAACTGGCTGTGCAGGATGGCGTCCTCCAGGACACCGATCTGCTCGGCGGTGGACAGCGCCGACTCCAGCTTCTCGTCGTCGCTGGTCGCCGAGGTGGCGGCGGCGCGCAGGTCGGCGAAGCTCTGCAACAGGATGTCCAGCAGGGTGGGCGGCACGTCCAGAGTGATCTGGTGGCGACGCAGCAGCTCCTCGGTGCGGAAGCGGACGATCTCGGCCTCGCTGCGCTTGTTCGTCACCACGGGGATCCGGACGAAGTTGAACCGCCGCTTGAGCGCGGACGAGAGGTCGTTCACGCCCCGGTCCCGGCTGTTCGCGGTGGCGATGATCGAGAAGCCCGGCTTGGCGAAGACGATGTTGTCGTGGTCCAGCTCCGGGATGGAGACGTACTTCTCCGACAGGATCGAGATCAGCGCGTCCTGCACGTCGCTGGTGGAGCGGGTCAGCTCCTCGAACCGGCCGACGGTGCCCTGCTCCATCGCCGTCATGATCGGCGACGGGATCATGGACTCGCGGGACTGGCCCCGGGCGATGACCATGGAGACGTTCCACGAGTACTTGATGTGGTCCTCGGTGGTGCCGGCGGTGCCCTGGACCACCAGGGTCGAGTTGCGGCAGACGGCGGCGGCCAGCAGCTCGGCCAGCCAGCTCTTGCCGGTGCCCGGGTCGCCGATCAGCAGCAGGCCCCGGTCCGACGCCAGGGTCACGATGCTGCGTTCGACGAACGTACGGTCGCCGAACCACTTCTGCGGAATCTCCCGGTCGAGCCCGTCGGCCCGTTCCGAGCCGAGGATGAACAGTCGGACCATCCGCGGGCTCAGCCGCCACGAGAACGGCTTCGGGTCGGTGTCGACCGACTCCAGGAAGTCGAGTTCCTCGGCGTACTTGACCTCGGCGGGGGCGCGGAGCATCTCGGACATGAGGGGTGTTCTCCTAGGTGAGGAAGCTCTTGAGCTCGAAGACGAGTTTGCGGATGTGGCCGGAGATGACCGGGGTGCCCAGGTCCTTGAAGCGTTGCCGGAACCAGGGGTTGACGCTCTGCTGGCCCGAGCTGTTGACCGAGCCGACCGGGATGAACCGCACCCCGGAGCGGTGCACCGCCTCGATGCCGTCGAACAACGGCTGGGAGCGGTCGAACTCGTAGAAGTCCGAGATCCACACCATGACCGTGTTCCTCGGCTCGACGATCTTGGGACGGGCCAGCGCCATCGCGACCGGGCCGTCGTTGCCGCCGCCCAGCTTGGTGCGCAGCAACACCTCGAACGGGTCGTGCACCCACGGCGTGAGGTCCAGCGCCCGCGTGTCGTACGCGATCAGGTGCACGTCCACCTTGGGCAGGCCGGCGAAGATCGACGCGAGGATGGTGCAGTTGACCATCGAGTCGACCATCGAGCCCGACTGGTCCACCACCACGATCAGCCGGGCCGGTGTGACCCGGCGGGCGGTCTGCCGGTAGTAGAGCCGGTCGACGTAGAGGCGCTCGTCCTCCGGGCTCCAGTTCGTCAGGTTCTGCCAGATGGTGCGGTCGAGGTCGAGGTTGCGGTACACCCGCTTCGGCGGCACGGAACGGTCGACGACGCCGACGCTGGTCTGCGCGACCTGGGTACGCAGCACCTCGGCGACCTCGTCGACGAACCGCCGGATGAGCGCCTTGGCGTTGGCCAGGGCCACCCCGGAGAGGTTGGACTTGTCGCGCAGCAGCTGCTCGATCAGCGACATGCTGGGCGTCAGCCGGCTGGCCAGCACCGGGTCGGCCAGCACCTCCCGCAGGTGCATCCGGCGGACCAGGTCGCCCTCGATGCCGGCCAGCACCTTGCCCAGGCCGTCGCCGCCCTGCCGGCGCAGCCCGCCGGGTTCCATCCCGAGGGCCTGCTCGAACCAGCCGGCGTCGGACTGCCACCGGGCCAGCTGGCCGGCGTCGACCGCCCCGTGGCCGGTGGCGAACACGTTGAGCAGCAGCTTCGACACCAGCGCGGCGCGGCGCACCTCGGCGGCACCCGGCGCGGACGGCGTCCCGTCGCCACCGGGCCCGGTGGCGGGCTCGGCGGGAGCGTCGGACGCCGCGGGCTCGGACGCCGCGGACGCCGCGGGCTCGACGGGCTCGACGGACGCCGCGGGCTCGACGCGCTCGGCGGGCTCGGCGGGCTCGGCGGACGCCGCGGCGGCGGGAGCGTCGGGCGCCGGTCGGAGCAGGCCGCGCAGCTCGTCGGCGACGGCCGGGAAGCGCTGGACGACGGTGTCCACCGACACCGCCGGGTCCAGCAGTGCGGCCGGCAGGCCGAGGTCGTCGACGACCGCCATGCTGGCCGACTCCAGGGTGGGCTGCTCCTCGGGGTCGAAGAGCCGGGCCAGCAGCCGCCAGTAGAGCACCTGGCGCCGGTTGGCGTCGGCGAGGTCCGCGAAGGTCGGGGAGTCGGTCATCGGCGCAGCAACCGTCCCGCGCGCTCGCGCAGCACCGCCACGGCGTCGCCCGCCTTGGCCTCGGCCTTGGCGATCCTCGGGTCGGTGACCCCGCCCGCCCAGTCGCCGGTGTGCGCCTCGACCGGCCGGCGTTTGACGGTGGCCCGCACCGCCAGGGGTTGCAGCAGCCAGCGACCGTCGTCCCACCGCACCAGGCCGAGGCACGCGGAGGAGGCGGCCACCAGTTCGGGGGTGAGCGGGCCGCAGGAGGGCAGCCGGTCGACCGCGACGGCGATCGACCGCCCGTCCAGCTCGAAGGTCGTCGTGCCGTCGTCGTCGCGCACCGTGTAGCCCTCCACCAGGACGGGCTCGGCGATTCCGACGGGGTGCCGCTCCAGCGGCGCCGTCGCCGCCGCGACCGCGGTCGGCAGCAGGACCCGGGCGGTGGCGAACGGGTCGGCCGGCTCGCCGGGGCGTACCCGGTCGTCCTGCCAGCGCAGGTCCGCGCCGTGCAGCGGCAGACCCGTGACCGTCACGGCACGCCGTTCGGCCAGCGCGGCCAGCAGCACGGGGTGGGCGTCCAGCAGGCGCCACAGCGCCGGCCCGACGATCGTCTCCACCTTGACCGCGCCGACCGCGCAGCGGACCAGCCGGGGCGGCCCGCCGTCGGCCGGTTCGAGGATCGCGTGCAGCTGCGCCTGCACGGCGGTGTCGTGCTCGTGCACGTCGACGCCGAGCAGGAGCAGTCGCCCGGAGACCTCCTCGACGGCGGTGGGGACGGAGGCGGCCGCCGCGTCCTGGGCGAGCAGCGCGCCCCGGGCCCAGAGGTCGGCCCAGCGCCGCAGCGGCGGCTGCGCCATCGTGGCGACCGGCACGCACGCCCGCAGCTCGGCGGCGAGACCGTCGAGCAGCACCGCCAGCCGGCGCAGGCCGGGCTCGGCCAGGGCGGCTTCGACCGGCGCCCCCGCCGCTGCCACGAGCTCGTGGTCGAGGCCGCCCCACCCCGTCACCGCCACCTCGTGCAGCCAGGCGCGGGCGGCGGCGCGGGCCGGGGACCCGGCGCCCGGGGGCTCGACCGGGCCGGGCGCCCAGGGGGTGCGGGCCCGGCCCAGCGCGGTGTCGAGCTGGCCGAGCAGCGCGTCGTGGGCGGCGCCGAGCAGCGCGCACCGGGCGCCGGCGAGGGCGAGGAGGTGTTCCTCGGCCACCGAACCGGCGGTCACCTTGGCCACCGCCTCGGCGAGCCGGTCGCCGAGCGGGGTGGTGGTCAGCGCGCCGGCCAGGGCGGCCAGCGCGGCGGCGTCGTCCTCACCCACCCGGGCGAGGCCGCGGAGCAGGGCGTCGTCGAGGCCGACGACCAGGTCGAGGGCGTCGGTCAGGCCGGTCGGGGTGCCGTCGCTCAGGACGGCGAGCTGTGTGCCGAGCATCAGCGGGCCGCCCCGGTGGCCGGGAACCAGTGCAGCTCGGGCAGGGGGACCGTGCTGCCGGGCAGTTCCAGGTAGGACAGGTGGCGCAGGAAGCGGCTGAACACGACGGCGGCGGGGGTCGGCTCGTGCCGCCCGTCCAGCGCGGCGAGCAGCTCCCGGGCGGTTTCCGTCCCCGCGCCGACGTCGACCCGCAGGTAGCGGGCGACCCGGTCGGCGCCGTACTGCAGCAGTGCCTCGTCGGCCAGGGCGTGCAGGTGCTTGCACGGCGCGCCGCGCAGCCCGCCGCAGGGACGGTTGTTGTTGGTGCTGCAGTGGTAGGCGTGGGTGCCGGAGGCGATCGACGAGACGTAGACCCGGTCGACGTCCGACCCGCTGGAGACCACGCCCTGCAACCGCCCGTCGGCCAACTCCACGAAGGGCACCTTGGCCAGCTTGCGGGGCCGCGCGGGCGGCACCACCCGCACCGTGCTGCGCCGTCGCCACGCGGTCCGTTCCGCGTCAGCCACTGTCCGACCTCCCGTCCGCCGCTCCCGGCGCCGCCCATGACCATCCGGACGCCGGAGGGGACGCCGGCGTCGCTGTGACGACAAGGATCATGGACCACGGGTACGACACGACCCTGAGTCGGGTTTGCGGACGGTGGTCGCCCGCGACCTCGCCCCGCCCCTATGCTTCGGACAGCGACGCGGACGGGAGGCGGGATGTCACCGGTCATCGCGACCCTGGGCGGCGGCCCCGCCCGGGCCGACCACCCGCCGCCACGGCACGCCGGGCGGGCCGTGACCGCCCCCGGGGATCCGGGCTGCGAGCTGGCCGGCCGGCGCCGTCGCGGTGCCGCCGCGCCCCGCGCCGCTCTGCGCCACAGGGCCGTCGGGGCCGGCTCCCGATGGTGTAGAAAAGGCGGGGTGAGGGCAGCGATGACGCGCGGCAGGGTCCACGGTCGCCGGACGGTCCACCGTGGCTGAGTCCGAGCTGCCGCCAGTGGCCGTGGAGGCGGGGCCCGCCCTGGTGCGGTTGGGGGACGTACCCCTGGCCGACCTGCTCTCCGGCGCCGGCGACAGTGTGCTGGCCCACGTGCTCGGCACCCTCGTGGCCGGCGACGAGCCGGGCCGGCAGCTCGACGTGTCGGCGTTCGAGTCGAGCTTCTGACGTGTCCGCCGGCGCCCCGACGTCGGCCGCCCCGCCCGATCCTGACCACGCCCGCCCGCCGACCTACCACGACCGTGCGGAACCGGCGGCGGGGCGGCGCGGGGGCGCCCCGGGCGCCGATGCGTCGCCGGCCGCCGGGAACGGCGCCACGCCCCCGCCCCGGGTCCGGCAGCTCGTGCTCAAGGTGCACAGCCGGTGCAACCTCGCGTGCGACCACTGTTACGTCTACCGGCACGCGGACCAGCGGTGGCGGGAGCGGCCCCGGGTCATCGCCCCGGGCACGGTGGCCCAGGTCGCCCGGCGCCTCGGCGCGCACCTGGCGCGGCACCGGCTCGACCGGGTACGCGTCGTGCTGCACGGCGGCGAGCCGCTGCTGGCCGGGACGGCGGTGCTCGACCGGACCGTACGCACCCTGCGCGCGGCGCTGCCCCCGGGCGCGGTGCTGGACGTCGGCGTACAGACCAACGGCGTGCTGCTGGACGAGGGTTTCCTGGCGCTGTGCCACCGGCACGACATCGACGTCGGGGTGAGCCTCGACGGTGACATGGCCGCCAACGACCGGCACCGCCGCTACCCCGACGGGCGGGGCAGCTTCGCCGACGTGGCCGCCGCGCTGCGGCTGCTCGCCCGCCCCGAGCACCGGTCGCGCTGGGCGGGGCTGCTCTGCACGGTCGACCTCGCCAACGACCCGGTGCGCGTCTACGAGTCGCTGCTCGCGTTCGCCCCACCCCGGCTGGACCTGCTGCTGCCGCACGGCAACTGGACCGCTCCCCCGCCCGGGCGCCGGCCGGGCGGCACCGAGACCCCGTACGGCGACTGGCTGGTGGCCGTCTTCGACCGCTGGTATCCCAGCACGCCACGGCGGACCGGGATCCGGTTGTTCGAGTCGCTGATCGCGCTGGTGCTCGGCGGTCGCAGTGGCACCCGGGCGCTGGGCTTCGCCGAACCGGACATCATGACGATCGAGACCGACGGCACCATCGAGGGCACCGACACCCTGAAGACGACCGACGACGCGTCGATGCGTACCGGCCTCGACGTCTTCCGGCACTCCTTCGACGAGGCGCTGCGTCATCCGTCGCTGGCCGGCCGGCCCACCGGTGCGGCGGCCCTGGCCGACGAGTGCCGGGCCTGCCCGGTGCTCAGCGCCTGCGGCGGCGGCCTCTACGCGCACCGCTTCCGCGCCGGCGCGGGATTCGCGCACCCGTCGGTCTACTGCCCCGACCTCTACCGGCTGATCCGGCACGTGCAGCGGGTGGTGGCCGCCGACGTCGACGCCCTGCGCCGCCGTGCCCTGGCCGACGCCTCGACCGGCCGCGCCGCCCCGGACGGGCCCGGACCGGCCGGGCCCGCCCTGCCGAGCGACGCGGGCGAGTCCGCGCCGGCCGGGCACGCTTCACCAGCCGACGGGTCGGTGCCGCTGGCGCAGGCCCGGCGGGTCGCGCCCCGGTGGCGGTGAAGCGTGGTGCTCTCCCCCGCCCAGTTGGCCGGGCTCGCCGCCGGGCACGGTGACGACGCGACGCTCGAGGTGCTGCGCGCCGGTCAGCTCGGGCGGCGGCGGCTGCTCACCGTCGCCGCCGCCCGCGCCGGCGGGGACGGGCCGTCGGTACGGCAGTGCCTCGCCCTGCTGACCCGCGCCGAGCGGGCGGACCCGACGGCGGTCGCCCACGTCCTGGCCCACCCGCCGGTCACCGGCTGGGCCACGACGGCGCTGCGCGGCCAGCCCGACACGGGTTACCTGGCTGGACTGGCGGCCGCCGCGGCCGTCCGGGCGGGCCTGCCCTTCACGCTCGCCGTGCCGTGCCCCGGGGGCGCGCTGCTGCTGCCCACGGTCGGCGGCGCGGCCGGGCTCGGCGCCGGTGTCGCGGTGCTCCGCGGCGTCGGCGGGCCGTACGACGGCCGGCCGGCGAGCGACGGCGGACCGCCGCCGGGGCTGTCGGTGCACGGGCCGGCGGGCGCCGTGCCGGCACCGGCGTGCGGGGCGGACGGCGGTCGCGCCCCGGCAGGTCAGTGGCTGCCGACCCGCCGGATCACCCCGATCCGCGCCACCCCCCCGACCGAGGTGCTCGTCGACGACCAGGATCCGTACCGGCGCCGGTACCACCGGCCGCCGACGGGCCGGCTGGACGACGCGGCGGTGGACCGGCTCGACCGGCTGACCGGGCAGGCGTGGCACTGGCTGACCGACCGGCTGCCGGCGCACGCCCGGGGGCTGGCCGCGCTGCTGCGTTCGCTGGTGCCGCTGACGCCGCCACCGTCCGGGCACCCGGTCAGCGCCACCAGCCGGACGGCGCTGGGCGCGATCGCGGTCTGCGTGCCGGACGACCCGGAGACGCTCGCGCTGCTGCTCGTGCACGAGTTGCAGCACACCAAGCTGGGCGCGCTGCTGGACCTGCTGCCGCTGCACGCCCCGGGCGGAGCGGCCCGCTACCGGGCCCCCTGGCGGTCGGACCCACGCCCCGTCGGCGCGCTGCTCCAGGGCGCGTACGCCCACCTCGGGGTGGCCGAGGTGTGGCGCTGCCGGCGGCACGAGGGCGTGCACGGCGCGTTCGAGTACGCGTACTGGCGGGAGCAGACCGCGCGGGCCGTGGCGCAGCTGGCCGGCAGCGCCGAGCTGACCGACGACGGGCGGGCCTTCGTGGCGGGCATGGCCGGCACCCTGCGCGGCTGGGGGTCCGACGGCGACGGGCGGGTCGAGGCGGCGGTCCGGGACGTCGCGGACGGTGGGGCGGTGCGCTGGGCGCTGGCCAACCTGGTCCCCGCGGACGGGGACGTGGACGAGGCGGCGCACGCGTGGCGGCGGGGTCGGCGGAGCCCACCGCCGCTCGCCCCGCCCGGCGTCGCACCCGGTCCGGCCGGGCCCGCGCGGATCGGCGACACCGGGCCGGAGGCGGCGGTGCGGCACCGGCTGCTGGGGACGGCGGCGGACCGGACCGGTCCGCGTCCCGGCGTCGACGTTCCGGTTCCCCGGCAGCCCCGGGAGACGGCGCGCCGCGCGGACGACGCCGACCGGGCGTAC
Source organism: Micromonospora sp. NPDC047812 (assembly GCF_040704175.1). Lineage (NCBI taxonomy): Bacteria > Bacillati > Actinomycetota > Actinomycetes > Micromonosporales > Micromonosporaceae > Micromonospora > Micromonospora sp. NPDC047812. The sequence goes on along the minus strand of NZ_JBEYRY010000006.1, from coordinate 56,525 downwards.
GCCGGGGGGAACGTGCCGGGCGCCCTGACCGGGTACCGTCGCCGGCTCGCCGAGGATCCCGGGGACACCGACGCGCTGGTCGGGGTCGCGCTGGCCGCCGGGCGGCTGGGGCGTACCGCCGCCGCGCGGGTGCTGACCACCCGCCCGGACCTGGTCCGGGCGCTGTGCCACCGGCTGCCGGGGGCCGACCCGGTGGCGGTGGCCACCTGGCTGGCCGGCGACCCCGCCTAGCCCGCCCGGGCGGCCGGGTCAGAGCAGGGCGGGCTCGATGTAGCCGTTGAACCGGTCCCGCTGGCGGGCCTGGACCACCCGCGGGTTGTCGCCGCCGAACAGCTGCACCAACTGGCCGAAAGCGTCGTCGTAGAGGGCGCGGCCGGCGTCGGCCTCGCTCTCGGTGGCCATCCTGCTGACGGCCAGGTTGACCGACGCCGACACCGTGTCCGGGTGGTCGGCGCCGAACGCCCGGGTCAGCTCGACGTACGCGGTGGTGTCCAGCAGCAGTGCGGCGTCCCGCTCGCCGAGGGCGAACAGGTCGTTGGCGAGGTTGAGCGTGGCGAGCAGGGTGTGCGGGTGCCGCTCGCCGAGGCTGGCCAGGAGTTGGTCGCGCACCCGCTGGGCGAGGTCGCGGGACTGCGGGTGTTCACCGGCCTTGCGCAGGAACACGCCGAGGTTGTTGAGGCAGGCCAGGGTGATCGCGTGGTCGGCGCCGAGCACCTCGGTGTAGCCGTCGCGCAGCCGCCGCGCCATCCGCAGCGCGGTGGGGTTGTCGCCGACCGCCGACCAGGTGGTGGCCAGCGCCATCTCGCAGGAGAGGGTGTCGGCGTGGTCGCCGCCGAGGGTGCGCTGGTAACGCACCACCGTCCGTTCCAGCACCCGGTGGGCGTCGGCGAAGCGGCCGAGCTGGCGCAGGGTCAGCGCCAGCTCCTTGGCGGTACGCAGGGTCTCCGGGTGGTCGGGGCCGATGACCTTCTGCTGGGTGGCGGAGGTGCGTTGCAGGACGCTGTGCGAGCGCCACAGCTCCCCGGTGTCGCGCAGCCCCCGACCGTAGTTGCTGGCCGAGGCGAGGGTGGACGGGTCCTCCTCGCCGAAGCGCTCCCGGCGCCGCTCGTAGATGTGCTGGTCGAGCTGGGCCGCCTCGCGGAAGTGGCCGACCAGGCGCAGCGAGACGGCGAGGTTGTTCTCGGCGGTGAGGGTACGGCCGCTGTCCTCGCCGAAGCTGCGGATGCTCAGCTCCAGGGTGCGCCGGTCGCGCTGCTCGGCGTCGTGGTAGCGGCCCTGGGCGCGCAGGTCGGCGCCGAGGCTGCGGGCGGTCATCAGGGTGTAGAGGTGCTGCTCGCCGAAGATCCGCCGTTGCCGGTCGTAGACGTCCTGGTCGATCTCGAAGGCCCGGTCGAAGAGGCTCTGTGCCCGAAGGACGTTGGCCAGGTGGAACCGCATCCGCAGCTTGGTCGGGTCGTCGTCGTCGGTGTCGCGCCAGCGGTCCAGCGCGTCCTCGGCCAGCGAACGCCCGGTCTCGTAGTCCCCGCGCCGGTAGAGGTAGCGCACCGTGTCGGCGACGAGCTGGCGGGCCTCCTCGGCCGTCGACTCGTGCAGCGCCGAGGGCCGTACGTGCGGCCACAGCTCGGCGTAACGCGGCCAGTTGGCCGGCTTGTCCGGGTCGCGGGGGCTGGCGGCGGCGAGCAGCAGCTGGGCCTGGCGGCGGGTCTCGGCCGGATCGTCGAGCTGGTCCTTGATGACCAGCTGCACGAGCCGGTGGATGCGGACGGTGTTGTTCTCCGCGTCGACCTGGGCGAGGCCGTACCGCCCCAGCTCGGCGGTGACCAGTCCCTGCAGGATCGGGTCGGTGAGGGTGGGGTCGAACGGGGCCATGAAGACGGCGAACCGCTCGCCGGTGAGCATCGCGACCGGGATCGGTTCGGGGGCGTAGTACGAGCACAGCTCCAGCAGGCGCGCGGCGGCGGGCTTCTCCTGCCGCAGTTGGCGCAGGGTCACCAGCCAGGTCGCGGCGAGCGCCTTGGAGTAGCCGGCCGACTGCCGGCCCTCCAGGATGCGCAGCAGGCCGGGGGTGTCCAGCGACGCGAGGTACTGCTCCACCGGCAACGCGGTGGCCCGCAGGTAGGCCGCGCCCTGCTCGACCGCCAGCGGCAGGTCGCCGAGCTTCTCCGCGACCTGGGTCGCCTCGTCCTCGGTGAGCCCCCGGACGCGCTCGCGCAGCAGCTGGACGCTCTCCATCCGGTCGAAGACCGTCAGCTCGGTGGCCGTGGCGTACTCGCTCCAGGTCTGGTCGCGGGTGGTGAGCAGGACGTGGCCCGGGCCCTGCGGGATGAGCGCCCGGGTGGCCCGGGACGGTTCGTCGGCGTTGTCCATGACGACCAGCCAACGCCGGCCGGGGCCGCCCCGGCGCAGCGCGTCGAGCACCCGCCGGACCGCCTCGCCGCCGCCGCCGGTGCCGAGCCCCATCGCCTCGGCGAGGTCGGCCAGTCCACCCCGGATCCGCTCCTCGCTGTCGGCGGGAATCCACCAGACCACGTCGTAGTCGCGGGCGAAGCGGAGCGCGTACTCGGCGGCGAGCTGGGTCTTGCCGACCCCGCCCAGACCGTGGACCACTTGCACGCCGGAGGCGGGCGAGGCGGTCAGCCGGTCGCGCAGCGCCTCCAACTGCGCCGCCCGGCCGACGAAGGTGGTGCCGTGCTGGCGCACGTTCCAGACCCCGGGGAACGATCCGGGGAACCGGCCGACCGCCCGGCCGGTGACCGCGTGCGCGGGTGCGCCGACCTCCTCGAGCAGCAGGGCCCGGGCGGTGCCGGCGTCGGCGTCGGTGAGGTCGACCGGCGTACGGTCGGTGTAGGGCAGGGTGAGCCGGGACTCGTCGACGCGCAGCGGCACCAGGACGCCGGCGCCGGCGATCTGGTCCCGGCTGGCGGCGACCTTCCAGGCCTCCCCGGCCAGCGGAGTGGCCGCGAAGTGCCGGGTCAGCACGACCAGCACCCGGCTGGCAGCGGCGAGCGCGCGGTCGAACTCGGCCCGCCCACCCGCCCGGACGGGTACGTCGACCGCGCGCCGGTCCACCCGCAGGCCGGCCTCCTCGAGCTGGTCGCTGACCCACTCCGCCCAGAGCCGGTCCATCGAGGCGTAGCCGACCAGCACGGTCTGCTCGGCGGTGAGCCGGGAACGCTCGAACGCGGTCAGCGACCGGCGCCGCTCCTCCTCCGGCATCGGCTCCAGCCGGGTGACCCGGCCCCCGGTCACCACGGAGGCGAGCTGCTCGTACGCCGCGAGCAGGGTGCCGGACTGCTCCGGGCGGTCGCCGAACGCGGCGAGGATCTCCTCGTAGGCGTAGAACGTGCGGTACGGCACCTCGATGGTGTTCCAGTAGCGGGCCCGCGCGGCGTCGGAGAGGTGGTCGAGGAACGACGCGAACTCCGCCCGGACCAGGTCCCGGCCGGTCTCCAGCTTGCGCAGCTCGGCGTCCTCCACCCGGGTCGGCACGGGCACGAGCAGCGGTGGGTCGTCCGGGCGCTGGGCGCGGATCGAGCGGGCCACGGCCGCCGCGCCCCGGATGCTCTGTGTGGACATGGTGAAGCAGTTGACGACGGTGTCGGGCAGCTGCACGGTGCAGATGCCCGCGACGTCGCTCAGGCCCGTCCGGCTGTCGACCAGCACGATGTCGTACTCGGCGCGCATCTGGGCGCGGACCGCGTCGAAGAAGGCCGCGCCGCCCTGGCGTTCGTAGAAGTTCGACCAGTCGAACGTGCTCACCAGCCGCGAGTACGCCGCGTCCTGCTGGCCCGCCGCCACGAAGTCGATCACGCCGCCGTGCGGGAACTCCCAGTTCAGCGAGACCGCCCGCCGCTGGATCTTGGCGTGCCCGGCGAGCAGTTCCTGCGGGTCGTCGGCGGGGGTGCGCTGCATGGTCGCCATCGAGTAGTCCCAGATCATCTCGATGACCCCGGGGGTGGCCCGCAGCTCGGAGTCGCGCAGGAACGGGTGGAAGTAGCGGTGCAGGCCCGGCGATTCCAGGTCCCAGTCCACCACGAGGACCTGGAGGCCCTGGCTGGCCAGGATCCAGGCGACGTTGGCCAGCGCCATCGTGCGTCCCGTGCCGCCCTTGTACGAGTAGAACGTGACGATCTGCCCACGTGCCGTGTCGTTCACCGCCATCGGCTACCCGCCTCCATCAGGGACCTTCGAGGATCGGGCGGTGCACCGGGCCGTCCGACGGCGGCTCCTGGTAGACCGTCCCCGTACGGTAGATGCGGCTCTGGGCCACGACCAGCGCGTCCTCCAGCTCGGCGTGGAAGCGGCCGGCGGTGCTGATCTCGGGTCGCCACATCGCGGGATCGTTGCGCACCACGTGGTGCGAGAGGACGCGTGCCAGGGTCTCCCACATCCGTTGGTTGCCGTCGGCCGCCGCGTCGTCGGCGGCCGTCCAGGGCACCAGCACCGGGGTGGTGGTGTCGGGGTCGCGGTCGTAGCCGACCAGGGTGAGCTCGTAGCGTGGCAGGCCGGCCGACCAGACGTCCACCACGAGCACGACGATCTGGTTGTGCGCCCGGGCCCACTCCCGCACCTCGGCGAGGTCGGCGGCGTCCTCCACCGTCCAGCCGTAGCTCTTGGTGGTGGCGATGGCCCCGGCGTAGCTGCCGATCGGCGCCTCCAGTTCGGGGCGGTACGGCCGCCAGTCCCGGGCGAGCGCGCCGTAGCGCTCCTCCGCCCCCGGCCGGGTGCCGGCCAGCTCCGCCGAGCTGCCGGCGGCCAGGACGAACCAGACGTGCCGGGCGCTGGTCGCGCGCGGCACCCGCGCGGCCGGCGACCCGGCCGCCGGCCGCCGGCGCGGCGCCTCGAAGGCGCTGGTGACCTCGGCGAGCACCGGACGCCGGGCGGGGCGGGCGAGTCGGTGGTCACGGTCGGTCTGCACGATGTGCTTGGCCAGCGCGTCGACGAAGTCCTGGTAGTCGTCGTGGTGCCGGCGACGCTGCTTGAGGGTGAGCAGCCCGTCCTGGGCGTACACCGCGCCGGCCGGGAAGTTCTTGTGCTGGAAGCCGGTCAGCGCCTCGGGCATGCGGTCGCAGGGGATCCAGCGGATCGGCAGGACTGCGGGGGGACGGCGGCGGAACTCCCGCTCGTGCGCGTCCACCCGGTCGGCGAAGACGCGGAACTCGCGTCCGCAGTAGTCGCTCACCACGTAGCGGGGAGAGGTCAGCGCCACCAGGCAGGAACTGGCGGCGAGCGCGTCGGCCAGTTCGTGCGACCAGGTCGCGCCGAGCGGCAGCTGCCCGTCGATGAATCCTGCCTCGTCCCATCCCACGCCGGCCAGCCGGGCCACCGCCTCGCTGAGGTCGCCGAAGAACTCCTGCACCTGCCCGTTGCGGTTGTCCTCGTGGGCGTAGCTCAGGAAGAAGAGTGGCACGCCCGCCTCCGCTCACGGGTTCCACGACCGTACGGAAATTATAAGTCCGTCGATGCCAGGGTAGTCTCGTGCGATCTTCGCACCGGCCCTGCGGAGAGTCGTATCCCCGACGGTTTCCGGGTGCCGGGCGGCGCGGCACGTCATCACCATTCGCTTAAATAAGTCAGGCGTGATACAAACGGTCCGTGCACGCCTTCGACGTACTCGGTGACCCGGTGCGGCGCCGCATCCTCGAACTGCTCACCGACGGCGAGACGACCGCCGGCGGGCTGTGCGACGTGATCCGGCGGGAGTTCGGGATCTCCCAGCCGGCCGTCTCCCAGCACCTGAAGGTGCTGCGGGACAACGGCTTCGCCACCGTGCGGGCGGAGGGGACCCGGCGTCTCTACGCCGTCGATCCCCGGCCGCTGCGGGAGGTCGACCGCTGGCTCGAGAACTTCCGGCGGTTCTGGACGCCGCCCCTGCACGCCCTCGCCACCGAGCTGGCCCGAGGCAAGCGCGAACGGCGGCTGCGCGAGCAGCCGCCCACGACAGACGACACGACCGACCACGGGAGAGACCGATGATCGACGCGACCGAGCAGATCAACGCCGTACGCCGCCAGCTCGGCCGGCGGGTGCTGGAGGCCGGCGAGGCCCGGGTGATGACCATCAGCCAGACGTACGACGCGCCGCTGGAGGACGTCTGGGACGCCTGCACCAACGCCGAACGGATCCCCCGCTGGTTCATGCCGGTCTCCGGTGACCTGCGGCTGGACGGCCGCTACCAGCTGGAGGGCAACGCCGGTGGCACGATCGAGCGCTGCGACCCGCCGAAGGGGTTCGCCGCCACCTGGGAGTTCGGCGGCGAGGTGAGCTGGATCGAGGTGCGGCTGACGCCGGTCGAGGACGACCGGACCCGGTTCGAGCTGGAGCACGTCGCGCACGTCGACCAGGAGCGCTGGGACCAGTTCGGTCCGGGCGCCCTCGGGGTCGGCTGGGACCTGGCGCTGCTCGGCCTGGCGTCGCACCTGGCCGCCGACGGCAGCGGGGTCACCCCCGAGGAGAGCGAGGCCTGGTCGGTCTCCGAGCAGGGCCGGCAGTTCGTGACGGCGAGCAGCGAGCGGTGGGGCGAGGCGAGCGTCGCCGACGGCACCGACGCCGAGGCCGCCCGGGGGGCCGTGGAGCGCACCACCGCCTTCTACACCGGCGCGCCGACGGCCTGACCGCCGCGCGCACCCGGGCGGTCGGCGCGGCGGCCGGCCGCGCACCCGGGGCGGTCGGCGCGGCGACCGCCCCGCCCCGCACGTCGGGCGGGCGGCCGGAAAAGCGCGCGCGTCGCGTCGGGCCCCTCGGGCAGACTCGCCGCCATGTCGCCACGATCCGTCGCCGAGCTCGTCGCCGCCGTCCACGCCGGCGAGAAGATCCGCTACCTGCACTTCTGGGGGCACCGACCGCAGCGTGACGGCAGCGTGGGGCCCGGCTGCCTGAGCCAGTGGTGGCCGGCCCCGTTCACCGACGGCGAGCGGACGTACGCCACCGCCGAGCACTGGATGATGTGGCACAAGGCGATGCTGTTCGGCGACGCGCCGGCCGCCGACAGGATCCTGGCCGCCGGGCATCCCCAGCGCGCCAAGTCGATCGGCCGCCAGGTGCGGGGCTTCGACCAGGTGACCTGGGAGGCCCGGCGGCACGACATCGTGGTGGCGGGCAGCGTCGCCAAGTTCGGCCAGCACGACGACCTGCGGGCGTTCCTGCTCGGCACCGGTGAACGGGTGCTCGTGGAGGCCAGCCCGCTCGACCGCGTCTGGGGCATCGGCCTGGCCGCCGACGACCCGCGCGCGGACGATCCGGCGCGCTGGCAGGGCGCCAACCTGCTCGGATTCGCCCTCATGGCGGCCCGCGACGCCCTGCGGTGAGCACCGGGGCCGGGCCGTTCGAGGGCGCCCGGTGAGCGCCGGGGCCCGCCGCGACGTCCCGTCGGCGCCCGCCCCGGCGGGACGTCGCGGCGGCCGCGGGTGCGCCGGGTAACGTGCTGCGGCATGACCGCCGTGGCGTACTCCCACTGCTCCTTCTGCGGCGCCGCCTATCCGGCGGCGGCCGGGTGGCCGCGGGTCTGCGCGGCCTGCGGCGGGACGGTGTGGCGCAACCCGCTGCCCGTCGCGGTGGCGGTGCTGCCGGTCCGCACGGCCCGGGGCCTCGGGGTGGTCGTCGTGCGCCGCGACATCGAGCCCGCCCGCGGCCAGCTCGCGCTGCCGGGTGGCTTCATCGAGTACGGCGAGGAGTGGCAGGAGGCGCTGGTCCGGGAGCTGTGGGAGGAGACCGGCCTGCGCGCCGACGCCGCCGACGCCCGGCTCCTCGCGGTGCACGGCGCCCCGGCCGGCGGCACGATGATGGTCTTCGGCGAGCTGCCCGAGCGGCGGGCCGACACGCTGCCGCCGTCGGCGCCGACCGAGGAGGCCACCGAGTGGCTGGTGCTCACCGAGCCGACGGAGCTGGCCTTCTCGACCCACACCCGGGTCCTCGCCGACTTCCTCGCCCGGCGCGCGGGCTGAGCCGGACCGCTCAGTCGGTCAGGTACCGGGCGGGCACCGCGTCGGTCAGCCAGACGCCGTTGGCGCTGCGGTAGAAGGCGTGCCCGTCGCGGGCCATCGCCGCCGCGTCCACGGTCAGCACCACCAGCTCGCCCGGCCGGCGGGCACCCACCCGCCGGGCGGTCGCCACGTCCGGCGACAGGTGGACGTGGTGCCGGCCGGCCCGGTGCAGGCCGGTGGCCCGGATCGAGTCGAGCGCGACACGGCTGGTGCCGTGGTAGAGCCGCGCCGGCGGCGGGCTGGGCGCCAGTTCCAGGTCGACCGGGATCGAGTGCCCCTGGTTGGCCCGGATCCGTTCGACGCCGTCGGCGCCGCGTTCCACGGCGAAGCGCTGCTTGTCGTTGCCCGCCACCACGGCGTCCAGGTCGGCGCGTTCCATCCCGAGCGCGGCGAGCAGGTCGTCGACCGACACCCAGCCGGCCCGGTCGGGCACGAGGCCGAACCGGGCGGGCTCGTGCCGCAACGCCAGGGACATCCGCTTGCTCAGCCGCACCATCGCCCGGTGATCCATTGGCGGAGTCTCCCCCGCCGGGCACCGCCGGCGCCATCGGATTCGGCCGGACGCGCCGCGTCCTCGGCGTGGACGGACCACGCGGCGGCACCCCGCTGCGCGACCCGTGGGAGGTGGTGGCCCCGCCGAGCGACAGCGTCCCGCCGCCGATCCTGGGGCACTGGCCGGACGAGCCCGACGTGCGCTTCGCGGCGGCGGTGGAGGAGCTGGCCGACCGGCCGCGCCGGCAGGCGCCGCCGCCCGCCTGATCCGCCCGGCCTGTCGCGCCGGCGGGCGGCCGATATCCTCGACCGGGTGAACGCGGCCCGGCAGACCGAGCGCAGGCTGATCGCCTCCAACAAGAAGGCGCGGCACGACTACACGATCCTCAAGACCTACGAGGCGGGCGTCGTGCTGGCCGGCACCGAGGTCAAGTCGCTGCGCGAGGGCCGGGCGTCGCTGGTCGACGCGTTCGCCCAGGAGCGCGACGGCGAACTGATGCTGTACGGGCTGCACATCGCCGAGTACGGCTTCGGCAGCTGGACCAACCACGCGCCCCGGCGCACCCGCAAGCTGCTGCTGCGCCGGGTGGAGATCGCCCGGATCCTGGAGCGGACCCGCGAGGGCGGCCTGACCCTGGTGCCCCTGTCGATGTACTTCTCGGGCGGTTGGGCGAAGGTCGAGCTGGCCCTTGCGAAGGGCAGGAAGTCGTACGACAAGCGGCAGGCGCTCGCCGAGCGCGACGCCGAGCGGGAGATCGCCCGGGAGCTGGGGCGCCACCTCAAGGGCCGCTCCCCGCGGCGGGGCTGACCGCTCCCGTCGCCTCCGCGCGCCGGCCACGCACCGGGCCGACGCGTCGACCGTCCCCTCGGCCGCCCGGGCGCCGTTCCGGCCCGTCGGCGTTCGCTCCGCACGTCGTCACCGGCGATCGCAGGCCGAGGACCACCGCGTCCGGCCATCGCCGTCACGGTGGGTCGGCGCGGCACGCCGGACAGTCGTTGACGCGACGCCCCCATCGTGATGTGCTCCCTCTGCCGCGCGGTAATGAAAACAGTAGTCATTATCACTGAACGGAGGAAAGGCATGTCTCTCACCGTCCCGCCCGCCCTGCTCGACGCCGCCGAGCGCGGCCCCGTCGACGACGCCGAGTTCGTCGCCTGCGTCCGCGACTCGCTGCCGTACGCCTGGCAGACGGTCAGCCGGGTGGCCGCCGAACTGGCGTCCACCGGCGCGGACCACGCCGACAACGTCATCCCGCCGCCCACCGAGGCCGAACGCGGCCAGCTGCTGCGGGCGCTCGCCAGCGACGCCATCCGCGCCGGCCTGGAGCGGCACTTCGACGTCAAGCTCGCCTTCCAGAACTGCCACCGGGTCGCCGCGTTCCGCCCGGCGGCCGTCGACTCCGACGCGTACCGGCGGTTCGTCTCCGCCCGGGGCCAGCTGCTCAACCAGTCCCCCGAGCTGCGCAACTGCTGATTCCGCCGGATCGGGGCCGGCGGGCGGGACGGGGCGTCGAGGGCCCGCCCCGCCCGCCGGGCCGTCAGCGGGGGCCGGGAGACGGCGGCGCGGCCGGGTCGGCGGGGTCCCCGGCCGGTAGCCGGCCCAGGCAGCGCGGGTCCGGCCGCCCCACCGGCTGCCGGGGGATCATCCAGTCCAGCGCCGTCTCCTCCACGTGCCAGCCGTACACGTCCACGCGGGTGACCGGGATCCGCCCCGGGTCGGGGCAGAGGAGCTGCCCGCGCACGTGGTCGTTGGGCAGGAAGCGCACGGCGCCCCGCCCGTCGAGCACGATCGTCATCCGGTCGGTCACCGTGACCGCCTGGCCGCGTACCACCTCCCGGACCGGGCCCGCCTCCGGGCCGACCTCGACGGCGACCGCGGGCAGCAGCGGCACCCGCAGGAAGACCACGCCCGTCACCAGCGGCACCACCGCCGCCACCACGTAGGCGAGGACGCGGGTCAGCGCCGGGGCGACCGGGCGCGGCACCGGGCCGGTGAGCACCACGGCTCCCAGCGGCGGCACGACCAGCAGCAGGGCCGTGGCCAGCTCGCCGTCGCGGATCGCGGCCGGCACGGCGGGCGCCAGCCACGCGTAGCTCGCGGTCGCCGCCACGACCGGCAGCACCAGGGTGGCGAGCAGGAGCAGGCGGGGCCGGTCCGGATGACGCAGCCGGGTCCGCAGCGCCAGCAGCCAGAGGGCGAGCATCATCAGCAGCGGCAGGAACCGCAGCTGCCAGGTGAGCGCCGCCAGGGCGGTCGCCGCCACCAGCACCCAACCGGGGGTACGCACGGTGCCGTAGGCGAGCAGCGAGCGTTCCGGGTCGAACCGGTCAGGCGCGCTCACCTGGAGCAGCCGACCGAGGACGGCCAGCACCAGCACCACCAGCGGGAACGCCCACACCAGCGCGATCAGCAGGGCGCTGAGCAGCCCGAGCGGGCTGACGTACTGCACCAGCAGCAGCATCGTCGGCATGTCCTGCCGGCTGAGTCGCCAGAGCCGCAGCACCAGCAGCAGCACCGGGAACGCCGGCAGCAGCGTCAGCAGCCACTGCTGCGCCTGTTGCGCCTGCTTGGTGCCCGGGCGGCGGTCGGCGCGACCGATCGCGGCCGGCTCGGAGACGGCAGGGCCCATCTCTCCCACGGCCACTGCCGCACCTCCACCGTCTCCTCGGGCTCCGGCTGCCGACCGACCGCCACCTGCTGCGGGTTGCTGTACTGCTGCTCCGAGGCCAGGTACCGGTCGAACGCCGCCTTCCACCGGTCGCCGTCGGGGCCCTTCGCCGACTGGTAGAGGGAGAGGTTGACCAGGTCCCGCATCGCCGGATTGGGGCCGGTGTTCACGCCCCACTTCTCCGCCGCCTCCGCGCCGATGTCCCAGTGCCTCAGTTCCTTGCGTCGCAGCAGCTTCGTCGCCGGCGGCAGCTCGCCCGGCGGGCGCGGGCCCACGAAGCCGGCCAGGATGGCCGCGTCGGTGGTGACCGCGTCGACCTCGCCGTCGTAGAGCGCCTGGACGCACTGGCTGATCCGGTTGCGGCCGATCGGGTTCGCGCCCGCCTCGCGCAGGCGCTGCTCCGAGGTGGACGTGCCCAGCGTGCAGACCTTCGCCCGGTCGAGGTCGCGCAGGCTGGCGACCTGTCGGGGATCGGACGCGAGCGTCAGCACGGACTGCTCGGTCTCCAGGTACGGGAAGGAGAAGACGACGCCCTGGTCCCGGCGCTGCTCGGTGACGCTGTAGGAGGCGATCACCAGGTCGACGGTGACGAAGCTGCCGTTGGCGTCGCGCGCCTGCCGGCGGGCCCGGTCCTCGCTCTCGATCGACAGCAGCGTCACCTCCGGGGCGTCGAAGCCCAGGTCCTCGGCGATCATGTACGCGATGTCGATGTCGAAGCCCTCGAACGCGCCGTTCTCCAGCTTCTGCGCCACGCCCGGCTGGTCGTCCTTGACCCCGATCACGAGCCTGTCCCGGTTGGTCAGCCCGGCCCGCTCGCGCAGCTCGTCCCAGGTGGGCGGGCCGGTGGCCACGACCACCCGTACCGTGGCCGCCACGACCACCACCAGCAGGAGCAGCAGGGCCGCCAGGCGCACCTGCCGGGACCGGGACGCGCGGGCGGGTGCCGCCGACGCCGGCGCCGGTGGGGTGCTGCTGGTCTCGTCGTCCCGACCCAACTCGGCCCTCCCCGTCGCCGTCCCCCGTGCGAGCCCTTCATTGTGGTCTATCCCGCCGCGCCGCGACAGCATGCGACAGGGGCGGTCGTGTCGCCGGCCCCCGCCGCCGCGTACGCCAGGCCTGGTGGCCACTCGCGGCAGCAACCACGGGAGCCGCCCGCTTTCCGACCTCGCATCTGCCGGCCGGTAGGGTGGGCCGGTGACGACGTTCCGCATCGGAGAGGCCGCCGAGCTGCTCGGGGTCAGCGCCGACACCGTACGCCGGTGGGTCGACGCCGGGCGGCTCGCCGCCGGCCGCGACGCGCACGGGCACCGGGCGATCGACGGGGTCGACCTGGCGGCGTTCGCGCGCGGTCAGGCCGCCGACCCGGACGACCGGTCGGACGCCTCCTCGGCCCGCAACCGCCTGCGCGGCATCGTGGTCAACGTCGTCAAGGACACGGTGATGGCGCAGGTCGACATCCAGGCCGGGCCGTTCCGGATCGTCTCGCTGATGAGCCGCGAGGCGGTCGACGAGCTGGACCTGCGGGTCGGCTCGCTGGCCGTCGCGGTGATCAAGTCGACCACGGTGGTGGTGGAACGCGCCTCCCCGCCGGGGGCCTCCCGGGGGAGGCAGGGCTCGTGAGGGCGCAACGGCCGCGCCGCGGGACGGCGGGCGTGATGGCGGTGGTGCTGGCCCTCGCCGCCGTGGCCGGCTGCGGCGGCGTGAGCGCCTCCGGCGGCGGGTCGGCGGATGGCCCGGGTGCCGGCGGCACGGTGACCGTGTTCGCCGCGGCCTCGCTGACCGAGTCGTTCACCCGGCTGGGCCGGGACTTCGAGGCGGCCCACCCTGGCACCACCGTCGTGCTCAACTTCGCCGGCAGCGCGGCGCTGGCCGCCCAGGTCAACCAGGGCGCGCCCGCCGACGTGTTCGCCTCGGCGGCGACGCGGAACATGGCCACGGTCACCGGAGCGGGCAACGCCGACGGCGACCCGGTGGTCTTCGCCCGCAACCAGCTCGTCGTCGCCGTGCCGAAGGGCAACCCGCGGGGCGTCGCGGGGCCGGCCGACCTGGCCCGGCCGGGGGTGAAGGTCGCGCTCTGCGCCGAGCAGGTGCCCTGCGGGGCGGCGGCGCGGACGGCGCTCGACGCCGCCTCGGTCGCCCTCACCCCGGTCACCCTGGAGCAGGACGTGCGGGGCGCGCTGTCCAAGGTGCGGCTCGGCGAGGTCGACGCGGCCCTCGTCTACCGCACGGACGCCCTGGCCGCCGCGGCCGACGTGACGGCCGTCGAGTTCCCCGAGTCCGCCCGCGCCGTCAACGACTACCCGATCGTCGCGCTGCGGGACGCGCCGAACCGCGACGGCGCGCGGGCGTTCGTCGCGTACGTCCGCTCGGAGCGGGGGCGCGCGGTGCTCACCGAGGCCGGGTTCCAGGCCCCGTGACGCGTATCCACGTCCGGACGGCCCGGCGGCGGGGCGCCGGGGTGCCCGTCGCGCTGCTGCTGCCGGCCGTGCTGGGCGTGGTCTTCCTCGTCCTGCCGCTGCTCGGGCTGCTGGCCCGTACGCCGTGGGCCACCCTTCCGCAGCGGCTCGCCGCACCGGGCGTGCTCACCGCGCTGCGGCTGTCCCTGCTGACCGCCACCCTGGCCACGCTGCTCTGCCTGCTGCTCGGGGTGCCGTTGGCCTGGCTGCTCGCCCGCGTCGAGTTCCCCGGCCGCCGCCTGGTACGCGCCCTCGTCACCGTGCCGCTGGTGCTGCCGCCCGTGGTCGGCGGGGTGGCGCTGCTGCTGGTCTTCGGCCGGCGGGGCCTGCTCGGCGGCTGGCTCGACGCGACCTTCGGGATCACCCTGCCGTTCACCACCGCCGGTGTGGTGCTGGCGGAGGCGTTCGTGGCGATGCCGTTCCTGGTGATCGCCGTGGAGGGGGCGCTGCGCGGCGCCGACGGCCGGTACGAGGAGGCGGCGGCGACCCTCGGCGCCGGCCGGTGGACGACGTTCACCCACGTCACCCTGCCCCTGGTGGCTCCCGGCCTGGCGGCCGGTGCGGTGCTGTGCTGGGCCCGGGCGCTCGGCGAGTTCGGCGCCACCATCACCTTCGCCGGCAACTATCCGGGGCGGACGCAGACCATGCCGCTGGCGGTCTACCTGGCGCTGGAGACGGACGTGCAGGCCGCCGTGGTGCTCAGCCTCGTGCTGCTCACCGTCTCGGTGGCCATCCTCGCCGGGCTGCGCGACCGCTGGATCACCAGCCCGTGAACGCGCCCCTGCTCGACGCGCACCTCGTGGTGCAGCGGGACGCCTTCCGTCTCGACGTCGCGCTGCGGGTCGCCGCCGGCGAGGTGGTCGCGCTGCTCGGCCCCAACGGGGCGGGCAAGACCACCGCGCTGCGCGCGCTCGCCGGACTGCTCCCGCTGACCGCCGGGCACCTCACCCTCGACGGCGTCGACCTGGACCGGCCGCAGCGACGCGCCTGGACGCCGACCGAGCGCCGGCCGATCGGCGTGGTCTTCCAGGACTACCTGCTCTTCCCGCACCTGAGCGCACTGGAGAACGTGGCGTTCGGGCCCCGGCGGCACGGCGTCGACCGGCGTACCGCCCGGCGGACCGCCCACGACTGGCTGGACCGGGTCGGCCTGGCCGGGCACGCCCACCGCCGGCCCCGGCACCTGTCCGGCGGGCAGGCGCAGCGGGTCGCGCTGGCCCGCGCGCTCGCCGTCGAGCCGGCGCTGCTGCTGCTGGACGAGCCGCTCGCCGCGCTCGACGCACGCACCCGGCTGGACACCCGGGCCGAGCTGCACCGGCACCTCGCCGCGCACCGGGGGGCCACCCTGCTGGTCACCCACGATCCGCTGGACGCGCTGGTGCTGGCCGACCGGCTCGTGGTCGTCGAGGAGGGCCGGGTGGTGCAGGAGGGGGACGCCGCGACCGTCACGGCGCGGCCACGCACCGACTACGTGGCCCGGCTCGTCGGGCTGAACCTGCACCGGGGCCACGCCGACGGGCACCTGGTCCGGGTCGCCGACGGACTGACCCTCACCGTCGCCGACCGGCTCGCCGGGGAGGTCTTCGTCGCCTTCCGGCCCTCGGCGGTGGCCCTGCACCCGTCGCGTCCCGAGGGCAGCCCGCGCAACACCTGGGCGGCGACGGTGGCCGGCGTGCAGCGGCACGGCGACGACCTGCGGGTGCAGCTCGACGGGCCGATCGGGGTGTCCGCGGACGTCACGCCGGCCGCCGCCGCGCAGTTGCGACTGGCCCCCGGCCAGCCGGTCTGGGCGGCGGTGAAGGCGGCGCAGACCCACGCGTACCCCGCCGGTTGACGCCCCCGGCCCGGAGCGGGGTCAGGCGGCGGGGTCGGCGGCCAGCAGGTCGGCGTGGGCGGCCCGGAGCCGGGCGAGACCGGGGTCGCTGCCCGGGGTGACCCGGCGGTCGAGCTCGGCCCAGACCTCGGCGAGGGCGGCGGTGACCGCGCGCAGCTCGGCGGCGTGCCGGCGGCTGCTGCGCCGGTGCGCCTCGTCGAGGCGCCGGGCCCAGCCGGCGGTGACGGCGGCGAGGCGATCGGTGTCGGCACGCGCCTGGGCGGCGCTGCGGGCGGCGGCCGCCGGGACGATCGCGGCCACCGGGCGGGGATCGCCGTCGCGGGTGACGACGGTGACGGTGTCGGTCAACTCGGCCAGCGCGACGAGCTGGGTGAGCCGGGTGCGCGCCTCGCGCAGCGGCACCGAACGCGGCTGGTCGGTGTGCGGGGTGAGAGCGGGGACAGCCATGAATGGATGGTCGCCGCCGGGTACGACATTTCCGCACGCCGACGGTCCAGGTTGGACGCGCGGGCCGAAAAACTGGCGCGAGCCGGGGCGCTCGCGGCGGATACGCTGCCCGCCCGACGCCGCACCGCGAACCGGCGCGGCGGACCCCGCCACCATGAAGGAGCTGCCGTGTCCCGCCTCGACGTCCGGACGGTCGACCTGCGGACGATCAACTCACTGACCAAGTACCCGTCCATCCCCACCTACCACGCCCTGGACCCCCGCGACGGCGGCCTGCTGGCGGAGTGCGTGGCGTTCACCGGGCCGGTCACCCTCACCGAGAAGATCGACGGGACGAACGCCCGGATCGTCGTCCTGCCCGGCGGCGCGTACCTGATCGGCAGCCGCGAGGAACTGCTGTACGCGCGCGGCGACCTGATCGGCAACCCCGCGCTCGGCATCGTCGACGCCCTGCGCGACGTGGCCGAGCGGCTCACCGTCGCGGCGGCGGACGACCGGATCACGGTGTTCTACCTGGAGGTGTACGGCGGCAGGGTCACCGCCGCCGCCCGGCACTACACCGCCGAGCGCCGGGTCGGGCACCGGCTCTTCGACGTGGCCGTGCTGGACGACCCCGCGCCGATGCTCGACTGGCCGACCCCGCGGATCTCGGCCTGGCGCGACGGCGGCGGCCAGCGCTTCCTCGGCGAGGCCGACCTCGTGGGGCGGGCCGACGCGCTGGGCCTGCCGACCGTGCCCCGGCTGGCCACCGTCCCCGCCGGGGACCTGCCCCACGACATCGCCGGGACGCACGCGTTCCTCACCGGTCACCTGCCCCGGACCCTGGTGGCCATGGACGGACCGGCCGGCAGGTCCGAGGGGCTGGTGTTCCGCGCGGCGGACCGCTCGGCCATCGCCAAGGCGCGGTTCCAGGACTACGAGCGCACCCTGAAGCGCCGCGAGGGCCGGCGCTGACCACGGTTCGGTGGCGCGCCCGGTAGGCGCGCCGCCGGACCGGCCGGGAGGCGGGGCGTCGACGGGCGGGCGTGGGGACGCGACGGGAAAGCCCTGCCCGAACGCCTGGACAATTACAGTTAACAATCCTAATAATTGTGCATCCGTCGATCCGACGGCCCTCGTACCCGGGAGGTCCGGATGCGTCGCCCTGCCCGAAACCTGCTGCTGGCCGCCGTGGCGGCCCTCGCCACCGTCACCGCCACCACGCTGACCCTCGCCGCGCCGGCCCGCGCCGCCGGCCCGACCGCCACCTTCGTCAAGACCGCCGACTGGGGCACCGGATGGGAGGGGCGCTACACCGTCACCAACGGCGGGCCGAGCACCATCACCGGCTGGCAGGTCGCCTTCACCCTGCCCGCGGGCACCACACTCGGCTCCTACTGGGATGCCACGGTGAGCAGCGTCGGTCAGCGGCACACCTTCACCAACCGCTCCTGGAACGGCACCGTGGCCCCCGGCGCCTCGGTGTCGTTCGGCTTCCTGGCCACCGGCTCCGGTTCCCCCACCGACTGCACGCTCAACGGCGCGCCCTGCTCGGGCGGCACGCCCACCACCCCGCCCACCACGGCACCGCCCACCACCGCCCCGCCCACCACGGCACCGCCGACCACCCCGCCGCCCAGCACACCGCCGCCGACCACCCCGCCGCCCACCACTCCCCCGCCCGGCGCGCTGCCCCGGCACGCGCTGATCGGCTACCTGCACGCCAGCTTCGCCAACGGCTCGGGCTACCTGCGGATGGCCGACGTGCCCGCCGACTGGGACATCGTCAACCTCGCCTTCGGCGAGCCCACCACGGTCACCTCCGGCGACATCCGGTTCCAGCTCTGCCCGGCCAGTGAGTGCCCGGGCGTCGAGACCGAGGCCGAGTTCACCGCGGCGATCCGCGCCAAGCAGGCGCAGGGCAAGAAGGTGCTGCTCTCCATCGGCGGGCAGAACGGCCAGGTGCAGCTCACCACGACCGCCGCCCGGGACACCTTCGTCCGGTCGGTGTCGGCCATCATCGACCGGTACGGCCTGAACGGGCTCGACATCGACTTCGAGGGGCACTCGCTCTATCTGGACGCGGGCGACACCGACTTCCGCAACCCGACCACGCCGGTGATCGTCAACCTGATCTCCGCGATCCGCACCCTCAAGCAGCGGTACGGGGCGGGCTTCGTGCTCACGATGGCGCCGGAGACGTTCTTCGTCCAGCTCGGCTACCAGTTCTACGGGTCGGGCCCGTGGGGCGGGCAGGACCCGCGCGCCGGGTCGTACCTGCCCGTGATCCACGCGCTGCGCAACGACCTCACCGTGCTGCACGTGCAGGACTACAACTCCGGGCCGATCATGGGGCTCGACAACCAGTACCACACGATGGGCAGCGCGGACTTCCACATCGCGATGACCGACATGCTGCTCGCGGGCTTCCCCGTCGCCGGCAACCCCGACCGCGTCTTCCCGCCGCTGCGCGAGGACCAGGTGGCCTTCGGCGCGCCCTCCTCCCCCAGCGCCGGCAACGGATACCTCGCCCCGGCCGGGGTGCAGGCGGCGGTGACCTGCCTGGTGAAGGGGCAGGGCTGCGGCCCGTACACCCCGCGCAGCGGCACCAACCCCGCCTTCCGGGGCCTGATGACCTGGTCGATCAACTGGGACCGGTTCTACGCCTGGGAGTTCCGGCTGAGCCATGGCCCCTTCCTGCGGGCGCTGCCCTGAACAGGTGCCGCCGTCCGGGCCGCCCGGCCCGGACGGCGGCCCGACCCGACGACGGACGGGGCCGGCACGCCCGTCCGCGCGCCGGAACCCGGTTGCGCCGCCGGGCCGGTCCGGCCCACCATCGCGTGGCGGACACGGGACCGGACCACCCGCAGCGACGCCCGGCCGAGCGGCCGGGCGCGGCGGCGTCCGGGGCGGGAGGCGAGCGTGCGCGGCATCCGTGAACTGGCGGCCGGGATCGACGCGCGTGCGGTGGTGCTCGTCGAGGGGACGAGCGACCGGGTCGCCCTGGAGACCCTCGCCGCGCGGCGCGGCCGGGACCTCGACGCCGACGGCGTACGGGTCGTGGCCATGGGCGGCGCGACGAACATCGGCCACTTCCTCGACCAGCTCGGCCCGGCGGGACGCGGGCTGCGGCTGGCGGGCCTCTACGACGAGGCCGAGGAGGGCTACTTCCGGCGCGGGCTGGAACGCTGCGGCCTCGGCGCCGACCTGTCCCGCGCCGGTCTGGCGGCCCTCGGGTTCCACGTCTGCGTGGCCGACCTGGAGGACGAGCTGATCCGCGCGGTCGGCGTCGCCGGGGTACGGGCGGTGCTCGCCGCCGAGGGCGAGCTGCGCTCGTTCGACCTCTTCCAACGGCAGCCGGCCCAGCGGGGGCGCGCCGTCGAGGCGCAGCTGCGCCGCTTCCTCGGCACCCGGTCCGGCCGCAAGAGCGCGTACGCGCGACTGCTCGTGGCGGCGCTGGAGCCGGACCGGGTGCCCCGCTCACTCGACGCGGTGCTCGCCCGCGTCTGAGCGCACGCGGCGCCACTCGTGCGCCAGCACCGACCACACCTCGAGGTCGATCCGCCCGGCCGGCCCCGGGTAGACCTCGCGCAGCGTCCCGTCGAGGCGCATGCCCAGCCGCCGGGCGGTGGCGATGCTGCGGGCGTTGCGCGCGTTGGTGCGCCACTCGACGCGGTGGATGCCGCGCTCCCGCACCGCCCAGTCGACGATCCGGCCGACCGCCCGGGTGACCAGCCCGTGGCCCTCCCCGGCCGGCTCCAGCCAGCAGCCCGCCTCGCAGACGCCCCGGGCGACGTCGAACGAGACGAACATGACCCCGCCGACCAGGTCGCCCCGTCGCCAGATGCCCCAGATGCCGCCGGCGTCGCGCGCCCACCGGTCCGCGTAGCTCTGGAGCACGGCCCGGGCGGAGTCGAGGTCGCCGACGACGAACGAGGGCGACACCCAGGGCTCGATGTGCGCGCGGGCCCGGTCGAGGTGGGCGAGGAACTCCCCGGCCCGCCAGGGCTCCAGGGGACGCAGCTCGGCGTCCTCGGTCAGGGACAGGGCGAACACGGTGACCTCCCGGTGCAGAGACGGTGAGCCGGCACTGTACCGGTATACACACGGGGTATACGCGGTGTGTATAGTCCCGGCCATGTCGATCGGACAGACCTTCCTCGGCCTCCTGGAGGCCACCCCCCGCCACGGCTACGACATCAAACGCCTCTACGACGAGCGCTTCGGTCACGCCCGCCCGCTCGCGTACGGGCAGGTCTACGCCACCCTGTCCCGGCTGCTGCGCGGCGGCCTGGTCGAGGTGGACGCGGTGGAGCCGGGCGAGGGCCCGGAGCGCAAGCGGTACGCGATCACCGAGGCGGGCGTCACGGACGTGGCGCAGTGGCTGGCGCGGGCCGAGAAGCCCGAGCCGTACCTGCAGAGCACCCTCTACACCAAGGTGGTGCTGGCCCTGCTGACCGGCCGCCCCGCCGCCGACGTGCTCGACGTGCAGCGTTCCGAGCACCTGCGGATGATGCGCGAGCTGACCCGGCGCAAGCGCGACGGCGACCTCGCCGAGCAGTTGGTCTGCGACCACGCGCTGTTCCACCTGGAGGCCGACCTGCGCTGGCTGGAGCTGACCGCCGCCCGCCTCGACGAACTCGCCGCGGCGGTCCGGTCGTGAGCGCGCCGCTGCTGCTCGCCGAGGACCTGCACCGCTCGTTCGGGCCGACCCGGGCGCTCGCCGGGGCGAGCATGCGCGTGCACCCGGGCGAGGTGCTGGCCGTCATGGGCTCGTCGGGCTCCGGCAAGTCCACGCTGCTGCACTGCCTCGCCGGCATCACCCGGCCCGACTCCGGCCGGGTGCACTACGCCGGCCGCGACCTGACGGCGCTGAGCGACGCCGAGCGCAGCGCGCTGCGCCGGGAGGAGTTCGGCTTCGTCTTCCAGTTCGGTCAGCTCGTGCCGGAGCTGACCTGCCTGGAGAACGTCGCGCTGCCGCTGCGGCTGGCCCGGGTCGGCCGCCGCGAGGCGGAGCGGCGGGCCGCCGAGTGGCTGGACCGCCTGGAGGTCGCCGAGGTGGCCGGCAAGCGGCCCGGTGAGGTCTCCGGCGGGCAGGGGCAGCGGGTGGCGGTCGCCCGGGCGCTGGTCACCCGGCCACGGGTGGTCTTCGCCGACGAGCCGACCGGCGCGCTCGACTCGCTCAACGGCGAACGGGTCATGCGGCTGCTCACCGCCGCCGCCCGGGACACCGGGGCGGCCGTGGTGCTGGTGACCCACGAGGCGCGGGTGGCCGCGTACTCCGATCGGGAGGTCGTGGTCCGCGACGGCCGCACCCGGGACCTGGAGGTCGCGGCGTGACGCGGCTGCGCGACCGCGCGGCCGACCTGGTCATGGGCGCCCGGATGGCGTTCACGGGCGGCCGGGACGGCTGGCTGCGGGCCGTGCTCACCGCGGTCGGCGTCGGGGTGGGGGTGGCGATGCTGCTGCTCGCCGCCGCGGTGCCCGGCGCGCTGGACGCCCGGCAGGCGCGCGGTGACGCCCGCGACGACCTGCGGATGGGCGAGAAGATCCCGGCCGCCGCCAACACCCTGCTGGTCCGCCCGACCGACACCGAGTTCCGGGGACAGCCGGTGCGCGGCCGGGTGCTGCGGCCCGAGGGACCGGCCGCGCCGGTCCCGCCGGGGGTGTCGGCGCTGCCCCGCGCCGGCGAGGTGCTGGTCTCCCCCGCCCTGCGCGACCTGCTCGGCTCCGCCGACGGCGCGCTGTTCGCCCCCCGGCTGGGCGGGGCCACGGTCACCGGCGTCATCGCCGACGAGGGCCTGGCGGGTCCGCGCGAGCTGGCCTACTACCTGGGCAGCGACACCCTCGCCGCCGACGACGCCACCCGGCTGGACGCGTTCGGCGGCGGGCTGCCCGGCGAGGCCTTCGACCCGGTGCTGATGGTGCTGGTGGTCGTCATCTTCGTGGTCCTGCTGCTGCCCATCGCGGTGTTCCTCGGCGCGGCGGTGCGCTTCGGCGGCGAGCGGCGCGACCGGCGGCTGGCCGCGCTGCGGCTGGTCGGCGCGGACGCCGCGATGGTCCGCCGGATCGCCGCCGGGGAGGCCGCCGCCGGCGCGCTGCTCGGCGTCGCGGCCGGCGGCGTGCTCTTCGCGCTCGGCCGGCAGGTGGTCCCGCTCGTCACCCTCATGGACCTCAGCGTGTACGCCGCCGACGTGCGCCCGCCGCTGCCGCTGGTGGCCGCCGTCGTGCTGGCGGTGCCGGCGCTCGCCGTCGTGGTGACGCTGGTGTCGATGCGCGCCGTGCTGGTCGAGCCGCTCGGGGTGACCCGGCGCGCCACGCCGGTGCGCCGCCGGCTGGGGTGGCGGCTGCTGCTGCCGGCCGCCGGGCTCGGGCTGCTGCTGGCCGGCGGCGCCGGAATCGCGCCGCTGGGCAGCGAGCGGCAGACCGCGGCCGGCGCGGTGCTGCTGCTGGTCGGCGTGGTCACCCTGCTGCCCTGGCTCACCGACCTGCTCGTACGCCGGCTGCGCGGCGGCCCCGTCGCGTGGCAGCTCGCGGTGCGCCGCCTCCAGCTCGACAGCGCCGCCTCGGCGCGGCTGGTCAACGGCATCGCGGTCGCCGTGGCGGGCACCATCGGGTTGCAGATGCTCTTCGCCGGCGTCGCCGGCCGGTTCACCTTCGACACCGGGCAGGACACCTCCCGGGCGCAGGTGCAGGTGCAGTTCACCGGGCGACCGGACGCCCCGGCGGCCCTGGACCGGCTGTCCGACGTGCCCGGGGTGACCGCCAGCACCGCCACCCTGACCGCCTCGATCACGGCAGACGACGCGTACGGCACGCTGCGCATCGGCGACTGCGCGGCGCTGGCCGAGTTCGCCCGGCTCGACCGGTGCGCCGACGGCGACGTGTTCCTGGTACGCGATTCCGAGGGTCAGCCGGCCGGCGTCGGGCCGGGCGCCACGGTGGTGGTCGCCGCCGCCGACGGGGTGACCTGGCGGGTGCCGTCCACCGCCCGGGAGGCGCCGGTGCGCAGCGACCCGTCCGGCTACCGGCAAGGCGGGGTGCTGGTCACTCCCGGCGCGGTCGACGCCGCCCGGCTCGGGCCGCTGCGCGCGGAGGCGTACCTGCGCCTCGCCGCCGACCAGCCGGACGCGGTGGAGCACGTGCGCAACGCCGCCATCGGGGCCGACCCGTACGCCTCGGTGCTCACGCTGACCGAGAACCGCCAGGCCAGCCAGTTCGTCAACGTCCAGCGCGGCCTGTACGTCGGCGCGGTGGTCACCCTGCTGCTGATCGGGGCCAGCATGCTGGTCGGCGTGCTGGAGCAGCTGCGGGAGCGCCGCCGGCTGCTGGCGATGCTGGTCGCGGTGGGCACCCGGCGCTCCACGCTGAGCTGGTCGGTGCTGTGGCAGAGCGCCGTGCCGGTGGCGATCGGGCTCGCCCTGGCGGTCGTGTTCGGGCTCGGCCTCGGCGCGGTGCTGCTGCGGATGGTGCAGACGCCGGTGGCGGTCGCCTGGCCGGCGCTGGGCATCTCCACCGGCCTCGGGGCGGCGGTGGTGCTGCTGGTGACGGGACTCAGCCTGCCGGTGCTGTGGCGGCTGACCCGACCCGACGGCATCCGTACCGAGTAGGGCGGCGTCCACAGGCGGCCGACGCGGACACCGTCACCTCCCGGGTTGCGTGCCGCTACGGCGCCTCGACGCGGGTGAGCAACTCGGCGAGGTGCACGGCCCGCACGGCCGAGCGGCGCCGGCGCAGGCCCGTGCGCAGCTGCCGCAGGCAGCCCGGGTTGACCGCCACCACCAGGTCCACCCCGGCGGCCTCGATCTCGTCGAGCTTCGCGTCCAGGATCCGCCGCGACTCCTTCGGCCGCAGCAGCGAGTACGTGCCGGCCGCCCCGCAGCAGGTGGCCGCCGAGGGCAGCTCCACGTAGTCGGCGACCTGGCTCAGCAGCGCCCGGGGCTGCGCGAAGACGCCGAGGCCGTTGCGCAGGTGGCAGGAGTCCTGGAGGGCGACCCGGGCGCGCCGCCCGCCCACCCGCAGCTCGGCCCCGGCGGGCCGGTCGGCGAGCCAGGTGGACAGCTCGCGCACCCGGTCCCGGCCGAGCACGGAGGCGAGGTGCGCGGCGCAGCCGCCGGAGGTGGTGACGATGGTGCCGGGCAGGTCCTCGCCGAGCCGCTCGGCCAGCCGCTCGCCGCCGGCCAGGTCGCCGTTGTGCGCGTGCAGCGCGCCGCAGCAGCCCTGGGCGGTGGGCACGCTCAGCTCGGGGGCGAGCGCGTGCGCCCCCCGGCTGACCGCCGGAAAGAGCCCCCGCTCGACGCAGCCCAGCATGAGCTGCGCGCCCGGCCCGCCGGGGGCGGCGGACCCGGGGGCGGCCACCGGAGCGGGTGCCGCGGCCGGGGCCGGCCCGGCCTGGCGTGGGGTGACGGCCCGGCCACGGGCGGCACGACGGACGAGGCCGGACAGCCGCAGCAGCCACCGCTGCTCGACCAGCAGCATCAGCGCCCGGGCCACCAGCGGTCGCCGCCAGCCCCGCCACTGGTGCACCCGCCACTGCTCCAGCAGGCTGCCGTACTCCACCCCGGCCGGGCAGACCGGTTCGCAGGCCCGGCAGCCCAGGCAGAACGAGGACTGCTCGGCGAGGGTGCCGTCGTCGGGGGGCAGGGTGCCGTCCTGCAACGCCCGCATCAACGTGATCCGCCCGCGCGGCGAGGACGCCTCGTCGCCGGTCATCGCGTACGTGGGGCAGGCCGGCAGGCAGAACCCGCAGGAGATGCAGCGGGACAGCTGCTCCGGGTCGAACACGTCGCCGGTCATGATCCCAGCTTTCCGGGGTTGAGGACGCCCGCCGGGTCGAAGGCGCCCTTGATCCGGCGCAGCAGGGCGAGCTGGTCCTCGCCGAGGCGGGCGGCGAGGAACGGCAGCTTCGCCGCCCCCACCCCGTGCTCGCCGGTGATCGTGCCGCCGAGGTCGATCGCGGCGGCGAAGATGTCGGCGAAGGCCGCCTCGGCCCGGCGTACCGCCTCGTGGTCCTCGGCCGAGTCGAGCACGCAGGTGGGGTGCAGGTTGCCGTCACCGGCGTGGCCGAAGGTGGCGATGGCGACGTCGTGCCGGGCGGCGACGGCGTCGATCCGGTCGACCATCTCGGCGATGCGTGGCCGGGGCACGGTCGCGTCCTCCAGGATGGTCACCCCGCCCCGGCGGGACAGCGCCGGCAGCGCGCAGCGCCGGGCGGCCAGCAGCGCCTCGGCCTGGGCGACCTCGCGGGCCGTGGTGACCTCCACCGCGCCGGCCTCGACGCAGGCCGCGCCGATCCGGTCCAGGTGGGCGGCGACCAGGTCCGGCGGGCCGTCGTCGCCGAAGAGCAGCAGGGCACCGGCGTCGGCGCGCAGCCCCAGGTGGGCGAAGTCCTCCACGGCCCCGATGCAGGCCCGGTCGAGGAACTCGAGCGTCGCCGGCACCACGCCGGCCCGGATCACCCGGGCGACGGCCTCCCCCGCGTCGGCCAGCGTCGGGAAGTACGCGACGCCGGTGTTCGTCGACGCCGGGGCGGGCAGCAGCGCCACGGTCGCCTCGGTGATCACGGCGAGGGTGCCCTCGGAGCCGGTGAGCAGCCGGGTCAGGTCGTAGCCGGCGACGTCCTTCCACAGCCGCCCGCCGGTGCGGATCACCTCGCCCGTGGGCAGCACCGCCTCCAGGCCCAGCACGTAGTTGCGGGTCACGCCGTACTTCAGGCCGCGCAGGCCGCCCGCGCAGGTGGCGATGGTGCCGCCGACCGTCGCGACGGTCCGGCTGCCGGGGTCGGGCGCCCAGAGCAGGCCCCGGGCGGCGGCCGCGTCGGCCAGGGCGGCGCTGGTCACGCCCGGCTGCGTCCGGGCGAGCAGCTCGTCCGCGCTGACCTCCAGGATGGCGTCGAGTCGGGTCAGCACCAGCACGATCCCGCCGCGCAGCGGCACGGTCGCGGCACAGAGGTTGGAGCCCGCGCCGCGGGGCACCACGGGCACCCGGTGCCGGGTGGCCAGCGCCAGCACGGCGGCGACCTCGGCGGTGTCGGCCGGGAAGACCACCGCGTCCGGCCGGTGCGAGAACAGCGGCGTCGCGTCCCGGGCGTACGCCACGAGATCGCCGGCCGCGTCGTGCACGTGCGACGGGCCGACGATGCCGCGCAGTTCGGCGAGGACGGTCGCGGACAGCGCCATGTCCACCCTTCCCGGCGCCGGTCGCGCCTGTAGCTTTTTGCCGGTCCATGACCAACTGCCTGGCGACAGTTTTCACCGATCATAGAGAGCCGGGCAGCTCGGGTGAAGACGGCGGCCCGTCCTGCCGTCAGCGCGGCGGCAGGTGCTCGCGCAGCGCGGCGAACTCGGCCACCGTGAGGAAGGACGGATTGGCCCCCTGCGGCTGCCGCAACACCTCCGCGCCGGCCAGCCGCGCGTCGCCCCGGAAGCACTCACGGGGCACCCGGTGCGCCTCGTCGAGGACCGTCAGGTCCAACGGCACCGTCCAGGCCGCGCCCGGCTCACCCGGCACCGCGGCGGCGGCCACCAGCCCCACGCCCCAGACGCCGTACGCGAGCCGCCCGCGGCTGCCACTGGCCCAGAGGACCACCGGCTGACCGGCGCGCATCAGCCGGGCCCGGTAGCCGGGGCGTACGCACCAGCCCGTCACCCGCGGATCGCGGGCGAAGCGGCCGGCCAGGTCGACCCGGTCCGCGTTGCCCTTGATCAGCCACGCGCCGAGGTCGTCGAGGTGCACCCGTCGGTCGGTCACCCCCTCATCCTCGCCCGGATCCCGGCCGGCCGCCCGACCGGCCGGGACCCGCCGTCAGGCCACGTGGCGCAGGTAGCCCGCGACCGACGCGTCCAGGACCTCCCGGCCCGGCCGGGCCCACACCTCGGCCGAGAAGACCTCCACCTCGACCGGCCCGGTGTAGCCGGCCTCGTCCACGGCCTCCCGCAGCCGGCGCAGCTCGATGCAGCCGTCCCCGGGCAGGGCCCGGCCGAGCAGCACCCCCTCGGGCAGCGGGGTGACCCAGTCGCACACCTGGAAGGCGGCGATCCGCGCCCCTGCCCGGGCGATCTGCGCGTACACCGTGTCGTCCCACCACACGTGGTAGGTGTCGACGACGACCCCGACCACGCCCGGGTCGAACCGTTCGGCGATGTCGAGCGCCTGGCCGAGCGTGGACACCACGCAGCGGTCGGCGCAGAACATCGGGTGCAGCGGCTCGATCGCCAGCGTCACCCCCGCCGCGGCGGCGTGCGGGGCCAGCTCGGCGATCGCGTCGGCCACCCGGTGGCGGGCGCCGTCGACGTCCCGGCTGCCCGCCGGCAGACCGCCGGAGACCAGCACGAGGACCGAGGTGCCGAGGGTGGCGGCCTCCTCGATGGCCCGCAGGTTCTCCTCCCGCCAGCCGTCGGCGGTGAAGAAGCCGCCCCGGCAGAGGGACGTCACCTCGAGGCCGGCGTCGCGGACCAGCTTCGCGGCGCGGGCCAACCCGTGTTCGGCGACCGGCTCCCGCCACAACCCGATCCCCGGCACGCCGGCGGCGACGCAACCGGCGACCACCTCGGGCAGCGGCCAGTGCTGCGACGTGGCCTGGTTGAACGAGAACCGCCGCAGAGCGTCCGCGCCAGCTCTGCTCACCGGGCGACCCCCGACCGCGGGACTCGCAGGCCCGGCGCTCACTGGGGCACCCCCGCGACGGTGAACAGCGCCCGGGCGCGGGCGGCGGCCAGGTCCGCGTCGGGCAGCAGCCCGGCGGCGTCGGCGAGGGTGAGCAGGGTCGCCAGGTGCGCCGGCGAGCGGCCGGTCTGCGCGCCGCCGACCATCGTGAAGTGGTCCTGGTGCCCGGCCAGCCAGGCCAGGAAGACGATGCCCGTCTTGTAGTGCCAGGTGGGGGCCGCGAAGATGTGCCGGGCCAGGGGCACGGTCGGTGCGAAGATCGCGTCGTACGCCTCAAGCTCCCCCCGGTCCAGCGCGGCGAGCGCCGCGGCGGCGGCCGGCGCGATCGCGGCGAACACCCCGAGCAGCGCGTCGGAGTGGCCGCCCGCGTCGCCCCGGATCAGCTCCGGGTAGTGGAAGTCGTCGCCCGTGTAGAGGCGCACCCCGGCGGGCAGCCGGCGGCGCAGCGCCACCTCGCGGTCGGCGTCCAGCAGGGAGACCTTGATCCCGTCCACCCTTGTGTCGTGGGCCTTGATCAGCCCGATCACGGCGTCGGCGGCCTCGTCGAGGTCGGTCGACCCCCAGTAGCCCGCGAGCGCCGGGTCGAACATCGGGCCGAGCCAGTGCAGCACCACTGGCTCGTCGGCGGCGCTCAGCAGTTCGTCGTACACCCGCAGGTAGTCCTCCGGGCTGCGGGCGGCGGCGGCCAGGTGGCGGCTGCACATCAGCACCGGGCGGGCCCCGGCGGCCCGCACGTCGTCGAGCTGCTCGCGGAAGGCGCGGGTGACCTCGGCCAGGGTCGCCGGGCCGGGCGGGAGCTGGTCCGTGCCGACGCCGGCGACGATCCGTCCGCCCACGGCGCGGGCCTCGGCGGCGCTGCGCCGGATCAGCTCGCGGGTGGCCGGGTAGTCCAGGCCCATGCCGCGCTGCGCGGTGTCCATCGCCTCGGCCACCCCGAAGCCGTACGACCACAGGTGGTGCCGGAACGCCAGGGTGCGGTCCCAGTCCAGCACGGCCGGGGCGCCGGGGACGTTCTCGGCCGTCGGATCGGCCACCACGTGCGCGGCGGCGTACGCGATCCGGCTGGTCGGCGGACCGGCGGGGCGCGGGAAGCCGGCGCCCCCGGTCAGCCGGTACCGCCGACCACCGGGCAGCACCACCTCATCGGTCGCGCTCACAGCTCCCCCTCCGTTCGCGACTGCGGGGCTCGCAACCCCGGCTCACTCCTCGCGCTCACAGCTCCAGCTCCGGGATGTCCAGGCGGGCGCCCTCGCGCGCCGACCGCAGGCCCAGCTCGGCGAGCTGCACGCCGCGCGCGCCGGCCAGGAAGTCCCACGGGAACGGCTCGTTGGCGACGACGTGCCGCAGGAACGCCTCCCACTGCACCTTGAAGCCGTTGTCGAACTCCTCGTTGTCCGGCACCTCCGTCCACTGCGACCGGAAGGGCTCGGTGACCGGCAGGTCGGGGTTCCACACCGGCTTCGGGGTGACCGCCCGGTGCTGCACCCGGCAGCTGCGCAGCCCGGCCACGGCGCTGCCCTCGGTGCCGTCGACCTGGAACTCGACCAGTTCGTCGCGGTGCACCCGGACGCACCACGAGGAGTTGAGCTGCGCGACCACGCCTCCGTCGAGCTCGAAGATGCCGTACGCGGCGTCGTCGGCCGTCGCCGGGTACGTGCGGCCCGCCTCGTCGACCCGCTGCGGCACGTGCGTGGCGGTCAGGCAGGAGACCGTACGCACCCGGCCGAAGAGTTCCTCCAGCACGTACTGCCAGTGCGGGAACATGTCCACGACGATGCCGCCGCCGTCCTCGCTGCGGTAGTTCCAGGACGGGCGCTGGGCCGGCTGCCAGTCGCCCTCGAACACCCAGTAGCCGAACTCCCCGCGCACCGACAGGATCCGGCCGAAGAAGCCGCCGTCGATGAGCCGCTTGAGCTTGCGCAGCCCGGGCAGGAAGAGCTTGTCCTGCACCACCCCGGTACGCACGCCGGCGGCGCGCGCCGCCCGGGCCAGGTCGAGGGCGCCCTCGGTGTCCTCGGCCAGCGGCTTCTCGGTGTAGATGTGCTTGCCGGCGTCCAGCGCCCGGCGGATCGCCTTCTCCCGCTGCTGGGTGACCTGGGCGTCGAAGTAGATCTCGACGTCGTCGCGGGCCAGCGCGGCGCTGAGGTCGGTGGTCCAGTCGGTCAGCCCGTGCCGCTCGGCGATCTCGCGGAGCTTGGTCTCGCTGCGCCCGACCAGGACGGGCTCGGGCCAGATCGACGTGCCGTCGGCCAGGGGCACGCCGCCCTGCTCGCGGATGGCGAGCAGGGAGCGCACCAGGTGCTGCCGGTAGCCCATCCGGCCGGTGACGCCGTTGACGATGATGCCTATCGACCTGCGGGTCATGGTGTTCCTTCCCTCCGCGGGCGCCTCCGACCGGGACGGCGGCGGGCGGCGACCTGTTCCACGCCTGCGCCGCCGCCGGGAGGCCCCCGGCGGCGGATCTCAGGCAAGCGCTTTCCTGGGCAGCGTAGGTAACGCCTCCCTCCTCAGGCAAGGGGCTGTCCGCCCCGTCACGCGGCCGGCGTCGCCCGCCGGGCCACGCGGGCGGGCGCCGGAACGGGGAAGCGCTCTCGCTGCGGTACGGTGACGGATGGCCGGCACCGGGGCGCGGCCGTCGAGAAGCGACCGAGGGGGCGGCAGTGGCGACCCTGTCCGACGTGGCCCGGCGGGCGGGGGTCTCGCCCGCGACCGCCTCCCGGGTGATCAACGGCAGCAGCAAGCCCGTCACCGAGGAACTCCGCGAGCGCGTGCTCCGCGCCGTTGCCGAACTGCAGTACGTGCCGAACGCGCACGCCCAGCTGCTGGCCCGCTCGCACCGCGTGGCGGTGGGCGTCATCGTGCACGACGTCTCCGACCCCTACTTCGCCGAGATCACCCGGGGCCTGCAACGGGTCGCCACTGACCAGGGCCGGCTGCTGATGATCTGCAACAGCTACCGCGACCCGGACCGCGAGCTGGAGTACGTCGAGCTGCTGCGCGGTCAGCAGGTCGCCGCGATCATCCTGGCCGGCTCGGGCTACCACGACGCCACTTTCACCCGCCTGCTCAACGAGAAGCTCGCCGCGTACGAGGCGACCGGCGGACGGGTCGCGGTCATCGGCCGGCACGAGCACTCCGGCGACGCGGTGATGCCGGACAACCGCGCCGGCGGCCGGTTGAT
Organism: Micromonospora sp. NPDC047812; assembly: GCF_040704175.1. Classification (NCBI taxonomy): domain Bacteria; kingdom Bacillati; phylum Actinomycetota; class Actinomycetes; order Micromonosporales; family Micromonosporaceae; genus Micromonospora; species Micromonospora sp. NPDC047812. The sequence goes on along the minus strand of NZ_JBEYRY010000006.1, from coordinate 25,821 downwards.
CGGCGCGGAACTGTACGAGCTGGGGCACCGCGCGATCGGGGTGGTGGCCGGGCCGGCGGTGCTCACCACCACCACCGACCGGCTCACCGGGCTCCGGGAGTCCCTCGCCGCGCACGGGCTGAGCCTGCCCGAGCACCGCGTGCGGCACGCCGAGTTCGACCGCGACGGCGGCGTCGCCGCCACCGCCGCGCTGCTCGACGCCGACCCCGAACTGACCGCCGTCGTGGCGCTCAACGACTCGATGGCGATCGGCGCGCTGGCGCTGCTGCGTTCCCGGTCGGTGGCGGTGCCCCGGCAGATGTCGGTCATCGGCTTCGACGACATGCCGATCGCCCGGGACGTCACCCCGGCGCTGACCACCGTCCGGCTGCCCCTGGTCGAGATGGGGGCCCGCGCGATGTCGCTGGCGCTCGACCCGGGGGCCGCGGCACCCCGCGTCGAGGTGCTGCCCGCCGAGGTGGTGCGCCGGGACAGCACCGGGCCGGCCCCCGAGGTCACCCCGGCCCGCCCCCGGGACGTCAGATGATGAAGTGGGTCCAGTAGGCGAGCCAGGTCACGAAGAGCGCGCCCTGGAGCAGGGCCAGGGCGGCGGTCAGCCAGGCGTCGGCGCCCGCGTGCCGGGCCCAGCGGGCCAGCACGAGAGCGACCGGGAAGACGGCCAGCAGATAGCGCAGCAGGCTCTTGTACACCGGCGGGCCCATCGACAGCGGCACCAGGACCATGAGCAGCCCGTACACGAGATAGGGCAGCCCGAGCCGGCGGGCACCCGCGAGCAGGACCGCCAGCACCAGCACGGCGATCCACACCCGCAGGGCGTCGCGGGACGGGGTGTCGGTCAGGCCGTGCCACAGCACCGCCAGCGGGTTCTGCACCCGGATGCCCCAGCCCGTCTCCTGGGCGTGCTTGTAGGCGAACCAGTCGCCGCTCTGCCACCGGCAGAACGCCATGAAGGCCAGCCAGCCGGCGGGCACCAGCGCCAGCGGCCAGCCGACGCGGACGTACGCCCACCACGCGCGCGGGCCCAGCCGGTAGCCGTGCTGCCGCAGCAGCACCAGGGCCAGCGGGAGCACGACGAGGAACCCGACCGAGCGGCTCATCGCCAGGAAGAAGCCGACGACGCCCACGAGCAGCCAGCGCCGCCGCTCCGCGTGGTGGAAGGCGGCGAGCGCCAGGCAGAGGAACAGCGACTCGGTCAGCGCCGCCTGGAACAGGAACCCGGCCGGCAGCAGCACGAGGTAGCGGACGAACCGGCGGGCGGCGGCGTCGTCGCCGAGCAGCCGCTCCCCCAGCCGGTGGGCGTAGAAGAGCATCAGCAGGAACGCGACGTTGGCGACGAGCAGCAACGCCAGCGCGGTGTCCCCGCCCAGCAGCGGGGCCAGCGGACGGGCCAGGAACGGATAGAGCAGAGGAAAGCCGAAGTCGCGCCACGGCTCGTCGAGCGGAAGCTGCGCCAGGCGGTCGTAGAGGAAGGAGTCCCAGGCGAACCAGAGCGCGACCGCGCGGTGCCCGGAGACCGCCCGCTGCTGCTCGCGCATCGTCGTCTCGTCCGGCGGCGGGGCCCAGGGCACGTCGTCGAACGCGCTCAGCGCGAGCACCCCGAGGGCGCTGAGCACGATCTTCGTACCGAAGAAGACGGCGAGGACGAACAGCCACGGCGTCGGTATCCGCCCGGCGGCCCGCGACGCCCCTCGCCGCAGGTCGTGCCCGCGCCCGGCCAGCCGGGCGGGCAGGGCGCGCCACCGCCGGTCCGAGACGGCCCGCCCACTGTCCATCACGTGTCTCCCGATCCGGCCGCCCGAACGGTGCCACATCCCCGTTCCCGGGCCGTTGACACGTCCGCGCGACCCCGGGCCGCCGCCGTGGCCGCTCCGGCACCGGGGCTGCGGAACCGGGCGCCGGGCGCGTCGGGGGCCCTCCCGGGCGGCCCGTCCCGTCGGGGCGTCCCTGGAGCGGACGGGAATCCGGGGTGAGTTCGGGCCGGTGCCGGGTAAGCGGGCCGCCTCCGGGAGGCGGAAGCAGGGGGCGACGGGCATGGGCGAAGAGCGCGGCACGGTGGTCATCGGCGCGGGGCCGGCGGGACTGACCACGGCGTACGAGTTGCTCCGGCGGGACAGCCCGGTCCGGGTGTTCGAAGCCGACGAGGTGGTGGGCGGCATCAGCCGCACCGTCGAGCGGGACGGGTGGCGCTTCGACATCGGCGGGCACCGGTTCTTCACGAAGGTGGCCCGGGTCGAGGAGTTCTGGCACGAGATCCTGCCCGACGAGGACTTCCTGCTGCGGCCCCGGATGAGCCGCATCTACTACCGGGGCGCCCTGTTCGACTACCCGTTGAGCGCGACGAACGCCCTGCGCAACCTCGGCGTGCGGGAGGCCGTGCTGTGCATGGGCTCGTACGCGCGGGCCCGGCTGCGCCCGCCGAAGGACCAGTCGCACTTCGAGGGCTGGGTCTCGGCCCGGTTCGGCTGGCGGCTCTACTCGATGTTCTTCAAGACGTACACCGAGAAGGTCTGGGGCATGCCGGCCGACCGGTTGCAGGCCGACTGGGCCGCGCAGCGGATCAAGAACCTGTCGTTGGCCAAGGCGGTCCGCAACGCGGTGCTGCCCAGACGCAACCGCAAGGACGTGACCAGCCTGATCGAGGAGTTCCAGTACCCGAAGCTCGGCCCGGGAATGATGTGGGAACGCTGCGCCGAGGAGGTGCGCCGGCGCGGGGGCCGGGTGGAGACCGGCACCTGGGTGACCGCCGTGCACCGGGACCCGGAGCGCCGCCGGGCCGTCGCCGTGACCGTCAACGGGGCCGGCGGACAGCGTAGCGAGCCGGCGGAGCACGTCGTCTCCTCGATGCCGATCTCCGAGCTGGTCGCCGCGCTGCGCCCGGCGGCCCCGCCGGAGGTGCTGGCCGCCGCGGCCGACCTGCGGTACCGGGACTTCCTGACCGTCGCGCTGGTGGTGCCGGAGGAGTTCTCGTTCCCGGACAACTGGATCTACGTGCACGACCCGGCGGTGAAGGTGGGCCGGATCCAGAACTTCGGCTCCTGGTCGCCGCACCTGGTCAAGGACGGCCGCACCTGCCTCGGCCTGGAGTACTTCGTGTTCGAGGACGACGAGACCTGGCGTACGCCGGACGCCGAGCTGATCGCCGCCGCGACTGCCGAACTGGAGCGGCTCGGCCTGGTCCGGCCGGGGGTGGTGGAGGCCGGGTACGTGGTGCGGATGCCGAAGGCGTACCCGGTCTACGACGAGCGCTACCAGCACAACGTCGACGTGATCCGGGACTGGCTGGCGCGCGAGGTGCCCAACGTGCACCCGGTGGGCCGCAACGGCATGCACCGCTACAACAACCAGGACCACTCGATGCTGACGGCGATGCTCACCGCCGAGAACATCGCCTGCGGCACCCGGCACGACGTGTGGTCGGTCAACGTGGAGCAGGACTACCACGAGGAGTCGAGCCACGACGGGGACGGACACCGGGGCACCGGCCGGGACGCGCCCGTCGTACCGGCCCGGCCCGCCGGCCCGGTCGGCACGACGCTCGACGGCGCCGCCCGGCCCGAACGACCGGCCCAGGTACGCCTCGGCTGAGCAGCCGGCGCGTGCCGGTGGCCCGAGCCGGGGCCTTCGAAGCCCGGCGGCGGACCGGCCCGGACTCAGCGCGCTTCGAGGACGAAGAAGATGAAGCAGATGAACGACGTGCGGCCCACGAGATGCGGAGGCAGAATCTCGCGCGGAGTCTCGGGAGACATGGGGGGTTCGCTGACGACCGACACGCGGAAGCCCGCGTCGGCGAACGCATCCGTCATCGCGTGCAACGGCCGGTGCCAGTAGGTCAGCTCCGTGCTGTGCCCGTCGAACGTGTAGTCCTCCGACCACCGGGCGAGGGCGAAGTAGTCGGCGTCCGGGTGCACTGCCGTGTAGACCATCGGGTGGTTCACGGACAGGATGAGGCGCCCCCCTGGTCTCAGGACTCGTCGCAGCTCGGCCAGGGGCGCAGTCCAGTCCTTCAGGTAGTGCAGGACCAGGGACACGACGACGTCGTCGAACGCACCGTCGGCGAAGGGCAGCGGCTCACTGAGGTCGGCGACCAGCAGCGTGGCGTCCTCGCCCAGTCGCCGTTCGGCCAGCTCGACCATCGCGGGGCTGGCGTCGAAGCCGGTCACGATGGCCCCTCGCTCGCGAAGCGCCGCGGACAGGGGACCTGAACCGCAGCCGGCGTCGAGGATCCGTCGGCCGTTCACGTCCCCGGCGAGTCCGATCATCGCGGGCCGCTCGTAGTGGCCGTTGATCAGGTTGGCTTCGTTGTCGACGGAGTAGCGCTCGGCGAAACTGTCGTAGTGATCGGCCTTCACCAGGTTCGGCTCCCAACCAGACGCTCCGGGGCGAACGCACGATCCTGCCATGAGGGCGGAGACACCAGTTGCCCCTGCCGCGCGGGATCAATCGGCTGGGCTCGCTCGTGTCAACGCCCCGGCTGATCCGACAGGGCCGATCCGAGTCGGCGAGCTGGTCGCGGCGGCGGGTGAGAGATCGAGGTCCAGGATCGGCACGAGGGGTGGGACGAGGTCACGGTCGTTTCGAAACCGTTCGCGTTACCCGGCAGTTGTGATGGCGCGAACGGGCACGGTCCGGGATAGCCTTGCCGCATATGGCTACCTATCGCAGCGCCTCAGTGCTCCTCTCCTCCGACGGCACCCGGACCCCCGGCACCGCCGCGCTCTTCGCCGAGCCCGCCCGCAGGGGTGGGATCCCCCCGTGGGCGGGCGACTTCCGACCCGCCAACAGCGCCGGCAACGGCCCCAAGAACGCGGTCGGGAAGACCTTCACGTTGGAATTGCCCGACGGCAGCACCGGCAAGGTCGTGGTCCAGGGCCTCAAGAGCGGGAAGGGAGGCGTCGTGCTGGCGTTGATGGGCGAGGACGCACCCCCCTTCTGATCGGGAACTGATCGCCCACTGCCGTCACCGGCTGGAGACGGCCGGTACGCGCGGTGCGCCGCAGCGGCGGTGGCGGCCCGGGTCCCGGGCTGCCGGACGCTCACGGATCGGACCCTGGCCGGCGGCCCGCCGACCAGGGTCACCGGTCAGCGGCGGCCGGCGGCCAGGGCGACGAGATACTGTCCGCCGCCTGCGTCGACGCTCGCGGTCACCGGCAGTCCGGGCACCAGCCGGGAGAACCGGTCGACCAGCCAGTCCGCCGCCGCCCGGGCGTCCTTCTCGCTCGGGCAGCGGGCGACCAGCTCGCGGCCACCCTTGCGTTCGAGTCGCTCGGCGACGGTGATCAGTGGCGCGGGCTCCACCACGTGCAGGTGCTCCGGCCAGGCGATGACCACCCTTACCGCGCCCTTGCGGGTGTTGCAGGCACGGTGCGCGAGTCGCTCGGCGACCTTGGCCTTCTTGTCGGCGGTGCGGCTGTCGACGCTGGGACCACGCGGGTCGTTCACCGACATGCCGGCGTCGACCGGCTCGTCGCACACCCAGCATCGCCAACCGTCACGCCTCGCGACGTCATCGAGGGAACTCATCCGAGCAAACTAGCCCGTGCCAGCCGAACCACCCGCACTCGGCCCGGGCCACCCGCCGATGTCCGGCACTGCTCCCGGGCGACGGTCTGGAATGCTTCTCCCATGCCCTCCTACCCACCCACCTTCGCCGACCAGGTCGTCACCCAGCCAGCCCGCGCCCAGTTCGAGGCGTTCCTCGACGAGCACCGTCGCGCCCTCAACGGCTGCCTGGACGGGCTGACAGAGGAACAGGCGCGCCGGTCGTTGGTGGCCTCCCGGACCACGCTGCTGGGCCTTGTGAAGCACGTGACCTTCGTCGAGAAGGTCTGGTTCGACGAAGCCGTCACGTGCCGGTCGCGCGCTGAGATCGGCATCCCCGCGACGCCGGACGAGTCGTTCGTCCTCGATGACGACGACACGATCGCCACCGTCCAGCGCGCACACCGCGAAGCCTGCGAGGCATCACGCCGTGCGACGGCGTCCCTGGGTCTGGACGACATCCTGCACGGCAACCGGCGGGGCCCCCTTCCGCTGCGGTGGGTGTATCTCCACATGCTGCGCGAGCTCGCCCAGCACTGTGGGCACGCGGACATTCTCCGAGAGCAACTCGTCGACGGGTAGCGCGCGGACGCCCGCTCGTGCCGCGGAGCACGCGTCGCCGGCGTGCCGCCCTGGCGCTCCACGTCGCCTGGTCCCGACGCGGCAGCTCAAGGATCATCCGGCGGCGCTCCGACGAGGGTGCGCCGATGTCCGGCAGCCTACGGCCGGGTGGGCGGAGGCAACTTCCCCAGCGTGCGCGCCGCGGTCGAGGACACCGCGGCCAGTTCGGGCTGCGCGGGCAGAAACACCGTGGGGACGCCCAACGACTGGTTCATCGCGGCGAGCCGGTACTCGGCCTGGAGGTCGGTGGTGTTACGCACGCCGCGGACGATGACTCCCACGTCGTGGCGACGGCAGTAGGCGGAGGTCAACCCGCTCCAGGCCGCGACGGTGACGGAGGTCCACCCGACCGGCAGCATGGCCCGGACAGCGGCCGCTCGCGCCTCCTCGTCGGCGCTCGGCTGCTTGGTGCTGTTGACCGCGACGAGCACGACCACTTCGTCGAAGAGGTCGCGTGCCCGGCTCACCACGTTCAGGTGCCCGGGAGTGAAGGGGTCGAAGCTGCCGGGGTAGACGGCTCGCACGCGTACGCGACCGGGGGTGCGTGCTGTCGAAGTGCTCATGGCCCGACTGTAGGTATCGGCTGCCGGATCCGCGGGCCCCCGGGGGTGGGCAGTGTGTCACAGCGCCGTGGACACGTCCGGCACCCGCCTGGCCGGGGGCCGGCGGACCCCGCCACCTCGACCGAGCCCGCGACGGCGCGCCGGTGCCGTGGCCGGTAAACGCCTTGCCGCCGCCCCGGGCCGCCCATAGCATCCGCCGGATGCGGATCCGCGAGTTCCACGAGTCCGACTGGGCCCGGGTGTGGCCGATCGTCCAGGAGGTGGTCCGGGCGCAGGAGACCTTCCCCTACGACCCGGAGCTGACCGCCGACCAGGCGTACGACATGTGGGTGGAGGCCGCGCCCGGCCGGACGGTGGTCGCGGTCGACGGCGACGCGGTGCTGGGCACCGCGAAGATGGGCACCAACCGCCCCGGGCCGGGCTCGCACGTCGCCACCGCGAGCTTCATGGTGGCCCGCCCGGCGCGCGGGCGGGGCGTGGGCACCGCGCTGTGCCGGCACGCCGTCGACTGGGCCCGGGAGCGGGGGTACGCCGGGATGCAGTTCAACGCCGTGGTGGCGAGCAACGCCACCGCCGTGGAGCTGTACCGGCGGGAGGGGTTCGCCGTGGTGGGCACGGTGCCCGGCGCGTTCCGCCATCCCACCGTCGGCCGGGTGGGCCTGCACGTCATGTACCGGGAGTTCTGACCGGCACGACGGACGCCGCCGTCGCGCCGGGACGCCCACCCCCGGCGGGTGGGATCCGGCGCGACGGCGGCGTCGGTCAGACGGCGGCCTTGGCGACGGCCTCGGCGCGCAGGTCCTCCTCGGAGGCGCCCCGGCGCCAGTAGCCGGAGAAGGTGACGTGGCGGCGGTCCAGGCCGCGCTCGCCGACGAGGTGCCGGCGCACCGAGCGCACCATCGAGGACTCGCCGGCGATCCAGGCGTACGGGGTGCCGGCCGGCAGCCGGGCGGCGCGCACCGCGTCCGCCAGCAGGGTGCTGCCGGGGGCGGTGCCGCCGCGCACGATCCAGCGCACCTCGGCCCGCGCCTCGCTGGGCAGCTCCTGGATGTCGCCCGCGTCGGGGACCTCGATCCAGGCCCGCACCGGGGTGCCGGGCGGCAGCCAGGCCAGGATCCCGGCGGCGGCCGGCAGCCCCGTCTCGTCGGCCACCAGCAGGACGGAGTCCGTGCCGACCGGGGGGCGGAAGCAGACGCTGCGGTTGTCGTGCACGGCCGGGCCGAGCAGCACCACCCGGTCGCCCGGCAGGGCGTGCCGGGCCCAGCGGGAGGCGGGGCCGGTGTCGCCGTGGCTGACGAAGTCGATGTCGACCTCGGCCACCTCGGGCCGCTGCTCCCGGATGGTGTACGAGCGCATCACCGCGCGCACGTCGGGGTCCATGGCCCGGTAGGCGCCGAACCAGTCCTCCCCCGCCCCGACGGGGAGCACCGGCTCGGGCTGGCCGGGGTGCGGCAGGAACAGCGAGACGCTCTGGTCCCGGCCGCCACCGGCGAAGTCGGCCAGCTCCGGCCCGCCGAAGGTGACCCGGACCAGGGAGGCGCCGACGCGGCGGGCGCCGACGACCTGCGCGGCGAAGAGGCGGTACTGGACGGCGACGGCGGTGGTCACGGGGTGACCTTCTTCGCGCCCTTGATGGCGGTGGCCAGGTTCTCCAGCAGCGGCGCGGCGCCGGCGTACGAGAAGCGGGGCACCGCGTCCCACGCGGTGATCTGGTTGGCCTTGACCGCGGGGAGCTGCTGCCAGGTGGGCTTGGTGGCCATGTCCTTGGGCTGCAGGGCCGAGGCGCGGTTGTCGAGCAGCATCAGGTCCGCCGGGAACTTGCCGGCGTTCTCCCAGCTCAGCGCCTCGAAGTAGTCGCCGGCCTCGAGCTTGGTGGGCACGACGATGTCGACGCCCAGCTCGGCGAAGTACATCAGGTCGGTGCTGACCTTGGGGTTGGAGACGTAGAACAGGTCGGGGCTGCCGGAGCAGGCCATCACCTTGATCCCCGGGTTCGCCTTGACCGCCTGGCGGACCGACTCGGCGGCGGCCTCGAAGCGGGCCTTGGCGTCGGTGACCTTCTTCGCGGACAGGTCGGCGCCGAGGGACTCGGCGAGCTGCGCGTACCGCTCGATCGGCTTGGTCATCGGCACCCGGGCGGTGGTGATCGCGACGCTGGGGGCGAGCGGGAGGATCTTGCCCTTGCTCTCGTCCGGCACGTACCAGAGGGCGCCCGGGTCGTACATGTGGGTGACGAGCAGCTGGGGCTGCAGGGCGGCGTACTTCTCCAGGTTGAACTCGCCCCACACGTTGCCGAGGATCTGCACGGACTCCACGTTCAGGTCGCCGGCCTGCGGCTCGGCGGTGCCGTCGGCGCGCTTCGTCTCGCCGAACACCCCGACGATCTGCTTGTCGAGCCCGAAGTCCACCAGCGCGGCGGCGACCCCCGTGAAGGCGACCACCCGGGTCGGGCGCGCGTCGGCGCTCACCTTCTCGTTACGGTCGTCCGTGAACGACCACGGCCCACCGGAGTCCTTGGCGGCGGGGGTGGCGGAGTCCTCGTCCCCGCCGCAGCCGGCGAGCAGGGCTGCCAGGGTGGCGGCGCCACCGGCGGCGAGCAGGCCCCGGCGGGAGAGGCGGCGGGCGGACACGGGATGCGGCATGGTGGTGTCTTTCGATCAGGGTCGGGCGAATGACCATGGACAGCGGGGTTAGGTTAACCTAACCTAAACGGCTGTCAAGTCCCGTTCGGAATTCCGCACCACATCGGAGCCCACACTGTCCGCCACCCTCTCCCCCCGCGTCGGCGCGCCGCCGGCACCGCCGGCCGTACGCCGGCCCGGCCGGACCACGCTGCGGGCCGCCGGGCTCGCGGCGTCGGTGCTGCTGCTCGCGGCCGTCGCGGTGCTCAGCATCGCCGTGGGCGCCAAACAGCTCCCCCTCACCGACGTGTGGCAGGGCCTGCTGGACCGCGACGCCGCCGAGTACGCCGTCGTGCACCGCATGCGGCTGCCGCGTACGCTGCTCGGCCTGCTCGCCGGGGCGGCGCTCGGCGTCGCCGGCGCGGTGATGCAGGCGCTGACCCGCAACCCGCTCGCCGACCCCGGCCTGCTCGGCATCAACGCCGGCGCCGCGGCGGCGGTGGCCACCGGTGCGCTGCTGTTCGGCATCGGCGGCGTCGGCGGGCAGGTGTGGTTCGCGCTGCTCGGCGCGGCGGCGGTCACCGCCGCCGTGTACGCCGTCGGCGGCGGGCGCGGGGCCACCCCCGCCCGGCTGGCGCTGGCCGGCGCGGCGCTCAACGCCACCCTCTACTCGTACGTCAGCGCGGTGATGCTGGTGGACACGGCCTCGCTGGAACGGCTGCGGTTCTGGACGGTCGGGTCGCTGTCCAGCGCCGAACCGTCGACCGTCCGCACGGTCGCGCCGTTCATGGCGGCGGGCCTGCTGGTCGCCCTGGCCGTCGCCCGCCCGCTCAACGCGCTGGCGCTCGGCGACGACGCGGCGCGCGCGCTCGGCGCCCGCCCGGCCCTGATCCGGGGCGCGGTCATCCTGGCGATCACGCTGCTCTGCGGCGCCGCCACCGCCGCCTGCGGGCCGATCGTCTTCGTCGGGCTGCTGGTGCCGCACCTGGTGCGCGCGCTCACCGGGCCGGACCTGCGGTGGCTGCTGCCGTACTGCCTGGTGCTGGCGCCGGTGCTGCTGCTCGGCGCCGACGTGCTCGGGCGGGTGCTCAGCCGCCCCGGCGAGCTCCAGGTCGGGCTCGTGACCGCCGTGGCCGGCGGGCCGCTCTTCCTCTGGCTGGTGCAGCGCGGGCGGGTGGCCCACCCGTGATCACCCTCCGTACCCGCGGCCTGTCCCTGCGGCTGCGTCCCCGCGCCGTCGCCGTCGGCGTCGCCTGCGTGCTGCTGGCCCTGGCGCTGAGCGTGCTCGCGATCGGCAACGGCGACTACCCGATGAGCCCCGCCGACGTGCTGCGCGCCCTCACCGGCCGGGGCACCCCGGCCGAGGAGTTCATCGTCACCGAGCTGCGGCTGCCCCGGGTGGTCACCGCGCTCTGCGTCGGCGCCGCGCTGGCGTTGGCCGGCGCGGTCTTCCAGTCACTGGTACGCAACCCGCTGGGCAGCCCCGACATGCTCGGTTTCACCCAGGGCGCGGCCACCGGGGCGCTCGTCGTGGTGGTGCTCGGCGGCAGCAGCCTGGCGTTGGCCTCGTCGGCGGTGGTCGGCGGGCTGGTCACCGGCGCGCTCGTCTACGCGCTGTCCTGGCGGCGCGGCGTGCACGGGTACCGGCTGATCCTGGTCGGCATCGGCACCATGGCGATCCTCACCGGGGTCAACGGCTGGCTGCTCACCCGGGCGCCGCTGATGGACGCCGCCCGCGCCGTGCTCTGGCTCACCGGCAGCCTCGACGGCCGCGGCTGGTCGAACGCGCTGCCGCTGCTGATCGCGCTGGGCGTGCTGGTGCCCCTCATGCTGGCCGGCTACGGGCCGGCGATGCGGCTGGTCGAGATGGGCGACGACACCGCCGCCGCCCTCGGCGTACGCGTGGAGCGGCTGCGCCTGGTCGTGCTGGCGGCGGCGGTGCTGCTGGTCTCCCTCGCGGCGGCCGCCGCCGGGCCGGTGAACTTCGTGGCCCTCACCGCGCCACACCTCGCGCGACGGTTGACCCGCGCCCCGGGGCCGAACCTGCTGCCCTCGGCGGCCGTCGGCGCGGTTCTCCTGGTCGCCGCCGACCAGCTCGCGCTGCGGGCCTTCCCCGGGCACCAGCTGCCGGTCGGCGTGGTGACCGGCGTGCTCGGCGGCGCCTACCTGGTCTGGCTGCTGGCCACCGAGCGCCGGGCCGGCCGGCTGTGACCGGGCCCGGCCGGCGGGCCACCCACGACGAGAACGGAGCACCGAGCATGCAGTCCCGGCTGAGCGGCACCGCGATGACCCTCGCCTACGAGCGGCGGACCATCGCGCAGGACCTGAGCGTCGCCGTGCCCGACCGGTCCTTCACGGTCATCATCGGCCCCAACGCCTGCGGCAAGTCCACCCTGCTGCGGGCCCTGTCCCGGCTGCTGAAGCCGGCCGCCGGGGCGGTGCTGCTCGACGGCGAGGACATCCACCGGCAGCCCGCCCGCAGCGTGGCGCGCACCCTCGGCCTGCTGCCGCAGACGTCCGTCGCGCCGGACGGCATCGGCGTCGCCGAACTCGTCGCCCGCGGCCGGTACCCGCACCAGGGGCTGCTGCGGCAGTGGTCGCGCGAGGACGAGCGGGTGGTCACCGAGTCGATGGCCGCCACCGGGGTCGCCGACCTGGCCGACCGGGCCGTCGACGAACTCTCCGGCGGGCAGCGGCAGCGGGTGTGGATCGCGATGGCGCTCGCCCAGCAGACCCCCCTGCTGCTGCTCGACGAGCCGACCACCTACCTGGACATCGCCCACCAGATCGAGATCCTCGACCTCTGCGCCCGGCTGCACGAGGAGCAGGGCCGCACCCTGGTGGCGGTGCTGCACGACCTCAACCACGCCGCCCGCTACGCGACGCACCTGATCGCGATGCGCGAGGGGCGGGTGGTCGCCGCCGGCGCGCCCCGGGACGTGGTCACCGCCGAGCTGGTCGAGGAGGTCTTCGGCCTGCCCTGCCGCGTGATCGACGACCCGGAGAGCGGCACCCCGCTGGTGGTCCCCGCCGCCCGCCGCCGGGCCACCGCGAGCGCCCCGACGGTCGCCGCCGCCGGCGGGTGAGAGCTGTGGGCGGGGTGACGGGCGTGGGCGGGTGAGGGGCGTTCGCGCCGCCGGCCGGGGCCGGCGGGCCGCCCGCGCCGCGCCGGGGGACGGCCTACTCGCGCATCGACCGGAATCATCGTACGGTGGCACACGATGCGTGATCTCGCCAGCACCTACCGCCAGGACGTCGACGGCTTCGGCCGGGTGACCATCCGCCCCGTCGACCCCGACACCGACATCGACCTGATCCACGCCTGGGTCAGCCAGGAACGCGCCCGCTTCTGGGGCATGCGCGAGGCCGGCCGGGACCGGGTCGGGGAGATCTACCGCTACCTGGACTCGCTGCCCACCCACCACGCCTGGCTGACACACCGCGACGGCACGCCGGTGGCGCTGTTCCAGACCTACGAGCCGGCCGCCGACCCGGTCGGCGAGTGCTACCCGGTCCAGCCCGGCGACCACGGGGCCCACCTGCTGATCGGCCCGCCCGACACGGTCGAGCGGGGCTTCACCGGCACCCTGTTGCGCGTGTTCCTCGACTTCGTCTTCGCCGACCCGCGACACCGGCGCGTCGTGATGGAGCCGGACGCGCGCAACGACAAGGCGGTGGAGCGGCTCCTGCGCACCGGCTTCGTCGCCGGTCCGCTGGTCGACGTGAACGGCAAGCGGGCCCGGCTGCTCTTCCTCGACCGCGAGACGTTCGAGGCCGGCCGCCCCTGAGCGTACGCCGACCGGTACTCCCCGGGCGGTCGCCCGCCCGGGGAACACCGGGGACCGCCCGCCCGGGCATGCCTCAGCCGTGCAGCCAGCGGTGGATGCACTGCAACAGGTCGGCGGCGTCGACCGGCTTCGTGACGTAGTCGCTGGCGCCGGAGGAGATGCTCTTCTCCCGGTCGCCGTGCATCGCCTTCGCGGTCACCGCGATGATCGGCAGGTCGGCGTAGCGGGGCATGGCGCGGATCGCCGCCGTCGCGGCGTAGCCGTCCATCTCCGGCATCATGACGTCCATCAGCACGAGGTCGATGTCGTCGTGGCGCATCAGCGTCTCGACGCCCTGCCGGCCGTTCTCCGCGTAGACCACGTCGAGCCCGTGCAGCTCCAGGATGTTGGTCAGCGCGAAGACGTTGCGCGCGTCGTCGTCCACCACCAGCACCTTGCGGCCGGCCAGGTCGGCGGGCAGGGCGTCGACGGCGGGGCGGACGTCGGGCACCACCGGGGCGAACGGCAGCACCCGCTCCGGGGTCACCGCCGTGAGGTGCAGGGCGATCCGCTCGCGCAGGTCGTCCAGGCTGCGCAGGACCTCCAGCGGCCGCTCGTGGGCCAGCGCCTGCAACAGGGCCTGCGAGCCGGACGGCAGCGGGTGGCCGTGGTACGCCAGCACGGGCACCCCGCGCAGCGCCGGATCGTCGTGCAGCGCCTTCAGCAGGTTCGTACCGCCGTCGCCGGGCAGGTCGAGCTGGAGCACCAGGACGTGGTGCCGCCCGCCGGCGAGCGCCTCGAGCGCCGAGGCGACGTCCACCGCGGTGGAGATCTCCACCGGCGGGTGCGCGCCGCCAAGGTCCGCCGCGACGCCCTGGGCGAGCAGCGTCAGCAGCCCCTTGTCGTGGCGCTCCAGCACGAGCATCCGGCGGACCTCGCCGGGCTGCAGCGTCACGGCCGACGGCAGGGTGGCCGGGGCCGCCCAGGGCAGCGTGGCCGGCGGCGTCCAGGGCAGCGCGCCGGCACGGCCCGTTGCCGGCGGGCCGGTCGGGCGGTCGTCCGCAGCCGCGTCGCCGGTCCCGGCGGGCACCGGCCCGACGGGCAGGTAGAGGGTGAACGTGCTGCCCCGGCCGAGCACGCTGTGCGCCTGGATCCGGCCGCCGAGCAGGTGGGCGATCTCCCGGCTGATGGACAGCCCGAGGCCCGTGCCCCCGTACCGGCGGCTGGTCGTGCCGTCGGCCTGCTGGAAGGCGTCGAAGATGGCGGTCAGGTGCTGTTCGGCGATGCCGATGCCGGTGTCGATCACCCGGAACGCGATGACGGTGTCCGTCGGGGCGAGCCCCTCGGGCAACTCGCCCGGCGCGGCCCGCTCGATGCGCAGCCGCACCTGCCCCTTCTCGGTGAACTTGACCGCGTTGGAGACCAGGTTGCGCAGCACCTGCCGCAGCCGCTGCTCGTCGGTGTGCAGCTCGGTCGGCACGCCCGGCCCGGTGCTGATCTCCAGCTCCAGGCCCCGGGGGGTGGTCAGCGGCCGGAAGGTGGCGTCGACGTAGTCGCGCAGCGCGGCCAGCTCGAAGGTCTCCGGGTTGATGTCCATCTTGCCCGCCTCCACCTTGGACAGGTCGAGGATGTCGTTGATGAGCTGGAGCAGGTCGGTGCCGGCCGAGTGGATGACCGTGGCGTACTCGACCTGCTTGGCGGTCAGGTTGCGGTTCGGGTTCTGCGCGAGCAGCTGGGCGAGGATGAGCAGCGAGTTCAGCGGCGTACGCAGCTCGTGGCTCATGTTGGCGAGGAACTCCGACTTGTACTTGGAGGCGAGGGCGAGCTGCTGGGCTCGGGCCTCCAGCTCCTGCCGGGCCTGCTCGATCTCGGAGTTCTTCGTCTCGATGTCGTGGTTCTGCCGGGCCAGCAGGGCCGCCTTGTCCTCCAGCTCGGCGTTGGAGCGCTGGAGTTCCTCGGAGCGGGCCTGCAGCTCCTCCGAGCGGGCCTGCAACTCCGCGGCGAGGCGCTGCGACTCGGTGAGCAGCACGTCGGTGCGGGCGTTGGCGACGATGGTGTTGACGTTGACGCCGATGGTCTCGGTCAGCTGGTCGAGGAAGTCGCGTTGCACCTCGGTGAAGCGGCTCATGCTGGCCAGCTCGATGACGCCGAGCACCTGGTCCTCGAAGAGGATCGGCAGCACCACCAGGTGCAGCGGGGCGGCGGCGCCGAGGCTGGAGGAGACGGTGACGTAGTCGGCCGGCACGGTGTCCACCACGATGGCCCGCTTGCTCACCGCGGCCTGCCCGACGAGCGAGTCGCCGAGGGCGTACCGGCGGCCGGAGGTGTCGTGCCCGTACCCGCCGACCACCCGCAGGCCCGTCCCGCCAGGGCCGTCGTCCACCAGCAGGAACGTGCCGAGTTGCGCGGAGACCAGCGGGGCCAGCTCGTTCATCACCAGACCGGCGACCACGTCCAGGTCGCGGTGGCCCTGCATCAGGCCGGCGATGCGGGCCAGATTGGTCTTGAGCCAGTCCTGTTCCTGGTTGGTGCGGGTGGTCTCGCGTAGCGACTCCACCATCGAGTTGATGTTGTCCTTCAGCTCGCCGACCTCGCCGGGGGCGTCCACGGTGATGGAGCGGGTCAGGTCGCCGGTGGCGACGGCGCTGGTCACCTCGGCGATGGCGCGCACCTGGCGGGTGAGGTTCCCGGCCAGCTCGTTGACGTTCTCGGTGAGCCGCTTCCAGGTGCCGGAGACGCCCTCGACCTCGGCCTGGCCGCCGAGGCGGCCCTCGCTGCCGACCTCCCGGGCCACCCGGGTCACCTCGGCCGCGAACGACGACAGCTGGTCCACCATCGTGTTGATGGTGGTCTTCAGCTCCAGGATCTCGCCGCGCGCGTCGACGTCGATCTTCTTGGTCAGGTCGCCCTGGGCCACCGCGGTGGTGACCTGGGCGATGTTGCGGACCTGACCGGTGAGGTTGTTCGCCATCGAGTTGACGTTGTCGGTGAGGTCCTTCCAGGTGCCGGCCACGTTCGGCACCCGCGCCTGCCCGCCGAGGCGGCCCTCGGTGCCCACCTCGCGGGCCACTCGCGTCACCTCGTCGGCGAACGCGCCGAGCGTGCCGACCATCGTGTTGATGGTCTGGGCGAGCACGGCCACCTCGCCCTTGGCCTCCACGGTGATCTGCCGGCTCAGGTCGCCCTGGGCGACGGCGGTGGCGACCAGCGCGATCGAGCGCACCTGGTTGGTGAGGTTGTTGGCCATCTCGTTGACGTTGTCGGTGAGGTCCTTCCAGGTCCCGCCGACGTTGGAGACCCGGGCCTGGCCGCCGAGGCGGCCCTCGGTGCCCACCTCCCGGGCCACCCGCGTCACCTCGTCGGCGAACGCGGAGAGCTGGTCGACCATCGTGTTGATGGTCTCCTTCAGCGCCAGGATCTCGCCGCGCGCGTCGACCCGGATCTTCTGGGTCAGGTCGCCCTTCGCCACGGCGGTGGTCACCTCGGCGATGCTGCGCACCTGGGCGGTGAGGTTGTCCGCCATGACGTTGACCGACTCGGTGAGGTCCTTCCAGGTGCCGGAGACGCCCTTGACGTCCGCCTGGCCGCCGAGGCGACCCTCGGTGCCGACCTCGCGGGCCACCCGGGTCACCTCGTCGGCGAACGACGACAACTGGTCCACCATCGTGTTGATGGTGTTCTTCAGCTCCAGGATCTCGCCGTGCGCGGTGACGGTGATCTTCTGCGACAGGTCGCCCCGGGCCACCGCCGTGGCCACCTGCGCGATGCTGCGCACCTGGTCGGTGAGGTTGACCGCCATGGAGTTCACCGAGTCGGTGAGGTCGCGCCAGGTGCCCGCGACGCCGCTGACCTGGGCCTGACCGCCGAGCCGCCCGTCGGTGCCGACCTCGCGGGCCACCCGGGTCACCTCGTCGGCGAACGACGACAGCTGGTCCACCATCGTGTTGATGGTGCTCTTGAGCTCCAGGATCTCGCCCCGGGCGTCGACGGTGATCTTCTGCGACAGGTCGCCCCGGGCCACGGCGGTGGTGACCTGGGCGATGTTGCGGACCTGGCTGGTCAGGTTGCCGGCCATGAAGTTCACCGAGTCGGTGAGGTCGCGCCAGGTGCCGGCCACGCCGGGCACCTCGGCCTGTCCGCCGAGGCGGCCCTCGCTGCCGACCTCCCGGGCCACCCGCGTCACCTCGTCGGCGAACGACGACAACTGGTCCACCATCGTGTTGATGGTGATCTTCAACTCCAGGATCTCGCCGCGCACGTCCACGGTGATCTTCTGCGACAGGTCGCCCCGGGCCACCGCCGTGGCGACCTCGGCGATGTCGCGGACCTGGTCGGTCAGGTTGCCCGCCATGGCGTTGACCGAGTCGGTGAGGTCCTTCCAGGTGCCCGACACCCCGGGCACCTCGGCCTGGCCGCCCAGCTGCCCCTCCGTGCCCACCTCCCGGGCCACCCGGGTCACCTCGGAGGTGAACAGCGACAACTGGTCGACCATGCCGTTGAACACGGTGGCGATCTCCCCGAGCAGGCCGTCGGCGTCCTCGGGCAGCCGGGTGCCGAAGTCGCCGTCCCGCACCGCCGTCAGGCCGGCCAGCAGCTGCCGGAGCCCCGGGTCGGCCATCGCCGCAGCCCCACCGGTCGCCGGGTTGCGCCGCGACGCCGTCTTCTCGACCACCACAACCACCTCGCGGAACGGCCGGGGGGCCCGCCCGCCGGCACAACATCGACCGCGCAAGTATGCACAGCCCGCTCGTCGCACGCGCGCCGGCCGGCGCTCCGCGACGCCCGCCGGCCGGCGGCCGCGCCGCGGCACGGTGACCAGCACGGTTACCGAGGGCACGGCGCGGGTAGAGGCGACGCGCGAACCGGTCCGACCGGAACGGGGGACTCGCCGGGGCGGTCCTCGACGCCGGCCCGGCCAACGGGTCCGGTGTGGACCGCGCCCCACCGGAAAGGGGTACGGACGGTGCGACAGTGGTGGCGGGGCGTGGGCGGGCGGCTCCGGCGCGACGGCACGACGGTGGTCGAGTTGGCCCTCGCCGCGACGGTGGCCTGGATCCTCGCCGCCCGGGTGATCGGTCACCCGGACCCGTTCTTCGCCCCCACGGCGGCGCTGGTCGTCCTGGGCGAGGCGCGGGGGCGGCGGGTCCGGCAGACGGTGGAGATCCTGCTCGGGGTCGCGGCCGGCGTGCTCGTCGCCGAACTGCTGGTCTACGCGCTCGGCCCCGGCACCGGCACCGTCC
Organism: Micromonospora sp. NPDC047812; assembly: GCF_040704175.1. Lineage (NCBI taxonomy): Bacteria > Bacillati > Actinomycetota > Actinomycetes > Micromonosporales > Micromonosporaceae > Micromonospora > Micromonospora sp. NPDC047812. The sequence goes on along the minus strand of NZ_JBEYRY010000006.1, from coordinate 7,471 downwards.
TGCTGGTGCTGACGCTGACCACCGGCCTGATGGTGGCGATCGGGGCACGCACCACCCTCGTGGTGCAGGCGGCGGTCTCCGCGATGTACCTGGTGGCGGTGGCCGCGCCCAGCGGCACCCTGATGCCCTTCCGGTTCGTCGACGCGCTGATCGGCGGCGCGGTCGCGCTGGCCGCGAGCCAGCTCCTGGCGTCCCGCGACCCGCTCGCCCCGTTGATCAGCCAGGCCCGGCAGAGCTTCGCCGACCTGGCCGGGGTGCTCGACGCGCTCGACGACGCGCTCGCCCGCTGCGACGAGACCGCCGCCCGGGCGGCGCTGGACCGGGCCCGGGAGCTGGACGACTGCGTGGACCGGCTGCGCACGGCGGTCCGGGCCACCGGGGAGACGCTGCGGTTCCACGTCCGCCGGCGGCGGCACGCCGGGCAGGTGCGGGACGTGGAGGCGACCACCCGGCAGCTGGACTACGCCGTGCGCAACGTCCGGGTGCTGGCCCGCGCCGGGGTGACGCTGACCCGGCTGCACACCGGGACGCCGCCGGAGCTGGGCGACGCGCTGCCCGCCCTGGCCGCCGCCGTACGCGCCGCGGGCGAGGCGGTGGCGACCGACCTCACCGGCGAGGACGCCGACCGCCACGCGGCGCGGGCCGACGAGGCGGCCATGACGGCGGTACGCGTCGCCGGCCGGCTGCTCGCGTCCGACCCGGCGCTGCCCGCCACGATGATCGTCGGCCAGATCCGGGCGACCGCCATTGACCTGCTGCGCGGCGTCGGCCACGACGACGCGGCCGTGTTGGAGCGGGTGGACGAGGCGCTCGGGGTGGTGCCCGCTCAGCCCGCGTCGCAGCGCTCCGACAGCGCGTAGCGGACCAGCACGACGTCGCCGATCTGGCGGGTCTCCGCCACCCGCGCCCGGTGGCCGGGATGCGGGTGGACGACGACCAGCGGCACCGCAGCCTGCTGGCCAGCGACCGGCTGACGCTGGGCGGCGCCTTCCGGCGGGCCGACTGGCGCACGGTGGGCGTGATGCCGGCCGTCACCCGGCCCTGGCCGGAGGGGGGTGGCGGCGGCACGGGCCGGTCCCGTCAGCGGGGGGCCACGAGGCCGGCGTAGTCGTCGGCGGCCAGGGGCCGCCGGGACAGCGACCCGTCGGCACGCGGGACCCCCAGCGGGGCCCCGCCCCGGAAGAAGGCCACGGTGTCGACGTCGGAGCGGGCGGTCAGGGTGCAGACGATCTGCCCGAAGGCGAGGACCTCGTCGCTGCGGCCCGTCTCGTCGCCGGCCCCGCCGAGCTCCACGTCGACCTCGTTGCCCCGGGGCCGGGCGGCGGCGACCGGCACGGCCCCGGGCAGCGCCGTGGTGAGGCCGTCGTCGCGCTCGGCGGTGCTCGGGCCGGCCAGCAGGTGCTGGAGCTGGGCGTCGACGGTGGGCGTGCCGTCGACCCGCCGCTCGACACGGACCAGCCGGTCGTCGCGTACGAAGCAGAGGACCTCCGTCGTCCGCCCGGCCGTCAGGGTGGGGGTCGGCGTCGCCACGACCGCCCCCGGCGAGGGGAACGGCCCGGGCGGAGGTGCCACGGCGCGCGGGGCGCCCTCGGTCGGCACGCCGCAGCCGCCCAGCAGCCCGAGGACGACGAGCGCGCCGCCGACGCCGGGCCACCGGCCCCGCCGGCGGGACGCGGGCACAGGGCTCGCGGGGTCGCGGCCGGTCCCGGCGGGCGGCGGACGCCCGGGCGCGCGGCGGATCACGGCAGCACCCCGGGCAGCTCGACCCGGAAGCGGGCTCCCCCGCCGGGGCGGTCGCCCGCGCCGGCCCGCCCCCGGTGCGCGGCGGCGTGCTGCGCGACGATGGCCAGCCCGAGCCCGGTGCCGTCGCCGTAGCCACGCGAGTGCGCGGCCCGGCCACGGACGAAGCGGTCGAAGATGGGGTCGCGGTCCTCCGGCGGCACGCCCGGCCCCTCGTCGTCGACCTCGACGATCCCCGTCCCGTCCCGCTGCGACAGCCGCACGGCCACCGGGCCGCCACCGTGGCGCAGCGCGTTGTCGACCAGGTTGGCCAGGATCTGCTCGATCCGACGCTCGTCGACCAGCCAGGTGGGGGCGACACCCGCGTCGACCCGGACGAGCGTGTCCGGCAGCCCGCGGACCTGACAGGCGCGGCGGGCCAGCGCCGCCACGTCGACCGGCGCCCGGTCGACCGGCTGGTCACTGCGGGCGAGCTGGATGAGGTCGTTGACGAGCTGCTGGAACCGGGTGATCTCGTCGGCCACCAGGCCCGCGGCGGTGGCCGTGCGCTCGTCGAGGTGGGCCCGGCGACGGGCCAGGACGCTGGCCGCGGCCGAGAGGGTCTGCAACGGCGAGCGCAGCTCGTGGCTGACGTCGGCGGCGAAGCGGCGGTCCCGCTCGATGCGCCGGGAGAGCTGGTCGACCATGTGGTTGAAGGACGTGGAGAGCCGGGTCAGGTCGGGGTCGGTGGTCGCGGCGAGCCGGGCGGAGAAGTTGCCCGCGGCGATCTCCTGCGCGGCGTCTGCCACCGCCGTCAGCGGCCGCAGGCTGTGCCGGGTGGCGTACCAGCCAAGGGCGGCGCCGGACCCGGCGACCACGATGGCCACAGCGGTCAGCGCCAGCGCCAGGACCCGCAGGGTCTGGTCCAGCTCCCGCAGCGACGTCAGCTCGTAGTAGCTGGTGGACGGGGCCAACGGCAGGCCGACGAGCAGGGTGGGCTGGCCGTTGACCCGGACCCGCTGCACGGCCGGTTCCCCGGCGTGGACGAGCTGTTGCAGGTCGACCGGGATGGCGGCGGTCAGGCCGGCGTCGGCCGTGCGGGCGTACCAGTCGTTGCCACGGTGCAGCAGCGGCCGGCGGATGCCGCCGGTGTCGAGCGACCGCAGCACCTCCACCACGTCGGGCGCGTCCGTGTCCAGGCCGGCACGCACCACCGCCGCGTCGAAGTACGCCGCCCGCACGGCGGTGCGCTCCCGCTCGTCCAGCAGGGATCGCCTGGTCAGTTCGTACGAGACCAGCGCCATCGAGGCGGACAGCAGCAACGCGCCGACCGCGAACCCGGCGGACACCCGGGCCCGCAGTCCGAGGCGCCTCACCGGGTCAGCTTGTAGCCGAGGCCGCGCAGGGTCACCAGGTGCCGGGGGTTGCCCGGATCGTCCTCGATCTTCTGCCGCAGCCGACCCACGTGCACGTCGACGAGCCGCTCGTCACCGGTGTCGTAGCCCCAGACCCGTTGCAGCAGCTGGTGGCGCGACAGCACCCGGCCGGCGTGCTCGGCCAGCTCGCACAGCAGCCGGAACTCGGTGCGGGTGACCGGCACCGGCCGCCCGCCCAGGCGTACCTCCCCGGCGTCCGGGCTGATCTCCAGCTGCCCGAAGGTGAGCACCGGTACGGGGTCGGGCGCCGCCCGGGCCCGGCGCCGCAGGGCGCGCAGCCGCGCCGACAGTTCCTTGACCGCCACCGGCTTGACCACGTAGTCGTCGGCCCCGGCCTCCAGTGCCGCGACGATGTCGTGGGTGTCGTCGCGGGCGCTGACCACCACGATCGGCACGTCGTCGTCGCGGCGCAGCCGCCGGATGCACTCGAAGCCGTCGACGCCCGGCAGCATCAGGTCGACCAGTACGGTGTCGGCCGGCTCCCGGCGCTGCCGCAGCAGGCCCTCCTCGGCGGTGGCCACGCCCCGGACGCGGTAGCCCTCGTCCTCGAGCGCGAGCAGCAACGCCAGACGGATCCGGTCGTCGTCCTCGATCACCAGCACGTCCGTCATACCGGCATCATCCCCAAGGCGGCGGCGGGTGCCCAACCGTGTCCGGCGTCCGGCGGTTTTGTCACGCAACTGTCATACAACCGCGTGACCGGCGCCACGGGCGACGCCGAGGGTGGTGGGGAACAACCGTGGGCCGGCTGCCGTCGGCCGGCCGGCCCGCAGGAGGGATCAGATGACCGTCGCCGGTCTCCTCACCGCGCTCGCCGTCGGCCTCCTCGTCGCCGGGGCGGGCTGGCGGGTGAACCCGCGCCGGCGGGGGGTGCCGGTCTGGCTGGCCCTCGTGGCGGGGATCGTCACCGCGCTGTCCGGCGTCATCCTGGCCCGCATCGTCGGCCTCGACACCGACGGGTCGGCCGCGTGGCGCGTCGGCGTGCCGGCCGGCTCGGCCGTCGTCGGCGTCGCCCTGGTGACGGCCACGGCCGGTCCCCGGCGCGCCGACGCCCCGCCGGGCGGGACGGGGCCGGACCTCGACACCGCCCAGACGCCGCCGGTCGCGGGCCGGCGCGTGGCACGGCCCGACCTCCCGTGGAGGAAGACACGATGACCGTCGTACCGGACGAGCACCTGATGACGTTGATCTGCGACAGCTGCGGGGACACGACCACGGGCACCGCCTGCGTCCTGCCCGACGCCGAGGTCGTCTGGACCCTGGTGGCCGAACACGGCTGGAGCGGCTCGCCGTTCGCCACGGGCCCGCACCGCTGTCCCCGGTGCAGCCTGCCGGGTCTCGGGATCGGCGGCGACGCCGCCGCCCAGGGCGGTCAGTCGGGGGGCGGGGTGCTGGGCGTCGACCACCTCGACGACGTCGCGGTGAATACGACCACCGGGAACATCGACGTCGACACCGCCGACGAGTTGCGGGCCGCCCTGCGGCAGGCGGTGGACGTCCACGGGCACGTGGTGGTCGACCTGACCCGGGTGCACCTCATCGACGCCGGCGGGCTCGGGCTGCTCGTCCGGGCCCACCGCGACGCCCGGGAGCGGGGCGCCGTGCTCTGCCTGGCCGCTCCGTCCCGCTTCATCCGCACCGTGCTGCACACCATGCGGCTCGACGGGCTGTTCCCGGTCTTCGCGAGCCCGCAGGAGGCGGTCCGCCGGCTGTCCCCGGGCGGTGCCGGTGACACGCCCGGGCCGGATCCGCGCCGCCTCTCCCCGGCGGCGGTGTCCGAGGCGTCGTCCCGCTGACCCGACCGCCGGGCCCGGACGGCCCCCGGTCGGCAGAACCATCGAGAGGAAGCGCGCCATGCTCATCCCCTGGCCGTACCCGGACGAGGGCGGGTTGCCTGCCGGGCCGCCGGACCCCCCGCCGGACGACGGGGACGGCCGGCTGGCGGCGCTGGTCGCCCAGCGGTTGAGCAGCGACTGGACCACCCGTCGCCAGCAGATCGTGGTGACCGTGCAGAACCGCGTCGTCATCCTCGCGGGCATCGTGGCCGGCCCGGACACCCGGCGGGTGGCCGGCGAGATCGCCTGGGACGTTCAGGGCGTGGTCGACGTCTGCAACGCCCTGCGGCTCGCCGGCCCCCGCCGGCCCCGCCGCTGAGCGCCGGCCCCGACGAACGGCGACGGCGTCCGGGCCAGGTGGGTCTCTCCCGGTCGAAGGAGAGCCCGGCGGACCGGCGTCCGCGGGTCGGGTCAGGCCGCGGGCTGGTCGACCGGGCAGGCGTACGCCGTGCGACCGCCCAGCTGCCACGTGCGCACCCGGGCGCCGCAGCGCCGGCAGGTCGGCCGCTTGTAGACCCACCGCTCGTCGGGTGCCGCCGGGTCGCTGACCACCTGGCCGGCGTCGCGGCCCAGCGCCAGGTACCCGACGGCCAGCTCCCACAGCCGGCGGGCCGGCGCCGGCCCGACCGCCCGGGCGTCCGGGTCGAGGCCGGCGAGGAAGAGCAGCTCCGCCCGCCAGGCGTTGCCGAGGCCCGCCCACACCGCCTGGTCCAGCAGCGCCGCGCCGACCGCGCCCCTGGCGGCGCCGAGCCGTCGTACGGCCTCCTCAGCGTCGGCGTCGGCGCGCAGCGGGTCCGGGCCCAGCGAGGCCCGCAGCGCGCGCTCGCCGTCGCCCGGGAGCGGTTCGCAGCGGATGGGCGCGATCAGGTCGTACGCGACGCCGGCACCGGCCAGGCGCAGCCGGACGCCCCCACGGGGCGGGACGGCCGGGTCGTCGTGGCGCAGGAACAGCCCACGCATGCCGAGATGCACGTGCAGGGCCGGCGCGTCGTCGACGTGGTAGAGCAGGTGCTTGCCGTACGCCTCCACCGCGCGCAACCGCCGCCCGTCGTACGGGCCGGTGTCCAGGCGACCCTGCGGGCTGGAGGCGGCGAGGACCTGCCCCGCGAGCGCGGCGTGCTGCTCGCGCGCGTACCGGTGGACGAGGTGGCCCTCGGGCATGCGTCCGGGTACCCGCGGCCCGGGCGCGGAAACGGCGCGCCCCGGGCGCGGGAACAACGCCGATCGGTCCGCAGTTGTCCCCTTTCATGACCGACGCTGTCCCGCACTCCCGGCTGTTCGACATCCGGCGGATCTACGTGGAGCCGGAGGCCGCCGCGCTGCCCCGTGGGCGGGCGGTGCTGGAGCGCTTTCCCGCCGCGGAGCGCGTCGAGGTCGAGAGCCACTCCCGCATCCCGGAGCTGTACGGGGACGAGACCAACGTGGCCCGGTGGGTGCGGATCAAGACGGAGGCCCTGGTGCTGGGGGTCAAGAAGTCCCTCACCGCCCGCCCGAACGGCCGCTCGGCCGACTTCATCGCCCCGTCCACGGCGAACGGCTGCGCGATGGCGTGCGCCTACTGCTACGTGCCGCGCCGCAAGGGCTACAGCAACCCGGTGACGGTCTTCGCCAACATCGACCGGATCACCGGCTACCTGGGCCGGCACGTGGGTCGCCAGGGCGTCAAGGGAGAGCCGAACCAGTGCGACCCCGCCGCCTGGGTGTACGACATCGGCGAGAACTCCGACTGCTCGCTGGACGCCCGCGTCTCCGACAACGTCCGGGACCTGGTGACGCTGTTCCGGGACCTACCGACGGCGAAGGCCACGTTCGCCACGAAGCACGTCAACCGCGACCTGCTCGACTGGGATCCCCGGGGCCGGACCCGCGTCCGGTTCTCGCTGATGCCGGCCCGGGACGCGAAGCTGCTCGACATCCGGACCTCTCCGGTCGCGGAGCGGCTGGCCGCCGTTGACGACTTCGTCGCGGCCGGCTACGAGGTGCACGTCAACCTCAGCCCGGTGGTGGTCCGCGACGGGTGGCTGGACGACTGGGCGGAGCTGCTCGACCAGCTCGACGACGCGCTCGGGCCCCGCGCGAAGGCGCAGCTCGCCGCCGAGGTCATCTTCCTTACCCACAACGACCGGCTGCACGAGGTGAACCTCGGGTGGCATCCGAAGGCCGAGGAGATCCTCTGGCGGCCGGATCTCCAGCAGCCGAAGCGGTCGCAGACCGGCGGTTGGAACGTGCGGTACCGCACCGGCAGCAAGGGCGCCTACGTGGCGGCGTTGACGGACCTGATCGCCGCGAAGGCGCCGTACTGCCGCGTCCGCTACGCGTTCTGACCGGCGCTCTTCCACAGAATGCAGTTCAGGGCCACCCCGAAGGGTGGCCCTGAACTGAAAGATTGTCCGGCGGTGTCCTACTCTCCCACACCCTCCCGAGTGCAGTACCATCGGCGCTGGAGGGCTTAGCTTCCGGGTTCGGAATGTAACCGGGCGT